>CABUHS010000026.1 GCA_902491535.1 uncultured Eubacteriales bacterium
AAATACCGACAGACCGCCGTGTTCTTTGGCAATATTATTTATAAGCTCCATTATAAGAACGGTTTTTCCTACTCCGGCGCCTCCGAAAAGACCTATTTTACCGCCCTTTGCAAACGGGCATATAAGGTCGATGACCTTAATTCCTGTTTCGAGAATTTCGGTAGAAGTGGAAAGCTCGTCATAAGACGGTGCAGGACGGTGAATGTTACGTCTCTCTGCAGAAACTTCTATCTCCGGTCCGTTATCCACCGTATCTCCGAGTACATTAAATATGCGCCCAAGCGTTTCGCGTCCTACAGGCACGCTTATCGCAGAACCGGTATCAGTAACATGTGTTCCGCGCTTCAACCCGTCGGTAGACGCCATAGCAATACATCTTGCCATACCGTCTCCTATATGCTGTGCCACCTCAACCGTAAGCGTTTTTCCGCCGAGCGGCATTGTCAGCGCATTATATATCGCCGGAAGCTCTCCTTTTTCAAATCTAACGTCTACTACAGGTCCCATGACCTGTGTGACTGTACCTATATGAGAATCTGCCATATGCAAAACTCCTTTACGAACATTAAAAACGAAACATGCCGAGTACATATTCCGCAAAATAAAGCGAATATTAATTTTCGCTTCCTGCGACGATCTCAGTTATTTCCTGAGTGATCGCGCCCTGCCTTGCCCGGTTATACGAAAGCGTAAGATCGGAAAGCATCTCTCTTGCATTCTTTTCTGCAGAATCCATTGCCATTCTTCGCGCAGCAACCTCCGAAGCAACGCTCTCTCTTGTACATGCGTAAATCATTCCGGCAACATACTCCGGAACGGCTGATTCGAAAACCTCCTGTTCACCCGGTTCAAATATAACCGATGCTTTAGGCTGTGAATTTCCGGAACCGTCTTTGCTTCCTTCATCCCGAACAAGGGGAAGAAGCCATAAGACCGAAGCTTCCTGCGTCATCATAGACACATATTTCGTATACACAATACCGATCCTGGTATATTTCCCAGACAAAAATTCGCCGCAAAGATCGGAAGAAATTTTCTTTGCATTATTAAAAGAAAATTTTTCAGCTGACGAATATCCGCCGCCAAAGCGTTCGCAAGCTCTTTTTCCTATACTTATAATTTCTGCGTCAGAAAACTCAGAAGCAAGCTTCAACGCATTTGCGTTATAGCCTCCGGCAAGACCTCTGTCTCCGGCAATTACGATCATGCATGTTTGTCCGGATGAATTTTCATTCATATACGGACTTCTTGCGCACTCGCTGCTCGAAACGAGAACCTTTACCATATCACCGATAGCAGCAGCGTATTCCCGTCCGTGAAACATATCTTCTCCGGCGCGTCTGATTTTTGACGAAGCTACAAGTCCCATTGCGCTTGTCAGATGAAGCGTCGAATCTACACTTTTCATGCGGCTGCGGAGCAGCTTTATATCAGCTCCCATATCGCATTACTCCTGCATTTCCGAGAGTACAGAGCGAAGCTCAGCAACATCGCTGTCATCAAAATATCCCTGTTCAAAGCGCTCGAGCAGCAGACTTTTTTCATTTTTCAGTTTTGTATAAAGTCTCTTCTCGTAATCCGATACACCTGACACGGGTACATTGTTAAGAAATCCGTTGATCACTGCGTAAACAATAGCAACCTGACATCCAACGGACACAGGAGAGTTACGGCTTTGTTTAAGCACCTCAACTATTCGCTCGCCAAGAGCCAGACGTGACTTGGTATCGGCATCAAGATCGCTTCCAAACTGAGCAAACGCCTGAAGCTCACGGTACTGGGAATAAAGAAGCTTAAGCTCTCCCGACACCTTTTTCATAGCCTTTACCTGAGCTGAACCGCCGACACGGCTTACAGATATACCGGGGTTGATAGCAGGCATAATACCTGAATGGAAAAGCTCCGTCTCAAGGAATATCTGTCCGTCTGTTATTGAAATAACATTAGTCGGAATATATGCCGATACGTCTCCCGCCTGTGTTTCTATAATAGGCAGAGCGGTTATTGAACCGCCTCCGAATTCCGGAGCAACACATGCTGCACGTTCAAGCAGACGCGAATGCAGATAGAATACATCTCCGGGATATGCTTCTCTTCCCGGCGGACGGCGTATAAGCAGCGACAGCGCTCTGTATGCAACCGCATGCTTGCTGAGATCATCATAAACGATCAGTACGTCGCGCCCCTGCTTTCTGAAATATTCAGCCATAGCACATCCGGAATACGGAGCGATATACTGCAACGGTGCGCTTTCAGACGCGGAAGCAGACACTACAATCGTATATTCCATAGCTCCGTAACGTCTCAGATCGTTTACGAGCTGAACGACAGAAGTGTTTTTCTGACCGATAGCAACATATATACAGATCACATTCTGATCTTTCTGATTTATTATAGTATCAATAGCTATTTCTGTTTTACCCGTCTGACGGTCGCCTATTATAAGTTCGCGCTGTCCGCGTCCGATCGGTATCATGCTGTCGATAGCCTTTATTCCGGTCTGAAGCGGAGTTGATACGCTTTGCCGTTCGATAATACCCGGCGCTTCAGATTCGATAGGATACACCTCGGTGCATGCAACAGGACCTTTTCCGTCTATCGGCGCGCCGAGCGCATCAACAACTCTGCCTATAAGCGCTTCACCTACAGGGACTGATACAACACGCCCGGTCCTTTTTACCGCTGTTCCCTCTCTGATATTATTTTTATCCGAAAGTACGGCAACAGAAACTGTTTCGGTTTCAAGATTCTGTGCCATTCCGAAACTTCCGTCATCAAACTCAAGAAGCTCGCCCGACATGCAATCACGAAGTCCGTACACTCTTGCAATACCGTCTCCAACGAGAATAACCGTACCGGTCTCGGTCTTTTCAATCCGTGAACGGTAATTTTTTATCTGTTCTTTTATGATACTGCTTATTTCTTCAGGTCTATCATTCATCCGTAAGTATCATTCCTTTCACCATAACTGACATTCGGTCAGCTATTATTACCTTCTATCCGACATCCGGACTGTTCCGGAACATCGGAAGCCATAACAGACTTAACGTCATGCAAACGCCGCTTCAGACTTCCGTCAAGAAGCGTATCGTCAAACTTTACCGTAAGACCTCCGATAATACTCCTGTCTACATTGCACACAAGAGTTACACTTCGTCCGGTAACCGCTTCAAGCTTATCAGAAAGTTTTTTCTTCTGAGCGTCGGTAAGAGGCACAGCGCTCGTTACCTGTGCTATCGAGCTTTTTTCCGATTCACGCAAAAGACGGTCGTATTCTTCCCTAAAGTTCTCAAACTGATCTATTCTTCTGTTTTTGCATAAAAGCTGCAAAAAAGACAAAATATATTCCGGAAGTGTATCTCCGAAAGCATTTTCGATAAGTTCACAACGCTCATCAGCCGAAACAGAAGGCGACATCAGAAAATCCACATACTCAGGGAATTCGGTAAACACTCCGGATATATTCCCCATAACTTCCGAAAATTGCTTTTCACAGCCTGATTCAACAGCAAGAGAAAAAAGTGCGTCGGCATATTCTTTTTTCACATCGTTCATATCGGCACAGCTCCCTTCCTCAGCCTGTCTGATAAATTATATTCACTTATCTTATATCGTCAATTTTATCAATGAATGAATCAATTAAATTGCGATGATCATTCTCATTAATCTCGCGGTCAAGAAGCTTTTCTGTCAAAAGCGCAGATACATCTACAATCTCACTCTTTATATCTTCATCCGCCTTGCGTTTAAGAAGTTCAGCTTCATTTTCCGCTTCGCGTACAATTCCGGCCGCACGGTCGCGTGCCTCTGATATTATCTCATTTTCGCGGTAGGAAGCTACAGATGCAGCTTCCTTTATTATTCTGCCTGCTTCTTCATGAGCCTCGCTCAGCTGTTTTTCGTACTCTGCTTTATCCGCAAGTGCATCGGTACGCGCTTTTTGCGCTTCGGAATAATCCTGCTCTATAGCGCTCTGACGCTGTGCCAAAGCCTTTTTAACCGGTGCGTATAAAAATTTTTTTATAAGAAAATAGAGTATGAGCAGATTTGCAAGAGATATGAGAATATGCCATATGTTGAGAGATATTACCTCAAGCGATTGCATATAATTCTTGTCCTTTCATTTCCACAGATATTCCCAAATCAGCCGATTGCTTTCATCAGAATATCAACGAAGCGTCCGGGTGCAAGGAAGATAAGCAGAATCGCAATTACAAGCGCATAAAGACCTGTAGTTTCCGCGATCGCGCATCCCATAAGCATAGTAGTCGTCACTGCACCCTTACTCTCAGGCTGTCTTCCGATAGCCTCGCACGCCTTTGCAACAGCATTTCCTTCACCTATACCGGGTCCGATTCCGGCGATCATAGCCATACCTGCACCAAGTGCGCATCCGCCGAGTATAATACCAATAGCAATCTCTAACATTATTTGATTCCTCCGTTATTTTATATCTTTAGTTATTTATAATAAAACAGACTATGCTGTCTTTTTTCTTCCCTTTTTTCTTGCAAGATACTTCTGATAATCGTCAGCCGCGAAGCCGTTCGATACATAAAGCATTGTAAGCATTGCAAATATGAACGCCTGCAAACATCCGCTGAATATATCAAAGTATACGGACAGTATTGCGGGGATACCTATCCGCAGGAAAGGTATATCTCCTAGCGCACCCGGAAGCCATCCGAGAAGCATTGAAGACAATCCTCCGAGTCCTGCTGCGATAAGCACGGATATTACCGTTCCAGAAAGCACATTTCCGTAATGACGGAATGCCATTGATATAGGAGTCGATATCTCACTTATCACATTTATCGGCGCAAGCAGCGGCGGATCGGCAAAGCTTTTGAGATAATGCGGAAATCCGCATTTCATTTTATAATGTGTTATAAGAAAGAATACCGCAAGCGCCCAACCTCCGACTACGTTAAGGTCTGATGTAGGGGGATAAAGACCGAAAAGAGTGATAAGGCTTGAAAAAGCCGACAGTCCCATTATGGCAGCAATAAACGGAGCGAAGCCTCCGAAAAATTCCCCCATATTGCTTTTTACAAGCTCCTCGGTCTTTTCAACTATCCATTCCGCCAGATGCTGTCTTTTGCTGTCAGGTCTTTCTTTTATACCGTGCGTTATAAACAGGCAAAGCCAGAATATCGAAAGCATTACAAGCCATGAGTTTACCTGAGATTCTGTGATAGGCAAAGGCTGAATCGGCGTATTGATTGTAAAATATATTCTTGCTCCCGTTATTTCAATCCCGTCTGCCGGCGGCTTTGTCAATATGTACAACACTATTCCGAATACAATCGGAAGCACGGCAAGTATTATAAGAAAAATATCAGTAACGATAAATCGTTTGTCTTTTTCTTTCATTTTCCGAAATCCTTTCATTTAAAATCAAATAGCTTAAATCAGAATTTCTTAAAAAACGGTCTGATCGCAACAGCTAATCTGGTAAAGAAAAGCGATACAAGTCCTGAAACAATATTAAAACAAGGGACTGCAACGGCAAGCACTGCTGCAAGCAAAAGCATAATGTCGCGAAGTGCTTTTGACAGCTTAATGGTGTCTTTCGCCTCTTTTTGCTCTTTTTCCAGAGAGTTCTGAATAGTTATACCCATCAGAAAAAAGTTAAGGACAGAAACTGCAGCTCCGAGAAGGTTCCCGAGTAAAACAGTATAATCCCACCGTCCGGCAATCAGAAATATTATCTCCATTACAGAGCTGAAAAGCAGAGCAGCAAGTGCAACAAAACATGTCTCTCTGACAACAGTACCGTCAATTTTCTTCATAAACGATAATACCTTTCCTGTAAATATCAAATTGAAACGATCTATCGTTGTAATCTCATTATATCAAAAAATCAAAAATAAAAAACAGACAAAAAAGCTGAGCTGTATTAAATTCAGACATGATACATGAATTTGCCTAATTATCGTATTCAAAATGAACAATATTTTTCATGTTGTTTATTATATCATAAATCGCTGCGTGAAACGCAGCAGCGCCGCAAGGCGCGGGATGGCGAAGCCATCGATTTAGTCATTCAATGTTCTCTCAGACGTCCGAAAGCTTGCATAGCAAGGTTTCGGTTTACGTCGTTAGATTATTCTACCATTAAGCAAAAATGTTTGCTCGCAAGGACATTTTTAAAAGGCCGTCAATTGCGCAGACCGTGCAAAGCACGAACGGCAAAGCCGCAAAGTTTTGCGCAGTAAAACTTTATGCGCTTATTATATCATCATAAAGAATAAAATACCATGTATTTTTTATGGCTTAATTGTAAACAATCTTTAGATTGGATAAAGCAGCCATAAGACTGTTTGCTTTCATTGTTTTCAAAAAAGGCCGCCGTTTTCAGGCGGTCCTTTAGTAATATATATTTTAATTTTATTTTCTTGTAAGATAGCCTTCTGCAGCAAGAAGTTCTGCTCCGAGCATTGCTCCGCCTGCCGCTCCGCGAAGAGTATTATGAGAAAGTCCGACAAATCTCCAATCAAAATTATTATCACTGCGCAGACGGCCTGCAGTTATGCCCATTCCTCCGTAAATGTCACGGTCGATTCCTGTCTGAGGACGGTTATCCTCTTCCATATAGGTAATAAACTGCTCAGGAGCATGCGGAAGTCCGAGAATCTGCGGTTTGCCGCGGAATTCCTTCCAGCGTGCAAGGATCTCTTCCTTGTCAGGCTTCTTTTCAAACGATACAAACACCGCTGCAAGATGTCCGTCGCTCACGGGAACACGTATGCACTGAGCAGATATAACAGGCGCTGCAGCCTTAACGATCTGACCGTTTTCGATATGTCCCCATATTTTAAGCGGCTCCTGCTCGCTCTTTTCATCCTCACCGCCTATATAAGGAATGACATTGTCATTCATCTCAGGCCAGTCTTTGAAGGTCTTACCTGCTCCGGAGATAGCCTGATATGTAGTAACAACAACCGTTTTGGGTTTAAAATCAAGCAGAGGAGTAAGAAGAGGAGTATAGCTTTGGATAGAGCAGTTCGGCTTTACAACGATAAATCCGCGGTTTGTGCCGAGACGCTTCTTCTGATATTCAATAATATCAACATGAGAATCATTTACCTCAGGCATCAGCATCGGAACGTCGGGAGTCCAGCGGTTTGCAGAGTTATTTGAGAAAACGGGAGTTTCTGCACGTGCATAAGCTTCTTCAAGAGCAATTATCTCCTGCTTATCCATGTTGACTGCACAGAAAACAAAATCGACCTTATCAGCTACCGCCTTCACATCAGCAGCATCCATAACAATCATGTTCTTTACAGATTCGGGCATCGGCTGAGAAAGTTTCCAATGATCTCCGACTGCTTCGCTGTAAGTCTTGCCTGCGGAACGTGCGCTTGCAGCAAGAGCTGTAAGTTCAAAATACGGATGATTTTCAAGCAGGGTAATAAAGCGCTGACCAACCATTCCTGTCGCGCCGATAATTCCTGCTTTTATTTTGGTTGTAGGTGTAAACATGTTAATTCCTCGTTTCTCCGCCTTAAAAAATCTTCTGTTTCAGATTTTTCTATATCATTATGCGCTTCGGCGGCAGTGCGCTGTTCAATTTCAAAGCTTTATCCTATATTTAGAATAAAAATATTTACGTAATCAGCGTTATCCTGATTATTTTTTTGCCGTATCCGGCTTATAACCGTCCTTAAGCGGAATAATACGGTTAAACGTATTTTCCGAATGCGTATCAGGGGTGAAATATCCAATTCTTACAAACTGAGCCGCCTCTCCGGGTTTTGCGTCAAGTATCGCTTTTTCAGCTTTGCATCCGGTTATCAGACGTGCCGAATCGGGATTTACATACGGAAGGATCTCCGATACGTCATGCTCGGATGTGGTAAGCGACGCTATGTCCGGTATTGTAAACAGACGGTCATACATCATTATATTTATATCGGCACAATCGCGTGCAGATATCCAGTGTATAGTTCCCTTTATCTTTCTTCCGTCCGCAGGATTGCCGCATCCGGTTTCGAGATCTGCCGTGCAGTGAATTTCACATATACTTCCGTCGTCATTTTTTACTATTTCGTCACAGCGGACTATATACGCACTCATAAGACGCACTTCTCCGCCCGGTTTCATCCTGAAAAATTTCGGCGGCGGAACCTCGGCAAAGTCGGAAGCTTCAATATATATTTCCCTAGAAAAAGGAAGCTCACGGTAGCCGTCCTCAGGTCTTGCCGGATGATTGGGCATACGGAAATATTCGGTTTTATCTTCGGGATAATTTGTTATTACTACTTTAACCGGTTCTGTAACGCAAACTCTGCGTGGCGCGGTCTCCCCGAGTTCTTCACGCAGACAGTGGTCAAGAAGCTCTGCCGCTGCGGTGGTATCTGTATTGGAAACTCCTGCGCGCTTTACGAAATCAAAGATTGCCGACGGCGTATATCCGCGGCGGCGCAGTCCGGAAAGCGTAGGCATACGAGGATCATCCCATCCGTCAACAGCCCCCTGCTCAACAAGAAATCTCAGAAAACGTTTACTCATTACGGTATAAGTAACGTTCATACGTCCGAATTCACGCTGCTTCGGAGGATGATCGGTAAATCCGCAATGTTCTATAACCCAATCATAGAGCGGTCTGTGATTGCGGAATTCTGTAGAGCAGAGCGAATACGTTATTCCTTCGAGAGCGTCCTGTATCGGGTGCGCAAAATCGTACATGGGATAGATGCACCATCTGTCGCCCTGTCTGTGATGATGCACATGGCGTATACGGTATATGACCGGATCACGCAGATACGAATTGTCGGAGGACGGATCTATTTTTGCCCTCAGAGTACGCGCGCCGTCCGGAAATTCACCGTTCTTCATACGCTCAAACAGATCAAGGCTTTCCTCTATCGGACGGTCACGGTACGGAGAAACCATTCCCTTGTCTGAAAAATCGTCCGCATCACCGCGATATTCGGCAAGATCCTCCTTGGAAAGATCGCAAACGTACGCATCGCCGTTTTTTATAAGCTTTACAGCAAATTCATAGCATTTTTCAAAATAATCAGAACCGTAAAACACGCCTCCGGTCGGATCGGCTCCGAGCCAATGCAGATCCTCATATATAGAGCGCACATATTCGTCGCTCTCCTTCATAGGATTTGTATCGTCATAACGGAGATTGAAAAGTCCGCCGTATTTCTGCGCGGTCTCACTGTTGATCCATATAGCCTTTGCGCTTCCTATATGCAGATATCCGTTAGGCTCCGGAGGAAATCGCGTATGAACCGCATCATTTACTCCGCTGCTCAGATCCGCATCTATTATGTCATGTATAAAATTTGAAGATGTTTCTGCAACATTTCCGGCAACTTCCGGCATTTTATTCTCCCTTCCGCCGCAACATTACGGCATAAAAACAACAATTTTATTATATAAAATACGTTCAGCAAAGTCTGTCTGCATACCTGAGTACTCAAAGCGATGCAGCAACCGCATTGATCCTTGCAATAACGCGCTTACATCCGAGTAGATGCATTACCTCGTAAAGATCCGGAGAATTCTGCCTACCTGTAACGGCGACGCGCAAAAACATGCTGACGTCAGCCACACTGCCCTTGAACGCCGACGGATCCTTTTTATATTGCTTCATATCCGGACAAAAACCGTTTTTATCGGCAAGCGCCTTTACACCGTCAAACCACTGCGATGAATCCGCTGTCTCATCGTAAGAAGAAGCAAATCCGAGAAGAATATTTTTGATATCTTCCGTATCGAATTTGTCCGGGTATTCATCCTGAACGGAATACAGTTCGTCATAGAAAAATCCCATATAAGGCTTAACATCCGACCATGTAGTCAGATCCTTGCGCGGCTTATTTCCTCCGCGTCCTATCGAGAGTATCCTCTTTGCATAATCAGGATCAGACTCAAGAAGAACGGCAAATTCCTCATCATAAAGCTTTGCCCACGCAAGCGTCTTGTCATATACCTGCTCTGCTGTCATACGGGATATCGTATTTTTGCTGACGTCGGCAAGCTTGTCCATATCAAGCAAGCAGCCTGATGTACTCATTTTCTTAACAGTAAAAGCAAAATCCTCAAACGGTGCTGTAGGATTAGCTGCGCGCCACTCTTCAAAATTCGAGTTGAGCAGCGTCATAACATATTCGGTCAAAGCCTCGGAAGCATAGCCGTGCGCATCATACCAGCGCATATCCACTCCGTGATCGCGCTTTGAAAGTTTTTTCTTTGAATTGCCCTCGAGCTTCATAAGCTGTGAAATATGCAGATATTTCGGAAGCTTAAAACCGAGTGCAGAGAAAAGCTGTATATGGAACGGCAATGACGAGAGCCATTCTTCTCCGCGTACAACATGCGTGGTACGCATGAGATGATCGTCAACGGCATGCGCAAAATGATACGTAGGAATACCGTCGCTCTTGAGCAGAACATGATCGCGGTCATTTTCGGTTATTTCAACCTGGCCCTTTACAAGGTCGGTGAACTTCATTTTATGCTCGATATTTCCGACGGAACGGAAACGAAGCACAAAAGCTTCTCCTGCGTCAAGCTTTTCGGTTATTTTCTTTATCGGAGCATCGCGCCACACAGCCCATTTTCCGTAATATCCGGGATCGGCTTTTACAGCCTCCTGCTCAGCGCGGATGGCGGTAAGCTCCTCTTCGGTACAGAAGCAGGGATACGCAAAACCGCGTTTTACAAGATCCTTGGCAAAAACGTGATATATCGCTTTTCTTTCACTCTGTCGGTACGGACCGTAAACACCCTTTTCAGATCCGCCGGGCAAAGCTCCCTCATCAAAAACGATCCCGTAATTCTGAAGCGTTCCGATAAGATTCTCCTCAGCGCCCTCAACTTCGCGCTTCGCGTCAGTATCCTCGATCCGAAGATAAAAAACGCCCCCGCTCTGATGTGCCAGCCGCTCCGACACCCTTGTCGGGAAAAGTCCTCCGAAATGAACAAATCCCGTAGGACTCGGTGCAAATCTCGTTACCTTTGCCTCTGCGGGAAGCTCACGCGGAGGATATTTTTTTTCCATATCGTCGGGCGTTTCGGTAACGTCGGAAAAAGAAGTTCTGCAAGTCTGCCGTAATCTATTGATTCCATTCTGATATATTTTCCTTTCAGATTTAAATACCGTTAAGTTATGATCAGTTCAAATACAGGTTTGAGCTGCGTTCGCGTTCAAGCGTAGTTGTCATTCCGTGCCCGGGATAAACCTTGTAATCGCCTTCAAGTGCAGCAAGTATTTTAAGCGAATGCATGAGCGTCATAAAATCTCCGCCCGGGAAATCATATCTTCCTATGCTGTCACGGAAAAGTGTGTCTCCGCTTATCATGTCCTTTCCGCAGAGATAGCATACCGATCCCGGTGTATGCCCGGGCGTATGCATAACTGTGATTTCTTCACCCGCTACGGTTATTTTGTCGCCGTCATGCAGGAGAACATCTGCAGGAGAAACTTCGATCTTATCGGAAGAAAAGCGTGACATGAGATTCAGCTCACTGTCCGTAAGAAACTCAGCATCTTCCTCATGTAAATATACGTTTGCGCCTGTCGACTGTCTCAGCCTTTCGAGCGCCATGATATGATCAAAATGTGCATGTGTCAGCAAAATATGCGTGCATTTGAGTTCATGATCTTCAAGTTTTCTGATTATCTTATCCGCTTCATCACCCGGGTCGACAACAGCACACTCTCCCGAACCTGCACCTATAAGAAAATAACAGTTCGTTCCCATAGTGCCTACACTGAATTTAAGTATCTTCACTCCGCTCAACTCCTCCGGGATAAATAAGGTATATGCTATACAGTCTTTTGCCGTCCTGATATTACATTCGTACTTTGCGCAGTATACTTATAAAAGTACGCCGATAAACAACAAAGTTAAAAATAGTATATCATATTTTTTTTCGATTGTCTATACAAACTTTCAAAATTCTATTGCAATTATCCCAATAAAATGCTATAATTTAATGTGCGCAAAACAAAACCTCCGTCATTTAATGCAAGATAGAACATTTCAGAAGAAAGGTTACTGAAGATGCGTAATTTTTTCAAAATCAAAAACGCTTCGTCCGTAACCGCTAAAATTACGGCAAAACGGATACTGACGATTACGGCATGTCCGGTGTTGCTTGCTGCTGTTATTCTTGCGTGCATAAATATCGGGGACATAATAAACCGCGCGAGTTCCGAAACAGTCTCCGGAAATTATAATATAAATCTCATATACTATAATCGCCTCTCGCTCAAGCAAAAAAAGCTTTACACCTCTATAACAGACGCAGCAAAGGGGTGCGACGAGTATACCGAAATTCTTGATTACACCTACGACGGAAGCGATCTGACAAGGGTAATTGAATATATCCGCGCCGAACATCCGGAGCTTTTTTATGTTGATTTCAGCTCTCTTGAAATACAAAATTCCTACCGTAAAAGTATGGTTAAAATGTATTATTATGCCGTTCCGGAACAGATCGACACAATGAAAAAAGAGCTTGAAAGCAAGCTTGGGCAGCTTGTAGCGATGACCGACGGAGCCGAAGAAAATTTCAGCAAGGTTCTGACTCTGCATGACGCACTTATCGCATCATGCAGTCCCATAAGTCCCGATGAAAGCATAAATCCGTTTTACGGCTCTGCATACGGCGCCATCGTTCTCGGCAAGGCGTCTGCAGACGGATATGCACAGGCATACGGATTACTGCTCGAAAGAGCCGGAATATACAGCTGTCTTGTTTTCGGTAATCAACGCAAAAGCGGCTCGAATCTTGTATGGAATCTTGTATGTGACAACGGAAACTACTATCATGTCGATACGCTATGGGACGATCCGGAAATACCTGAGGATCCTTCGGCGGCACTGCATGCATATTTTGCAATCAGCACATCGGAAATAGCCATCGAACGAAATATATACGATCAGGAAATTATTCCCTCGTCCGAAAATGTTCCGGATTATTATGCTCTCGCCCTCCGAAAAGCAGATAGCGAACAGGAGCTTACAGGCATACTAAGACCGCTGATAACCGATCTTGCAAAATCAGAAACCCGCTACGGCGAGATATATGCACCCTTCTCTCCCTCAGATGATCAGCTCTACATCGCGATCACTGAAGCAATACGGCTTGCAAATATAGATTCGGAAAACGGTACGCTTATTCTGCCTGTTGCAGATACATACCCGATAGCAGATCGCCCGGGTTATATAGTTTTTAAGCTTTATTATGCAGATGAAACAGCTAAAGCAAACTACTCAAAGTTTATATAAATATTAAATATAGATATAGATTAAAGAAAAGTCATCGAAAGGATCAAATATCAAAATGTTAAATATCGCAATTCTCGGTTACGGTACAGTTGGAAAAGGAACTGCTCAGGTACTTATGAAAAACAAGGAGCAGATTCAAAAGCGTTTAGGAAAAGAATTCAATATCAAATATATTCTCGACCTCCGCGAGTTTCCCGGAGACCCTCTCGAAGACCGTGTTGTACATGATTTCAGAATCATAGAAAACGATCCGGATGTATCTATCGTAGCAGAAATGCTCGGCGGCTCTCATCCTGCTTATGACTTTACGGTTGCTGCTCTGCGCGCAGGAAAAAATGTCGTAACTTCAAACAAAGAGGTTGTCGAGCGTTTCGGAGAAGAATTGCTCCGCATTGCAGATGAAAACAATATTCGTTACCGCTTTGAAGCAAGCGTAGGCGGCGGAATCCCCGTAATATCTCCGCTCATCCATTCGCTTACAGCGCAAAATACGATAACAGAGATCAACGCGATACTTAACGGAACAACCAACTACATACTATCGCGTATGAGAAATGAAGGTCTGCCATATGATGAGGTACTGAGCGAAGCTCAGAAGCTCGGATATGCAGAAGCCGATCCCAGCGCCGATGTTGACGGTTGGGATGCATGCCGCAAAATATGCATTCTCGCCGCTATCGCATTCGGAAAACTCATTCCTAAAGATGCAGTAAAAACACGCGGAATCCGCGATATAACTCTTGACCATATAAAGAAAGCCGAGGAAAGCGGCGCAAAAATCCGTTTGATCGGACGTGCAGTAAAGCTTGACGACGGAAGGATCCATCTTTCTGTTGAACCGTACGCTGTCAAAAATGAAAATCCGCTCGCCGGAGTCGACGATGTATTCAACGCCATAATGGTCCGCGGCGATTCGGTCGGTGATGTTATGTTCTACGGACGCGGCGCGGGAATGCTTCCCACTGCAAGCGCTGTTGTATCCGACATTGTAGATATCATGGCTCGCGGAGACAGCTTTGCGGCAGATGAAGCGCTTCGCTTTGAGCAGGCTCCCGAGCTTTATGCTCCTGAGCTTCCCGCTGATCTTATTGCAGCTACAAAGGAAGCACTCGGAACACCGGTTTTCGAAATGTAAAATAAAAAACAGCAAAAGCTAATACACATAAAAACAGCTGAAAGAGAAAATAAATTTCTTTTCAGCTGTTTTACTTTTATTTTTAATCTGCATCGTATTCACTTTGAAATATCGGTTTCAAATATAACTTTTTTGCAGGCTTCACAATAATTCGCTTCAATTGTGAACGAAAGAAGTGTGTATTTTGCCGCTTTTATAATTCCTGTACCGCCCAATATGTCCATAAAATTTGCTTTTTTATCACCCTTTTTCCAATATACACCGCTTCTTCCGCTTCCAGATATAATTCCTCCCTGCATTTCCTGATCACAATACGGGCATTTCATAATAATACTCCTATTAATTCCGATTTACAACGATCAGAAAAAATTCAATTATTTTTATTCTTTTTCACGCTATGTTCGGAAACCCATACCCGCATGACGGCAGCCTGAGTTTTAGCATCAGCGATCTTCCCTGCCATAATATCCGCGGCCACATCGTCAAGAGGAACAAGCTCCACTTCAAGAAATTCGTCATCGTCGGTATGTCTATCTCCGAAGCTCAGTGAGCGAGCCGCAAACATATGTATGACCTCATCCGAATATGCACAGGTAGGATACAGCGGTCCGAGATATTCATATTTTTCAGCCGTAATGCCGGTTTCCTCTTTGAGTTCACGCGCTGCGGCTTTCACAGGATCTTCATCCTTACTGTCAAGCTTACCGGCAGGTATTTCACGTACTACTTCCCCTACAGGATAGCGGTACTGTCTCTCCATAACGATCTTTCCGTCATCGGTAAGTGCAACTATACATACAGCTCCGACATGCTTTATATATTCGCGTCCGGATTCGGCTCCGCTTGGAAGCTCAACGGTATCCTTATATACCTGAAGCAACCTTCCGCTGTAGACCTTCTCCGAAGATATTTGCTTTTCCTCAAGTCCTTTTTCTTCATTGTAAATCATAAAATCTCCGTTCCCGGAGCCGCAGTCAATATAACCGCGCGATCCGACATATATTTATTTTATAAACGATTCAGCCTGAGCGACCGCAAGACTGTCACATCTTTCGTTATAACGGTGTCCGGCGTGACCCTTTACCCACACAAATTTTATCGAATGCATTTCTGCAAGTTCAAGCAGCTTCTGCCACAGATCAGGATTAAGCGCAGGCTTTTTATCGCTTTTTATCCATCCGCGCGACCGCCACGAAACCGCCCATCCGCGAGTCATAGCGTCCACAAGATATTTAGAATCGGAATACAGCGTGACCTCGCAAGGCTCTTTGAGCGCCGAAAGCGCAGATACTGCCGCAGTAAGCTCCATGCGGTTATTTGTAGTTTTTTTCTCACCGCCCGAAAGCTCTTTTTCAGCTGCTCCGTAAACAATAACAGCGCCCCAGCCTCCGGGTCCCGGATTGCCTTTACAGGCTCCGTCCGTATATATATCTACATGTTTCATAATTTTCTCCATTTCGCACCGCATAACGGTACTTTTCGATAAAACAATATTGCATCGGCAAAACGTAAATTTCAACTCCACCAAAGCTTTAAATCATAAGCTGTTTCAATTCCGCAAACCAAATATATACTTTACAAATTGCGATTTATATGGTATACTTTCGAATGTATCCTTTGTACCGTCGGTACATACTAACCACTGCACAAAAGATCACATAATATCTTTATTAAAACGTATTTTGCCCATTACCGCACTGCGCAAATGTGCGGCAGAAAGGATATAACTCCAGTTATGAACGATAAAAAATCAAAAACCTACGGACAAATAAATGTCCGGGGAATAGATTTCGACAATGTAAATTATGATGAAGCTCTCGGCATGTGCATGGATTTTGTCAGAAATCCAAAACCTGACTGCTCAGCGGTTCTTCACACTCCCAACTCCGAAATACTTCAGCTGTGCATAGAGCATAATGAATATTATGAAATAATCGGAAGCGCCGATATTATAATTCCGGACGGAATAGGAGTCATAACCGCCTCAAAAATACTCGGCACTCCGCTGCACAAAGGAAAGGTCGCCGGCGTTGAGATCGCCGACGGAATTCTCTCAGATGCAGCGAAAGAAGGATTCAGCGTATTTTTTCTCGGCGGAAAACCCAAAACCGAAGAGTCTGAATCGGTAGCGGATATTGCAGCTAAAAATATGCAGAAAAAGTATCCGGGACTCAGGATCGCAGGTACATGCGACGGATATTTTAAAGACGATGCCGCCGTCACAGCCCGAATCCATGACAGCGGCGCTGATATTCTCTTTGTTTGCCTCGGAGTACCGAAGCAGGAAGTCTTTATGTATAATAACAAGGACAAGCTCGGCGTAAAGCTTTGCTGCGGATTCGGCGGAACACTTGATATTTTTGCAGGAACCGCAAAACGCGCGCCGAAAATATTCATAAAGCTCGGTCTTGAATGGCTTTACAGACTGTTCAGAGAACCGACGAGAATAATACGAATGCTCGCGCTTCCCCGTTTTCTGATCGGAACCATCGCGGTAAAGCTAAGAGGCAAAACCAACTGATGCGAATTTGCAACCGCTTAACTACATAAGCTTTGCGTCTTTTACCCTGTCCCAGTTGACAGAAATAACTTTTGAATTCTTTGAAAATCCGGATCCGAGAGTTATATATCCCATATCGCACAGACGGTCAAGCGCGACCGCTACCATGTCACGGTCATGTCCGTAGTATTCCGCAACTCCGTCGGCAGTTCCTCCGTATGTATAACGCATTTGAGTTTTTCCGGCATTATTTTTCTCATAAAAAGATATATTCTTTATAATATCTTTGTAATATGAAAGGAAAATATCTCCGCTTTCAACAGCTGTAGGCAAATCGTTTTTTTCTGCAGCAAATACTTTATTTTCTTCGCGGACTTTATCACTTTTTTTTGCAGTATTATTACCGGAATTCTTCCGGTTTGCTTTCAGCACAGACATATCTTTTGAAGATCCAACAGCCGATTTACTGTCCGGCTTGTTTTTCTCCGACGTTTTCACGCCTTGCTTCTGTGTTTGTACGACAGACTTATTTCCCGGTATTTTAACGTTTTTGCTTTGCACTGCAACAACAGTCTTTTTACCGTTTTCGGATTTTACTGTTTGCCCGTTTGCAGCAGGATCTCTTTTTTTCGATCCTGTTTTTCCGGCGCTTAAAGCAGCATTTTCGGACACAGCCTTTATGTTTTTCAAATTGCCTGAAGATCTATCGATGTCTGTTTTTTGGACAGACTTTATAGACTTAGACGGCTTACCCGATGTCCTGTCGGGATTCATCTGAACCGACGGTTCCTGCTTTGATTTTTCGGCGGTCTGAGCCTTCTCTTTCTTTACAGGCTTGTTATTTTTGTCACTTGTCGCCGATACTTTGATATCGTCTTTCACAAAGCCTTTGACATTTTTCTTAGGCTTTTCCATGACATCTGCCTTTTTAGCACTCACAACCGTATCGGCAGGTCCTGCCGATACCTGAATATCTTCTTCGAGAGGCCACTCCGACGCAATACTTGCCGTATTTTTAAGCTGAGTACTGAGACAGTCACGCACGCCGTATACATCAACGGTTTTATTACATCTGTTTACAAGAAAGCTTGCAACAGAACTGAAATGTCCGTCACCTGAAAATATTATAAATACATCGGTATCCGCTTCGTATGTCATCGCACGCTGGTATATATGATCAAGCATAATGAAATCCGTATAATCCTTTTTATGGAATGCAGACGCATTCTGCGTTTCAATTATACTGCTTGAAACTTCACGTATTCTTGTTATTTCAGCACGCAATGAAGGATTTGAAAAATCTCCGAAGAACAGAATATCGCGTACATCATACTGCTGCGATATTGTACTGCACCATTTTCTTATGTCAGGCTTGGACTTAAATACCCGATCCATAGAGATATACCAATGCTCATAATCAACAAATGCAATGGCAGATGGTTTTGCCTTTCCCGATGTTTTATTTCCGAATAAATTGAAAATCTTCTTTTCACCCTCCTTTGCTTTTAACAGTATGATAAGCAGCTTCGGGACACCTATCTGTTTTATTATACTACATAACAGATGAATAAATCAATACAAAATGCAGAATAAAAATATATAAAAACTTTTTATTTCGAAAGGAATGATCCCATTTGAAAAAAATGCTTGTTATAGACGGCAACAGCATTCTCAACCGCGCATTCTACGGTATGCCTGCACTTACATCTCAGGACGGAATACAGACGGGTGCAATATACGGTATGACGACAATAATACTTCCGAAACTCGAAGAAATTTCACCGGATTATGCAGCCGTAGCATTCGATCTCAAAGCCCCGACCTTCAGACATAAAATGTACGACGGATACAAGTCAACCAGAAAAGGAATGCCGGAAGAACTTGCACAGCAGCTTCCGTATGCAAAACAAACAATGGAATATCTCGGATTCAGAATTTGTGAGCTTGAAGGCTATGAGGCAGACGATCTGCTCGGAACGCTTTCGCGTATCGGCGCGGAAAATGATATACATGTATATGTTCTGACGGGAGACCGTGATTCTCTTCAGCTTATAAATTCTAATGTATCGGTGCTGCTTGCAGGAAACCGTGGTACCGACTTATGGGATGAGGCAGCATTTGCCGAAAAATACGGCACTGTTCCGGCGCGGCTTGTTGATATAAAAGCTCTTATGGGCGACAGTTCAGACAATATTCCCGGCGTTCCGGGAATCGGAGAAAAAACAGCTGTTAAGCTTATCAGCGAATGCGGATCGCTTGACGGAATATACGAAAAAATTGAAGCCGGAGATGCTCTTCCTATAGGAAAATCCGCGCTCGAAAAATTAATCAGCGGAAAAGAAAGCGCATATATATCGTACAAGCTTGCAAAGATAGATACAAATGCTCCTGCCGGACTATCTCTTGACGATATAAGATACACCGGAATTAAAGCCGATGATCTGCTGAAGCTTTTCAATAAGCTTAATTTTGACAAACTGATAAAGCGTCTTGAATTAACTTCCGAAAAAAGCAATACTGACAAAGACCGCTCAGATACCGAATATAAATATGCAGACCGCGAAAGTCTCACCGATATTTCATCAGGAGATATGATCGCGCTTTCTGTTGTCTGCGGCGAAAACGGTTCCGGAAAAGCATTTATAAGAACCGCTCAGCACCGGATCATATACAATTACAGCGATCTGTCGGAGCTTGAACCTGTTTTTTCCGGAAATGCCGCAATATGCGTATACGATCTCAAAGAGCTTATAAAAACGCTTGCGCCGTCGGGAATAACACCGTCAGATAATATTTTCGACGTCTCTCTTGCGGCATATGTAATCAACCCCGGAGACGGAGGGACAGATCTGCCTAAAACAGCAAGCGCATACGCAGGAATAAATCTTTCTGCTTCAGACAGTGAGGACGAATATCACGGTGCAGAGACCGATGCTCTGTATGAGCTGTATTCAATTCTGTCGGGCCGCATAAAACAGGATGATGAAGAACAGATATATTACAGGATCGAGCTTCCTCTTGCGCGTGTCCTTGCAGAGATGGAACTTACCGGCTTCAAGGTTGACTGCGACGGACTCCGCGATTTCGGAAAAGAACTCGGAACAACAGCCGATGAAAGTGCTGCATGCATATATGAGTTGGCCGGAACAAATTTCAACATCAATTCGCCGAAGCAACTCGGTGAGATTCTGTTTGATAAGCTAATGCTCCCCGCTGTCAAAAAAACAAAAAGCGGATATTCAACATCCGCAGAAGTTCTCGAAAAGCTCCGTCCGTATCATCCTATAATTGATAAGATATTCGAATACAGACAAGTCACAAAGCTCAGGTCAACATATGCCGACGGACTGCTCAGGGCTGCTGACGACAGCGGTATAATCCATTCAAGCTTTAAGCAAAACGTAACTGCTACGGGCAGACTTTCATCCGCCGAACCTAATCTTCAGAATATACCGATAAGAACCGAACTCGGACGCCGGTTCAGAAAATACTTTATTCCGAGAAGCAACGACCGTCTGCTGATCGACGCAGACTATTCGCAGATCGAGCTTCGCATACTCGCTCATATGTCAGGAGATCCTGCTATGATCGGGGCGTTTATAAACGGCGACGATATACACACCGTTACCGCAAGTCAGGTATTCGGAGTATCTCCCGATGAGGTAACTCCTGAACTCCGCAAACGCGCTAAAGCGGTAAATTTCGGCATAGTATACGGTATCGGAGATTTTTCACTTGCTGCGGATATCGGTGTAACAAAAAAAGAAGCAAAAGAATATATAAACAGCTATTTCGATAAATACAGCGGTATACACGAATTTATGGAAGGCGCTAAGGAACAGGCACGCGTGACAGGATTTGTTACAACATTATACGGCAGAAAACGCTATATCCCCGAAATACACAGTCCCAAGGCTCCGCTTCGCGCGTTCGGAGAGCGTGTCGCAATGAACAGTCCGGTACAAGGAACTGCTGCGGATATCATAAAAATTGCCATGATAAGGACCGTGCAGGCACTTAAAAAAGCCGGAATAGACGCAAAACTTATTCTTCAGGTACACGACGAGCTTATAGTAGAAGCACACCGCGATTGCGCCGCAGAAGCTGCAGAAATCCTGCAAAAGCAGATGGAACACGCCGTAGAACTGTCTGTGCCGCTTACGGTGGATCTGAGCATCGGAGAAACGTGGTATGATGAAAAGTAAAAAAACGGATTCAGCTTAAGTTCAGTATTGACATTTGCTCATTTGATTTGTATAATATAAGATATTTATTGCTTCAAAAAAGAAAGGAATGTTTTTGTATGATAAACAGAAAAATATTCAGGTTGATTTCGGTCATTGCATTGATTGCGATCACCGTCACGGTATTTGTATCCTGCGGAAATAAAAACGGATACTGCACTGTCGTTATAAATGCTGACGAAAAAGAAACTTCATATAAGGTCGATCTCGATAAAGTCGAGGTAACGGAGGGACTTATTTCGGTGCTTAATTACCTCAAATCTGACAAAAATGTAGATTATGCCTCCGAGGATTCAGGATACGGCGCATTTCTTACAAAGGTCGGCGATGCAAAACAGGATACCGAAAAAGGAATTTATATTTCAATATGGACTTCCGAAGCAGCAGATACCGATGCAAGTGAATATGCAACACAGAAAACATATAACGGAATAACGCTTACAAGCGCAGCAGTAGGCGCATCAAAGCTTACTATAAGTGACGGTACAGTCATTTACATCGGAACTGTTGAATTCTGATCAATCAACTTCCGGAATGTCTTTCAGCCATTCCGGAAGTTTTATGAATAAAAAAGATAAAAAACTTTTAAAACATATTGACAAATAAAAATAATTCTGATATAATAATAACCGTTGAATGGAACAGCAAATGAATATTGCGGAATTGTGTAATGGCAGCACGGCAGACTCTGACTCTGTTTGTGAGGGTTCAAATCCTTCTTCCGCAGCCAAAAAACGACAAGTTTCGACTTGTCGTTTTTCATTTAATACCCTATAGACTGCAACGATATTTAATTCCGCATAATAAAGATCTCATTAAAAAATACATACTCTAAAATTCAGTCTCGCCTTGTGCGTACTCCACATTATACTCAACCGATGATTGTATTTGAAACAACTATTTGATAATTGTTTTTTTTTAATTTTGTGATATACTATAATCACACCGGTGATAAAATTATTGGAGGTGCGATTATGCAACTGACTTTAGGTAATAAAATACGCGAACTACGCCGTCGTGACGGAAGGACACAAGAGGCATTGGCAGATGCTTTGAGCGTCACCTCACAAGCGGTATCTCGTTGGGAATCAGGTGGTTGCTATCCTGATATGGAACTTCTTCCTGCCATAGCTAACTATTTCGGCATCACAATAGACGAACTTTTCGGATATCAGAATGATCGTGAAAGAAAAATTGATGCGATTATTGATAAAATCGATAGCTATCATATAAAAGTTCGTGGTGATGATGAATGGGTAGACGATTGTCTCGCTATTCTGCGCGAAGGTCTTGCTGAATACCCACAGAACGATAAATTACTTATCACTCTTGCGGACACTTTGAATGAGGCAGGATGGAGACGGCATAACGAGTGGCTGTATTACGATGAAGAAGGCTATATTCAGCACAATTACGATGTACACAAAAAGAACGAATATTGGAACGAATCGATCAAAATATGCGAAAATCTTGTAGACACTACAAAGGATAACGCCATAAATACAAAGGCAATATCTATACTTGTACTTCTTTATAGAAATATTGGAGAAACTGCAAAAGCTGTTTCTTATGCCGAAAGAATGCCGAAACTGAATGATTGCAGAGAAATTATGCTTGCAAATGCAAGCAACGGAAAAGAAGAGGCCGGATATATCGGAGATTTCCTGTTAAAATCTGCAAAAAAATTCTCAGAACAGTTAGTTTACGATCTTATAACAAACAAGAATCATTATGATAGCGATATGCCTATCAAAAAGATCAATGGAGCAATCGAATTATTTAATTTGATATGCGATGACGGAAACTTCGGTGAATATAATGACATTCTGCTCAAGCTCTACTTATATCTTTCAAGAATACAATGGGAACGCGGCTATCATGATGACGCTTTTGTATCGCTTGATAAGGCCTTGGATCATGCAAAGGCTTTAGAAAAAGTATGTGACGGTTCGGAGCATTACTTTACAGCGCCGCTTGTTTGCTTTGTAAAATACAAATTCGATCCGACTGATGGAAGCATTGCAAAAGAATTGCCCAATGACTGGCCTTTTTGGTGTAATCCAGATTACAGTCAAGCAGAAAAAGAAATAAAAGCAGATCCCCGTTGGGATGAATGGGTAGCAAAAACTCAAGCATAAACTTTTGCCACGCAAAGCACTAATAAATGTGAGAGTTCAAACTCCTACACAAATCTGTCGAAAATATCTTTTTTATAGTGCTTAGACAAAAATAGAAGCCATCGGAAGGTGGCTTCTATTTTTACAATTAAACATTTACATTTATATTCTATGTAAATTCTGACATATCTCATATATTGTCAGAATTATTATCTAAACTTTATTTTGACTGCATTTTAAAACATTTTTAATAATCACTTATGACAGCTTCCGCCGTTTCCGCTGCAGCCGTGCTTATCTTCACCGCAGCTATGTCCTTCACCGTGATGTTCATGACCGTGATGACTGCAACGAACATCAGGGTTATATACAAGATTTCCTTTAAGCAAAGCATTTACTGCATCATCCGCACTGCCTGACACACCGCCGTACAGCTTGATTCCTGCTTCTGCAAGAGCATTCTGTGCGCCTGCTCCGATGCCTCCGCAAATCAGTGCATCGACCTTCAGTCCGGAAAGCATTCCGGCTAAAGCGCCGTGACCGCTTCCATTTGTATTAACTACCTTAGAATCTGTGATTTTTTCTCCGTCAGTCTCATAAATTTTAAACTGCTCTGTATGACCGAAATGAGGGAATACATTTCCGTTTTCATAAGTTACTGCAATTTTCATAATTCTTTCCTTTCTGATATTGCCCGAATGTAGGCTTAAATTTTAAACTTGATTGTTTGTTATCTTTCACAGTCGATCAGTCGAACCGGTTTAAGTGCATCCGATTCAATACAAATTCTGCAGAATCGGCTCAGCTTTGCCAATATACACATCTACGTTTACGACTTAAGACAATTATATTATAATCCAAATATTCTCAGTTTTCAAGATATTATGAAATTTATCAGTTAATTTTTTTATCAGGACCATGAAAATTGTACTTTGTGATTTAGTCACGGAAATAAACCTCTTTCTGCCGTATAATTTAAATTACAACAAAAGGAGGATTTTGTTATGCCGAAAAGAAAAGCAAGAGTCTGCACTAATGAATGCGTAGCGTGCGGCTGCTGTATAAAAGTCTGTCCCAAAAATGCCATCGCTATTCCAAAAGGAATTTATGCCGAAATCAATTCCGACCTGTGTGTCGGATGCGGAAAATGTGCGAAAGAATGTCCTGCAAGCGTAATTACATTGGAGGTGACCGAGCAATGAAACAAAATAAAAGATGGTATGACTACCTATGGATAGCCTCTCTCACCTATCTGATTTTAGGATTTTTCAATATTCTGTTCGCGTGGCTTGGCCTTTTGTGCTTTTTCATACCGCTCATTATATCTGTTGTAAAAGGCAATAAAGCATACTGCAACCGATATTGCGGCAGAGGGCAATTATTTTCGCTTATAGGCGGCAGATTCGGATTTTCCCGAAAAAAAGATATTCCCAAATGGATGAAATCAAAATATTTCCGATACGGATTTTTGATATTCTTCTTTGCAATGTTTTTCATTATGATGGGGAATACTTATTTAGTATTTGCAGGAACAAAGGATCTGAGTCAGACAGTAAAATTGCTCTGGACGCTTAAGCTGCCGTGGCACTGGGCATATCACGGAACCCTGTTTTCGCCGGGTGTGGCACAGTTTGCTTTCGGTTTTTACAGCGTAATGCTCACTTCCACCATTCTCGGTTTTATTACAATGATCTTATTCAAGCCGCGTTCGTGGTGTGTGTACTGCCCTATGGGAACGATGACGCAGCTTATATGCCGTGCAAAAAACGAAAAAAACAAATAGGAGACGTTTATGCAATATCTGATTTCATTTCTGGAAGGCGTTACTACATTTATTTCTCCCTGTCTTCTCCCGATGCTTCCTGTCTATATCTCGTATTTTGCAGGCGGTAACGGAGAACGCAGCACAATAAAGACACTGAAGAATGCGCTTGGATTTGTTTTCGGTTTCACATTAGTATTCGTTGCACTCGGCGCTGTTGCCGGAACGCTCGGCGGGTTGCTCAGAGAATACCGGACAATTATAAATATTGTTACGGGCGCAATCGTGGTATTTTTCGGACTTCATTTTCTCGGATTATTTGAACTGAATATTTTTAAAGGAACAAAAGGCTTCGGCAGAGGAAAAGAATTAGGCTTTTTCTCAGCAGTGCTGTTCGGAGTAATTTTTTCTGTCGGCTGGACACCGTGCGTCGGTGTTTTTCTCGGATCCGCTTTGATGCTGGCTTCCCAGCAAGGCGAAACGATAACCGGGATCATAATGCTCCTTTCATACTCAATAGGTCTCGGGATTCCCTTTATTGTAAGCGCGGTTCTTATTGATAAATTGAAAGGCACATTCAATTCCATTAAAAAGCATTACCGTATAATTAATATTGTTTGCGGTATTTTATTAGTAGCCATGGGCGTATTGATGATGACAGGATTACTCAGCAGAATACTCAGCTTTTTTGAATAAGGAGGGAGATAATCGTGAAAAAATATGGGAAACTGATTATAATTGCGATCGTTTCGGTGGCATTATTTATAGGAGCCTACTTTTTATATGGAGTTTTAAAAGAAAACTATACTCCCGATCTGTTTTCCGATAAATCGACGGACACTCAGACGGATGATTCGGAAACTGCCGCAGAACAAACAGCTCCTGACTTTACAGTGCTTGACGAAAACGGAAATAAAGTAAAATTGTCCGATTATTTCGGCAAGCCTGTAATTCTGAATTTCTGGGCATCATGGTGTTATTACTGCAAAGAAGAAATGCCTGATTTCAATGAGGCTTACCACAACAATCCCGATATACAGTTTTTGATGGTCAATGTCACAGACGGAAAGCAGGAAACGATATCTTCGGCAAAAAAATTTATTGAAGATTCGGGATATGATTTCCCTGTATTCTATGATACTGAACTGAATGCGGCTACGGCATACGGCGCTTCGGGACTTCCTATGACCGTGTTTATCGGCAAGAACGGAGATCTTGTAACATATGCGAGAGGAATGCTGAGCGCAGAAAATCTGGGAAAGGGTATCGATTTGCTCAAAAAATGAATGTGACATAGTCACGGAAAACGATCAGATAATCGGTTATAATATAATTACAAAAATAAAAAATAAAATAAAAAGGAGAACTTAAAATGTCAGTTATAAAAATCAATAAAAACAACTTTGAAAAAGAAATAATGAAGAGCGAGAAAAAGGTACTTCTCGATTTCTATGCCGACTGGTGCGGTCCGTGCCGTATGGTGTCGCCCTTAGTTGACGAAATTGCGGATGAAAATTCACAGTATCTCGTCGGAAAGATCAATGTAGATCAGGAACCGGAACTCGCACAGACATTCGGCGTGTCAAGCATACCGACGCTGGTCGTAATGAAAGACGGAAAGATCGTTTCGCAGTCAGTCGGAGCAATGCCGAAACCGCAGATCCTTGCTATGTTAGAGGGCTAATTTACGCAAGCGCTTTTTATCGAGAATCTTTATACCGCCACGTGATACTTCAATGATTCCCTCACTTGCAAAATATTTCATCATTCTTGACACAACTTCACGGGCAGAGCCGATATACCGCGCAATCTGCTCGTGAGTAAGCGTAATAGTATCGGAATTTGTTCTTGCAGCCTCGTCTGTCAAAAAGATGGCAAGTCTCTTATCCATACTCATAAACAAAATTTGCTGCATAACCCACATAACATCGGAAAAACGGCTTACTGCGGTTTCCAGTGCAAATATTTTTATTTGCGGATTGCGCACAGATACATCTGCAAAAGCAGAACCGCTGATGACATAGCACTCGCTGTCTTCTTCAGCATCGACAAAAACGTCAAAGGTAATCGTTTGTAAGACACATGAGGCAGACAGCATACACATATCACCTTTATGAAGACGGTATAAAGTAATATCCTTGCCGCTTTCAGACATCATGTAGAGACGGAGACTTCCACTGCGGACGAAAATCACACCGGAACATCCGTTTCCGTCATGAATATTAGTGCCTTTAGGATATGTGAGTGCAAATGAATTTTGACAAATGAATACACGGTCGGATTCCGGAATCTCATTCCAAAACGGGAAAATATCATGATAAACAGATTCAAACAGATTTTGTTCCATGGCAAAAATTCCTTTCAGAAAAGAGGTATTTTATATTATGAAAACAGTAATTATCGGCGGAGTTGCCGGAGGTGCTTCCGCTGCAGCGAGACTTCGCAGATTAGATGAATCAGCAGAGATTATTATTTTAGAACGCGGAGAATACGTCTCCTTTGCCAACTGCGGACTGCCGTACTATATCGGCGGTGTTATCACCGAAAAAGGCAAGCTGACACTGCAAACACCAGAAAGTTTCCGGGCAAGATTCAATATTGACGTCCGGGTTAACAGTGAGGCAGTAAAAATCGTTCCGGAAACCAAAACTGTTAAAGTAAAAAATCTGAAAACAGGGGAATCTTATACGGAAAGCTATGATAATCTGATCCTTTCTCCCGGAGCAGAGCCGATAAGACCGAATATTGAAGGCATAGACAGCGATATTGTATTCACACTGCGCAATATTCCTGACACACTGAAAATAAAACAATATATAGAAAACGCAGGACCGGGATCAGCCGTTGTTATCGGCGGAGGATATATCGGAGTTGAGATGGCGGAAAATTTAAAAGAAGCAGGACTCGACGTCTCGATAGTGGAACTTTCCGATCATTTGATTGCCCCGCTTGATTTCGATATGGCGGCGGACGTACACCGTTATATAAAATCCAAAGGCATAAAGCTGTATCTGAATAACGGTGTAAAAGCCATTGACGGTCACACTGTCATTTTGCAAAACGGCAAGATAACCGCCGACATGATCGTTATGTCGGTAGGCGTCCGTCCCGAAACTGCATTGGCAAAAGAATGCGGTATCAGAACTAATCAGCGCGGCAGCATAATAGTCGACCGTCACATGAAAACCGACATTGAGAACATTTATGCTGTCGGTGACGCAGTGGAAGTTGAAGATTTTATCACAAAATCACCCGCGTTTATACCGCTTGCAGGACCGGCAAACAAACAGGGACGCATTGCGGCAGATAATATTGCAGGAGCTGATTCGGAATACACCGGTACGCAGGGCTCAGCGGTACTGAAGCTTTTCGATATGACTGTTGCAACAACAGGTCTGAACGAAAAGAGCGCAAAATCGGCAGGAATCGATTATGATAAAACATATATTTATTCAGGTTCCCATGCTTCATATTATCCGGGGGCAAACAATATGTCGGTCAAAGCGCTGTGGGATAAGAAAACGCTGAAAATACTCGGCGCACAGATCGTCGGCTTTGACGGAGTTGACAAGCGCATGGATGTGCTTGCTGCAGCGATCCGTTTCGGAGCAAAGATCACCGATCTTACGGAGCTTGAGCTATGCTATGCCCCGCCCTTCGGAAGTGCGAAAGATCCGGTCAATATGCTCGGTTTTGTTGCCGAAAACATTATCACAGGAAAAATAAAACAATTTTTCTGGCATGATATAGAGAGTCTTCCCCGAGACGGAAGCGTAACTCTTCTTGATGTAAGAACTGCGACAGAAGTCGGACGCGGCAAAATAGACGGATTTATGAATATACCACTGGATTCTCTTCGTACCCGTATCGGTGAAGTACCGAAAGACAAGCCTGTTTATGTCCACTGTCACAGCGGACTCAGAAGCTACATCGCTTGCCGCATTCTTTCGGGAAACGGCTATGACTGCTACAACCTTGCCGGCGGATGGCGTCTCTATGAATCAGTGATCCATGAGAAGACTGTTCCAGAATATATCTGCACCGAATGTAAATAATATGATGCCGTGCCTGCGATAAAACAGCGGGCACGGTTTTTGTATTCCGAAAACCACTCGATAGTCACACTTTTTTCAGAATACAAAAAAGCACCGCACAAACGCATGCGATGCTTAACTGTCGGTATTTCCGACTGGCGGAGAAGGAGAGATTTGAACTCTCGCGCCGCTTACACGACCTACACCCTTAGCAGGGGCGCCTCTTCACCACTTGAGTACTTCTCCACGGTAAAGATAAGCGATCCGTCAAGCGTAAAGCCGCTATTATGTCGCTTGCTAAAGGCGACCGAATCAACTGAAATCAACGGTGATATTATATCACATAATGCCAAATATAACAATGTATTAACTGTGTATATATGGTAAACTATTTATGAATCAAAGCCGAGTATTCCCGTACTGATCTACTGCGAAAGCCGCAAAATCAGAACAGGAATACCGACAGTAAAATATCATACAAGCTTTGCCTTAACGGTATTTAAATACGCAAAAGTCCTATCAGAACATCAACCATTTTTTCCATATCTTCAGTACACACAAATTCATGAACGCTGTGAAAGTTCTCTCCTCCGGTACACAGATTGGGACACGGAATACCCATATATGAAAGTCTTGCACCGTCCGTACCGCCTCGGATCGGAACACATCTCGGCTCAATATCAAGAGATTTCATAACTGACATTACATTTTCAATAAGATCGTAATGAGGCAATATCATTTCGCGCATGTTATAATAGCTATCCGACATTTCAAGCGTGAAAACATCTTCTCCCCATACGGAATTCTCATATTCCGTAAGATTCCGGATAAACGTCTTACGCGCCTCGAATTTTTCTCTGTCATGATCGCGTATTATCATTTTGACCGTCGCAGACGTTTCATTTGCCGAGATATCGGATACATGGTAAAATCCCTCATATCCGTCGGTATGGCGGGGCGTTTCCGAATCAGGCATACGCGATACAAATTCCACAGCAAGCAATGCGGCATTGCGCATCTTATCTTTGGCAGATCCGGGATGAATATTTATGCCTTTGACCGTTACTACAGCGGATGCGGCATTAAAATTTTCATACTCGATTTCTCCAAGCCGTCCTCCATCGACCGTATATGCGAAATTTGCCCCGAATTTTGCCGTATCAAAATGATCTGTTCCGCTGCCGGTTTCCTCATCGGGAGTAAAACAAACGGAAACAGGCCTGTGTTTAATTTCGGGATGAGATGCAAGATATTCAACAGCCGAGACTATCTCAGCAACACCTGCCTTATCGTCGGCTCCGAGAAGTGTCGTTCCGTCTGTTACGATAAGATGCTTACCTGTGTATTCACTAATAAAAGGAAAGGTTTTCTCCGATATCGTCTCACCTCCGGCAAGTCTGATATCACCGCCGGAATATTCAATAATCTGAGGCTTTATATTATCACCAGGAGCATCCGGAGACGTGTCCATATGCGCTATAAGTCCGAGCGGTTCCCCCTCACCGTCGAGATGAGCATATACATAGCCGTAATTATCCACACACGCATCCTTAAGTCCCGCCGCCATAAGCTCACGCGCAAGTTCTTCCGCAAGAACCAATTGTCCTTTCGATGATGGACATGCTTCGGTATATTCATCCGATTGCGTACAAAAAGAAACATATTTCAAGAATTTTTTTACAACATCTGTATGAGACATAACAACATTCCTTTCTTTGACTGTATTTCATCGATAAAGCACTCTCTGAGACTGATTATGTTCTACCATTATTATATTTTAACATATCTCCCGCCTTTTGTCTACAAAAAGAGTAATAATCGTTTTTCTGTCATACCATATCTTGAATTCATACATAAATAAAGAAAATAATAACAAAAACTATTGACAAAAAAGATATACTGTGATATAATATCAGCGGTCAAAGAGAAATTGACCGTCGGTAAAACCGACACAATACAGATCTCGCGGGTATGATCATAAGAACAGACTTGGAAGGATCTGACCATATGGAAAGATGGCTGAGCTGGTCTAAGGCGCACGATTGGAAATCGTGTGTTCGGCTAATAACCGACCGTGGGTTCGAATCCCACTCTTTCCGCCATGATCGGCAGTGCCGATCATCAAGCACCGTATAACAAAATACGGTGCTTTTTGTTTTATACCATGAGAGTACCGTGCATCCGCTTCGGAGTCTCTTTGCAAAAAAGATATACCGTAGATAATTCGGGAGTTTCCCGGATTTCTTTATTTCTCTCGCCTTTTAAATTGAATTTCATCAAATATACTGAATAGTCTATTCTCATTTCAGCCGATAATTTTGTAAAGCCAAACCAATGAAACTGAGTATGTTCGTCTTGGATAACCATCGGTTGACAAGGTATATCAATCATCGCTTTACATTTTGTTTGCTGTATGATACAATACAATCAGTTCCGGAACAAAAATAAAAATTTAGGAGGATCTGTCTATGCCGAACCTGAAAATAGGTGAGAATATAAAGGCAAAGAGACGTGAGCGCGATCTCACTCAAGAAGAGCTTGCAAATATGCTTGGTGTATCCAAAGCGGCCGTAAGCAAATGGGAAAATTCAGAAAGCTATCCCGACATAACTTTGCTGCCGCAAATAGCGCAGTTATTTCATATTACCATGGATGAACTTTTTGACTATACCCTTGAATACAAACCTTTAAAAATTATAAATCAATATCACTTTGGAATATCTCTCGAGGATGTAGATAAACGCATTTTAGATCACGGGACTGTCAAAGAGTGCGTGGTTGATAAGCGTGAACGCTCAGTTAACGGAAATATTGAAAGCACATGGGAGGTACGTGTCGCTCTGATCTCAACAGAAGATAAGTTTCCGTATATACTTCAAAAATACATAAGGCAAGGGTGCCTTATTGACGGTTACAGTATAAGGATTGCCGACGGTAAAGTTATCGATGATGACAAACCTAATAAGCATTATGTATGTAGTGAAAAAGTTTGGGAATACCACACTTCCGATGCAAAGTATCTGAGAAATATGCTGAAGGAGCAAGTCGCTATGGGCTTGATCGAAGAAGAGGATGATATGTGATTGAGTACACATCCTTTTCACAAATGATTATATAACAGTAAAGAACTATTATCTTTTTGTTTTATTCAAAAATAACTGTAAAAAATTAAAAAAATTGTTTTAAACTATTGACAAATGTTTTAAGACGCGGTATAATTTCTTTAAATAAACCTGTGATTAAGAGTAGTAATTTGACAAGGTCACCTACAGAGAGTCTCGGAGGGTGGAATGAGACGGAGGACAGTCAAATGAATGGACTTATGAGGGCGTCCGAAAACATTTGTGAGAATGTGAGTAGCAGGCGACGGTATACACTGCCGTATAAATGTGTGGCATATTTTTGTATGCGTGAAGAGGATGCTTCAGAAGCATCAAGCAGGGTGGCACCGCAGGAGATATATCACTCCTGTCCCGGCATTTTTGCGGGACAGGAGTGTTTTTGTTTTTTTTACATTTTCAACCGCGAGAATATTGAATAACTAAATCGATGGCTTTGCCGTTCAGCGTCTTGCGGCGCTGCTGCGTTTCACGCAGAGATTTATGATATAATATAATAATTATATAAGAAAGGTAATAACTATGAAATCATTAAAATCATTCACCAAAGCAGCGGCTGCTTCTATCGCAGCAATTCTTTTAGGAGCATCGCTCTCAGCATGCGGCAAAAGCGATATTCCGGTAATAGGAATAAATCAGTATGCACAGCATTCTTCGCTTGACAACTGCAGAGAGGGGTTTCTGGAAGGCCTTAAGCTCGAGGGACTCACAGAAGGAACAGACTTCACTGTCGACTATCAGAACGCAGGAGCAGACGACAATATCATGTCTCAGATATCGTCTACATTCGCTTCAAAAAATGTCGCTTACATGGTAGGAATCGCAACACCGTCCGCTATCTCCTGCTACAATGCAGCTGAAGAAAAAGACATTCCCGTAATATTCATCGCGGCATCGGATCCCGAGTCTGCACATCTGACCGAAGGAAATATTACCGGTACATCCGACAAACTTCCTGTCGATGCACAGCTTGACCTTATCCGTAAGCTTCAGCCCGACGCAAAAACTATCGGTATCATTTATACAACAAGCGAACCCAACTCTGTCTCAACGATCGCTGACTACAAAAACAAAGCTCCCGAATACGGATTTGAGATCGACGCGATCGGTGTCACCGCTCAGTCTGAGGTAACCCAAGCAGCCGATACACTTATAAGCCACAATGTTGACTGCTTCTCAAATCTTACAGATAACAATGTCGTAAATGTACTTGCATCCGTTCTTGAAAAAACCAACGCGGCAGGTATACCTGTTTACGGAAGCGAGATCGAGCAGGTAACCAAAGGCTGTGCAGCGTCCGCAGGAATCGACTACGTTAAACTCGGAATACAGACCGGACGTATGGCGGCAAAAATGCTCCGCGGAGAAGCAAAAGCTTCTGAAATCCCCTATGAAACAGTAACGGAATTCTCTATCTATATCAATTCCGCAGTATGCAATGAACTTGGAATCACCATCCCTGCAGACATACTTGAAACTGCTATTGAATCCGGAGCATCTAACTGATTCAGAATATAGATAATTAATAAAGACGACAGACCGTCTGCGCAGAAAGGAAAATAAAATCCGACATGCTCGATCTGATAATGAACACGCTGATACAGGGACTTATCTATTCCCTGCTCGCGTACGGAATATACATCACTTATAAAATACTTGATTTCCCCGATCTGACGGTCGACGGCAGCTTCCCGCTCGGAGCTGCCGTTACAGCCGTTATGCTTACCTCCGGAGTTAATCCCTGGCTTACAATTCCTGCATCTGTTGCCGTCGGAGCTATATCGGGACTTGTTACCGGAGTAATACATATACGCTTCAAAGTTCGTGACCTGCTCGCCGGAATTATAACAATGACTGCGCTATTTTCCATAAATCTTCAGATTGCAGGATCAACACTTGCTGTAGAACGCGGAACCAGCACAATATTCACATCAAATATCATGAATTCGATCTTTGGACTCGGAATCCTTCGTAAGGTTGATTCGCTTGTTATCCGAAAATTTGTTCTTACGCTTGTTATATCTCTGATAATAAAATTTATTCTTGACTTATATTTTAAAACAAAAAGCGGAATGCTTTTGCGTGCAGTCGGAGATAACAGCACGCTCGTGACATCTCTCGCGAAAAACAGCGGAACCGTTAAAATACTCGGACTTACAATTGCAAATGCTCTTGTCGCTCTCTGCGGATGTATAGTATGCCATGATCAGCGGGCTTTCTCAAGCACCATGGGAACAGGTCAAATGGTATTCGGACTTGCCGCTGTTATCATCGGAACCACACTTTTCAAAAAACTATCCTTTGTCAAAGCTACGACAGCTGTTGTAGCCGGAAGCATCATATATAAGTTATGCATTCAGGCGGCAATACTTGCAGGGCTTCCCGCAAATCTTCTCAAGCTCATCACTGCTGTACTGTTCCTCATAATTCTTATACTCGGCAATTTTGAGAGACACGGAGGAAAGAAAAATGCTTGAACTTAAAAACATAACCAAAATATACAATCCGGGAACAGTCAATGAAATGTGTCTGTTCGACGGTTTCAGTCTTTCGGTCGCGGACGGAGAATTCCTCTCAATCGTAGGAAGCAACGGCAGCGGAAAAACATCCATGCTGAATATAATATGCGGAAGCATTCCGATAACGTCGGGAGAAATCTCTATAAGCGGCACTCCGATAACAAAAATGCGGGATTTCAAGCGTGCGCAAAAGATCGGGCGAGTATATCAGGATCCGTCAATGGGAACCTGCCCAAATATGACTATACTCGAAAATATGTCGCTCGCCGATAACAAAGGCAAACCGTTCGGTCTGAGCTTTGCAATAAACAAAAAACGTGCAGAAACATACCGTGAAAAGCTGAGCAGTCTCGGGCTCGGACTCGAAGACAAACTCGATATAAAGGTCGGCCTGCTATCCGGCGGTCAGCGTCAGGCAATATCACTCCTGATGGCAACTATGACTCCGATCGATTTTCTGATCCTCGATGAACATACAGCTGCTCTCGATCCGCATACCGCGGAGATCATAATGCAGCTCACCGATAAGATCGTACGGGAAAAGAAACTGACAGCTATGATGGTAACCCATAATTTAAGATACGCAGTTGAATACGGTTCAAGGCTTATAATGCTTGACAAAGGCAGCTGTGTAATGGATGTATCAGGCGAAGATAAAAAGAATCTGGAAACAGATGACATTATAGATGTGTTCAACAAAATAAGTATTGAATGCGGAAACTAATAATATTAAATCAGGGTCTCCTACGATATAACCGGAGGAGACCGTTGTGTAAGCAAAATAAAGGTTCCCGAGGAGAACACTTTGTACGAAAGCTGTATCTCTTCAGCTCTGTAAACAGCCTTATAAAATAAAGAATTTTGATATTGCTTTTTTTAATAATTTGTAGTATACTAAATAAAATAGCAATGACGAGAAAGAGTAAGCAACTAAAACTTTTCAGAGAATCCCATCATCTTAGGATGTGCTGTGAATGGGTAAAGCGAATTTTGCCGAACATGGTCTCCGAGCTGCGTACCGAGCCTCTGAGTTAGGCTACGCCGGGATCGCCCGTAACAGCGATAGAGTTTCGATAGATCATTTCCTATCCGAACTTGATAAGGCTTGTTATCGTGAGAAACAAGTGAATTAGGGTGGTAACACGTGAGTATTTCGCTCTCGTCCCTTGTACTATGCATGGGGGTGAGAGCGTTTTTATTTTGCAGATCTGTCTGAACGAAATTTAAGTGTTACAACAAAAAGAAATGAGGTACAAACTATGGAAAACATTATTGTAGGAGGAGCATGGCCATATGCAAATGGTTCGCTCCATATAGGGCATATAGCGGCTCTTCTTCCGGGAGATGTACTGGCCCGTTATTTTAGAGCAAAGGGAAACTGCGTATTTTATGTGTCCGGCAGCGATTGTCATGGCACACCGATTACCATAAGAGCAAAGCAAGAAAATTCAACACCGGAAGTGATCAGCGAGCATTATCACAGGGAGTTCT
>CABUHS010000027.1 GCA_902491535.1 uncultured Eubacteriales bacterium
AACGGCAGTTATATTTCGTATCCGGCTTTATATCCGCATCCCTGTCGAAAAGTATAGCAGCATCTTTAAACGGCTGCATCATACCTACAAGCCCTCCGACGATCTCTTTTATCTTATCTTCATCGTCGGGAATACATATCACCTGCGGATCATGCCCCCTGCGTTTTAATATGCATCTGATCTTTCGTTTCATTTTTAAACTTCCTCTATATGAATTTTACTCTGTCTTCGGGTTTTACGCGTATTATGTCGCACATCCGGCGGAGTTCTCCGAGCCTGAACATTCCCGGACTGTTTAAGTGATCCGAAAGACATCTTGCGGTTATTCCGAGATTCTTTGCAATGTCTTCCTTTGTAAGACCGCTTATTGCGATATATCCCTCAATGATTCTCCGCAGTTCTACATCCCGCGGTGCTTTTGGTCTTTTCATCGTTTTTCACTCTCCTTTATAATTTTTTATGAAATATCCTGATAAATTCTGCATATACTATTGACGTACGGAAAAACGTATGTTATACTATAACCGAGGTGATAAAGGTGTATAACACAAATGTAACAAATGCACGTGCAAATCTGTATGACCTTGTAAATATGGCGATCGACGACTCCGAGGTCATCAATATCTCTACCAAAAACGGCAACGCTGTTCTTATCAGCGAAGCAGATTATAACTCCCTGATCGAAACTCTTTATCTCAGCGCCGATCCGGCTTACAAGAAGTCTCTTATCGAAGGAAGAGATACTCCCCTCTCCGATTGCATAAGCGAAGAAAATGTCTCATGGTAAAATATAAGATCGTATATACCAAGACAGCGGCAAAAGATATAGAATATCTTAAATCTGCCGGACTGGATAAAAAAGCAAAGAAGCTTATCGACATTCTCAGAGAGGATCCTTTCAGAAATCCTCCGCCTTATGAAAAGCTTATCGGAGATCTTAAAGGTCTTTATTCCCGAAGGATCAATATTCAGCACAGACTTGTATATGAAATCTTTCCGGAAGCAGAGACAGTTAAGATAGTCAGCCTTTGGAAGCATTATGAGTTTTGATCAAATCTGACAGACGCATAGCGTCTGTCTTTTTTATTCTCCGTTATCCTCTCCCTCCGTTTCTTCTTCGAGTAGCTCCTCAAAAGCTTTATTATAAAAACTTATAATTATATGTCTATCATATTTTTTATTTGCATCTTTTTTATTTGCTTTTCTTATCTCCTCAACCATATTATCTATGACATCATTAAGCGCTATATACATTTTACAACTCGCTGGTGTTTTTCTGTTTTCCCACCTTGAAATAGTAGATTGGCTAAGTCCTGTTCTGATTGCCATGTCCTTTTGCGTCATATCCAATTTAGTTCTTAGATATCTTATCATTTTATCATCTCCCCTCTCCCTCCGTTTCTTCCTTGTGCTTTATCGACAGTGCATTATTTTTTTGTAACAATATAGAGCCAAAACAAAAAAATAATTAATCCAATTGTCGCGCCTTGAAAATAAGTTATAATTAAACTTGAAAGTATTATGTAAGCAATACTACTTTTTTCTACATAAAAATGTATCATATTTTATTTTTGCAGTTCACTTTTCATCCGTTTCCGGTATTTCCAAAATAGCGTTGATCTCACGTATTTCAGCAATATGAGCTGAAGCACAGTTTCCATATAGTAACGCGCTTAAAAGAGCCTTATTTATTTTAAATCCCTTTTCATTAAGCTTATTGACAAGATCCTGCTGTCTGAGACCTCTGTCAATAAGTCTTTTTTTGACTTCTGTTCCCCACGGTGAATATTGCTTTTTTGTCGCGCGTTCGGTAAAAACGAACATTATATCATTCCTTTCAATTTATTTCTTGACAAGTTGCACGACAAGCGGTATAATGATTTTGTGAGAATCAATTAAATTACCTACACACGATATTTACGTGTTGTGTAACTTGTTGTTTATATTATACCTTACAATTCGTAAGGTGTCAATATATTTTTCTTACATTTTGTAAGTCTGTCGATTTGCACAAAGAAGGGATACTCATTTTGGTTAATGTTAACAAAATAAAAAGATTGTCTAAACAACATGGTATTAGTTTGTCTTTCATCTGTGGAAAAATCGGTGTTGCCAAAGTATATTTTAATGATATCGAAAAAAGTGGACGTGATATACCCGACGATCGTCTATCTGTTATTGCTGACTTGCTTGACACAACGATTGAATATCTTAGGGATGAAACAGCTGAAGAGAAAAAAAACTTGTCACCTTCTGATGACCAAGTAAAAGTCGCTCTTTTCGGCGGCGATGAAGAAGTAACCGACGAAATGTGGGAAGAGGTGAAAAATTTCGTCGCGTTCGTGAAAGGAAAAAATAAAAAATGATAACTGACCGTCTTTATGATCTTGCAGATCACGACGGGATTGAAGTGATCTGCGGTGCGAAACTCTCTCTTAATAAATCAATCTCAGTTAAAGACGGCGAAAATTTGTATATCGGTATCGACGATTCCGCTATGACAACCTCCGCCGAAGAACGTGTTCACCTCGCTCATGAACTCGGGCATTGTGAAACGGGTTCGTTTTACAACATGTATTCACCTATCGACAATAGAGGAAAATGCGAAGAAAAAGCGAATGAATGGGCGATACATAATCTTATCCCGGAAGAAGACCTCCGCAGCGTTATTGCATCACGCGATGGAGAGATAAGTGTTTGGGAGCTTTCCGAGCATTTTGACGTAACAGAGCCTTTTATGCAAAAAGCATTGACTTTGTACTTTAAAAGTTAAAAAGGACCTGCCATTGAAAGCAGGTCTTTTGAGGATATAATAAAAATAACATTTTAAGTGAAGGGCATAGAAAATAAAATAAAAAAACTTTGGGTAAATTATTATGAATAAATATTATATTAAGCAATGCATTAAGTTCATTGCTATTACTTTTGCGTTGGGTTCTCCTTTATTTGTATTACAATTTGGAAATAAGTTATCAGGAACTTCTCCTTTTTTTAAGATTATATGTTCTATTGTTTCAGTATGTACTCCTTTTGTCCTATTTTATATATTATCTACATATAAAGAAAAAATAAGTGAACTTAGTTATGATATAAGTAATTTAAAAGAAAAAATATCTTCAAATGAAGATGATTATGAACGTCAGATAAGCTACAAAAATTCTGAAATTGAAGCTATAAAGAGTCAACATAGAAAAATTTTTTTTGATCATACCGATGAATTACGCGAATCTGCTTTAAGAGAGTTAACTTTTTACTGTCAACTGAATAAATATAACAATAATGTTGACGAATCAAATAAAGTCAATGAATGGAGTAAAACATATTTTTTTCATATTATTTATGAAATAGAACACCATATTCATTTGCTATTTTATTTAGAAGATTATTTATATTTAGAATATTATAGTAACATAGCAGTGAAATTAATGTTATTCGTCTTATTAGATCATTATATATGCCAAAATCACATTGAAAGTGGTAACTTACTTTTATATAAACAAAAAATATTCCAAAGAATCAATCCCAATAATCCAAATAATAATTATGAGAAAAAAACACTTCAAATATTTGAAAAACAAATTAAATCTTTTGAAAAAACAAATAACATATCATCAATAGATGATACCTTGAATGTTATGTGTAAAACATTTTTAGTAATATTACGAGATAGATTGTATATAGAAGATGAAGATTACGAATTTTCTTTAGAACCCGACTATTCGCCATTATACACCTATGAGTCTAATGCATTTTTTATTTCAATAACAAAAAAATATTTATCTACCATGGTTGATATTTTAAATTATTTTTGTGAAAGCGAAAAGGGCTCTCTGGAACTCAAAATGTAATAAGAAAAACAAGTTCTGAATATTCTATCATACAAATCTTTTTTATTGTGATGGACAAGTAAATAATTTGAGGATGACGGAAAAATGAAAAAGGAATGTAGCAACTGCGAATTCAACTGGAATAGAATCTGTACCGGACATGGGAATGTTTATCAGTATGGTGAAACAATTATTGATGATACAAAATGCTGTAATGATTGGAGTGAAAATTCTACTTATTTTAATCAAAAAATAACAACGGCGCCCCGATTTTTAAGAGAAGCCTATCATTATTGCCATATTTCTTATCAGACGTTTTCTGAACTTATTGATAATTTTGAATCCGGCAAACCAGTGCCAATTAACATTTTTGATGCTATCAAGCATATATATGGAATCAGCATGATTGACATTGCTGTACTAATAGGTGTTACATATGGTGTTGTTCATAACGCAAAAACAAAAGGATTTGCAAAGAAAAGAATTGCTCAATTTTCAGACAGTCTATGCATACCTGAAAAATTTCTACTTAATTGTACAACCAATGATTTTGATGAACTACGGAGTTGCAAGAATAGTTTTTTTGATAAACCCAATATAAATGAAACTCTTGAATCCATGCCGGACTGGAAAACAAACTTAGCACGTGAAATTTCGGCCTACCTTCATTGTCCAATACATATCGCAAAAACTATCGCAAGAGTTGACCACCTCTATTGGAATCATGAATTTTCTGTAGATGAATATACTGAAAGCGAACGTACACTCATAAATTATCTCTCAAGGGCTACCAAAAAAAATAAACCCATTCATGATTTAGAATATTCTTTGGATATGGGATGTCGCCTACATATTAACCGCTATTAAGTAAAAAGTTAAAGGTCTACTAAAAAAAGATCGTCTTATAGATTTAAACAAGCCCTGCCGTACGGCAGGGCTTGTCCGAAGATATGTAGTTCAGATATTGTCCTCGATAACATCGAGCAGATGCACCGGATCAAGCATGCAGCGGTTAAAACGTCTGCACAGCTCGGATACGAACTTCTTACTTACAGAAATATCCGAGACAGCATAGTCCGATCCGGAGAATCTTAATCCGAAAGCTACATAGCAGCCTGATTCATTGTTTTCTTTTTTTATTTTTGTGATTAGATAAGGTAAATCATATGGCAAGCGCAAAAAAGTTAAAAAGCGGCAACTGGCGTTGTCTTGCTTATATCGGTAAAGACCGGGACGGAAAAAGAATATATAAATCTTTTACAGCTCCTACGAAAAAAGAAGCTGAGCTTATGGCTTTGACTTTCACCGGAGAGGAAAAAGAAAAGAACGACAGCAATATCACTCTCGGTGAAATTGTAGACAGATATATAGACTCAAAAAGCAACATTCTGTCTGCAAGTACAATACTCGGATATAAAAGAATCCGTAAATCCTGTTTCGAAAATCTGTTTCGTTTGAATCTGACTGACATAAACTCAGCTGTTTTACAATCATATGTAAATACGGAATCGGCTAAGGTGTCATCCAAAACAGTAAAAAACCGCTTTGGACTTATCATATCAGCACTTAAAAATTATGATCCCGAAAGAAGCTTCTCTGTGCGGTATCCGTTAAGAATAAAACCTGATATTCAGATTCCTTCAAATGAAGATATAATAAAGCTTTGGGAATATACAAAAGGTTCTGACATGGAACTGCCGATTCTGCTCGGCGCATATGTCGGATTGCGCAGAAGTGAAATTTGTGCAATAGACAAAGTCGTAAACAATATGCTGCCCATTAATAAAGTAATGCTTATTAATGATTCCGGAGAGTGGATAACTCAAAACCGAACAAAAACAGAAGCCGGTAACCGTCTCGCTTATCCGCCGCCTTTCGTTATGGAAGTTATAAAAAAAACCGAACTGCCGATTCATCTCACGCCTAATCAAATCAGTAAGAAATTTCGAAAGATAACATCGGCTCTTGGATTGCCGAATTATCGATTTCATGATTTAAGACATTATTATGCTTCTGTGTTAATGTCTGCCGGTATTCCTGACAAATACGTAATGGAGCGGATCGGACACTCCACAGACAATATGCTTAAAACGGTTTACCAACATACAATGAAAGAAAAAAATATGGAAATAAACCAAACTATAGATAAGGTTTTTGCTCAAATGCAACACGAAATGCAACACAAAGGCGATAAGCCTTGATAAATCAACGCATCATCACGGGTTCGACTCCCCTCGCCTCCACCATTCCAGAGCATAAACAAAATTCGTTTTGTTTATGCTCTGTTTCTATTTCTGACAATAACAGATCTGTCAGGGTTACCGGCTCATCCCCTGAATTGAAAATAATCGTCATTCTATCATCATACAGATAAATACGGTTTACAAAAACGCTGATTAATGTCTTACGGTATTTCATATCGTTGATATTGCCTTTTTTCAGTCCATTCAAAAAGAATGCTATTCCATCAACAGTCAAAACAGGGGTCTTTGCTCCTTCAATAGCTATCTGCTTTTTCAGCTCTTCCTGCTCACTTTCCAATTTCGGAATGACTGCGTATAGATTTTTACGAATGCTTTCCTCATCACAATCTAAAATTGCATCCATTGCATTTCTGTGCTTTCTTTCGTTATCTGCAAGCATTTTTTTCAGACGTTTCAAATTTGCGGTGTCTTTTTCTAATTCACAGATCGCAACAATTTCAGCCGCTATTTTTTGAATGTTCTTACCTGTTAATATCTTTCTGCATTCATGGATAACTAAATCTTCAATGTAGTCCTTTCCAATAATTTTTTTACTGCATAGCTTCTTTTTTGAACCGTTGCATATGTAATACCGATATACCTTTTGACTTTTTGCAGTACCCGAGAATCCTGTCATCATTTCTTTGCAGTTTCCACAGAATAGTTTGGTAGTCAGCAGGTATTCAACTTTGGCTTTGTGCCTTGCCGGAGCTTTTCTGTTTTTATTCATAATATCGGTTACTTTGTTAAACAGTTCATCTGATATGATTCTTGGCATTTTATCGGGAAATTCATGCCCTTTATAGGTGTATATGCCAATATATCTTTTGTTCTGCAACATTGTTCTCAGAGAATTTTTATTGAATGCAACGCCCCGTGAAGTTTTACATCCCTCTGCATTAAGCTGTTTTGTTATTTCTGTAACATTCTTACCGTCTGCATACATTTCAAAGACCCTCTTAACAATCGGAGCAGTCTCTGAGTCAATCTGAAAATGTTTGTTTTCATCTACCTTATAGCCAAGTGCAATATTACCCCCGGTGCATAAAAAATTCTCTGCATTGTAGTCCATACCTCTCTTGATTTTTACTGACAATTCCTCACTATAGTATTGAGCATATGCCATCATAAAGTTACGGAAAAAACGTCCCGACGGATCAGGGGTGAAATTCTCAGTAGCAGATACAAGGAGTATGTTATTTTCTTTTTCTATTTTGTCTGCATTTTCAAGTGATTGTCTTAAATCTCGTCCAAAACGGTCAATCGCATAGACTATCACCATTTCAAAGAGCTTTTTGGAGCAATCCCTGAGGAGTTTCTGTAGTGCAGGTCGCTTGTCGTTTGTACCAGTCAATGCATAATCTTTATATTCGTCGATCACAGTATAGTTATTTCTTTCAGCATACTCAGTACGTACTTTTAGTTGCTGTTCTATACTTACCTCTCTTTGTGAGCTTGAACTGTAACGGGCATAGATTACTACATTCATTTTAATTCTCTCCTTGTAATTCTTTTCTAATCTGCATAAGGATTTTTCCAAGCCAGTTCTGACCTTCTTTGGTACTGCATTTATCACAGGTGCATTTTCCCCAACGGTTATCATGCCAGTGATTACCCTCTTCCAAGTAAGCGTCACCTGTGGCTTTCAGCTTTTCTGCAAGCTCGGGAACAGAAAACTTTGCATGAAGAATGTCATTCATAATATCATAAGAAATAACATCCCAATTGGCAGGTAAATTCGGTTCCTTCTTTCCCATTTGCTTGACCCTTACGGGATTTTTTGTAACGTATATTTGATCTTGTCTTCTTCTGTTGAACACTTTTGCGCCTGAAAGGCAGCTTCTGCATTCGGATACATCAAGCCTTTATATTCAAACGGACATTGATGAAAATTAGAAAGAAAACGGTACTCGTCTCTGAAAGATGTTATTTTCTCCATGATTAATACTCCTTTTTCATATCTTATTTTATACTTTTGTTTTCAAGCGCATCAAACACTTTATGATAAACTACCTGATTTGGGTAATATCTATAATCTACAAATATAGAAATCCCAGTCCCGTAGAAATGCTCCAGTATTGCAGCAGTACAGGCGGCGCTCCTGCTTTGTCCATATTCGCATTGACAGATGATGTTAAGTCCGTCCTGCTTAGCCTTGTAAATAAATTTAGCCAGCTTTTTAGCTTCGGGAAAGTATGTATCATATGTCAGTCCATAATCCCCTAAAATCTCAAGGTCAATATCATGAATTGCCACTGGAAACACTCGATCACATTTTCCTGTATAGTCAACAGGCGCAGACACTTTAGAATTCCTTTCAGACGGCGGATCATAGAAACTGATAACCGCCGTATTATCAAGCACATTGTCTTTCAACAGTTCTTCCATTGCTTTCCGTGAGTAGATTCTCACATTCATTTTTCAGCCCTCTATCATTCTTAAATATTTATAAACTGTAGGATAGGAGAGAGAACACAAACGGGATAAATCTTTCTTGTTTATCTCCCCTTTTTGATATTTTGGATAATGCTTATAGAATACGCTCGGTATATCGTCAGCAGTAGTATTCGGTCTGCCTATTGATTTGCCTTTTGCATTTGCATTCTGCATACCACTTTTCACACGCTGACTTGTAATGTTCCTCTCAATCTCGCTGAACACACCCATCATTTTCAACATTCCCTCGGTCATTGGATCAAGCTCCTTACTGCAATCTACAACAAAGTTACCGAGACCAGTTTCAAGTTCCTTGCTTTTGCAAGCTCAATAATCTCACAAAGCTGTTTTGTACTTCGTGTAATCCGGCTTACCTCGGTTGCTATAATAGTGTCATGTGGTTTTACTATTTGAAGCAGTTTATTCAGCTCTGCGCGGTCTTCCTTTGCTCCACTTTCATATTCAAGATAAATCGTTGTATCTGTCGCGCCTTGCTGTTTCAGTTCTCTGACCTGTCTTTGAATGTCCTGTAATTTCTCGTTGGTAGAACATCTTGCATACCCGTAAATCATAAAAACACCTCACTGGTATTTGATGTAATTATATTATAAGATAAACTCTGCAAAGCATCAACCTCTGTTAATAAGTTATTAATATTTGGAATAGTGGGTATAAAAGAAAGGGTATTACAAATATCGTTTATATAAAACAGCCGTAATCATAGCAGACTACGGCCGTTTTACTGTGTGTAAATCTATAAACGGAAAGAGATGTTTGTTTTTATAGGGGGATGTTATTTATTGAAATGTTTGTCTAACATTCCATTCTGCATTTTAATCATTTTATTAAGATTGTGACGCTGAATAATACCTGCTGTGTTTGCAAGATTTTGATCACGGCGTGTTTTAGCCAGTTCTTCGTTACCTTCATCTATCGCATCATAAACTGCATTGAATCCAGATATCATAGAAGAATGCATATCGTTAATTGCACCGCTAATTTTATCACCTAAGCCCCTCATTTCATCAGCTAAGTCATCTAGTTTATCTAACTGACGTTTTGCATTTAATAAGTCTATAGCGCGAGTGATGTCGTGATTAGATGACCTCATATCATCATATAACCAACAAAGAATCCCAAGGTTTCTGTAATCAAGTGAAATCAGACGGGTGGACTCATATAATGCTTCTAATGTATCTTTGTTTAGTTGTAATTCTTCTTCAAGCATTTCAATCTTCAATTTTTGTGCTATTTTCCAAGCATCATATTCTTGATTATACTTTGGGATAATAACAGTATTGTAATTTTCAAGATCAGCATTGTATTTTTCATCAATTTCAGCTTGTTGCCGAGCAATGTCTTCTTTGACTTTTTGTTGCTCAATATCAGCTTTTTCCTTTGCTTCATCGATTGCCTTTTGATAATCAGGATCTTGCTTTAACTGTTCCTCGATTTCCTTTTTCTTTTTGGAATATTGAAAATATGCGTAAATCAAAAAAGGCCAACATACTAAGGATATCAAGATATACAAAGTGTTATCTTTCAGATAATCTACAAAACTATAGCTTGTTTTAGGCTCAGGAGGCATTTGAACGGTCACTTTGGGAACTTCAAGCTTTTTGTGGAATGGCGCCGAGGGTTTAGATTTGAATTGCTTAGATTTTTGATTTTTTAATTCTTCTTCACCAATTTGAATTGCGGTAGTCAATGTCATAGCGTCTTTGACAATCTCAGTTTCTTGTTCTTGCGTATAATTGCTCATAATAAATTCCTTTCATTGTTAAATAGTCTGTTTTTTGATAGTGTTCTAATTGAGTTGATATTTTTTATAGTACCATCTCGAATAAAAAGCCTATGGATAATTTTATTTGCATCATGTATCTCCCAATCTATTACATAAGTCCTGAATAACACAGTTATCACATCGAGGCTTGTTTTTCGTACATACTTCGCCATATCCATTCGCACAGTAAGACCACAGAATATAGTCCACCTCAGCAGCGGGTTTGTTCAGTTTCTTTGCAATTTCAGCTATGATATCTATTGCTTCATATTCAGAAACAACTTTTTTATCTGAACAAGCTAAATAATCTGATCCTAAAATTCTGCATATATGCCTATCAGGTTTTGCTATATCATATCCGACATTTTTCAGGTATTCGCATATTAATGCCGCGCCCATCTGTGCCATTTTGTAAACGCTGTTCTCATTTGACAACACAAGTGTTAAAGTTTTTAAAGACTTATCAATATCAATAAATCGCTGATAGAAATTATTTATACTGCCGTAATGCTGTTCAAGGTGTATCAGTTTCGGAATATTAACATCAATAAGCGCTTGCATTTGCTTTCTTGTGTATTGACTTGCACAGCCAAGCTTTTTAACTTCATCCCGTAGTTTTGAAGAATTACATTGTAGTAGATATTCGGTATCATACTGATGAAATATTTCGTCAATAGACAGGATTCTGCCTGTTGTCAAATCAATTTCATTTTCAATCCTATCCCAAACAATACCTGAACTGAGAAGAGAATACACCATAGCGCGGATATGATCGCTCAAAGAAAATATTTCTCCGCTATTTCGTTTATCAATCTGATGTTTAATAAATGTATTTTCCCATAGTTTCTTTTCTTGAAGTTTTCCGTTTTTAATTAAAAGATATTGACGCAAGGCGTTATCCATAAGTCCAACTCATTGCACCGCTGTAAATATTGCATTGTTCATCTGGCATTCCTCCGCATAATTAACGCGCTGTTTTGTTCTTACAAGGACATTTCACTTCAATAAATAGCTCCGGACTGACATTCAACGCAAAGCATATAGCCCGCAGATCGTCTGCATACATTGTCCGCTTGCCATTCATTATTGCATTGAAGGTAATATTGGATATTCCCGCTTTTTGAGCTACGGCTACCTGCTTTATCCCCTGTTCATCAATGTAAGCACGTACTTTTTCATAAACACTCATGATTTCACAACCTTTCAATCAAGATTTTCTGTATTTTTCTACATTATATCACAGTTATTCTGTTTAGTCAACACTTTTTTACAGGAATACTGTATTTTTCTATTTACTTTTCAGATATTTTACTGTATAATTATTGCGAGGTGAAGTGATAGAATGAAATATGAAATCGGAAACAGAATCCGCAAGTACCGCGAAGATAGAAAACTAAGTCAAAAACAGTTAGCAGAGCTAATAGGAGTCAGCAACAGCAGAGTATCAAACTGGGAACAGGGTATTAACAGACCCGACGCAGATATTCTTGCAGAATTATGCAGAGCTTTGCAGGTATCTCCAAGTGAACTACTCGATGTTCATTTATCTGATGAAGAAATAACGGAGCAGGAAAGAAAAGTTTTACAGGCTTATCGGGAAAAGACCGAACTGCAACATGCAGTCAATATACTGCTTGGTATTGAGTAATCCATTCTCACCGTTTCTGCGCCCGATCTCACATAGGTAACTTGTAAGCGCCATAAACTTATACAGTGAAAATAAAACTGCCGTATATCGTCTGATATACGGTTTTCTTGTTATGCATATGAAAATATCCCGATAACCTTTTATATTATTGATAGAGAAAATACAAGAGTTTTCCGACAGTAATTTGATTTTCTGCTTTGGAGTATTTATGAAACCGTCATGATACATCGGAATAGGAAATACGCTATCTAACCGGGATCGCGCAAATGAACGGAGCAGTCTTGTATATTAATAAAATTTTATTATCCACAAAGGAGATTTTATATGAAAAGATTAAGACGCCGTATCTGCACTTCAACAAATCCGCTTGCAAATGAGTGTATTATGACCCCGACAGATATTATCGGCTTTCTTTCGCAGATACCCGAATTACAGGGATGTGCAATTTCACTTGAAGACAGTCCTACAGGATCGCTACTGTTTGTAGTTGGTGATAATGCTTTTGAGCTAGTTGCAGTACCTTTCCATTTTTTCTGAGGATTTTTATCTAATAGCGATTTTATTGACTTTACAATAGGATTGCTATTATATTCGTCCCTCTCTATTGAAGAGGTATCTTCTATCATATTCCACCGACATGTATTATTATCAAACTCTATTATAATATCATTTTGAGTTACATCGCGTCCTGTTATATGTAAAGTAGCATTTCTATCCTGTCGTGATTTTTTAGTTATCACAAAGATAGTATCTGCTGCTCCCATAATTCCGTTGGTGCCCGAAATCATATTGAATGGGTCTGCATCATCTTACGATTGTGGTGAACAAACAATACGCCAACTCCTAATTTATCAGCAGCTTTTTTTATTATACCCATTTCACGGTAGTCCTGCTGATAAGCACTTTCTCGTGGTAGAGCTTGTCCCCTTATTTTTTGCAAATGTTTCAATTGAGCATGTTGGCAGTACATCTATCCCTGGAATAATGGCAAAGCCGATGCTGGATGTAGCTATTGTTTTTAAAGATATAATTCCATAAAATGAAAGAGAACCACTACATCTATTACGGCGAAGTTGCATCAGACAAGTATTTATTTATATTAAGAGGAGAGAATGGGATTTCTTTACAACACATTCATTGCTATAAATCAAATGATCTTATATTGTTTTATGAGCAAATACAATTTAGAGACTATTTACGAACTCATTCTAAACAGGCAAAAGAGTATGAAGAATTAAAGATAAGCTTATCTAAAATGTACTTTGATGACAGGAAGAAATATACGGCTGGGAAACAGGCATTTTTTGATAAAATAAAGGTTCTTATTGCTCAAAATCAAGATCCCATTGACATCTGAACCCTTAATGCTTGGACATTTGCATCGGTATTTGATCCACTTTGAGGGTTCAACGCCCACCTCTAAAATCGCAAAAATATCTTTTTCATGTGTCTCTCACATAGCGCACACAATCGAACATCAAGCGTTCATACGCTGTAGCTCGTACTCCGCTATATGAAAATACCATTGAAATCGGTTTTTAATATATTTTATTTTTTGTTTAAATCCTATATCCATGTGAATTTACGAGATTCTTTTTTAGGTGTAAAGACTCCAACCGTTTCAAACGAAGCTAAATCAATATGATTTCATAACAGGAGATATAGTTACATTTGCCGGATATCTTAATTTATATATTTGTCTGCTCAACTAAAAAGAAAAAGCATTGTCATCAAAATTCATCAGAAATTTGTGCAATGCTTTTTTCTTTTTTTATAAAATATCTCAGCTTAATATAAAATTTTTAATCACGGATCATGCAGTTAACAGAAGACGTCGCCTTCAATTGCATATATATCGTATATCGGAATTTTTACACCGTCCGACATAAGTACGTTTTTTTCATATTCGTCTATTTTCTCTACGATCCCGGAAACAGTCGTATATACCCCACCCTGCTTCTTACCGTCAGGTTTAAAATAAGTTACTTTAACAAAAACAGCGTCGTCTGTCTTCGTCTTCAAAAGCCGTAATTTTTCATCAAGCTCTGCTATTGCATATTCGTCAAGCTCAATTTTTTTACAGGTCAGGCGGGACGCCTCGCGGATATCCGAATCATATCCGGTGAGCGCTGCAAACGGAGCAAACTGAGCAGCGCGTTCATCAAGCGACATATGCTTTCGCTTTTCCGAAACATGATGAGGCATATCAATTATATCATCATACGGAGTATTCAAGCCTTATGTCCTCCTATCATACCGTTACGGTCGAGCAATGTCGCGCCTTCCTGTAAATCACGCCCTTTTATTATTGCGTTTTTTCCGAATTTTTTCTTAATGTCAAGTACGGCATGCTGTATACGCTTTTCTCTGTCAAGCATTTCCCTCTCCGCTGTCCGCTCTTTCTCTATCGAATCATAATCCGTAAACAGTGTCATCTGCTCAAATCCGTCATCCGGAGGAATTTCATTTTCGCCGATCAAATGATTTGCAGTAAGCGTAAGCCGTCTTATCATAAGATTTTTATCGGTAATTCGCTTAAAAATATCCAATACCGTATCGGTAATAATCTTTGTTGAGGACGTATATCTTCCTATATTTCCCGTTCCGTGTGCAGGCTTCGGAACCTTTCGGCCGTAATGATCGGTAACCACAGCTCCGCCATAAAGCTTTTTGATCTTCGTATCTTTCAGATTTTCAGTATCATAACCGACATCAAGAACGATCTGATCTGTTACAAGTCCTTTTTCTACGAGATCAAGGGCTGAAAGCTCTGCCATCTCCGCGACAACGAGCATCGCCTTTTCGTTTGTGTACGGACATTGAAGAACCTGTCCCGAACTTGTACTGTTTGACTGCGCTTTATAGTTTTTAACTGCTTCTACGGTACACGGCTCCCATCCCCATGCGTGATCGATAAGCAGTTCGGCATTGACTCCGAAAAGCTTATACAGTTTATCCTCATTGTATACCGAACATCTCGCAATATCACCCATCGTATATATTCCGTTACGCTCAAGTTTGTCGGAATATCCTTTTCCGATACGCCAAAAATCGGTAAGCGGTCTATGAGTCCAAAAGCGCTTTCGATATGTCATCTCGTCAAGCTCTGCTATACGCACTCCGTTTTTATCCGGCGAAATATGCTTTGCCATGATATCCATTGCGACCTTACACAAAAACATATTTGTGCCGATACCTGCCGTTGCGGTAATCCCTGTCGTTTCAAGCACATCCAGTATCATAGTCATAGTAAATTCACGTGCTGTTTTTCCGCTTGACTCAAGATATCTCGTTATATCAATAAAAACCTCATCAACGCTGTACGGATATATGTCATCAGGAGAAACATATTTAAGATAGATCTGATATATCTGCACACTTATCTGCTTATACAAAGCCATTCGCGGCTTTGCTATTATATAGTCAAATTCAAGTTCAGGATGCTCTGCAAGCTCGGTAATATCACACGAAGAGCCTGAAAATTTATGTCCCGGTGCATTTTTTCTCCGCTCGGAATTTATCTCTTTTACGCGTTTTACAACGTCGAACAATCTTGCTCTGCCGCTTATTCCGTATGCTTTCAAACCCGGTGTGACTGCAAGGCATATAGTTTTTTCCGTAAGCCCGGAATCCGCGACAACAAGATTCGTCGTCATAGGATTTAGTGAAAGCTGTGTACATTCCACAGAAGCATAATACGATTTAAGATCTATAGCCACATATGTTCTTTCCACAATTCTCACCATCCTTCAAGCCACTTAAAACCCATGCTGCGATATTACAAAATTTAATCTTTATTTATTAAATATTTTGTTCAGAAACAGTTGATTTAATTCTTGATTTACATTTTGTCAGTCATTGCGTGAACATTTCTCCGCATCGATAGCCAACACGACCATGAGCGCACAAAGAGCATTTTCCGGATAAATTACATCTATCGTATATGTATCTGTCCAGTTAAACAGCTGCTTTGAAATTTCCGCAATCAAATATCCGTCTGCACCGACTATAGAATAATCCCATTCAAAAATATCTCCGTCGACATGCCACCCGTTGCAGTCAATATTATATTTAGGATGAAAAAATGCAAACTCTTTACTTATACAGCCTGCATAGCTGTAACCGATATAAAGTTCAAATTTCGGAAGAAAAGTAAATATCTTTTCCTTTACTGTTCCTATTTCCGCGCCTGATGCATCGAATATCTTCAGGCAATGTCCCCATGCCAGCCTGCCCTCAACCGTAAAAACCGTATTTCCCATTTCATCATAAATATCGTAGCTGTCAAACCACGAAAAAAATCTTTGCTTAAATAGCAGTTTCATTATTAAACCTCCGTTTCAGATATCTGTACTGTTAATAATCGGAATAAAACACCGGTAAAATCAAATATGTTGTGCTATGTACATTGAATCAACTCCAACCGTATTTGATAATATAATAGATAACATATACCCAGTTAAGCAGTCCGTGAATAATTGCCCACCCTATCGATTGCCATTTAACATAGGATATGACCATGGCGAGTGCCGCACCAAAGCCGATTCCTTTTTTTATCTCCTTGGTTATATTCTGAGTGGTATTATGATTGTGAATGACCGTTGTTTCACGTTTAGTTCCGTATATCAGCTCTTCTATTGTAATTTCAAAAATATCCGAAATTTTATGAAGCGTCTCTATATCAGGTTCGGTCTTTCCGCATTCCCAGTTAGATACCGCCTGTCTGGTAACATTCAATTTTTCAGCAAGCTCAGATTGGCTTATCTTTTTTTCCTCCCGGAAATGTTTTATATTTTCAGCTATCATCGGCGTCTCCTTTTTGAGTTGAATTTTGAGCAAAAATAATTATTTTCTGCTATAAGTATACTCTGTCAGCACATATAAGTCAAGCAATAATATGTTGCACCGATTGGCTGCCGTAAAACAATACTTTTAACAGGAGAAGCAACAAACAGGCGCGCTCAGATAAAAGCACCTATCCGAGCAATCAAGACCGTATTTAACCGTGTAAATCAATCGCTTCACTCTCGTAATTGAAGCGATTTTTTGCATCACGATACATCAATGTAGAATATATCATATCCGACGTGTGTATATATGCAAGGCGCAGGACAGCAAGTACAAAAATAAAATCTCTTGAATGCAACACACAGTATTCTTTTTTTAATCCATCTTTTTGTATTCTTTCGATTTCATCAATAAGTCCCACATGACGAAGCTTTATGGCAGCATTGTTAATTGCGTCCTCGGTCAACGATGTAGCTTCTGAAAGCCTTTGCGGCGAAAAAAATGTTCTTTCTTCACCGTTTGAAATCAATTCTTCATAAAGCACCTTCAAAACTTTGCGTGCGTTTTTATCTCCAAGCACAGATAACAGTTCGTCTACTTTAAAAACAGTTGCTTTATTTCTGCAAGAAAAAAGCCTGCGGCTTTTAATTTGTTTATACAACTAACTGACTTTCGGAATAATATCTGTAGCCGGTAAAGCAGTCAATATAAATAGGTTTAAGCAAACCATAGCTATCGTAATACCGCAACATAGAAATTGGCATATTACAAGCCTTTGCAAATTCTCCAATTTTCATTGATTACATCTCCAAATATTTTTTTAAGGTACCTTATGCATATATTATAAAGCTAAAGTATAGTTGAGAGTCAAGGGCATATTAAAGAAATTTATTTTCAGCAAAATATATTTTTCTATAAGCAATAATTTCTGTTATAAGAGAACGTGTACAAAAAATCAAACTCATGTTCTCTTTCCATAAAATAAAAAAATAACACAAACTAAAAAAGCTTGTGTTATTTTGGTGGGGGAAGATGGATTCGGACCATCGAAGTCACTGACAACAGATTTACAGTCTGCCCCCTTTGGCCACTCGGGAATTCCCCCTGGAGCTGGTGATCGGAGTCGAACCAACAACCTGCTGATTACAAATCAGCTGCTCTGCCATTGAGCCACACCAGCATATTCATTTTTCTTTATGCTTTGCTTTCCGCTCAACACGTTTAGTATTATATCATAAAGGTTTTCATTTGTCAATAGGTTTCGAAAAGTTTTTTTGCATTTCGCAGTAAATATCATAAACTGTCGATAAACCGTTTTCCCTCACGGATATTATTAAGATCCGATAAAAAGCACGTCGGTAAAATTATACATTTTCCGACGCGCCTGTACTTTGTATAAATCATTTCGAAACCGTTTCCGGCTTTTTTTCTCTTGTCATAAGAACATATACCTGTTCTGACGGTTCGGCGCCGCAGTTTACAATAGCATTCACCGACTCAACAATAGGCATTTCAACGCCGTATTTCTGTGCAAGTTCAAGAGCGGCAGGAAGTGCATTTATTCCCTCTACAACCATTCCTATGCTTTCAACCGCCTTATCCGCCTTTATTCCGCGTCCGATCATGCGCCCCGCGCGGTTATTACGGCTATGCTCGCTCATTGCAGTAACTATCATATCTCCGAAGCCGGCGAGTCCGCTGAAGGTCTGAGCCGAGCATCCCATTGAGAGTCCGAGCCGTGTTATTTCTGCCATTCCGCGTGTGATAAGAGCTGCACGTGTATTATCACCGTATCCGAGTCCGGACGATATACCTGACGCAAGCGCAACAATATTTTTCAGTGCGCCGCAAAGCTCAACCCCCAAAACATCCATATTTGTATATACACGCATACAGGTATTCATAAATACCTCCTGAACATATGCGGCCGCTTTCTCATCATCACATGCGGAAACAATAGATGACGGCATGTCTGCGGCTACCTCCTCGGCATGCGTCGGTCCTGACAGCGCAACCGCTCTGACATTTCCGTGCGCACCGTCTTTATTCAGTTCATCAAGAATAACCCGTGACATTGTCATAAGCGTTACAGGCTCGATTCCCTTGGCAACATCAACGACGATCTGTCCGTCCGGAATATACGGTCTCGCCTTTTCGGCAGTACCTCTGACATACACCGACGGAACAGCAAACATTATAATATCCTTACCCGTACATCCCTGTGATATATCACATGTATACCGTATATTAGACGGAAGTATTATTCCGGGAAGATTCGGATGGCATAAGCCTGCAGAAAGCGATTCTATCTCGCTTGGTATCGCCGACCATACGGTAACATCATGCTCATTTCTTGCAAGCATTCTTGCAAGTGCGATTCCCCATGTGCCCGAACCTAAAATTCCTATCTTCATTTCCGACGACCATAGCTCCGCTAATACGAAAGCTCCCTTTCTGCTGTAAAAAACATAAATTTTTACATACGATCCGGTACAAAACCGATCTGCTGCCTGTTAAAAAACGCTCGAATTAATTAATGCAAGTAAAGTCAGAAATCCCATGTATCGAACGACTACTCATATTTCATCGGAGTCCGAAAACGCCGATGAAACGCCGCATTATATTATCTGCAGTTTATTTAACAGTTATATACGGTTGCGGAATAAATTATGCATCCGGCATAACAATAGCCGCAATAATATAAAATAAAATACCGCTTCCGCCGACAAGACAGAAAATAACCAGTATAAGTCTTACAATAGTAGAATCTATACCGAAATACTCTGCGATTCCTCCGCAAACTCCGGCAAGTTTCCTGTCACTCATACTTTTGCGCAATCTTTTATCCATACAAATCCCCTTCCGCCGTGATATGCGGCATAAGTAAATCATAGGTCACAACACCGGAACACTGGGATAGTCCCACCGCTCCGACAGTCACCGTATATTTTTCATTTTATCACAGGACGCTTATAATGTCAAGCACACCGTTTTTACCGAAATGTCAACTTTTATCGAAAAATTTACTCGCTTATTTTTACCGATACAATAACAGGCTGCTGATCCTTCGGAATACTTCCGTTATCATCTGTCGGCTTTGCAGCTTCGCAGACCGCATCGACTACCTCTATTCCAGACGTAACATAACCGAACGCAGCATATTTCCCGTCAAGAAACGTAGAATCCTTATGCACTATGAAAAACTGAGATGATGCGCTGTCATAAGGATTTGCCCGTGCCATCGATATGGCCCCTCTCGTATGGGAAAGCTTATTGTCAACACCGTTGGCAGAAAATTCCCCTTTTATTGTTTCGGGAGATTTGCTTCCTTCTTTCGGTGCGCCGCCCTGCATCATAAAGCCTTCCATGATACGGTGAAATGTAAGTCCGTCATAAAATCCGCTCTTTGCAAGCGAAACAAAATTCGCAACGGTCTCGGGAGCGGCGCTTGCGTCAAGCGCGACAGTTATCGTTCCGTAATCTTTTATTTCGATTGTTGCAACACAGTCTGAAGCAGGCGTTTTTGCTTCATCTTTTTTTCCGCATGACGAAAAAAGCACACATGAGAGAAGCATAGCCGCCGAAAGTACAGCGCATATTACATTTCTTTTTTTCATTTTTATATTTTCCTTTCTGTTTTCAAATCCGTATTTTCATGAATATATACCGAGACTTTATTTATTTTCCGATTTTCCCTTTTTAGGAGGACGTTTTCCCGCTGCACTTCTTCCCTTTTTCTTTCTGACAGAGAAGCCGAAATCGCCGAGTCTGCGTCCGAGTGTAAAATAATCCCCGTGAGCATATGCAATAAGTCCCGCTTTTTCAAGACTCAGTCTTCCGGAAGAATCCAAAAGACTGTCATCAACATCCACGGCAACTATATCCGCCATAAACATGTCGTGGCTTCCGAGAGGAATTATATCGGTAACACGGCATTCAAGCGACAGAGGACTCTCCGAAAGGATCGGCACATCTATCTTTGACGCATTTTCCGTATGAAGTCCGCACGCCTCTATCTTATTCATATTGCGTCCGGAGCGAACTCCGCAAAAATCTGCGGCACGGACAAACTTTTCGGTAGTCAGATTTACCGCAAATTCTCCGGAACGTTTTATAATATCATAGGAATAACGGGACGGACGAAGCGATATATACGTTTTCGGAGGATGTGACGAGAGAATACCCGTCCACGCAACGGTAAGTGCATTCACTTCCGCGCTTCCGTCCTCACACTGCGCGCTGCACGTAACAATAGCGGCAGGAACCGGAGCAAGAAGCACCGCGCCGTTCCATACTTTTTTACTCATAATTGAAGTATCCTTTTCCGCGGCAAGATCAATAGCGAAGCCGCATTTTACCCCGAAACAACAAAATTCCGAGACGCTTGCCGCAATCTTTTATTGCGCTTGGCGGTTGAATTTTTACCATAAAACAACAAGTTTACAGGCACCCGCCTGCAACCATTTATTGCATCGGTAAGTCGGGGGCTTATCCTTACAGATGCGCAGGAAGCTTCCTGATATACGGTACAAATCTGCGGTTAGGTTACTCAGCATACCATACCGTATACCATAAAAGCTATCCCGCGCATTTATTTATCAGAGTCTCTTTCTGACGCAAACAGAAACATCCGTTATTCCGCTGTCAATAAGCATATACTTATCGCTGAATCTGTCCCCGCTTGTAACGAAACGGTCCGGTCCGTATGCGGTATCAAGAGCAGGATTCATATGAAGCGGTCCGAAAAGATTTCTTCTTGTATTGACAAACACAAGCTCTATATCCTTTCCGTGCCTTAACATATCCGTTATATCGGCACTCATCGGATCGCTGATAAGGATCTGATCTTTCTCATTCTCAGCTCTGACAATGATCATAGCGCCGGTAAATGAATCAACATTCAAAAATACGCGGTCATCAGTATCATCAGACAGTAAAGATGCAAATTCTTCATACGGAAGTCTGTATGCAATCTCACCTGTATAGAACGGCAGCTTTTGTCTGCGCAGATCCTCAAAAGTAAGCGTTTCAGGCAGCCTGCAAAGCGTTGACGTGTGATCTCCGCTGACAGATACGCCGAATTTTCCGATAATATACAGCGCCTCAATATTCGTCATCTCAGAAAAAGACGTACTTATTTTGACAGTATTTCTGCCGAAACGAAGAAGCGACATATCCAAAGGAAGCTTTGAAAAGCATTCGTCTATCCAAAAATCCTTTTCCTTTTCTGTGCGGAGAGGTCTTTCATTGACAGATATCTTCCAGCGTTCGGGCCGCTCTATAGCAAGGAATATCTGCTCAGACGGCATCGTTTCGATATAAAACTCATACTCAAGTTCTGCTGTACCGAGCGCATTGCGTCCGAGCTTTTTTGCGTACCACGGCTGAAGCATTCCGCCGCTTCGGTATCCAAGTCCTGCCATATCACGTATCCGGCGGTCCACCTTAAGAACCTCTTCAGCCGAATGCCATTCTTCGCCTTCAAATCTTGACTTCGCATAATCAAGTACGCACACATTAGGCTCAATGAGTTTATAGGAATAGCTTCCCGACACCCTCTCGCGGCAGAATTCATCACCGAATACAGGATCCGGCGCAAGTGTTTTATCCTTATCTGCCGTCAGGATATAGAACACGCTGCCGCCTGCCTCTGCGGCAGTACGTATGCGCATATACCCGTTTTCATATACGGAAGAAGAATCCGCGCTGTATCTTTCGCCGCTCATAAGATCCCAGCGCTCAACATGATACGGTCGGTCTGCTTTTATTCTGAGCGTCATTCCTTTTGCGGCACAATTACGGTCGGTATTTACCATAGCGGCACACATCAGCCGTCCCGATTCCAAAACTCCTGCGCGGACAAGAACCTGTTCACATTCGCCGCTTTCATCGGACAGATATACCGTAAAATCGGAATTTTTCTTTATATATGAGCAAAGCGCTTCTTTTTCAAACGGAAGAACAGCACCGCTGCCGTGCTGCGCCGCTTTGCGCGCAAGCTCCGCCGCCTCCTCGGAGCGCCTTACGTCGACGTATTCCGGAATATCCTCGGTAAAAATCACCTTTCCGCCCGCACTTTCAAATTTTCTGAGAAGATTGAGTGTCGAGCTGCGTATTGTAAGCATACCGCTTACAAGTACCATGCGATAGCTTGCTTTTCCGACGCGAAGCACCGCTCTGCCCCGGCAGTCGCGTTCGACAGCCGCCATCTGCTGAAGCATCTGCTCTTCGCCGTAATCGAATTCAATATGCGCACCTGTGAGCATACGGAACAGATCGGCATAATGCTTTTCAAGCGCATCAGCGGTTTCATCTATAGAAAATATCCAGTTTGACCAGCCTATATGAGCAACCGACCAATCGGATTCTACCGGATTTATGACAAGAAGCTCTGTTTCAGGCTCCGACTCCGAAATAAGCGTTCCGAAACGGGCAAAATATGTTTCTATGTTATTGTAATATTTATACCACGGAGACTGATGCAGTATACTTGCAGGATAGTCGCGCTTTGCTTCTCCCTCCATTGTATACCATGAAAGATGCGGACAGCGGAGATTTATTCCAAGCAGCGCCTGCCAGTCTCCTACAGTCTTATGCCCCTTCATGTCAAACTGCCATCCTGTGCAGCCGTACATTTCGGAAAGAAGATTCTTCTTTCCGAGCTGATGTGCCGCAGACGAAAGCTGCTTTACTATCCAGTAGCAGTCATTTCCCTCAGTAAGCGCATCTACGCCGGGATAACCCATATGCTCATAAAACCGCATAACCGATCCGTTCGGAGCCGCCTGATTGGTCAGTGAATCCTCATGAAGAACATGCCCTGTAAATATAAGTCCGTGCCTTTCGCACCACTCATTGACCGGAACCGCAAAACGCTCGATAAAAAGATTGCATGCAAGATCGAAATAATCGTGTCTTACGTCGCTCAGAAGCTCGCCGTCCATACGGTAAAATATTTCGGGAAGTCTGCGCTCCGCATCGTATCCGTAACGCGCCTTGAACTCATCAAAAATATCGTTCGTCCATGCAAGAGAACAGGTCACTGTTCCGTCGTCATGTTTCCATGTATCGTCAAGTCCGTGTCCGCGGTGCGGTTCATCTGTAAATATTCCTTTTATGCTTTTGCCAAATTTATCTCCGAAACGCGCATAATACTGCTCATGCGTAAGTTCTATAAAGCGCTCAGTCGCCGCGCGGCTCATCGTATCTATATATGTGGTACCGTTATACTCACTGCTGCAGGCATCCGGTACGATCGAGAAAACAAGCACGATGCGGCGTGAATCTTCGGCAGCAGTTCCGCATTCGCCGTACCACTTTTCGACGTCTGTATCCGAATCTATCTTTTTATAAGCATGCAAATCAAGTCTGGAGATAACTGCCGCAAAAACAATCCTTGTCTGATCATCTGCAAATATTCCGTCCTTACGCTCAAGATACAGTTCATACGGCATTTCGGTGAGTCTTACCGATTTCATTCTGTACTGCGGATCGCGTGTAACCATACCGCCTGCGCTTCCGCTCGGCCATCGGTCCTCATCATAAAGCCAGGCTTCCATTCCGAGTTTTTCGCCCTCGTCTGTCGCGGCAGCAATCATCCTGAACCAGTCCTCACCGAGATATTCGGTTATAAGTCCCGCTCTCGAATGCATAAAGAATCCGCCGAAGCCCATCTCTTTCATGACCCGGACCTGCCGCCTTATCTCTTCCTCACGCAGCTCTCCGTTCCAGCTCCAGAAAGGTTTTCCGCGCCTGTCGGCGGACGGCGATTTCATAAGTTCGATCAAAACGTCTTTTTCCACGGTATCACCTGTTCCTTTTTATATTGATTTGATTCCGAATTTTACAAAAGCATAACGCTCGGCGTATGCGGGGCAATTCTCTCCGTCCCACTCGCCCTCGAATGAAAACGTGTTAGGAGATACCGAAAGCGGCTCGGGATCGTGTCTGTGATGCGGTCCGATAAGATTCCTCATGGCATTATATACCTTAATACCTATTCTGTTTGTACCCTTGCGCAAAAATTCCGAAAGGTCGATGCGGTTTTCGAACATCAGCACTCCGGCGCGCTGTCCGTTCACACTGATCTCGGCAACCGCGTATCTGCCGTCAAATACAAGCCATGTATTATCTCCGCCGTCATATTCATAATCACAGTACGCATCGATTTCTCCGCCGTAGAACGGATAACCGTCACGCACTATATCCGTCATGTCTATCTCGCCCCGCTGCTCTGTAAGCGTAAATCTGCCGCTGTATTCAAGGCTGTTGCGCGGTCCTTCAGAATATGCGGAGCGATCGGTATCGACACAGAACGATCCGAAAAGATATATGTTTTCTATCTCTGTATCGAACGACAGGCAGTTACGCAACGATTCTGATACTCCTCCGAAAAGGACATAATAAACATGCTCGCGCTGATAATAGTCAAACGAAACGGTGATCTCATTATCACCGATCACAAGTTTATCTGCAATATCGGCTACTTTAAAAGTTCTGTCGTACCAGAATCCCTCTCCGAAAAATGCCTCGCTGCCGTTTACAGAAATACGGCAGTTCTTCATAGGTTCAACAGCCACGGATATATCAGACGGCAGAAAAGAAATATTCCATCTGTATCTTAGATAAATACGTCCCTCATATCGCTCGTGATAAAGCTTATCCTTTATGCACGGTACGGGAAGCATCTTACTGAAAATTACTCCGTCATACGAAATCTCTGCGCAGTCAAGCGCAATGCAGTTTTGCGGTGCATTTGCAAGAGTCATTCTGTCCGGCAGAACAATACCTTTATCAGGTTTTTCGGACCGCTTTTCAGGTTTTAAAGCATCGCTCTCGACAAACACAACCGAACCCGCGGGTTCAAGATCAAATCCGGCAACAAGTCCGTCTCGGATACACTCATAATCTGCCGCCCCGATATTGAGAGAATCCATATCGAGCATGCATATTCCCGCGCAGTTCTTCACAGACAGAGTTATATTCTTTTTTTCCCGGTCGGAAAGATTTACTATATAAAATATCCGTCCGTTTTCGGTATTTCGAACTGTCATACGCAGATCGGTCAGACATTCATCGCCTCCGAGTCTTGCATCAGCGTCGTCTGCGATATCCTGAAGAGATACATCGGATGCAAGCCATGACATATCCTCCGCCCTGCCGTCGACAGCATACGGAGCATCTCCGTAAAGCATTATACGTCCGCCGCGCGATATAAATTCGCGCAGCAGCGCGGCTGTCGTGCTGTCAAGTGTATAACAGTGCGGAACAATAACATATTTATATGTACATTTACCTACACGAAGTCTCACTCCGTCACCGGTATCTTCCACAGACGCGAGGCGCGCCATCATAGTTTCATCGCCCCAGTGATACGGAAGCTGCATTCCGGAAAGCCTATCTGAAAGTTCAAAGCATTTATTTTGGAGTTCTTCTATGGACGCCGCATCGAGATGACGCTTATAGCGCATCCATGCACTGTGTATCGGATGAATAACAAGCGTAGTCACATACTCCTCGCCGAGTGACAGCGTGTAGCCGAGATTATTGAAATAACGGTCGAAATCAGCAAGATACGGCTGCCACGGATTATGCTCGGAATAATGCGCCGGATAATCGCGCTTACGCTGTCCGCGCTCGGTATACGAATAAAGATGCTGACACATCATATTCGCCCCGCCGACATACTGAAGCTCAGCTATGCGCTTCAGTTCGCGCGGAGTAACGTCCCATCCGCAGCATGCAAAAGTTTCGGTAAGCGCTTTCTTCTTGCCGAGCTGCGCGCATGCCGAACCGAGCTGCTTCGGAGAAAGGTCGGAAGCGAGCCCTCTTCCGAGATAATCTATTCCCGGAATATGCTCGTATTCGTAAAACGGCATTATTCCTCCGCAGCACCACATCTGCCCTGAAAGCGATCCTTCCTCAATCGCATGACCGGTGATCTGACAGCCGTTTTTCTCACACCACTCATAAAGCGGTTTTATAAAATTCTGAATAAAAAGTATATGGCAAAGCCTGTAATAATCGTAACGGAAGCTCTCTGCACCGTCAAAATCAATAAACATAGCCGGAAGCGCCGAATAAACGCTGTATCCGTACTCGCGCTCAAAACACTCCGGAATAATATCCGACCACGGAGTTGCACCGCGGAAATACTGCGGCTCGTCGGTAAAAAATCCCGGCATCACGCTTCCGAAATCCTCCGGAGCTATACGTTTTTTATATTCCTCATGCGTTGCCTCTATGAACTTTTGTGTGACCTCACGGTTCATCGTATCAACATAAGAGCTGTCACGGCCGGCATATACCGCGTAAAATTTCTCTGCCTTACTTCCCCTGTTTGCTGCCGAAAGTACGCCGCCTGACAGAATATAAACGCCGAGAAGTGATCCGTCCTCCTCCGGATAATCCGAAACTTCGCGCATCACAAGATATTTTGCATGATTTCTCTCATCGACAAGAAGCTTTCCTCCGGCAAATCCGCTCGGCCATCCGTTTTCGTCGTATGACCACGCCTCCATTCCGAGCTTTTTTGCCTCATCGATACATGCGGCTACACATTCATACCATTCCTCGGAAAGATACTCCGTTTCAAGACCGCATCTTGCGTGCATAAAAAATCCGTTCATTCCGAGATCTTTCATTACCCGTATCTGTCTGCGAAGCTCCTCCGGTTCAAGCTTGTCGTTCCAGCTCCAAAACGGCAGACTCCCGTGTGTTATAGCATTTTTCTCTATATCATTTTTAAGATTCTGTACAGTGTCCATATTACAAAAATGTCCTTTCAGCTAAACCGAAAGCCCCGTTCTTCTAAAGCTTATTCATTCGGTCTTAAACAAATTACGGCAATTTTATACAAACCGTGATTCTCAGATTAATGGTAACACAGTTTAAACCGACAGTCAAGCATTTTATATAAATTTTTTACCTTATATACCCTGCTTACCTGTTTCACAAAATCCGGTCTTACCGCATATTATAAACTACAGAAGAAATCAGGTTATGAGAAAGGATTTTGTTATGAATGAAAATACTGTTCCTGCAGAAACCGAAAACCCCGAAGAAGCCTACTACGGAGATCTTATCGTACAGGTTTTTACGGCGTCAGGCGCTTTCCCGGTATCCGACGCGCTTGTCACTATCACGAGTCAGGAAAGCGGACTTGTAAGCGTACTTGTTACCGGAAAAGACGGAAGAACGCCTGCAATACGCCTTCCGGCGCCTCCTACGTCTGAAAGCTTCGATCCGGAAGATAAAGCCCCCTTTTCACTTTACAATATCGATACGGATGCCGCAGGATTTTACGGAGTCAGAAATGTAGGCGCTGCAATATATCCCGGAATCACTTCGATTCAGCGCGTCGAACTGATTCCGATAATCCGCGACAGTGTAAAATACAACGGTAACGAAGAACTGATCTACAACGACAACCGTAATGTCGACACACTGCAATAAATTACAAATACAGGAGGCAGTCTATTATGCCGTCAGACGAATTTAATCCGTACCTTCCGGTAATACCGGAAACAATAACGGTACACCTCGGTCCTCCCACCGCATTTGCTCAAAATGTTACAGTAAGCTTTCCTGATTACATAAAAAATGTCGCTTCAAGCGAGATCTACCCGACATGGCCGGAAGATGCAATCCGGGCAAATATATACGCACAGATGTCTTTTGCCCTCAACCGTATATATACCGAGTATTACCGCAGCAGGGGGTATAATTTTGATATAACCTCAGATACTGCCTACGATCAGGCGTTTGTAAACAACAGAGATATATTCGAAAATGTTTCATTCATTACCGAAGATCTGCTCGGCAGCTATATAAGACGCGCCGGAAGTATAGAGCCGTTGTTTGCTCAGTATTGCAACGGTACTACCACCACATGTCCCGGTCTTTCACAATGGGGCACCGTAGCACTTGCCCAGGAAGGGCTTTCGCCGTTTGAAATTCTTCAGTATTATTTCGGAGATAATATAGAGATCGTGGAAAATGCACCTACCGCCGGAATCCTGCCGAGCTTACCGCCGTATCCGCTTCAGCTCGGTTCTGCAAGCAACGACGTTGCTCTTATACAGGCTCGACTTAACAGAATATCTACCAACTATCCGAATATACCCAAAATTCCGAATGTAAACGGTATTTTCGGAGCAGATACACGCGATGCGGTACTTGAATTTCAGCGCACCTTTGACCTTATACAGGACGGAATCGTGGGCAGATCTTCATGGTATGAAATACTGCGGGTTTATAATGCAGTAAAACGTCTTAACGATCTGAATTCCGAACAGATAACCTTCGATGAAATACCTGTAGTATTCCCTGTCGATCTGCGCAAAGGTTCGGCAGGAAATACCGTTAAGGTAATACAGTATTATTTGAATTATGCGTCTGTATATGACAACACTATTCCGCAAATAGCAATTGACGGATATTTCGGAGATGCAACAGAAGCCGCTGTACGGGCATTTCAGGCTGCAAACGAGCTTCCGGTAACAGGAATAATGGATGAACCGACCTTTGTAAGATTATTTGACACATATATAAGCATAATAAATTCACTCCCCGACGATATGTTTGTAAATGTATCAGAACCGTATCCTGGAACAGCACTATTGCTCGGATCAGAGAGTGAAAGTGTACGTCTTCTTCAAAAATATCTCAACGCACTTTCTGATATATACCCTGAAATAGGAAAAGTAAGCGAGGACGGAATTTTCGGAGAGCAAACGGAAGCATCGGTAATAGCATTTCAGCGAATCTTCGGTCTGCCCGAAAACGGAGTTGTAGGTCCTGTCGTATGGAATACAATAGCTGAGCAATACGATAACATAGCCGCAGGAGAACACCGGAATCCCGAACAATGGTCGTCCTGATAAAGATATCCGCACTGCATAAGAGAAAGGGAGGATAGATATGGGTAAACAAACTGAAAATCCGTCGGTCATACGGGAAGCACAAACTATTATTGTGAGACTTTCAAATTTCACCGACGAACTTCACCGAATAGCTATAGACGGTATTTACGGAGATCAAACTGAATCGCAGATCAGAGCGTTTCAGAACTATATCGGTGTGCCGGAAACCGGTGTGCTGGACAGAAATACATTTGCACAGCTTGTAAAGAGCGACCACGCTATCGATCTCATTGTCAGCGAAAGCAACACGATATCGCCGTTCGGCCGCAGACTTGCCGGAAAGGAAGTCAGCCCGGGAGATTCTTTTGATCTTGTAGAAATGATACAGCTCATGCTAAAAACTATAGGCCTTACATACGACCTGCCGGAGCAGCTTAAAATAACCGGAAATTATGATGAAAATACCGAAGCTGCCGTTAAAACCTTTCAGAAAATAAACAATCTTCCGGAATCCGGAAGCGTGGATATGATTACATGGAACAGGCTCGCACGTTCATATAACAAATATATTGACAGCGAAGGCGACTGACATACATAATATAAATTGAAAAATCGGTCTGTGGATACAGACCGATTTTAAAATATGTATTATTTTCCGCTCAGAAAATCCTTTGCAGTCCGGATAAGTACACGCTCTTTTTCATCGTCAGTAAGTACAAGCCTTTCAAACCGCGAAATTTCTCCGTCACACCGTTTTACCGGATAGTCCGTGCCAAACATTACACGGTCTGAACCAAAGCGTCTTATAAGGCTTACTATACTCTCAGGATCAAGCAGCCAGAGCGCAGAAGAACAGTCGACACGCACATTCGGGAGCCCTGCAAGTACTTCTGAACGTTCGAATATACCATATCCACCGAAATGTGCCGCACATATTCTGAGCGACGGATACATACGCGCAACCTCAGCTATTTTTTCAGGTTCGGCATAATTGATCCGCGGTCTTATATCTCCGACATGAAAACACAGCGGAAGATTATTTTTCTGCAAAAACTCATAAAGCGGGAACAACCGCCTGTCAAGAGGATCAACTCCCTGTATATCCGGATGAATCTTTGCCCCGCAAAGTCCGAGCCTTACAGCGCGCTTCGCTTCCGACTCTATATCTTCAACATCCTGATGCATTCCCATAAAGCCATATGCGTCAAATCCGTTTTTTCTTGCAATTTCTACTGTTTCAGCAAGAAAATTATTTACAGACGCCGTTTGAGCAGCATTCGTCGCAACTCCTAGCGCAATAAATCCGCAGCAACCTCCTCGTTTACTGCTTTCGAAAAAATCCGCTCTTGTTCCCGTACCTTCCGGAACAAATTCATAAAATGCACCAAGCGAATTTACCGCCTTTTCGGCTATCGCATCCGGATAAACATGTATATGAGCATCAAAAAATTTCATTTTTTATATCAGACACTTTCCTGTATTTCAAACACACAGGGCTGTAATGATACGCTCATACAGCCCTGAAAGTCACTTTTTATTTTGCTTTTCCGGTTATATATTCATCAATTGCAGCGGCAGCGTTTTTACCCGCTCCCATTGCAAGAATTACCGTAGCAGCTCCGCTGACAGCATCGCCTCCGGCATATACACCCTCGCGTGACGTGAGACCGTTTTCGTCAGCGATAATTCCGCCCCACTTCTGTGTTTCAAGTCCTGATGTAGTAGACTTGATAAGCGGATTAGGCGATGTTCCGAGTGCCATTATAACGGTATCCGCCTCAACGTCAAAGGTCTTCCCTTCGATCGGAACAGGTCTTGCTCTTCCGGACGCATCGGGTTCGCTGAGCTTCATTGCCTGGCAAACAACATTTCCTACCCAGCCTTCTCCGTTATCCTTTATTTCGATAGGAGATGAGAGAAGCTTAAACTCGATTCCCTCCTCCTTAGCATGTTCAATTTCTTCGTTACGCGCGGGAAGCTCCTTTTCGGTTCTGCGGTAAACGATAGTAACCTCGCCGCCGAGTCTGCGCGCGCATCTTGCGGCATCCATAGCGACATTTCCGCCGCCGACAACGACAACGTGTTCACCCTTGAAAATCGGGGTGTCACTGCTGTCTGTATAGGCCTTCATAAGGTTGATTCTGGTAAGGAATTCGTTAGCCGAATAAACACCCTTTAGATTCTCTCCGGGTATATTCATAAACTTAGGCAGACCTGCTCCGGAACCGATAAATACAGCCTCAAATCCGTATTCTTCGATAAGCTCATCGACAGAAAGAGTTTTTCCGACTACAACGTTTGTCTGAATATCAACGCCGAGCGCCGCAAGTCCGTCGATCTCCTTCTGAACGATAGATTTCGGAAGTCTGAATTCCGGAATTCCGTATACAAGCACGCCTCCGGCAAGATGGAGTGCCTCAAAAACAGTAACTTCATAACCTTTCTTCGCAAGGTCTCCGGCACATGTAAGTCCGGCAGGGCCTGAACCGATAACAGCTACCTTATGTCCGTTTGACTCAGGCTTTACAATCTGCTTTTCATCATGAGCATTATGCCAGTCGGCGACAAATCTTTCGATTCTTCCGATTCCGACAGGCTCGCCCTTGATTCCTCTTACACACTTGCTTTCGCACTGAGTCTCCTGCGGACAAACTCTTCCGCATACCGCAGGCAGACTTGAAGATTTTGCTATTATATCGTAAGCAGCAGCAAAATCGCCTTCTGCTACCTTAGCTATAAAATCGGGAATATATATTTTTACAGGACATCCTGCAACGCAAGGCTTATTTTTGCAGTTGAGACACCGCTGAGCTTCCTCAATAGCCTGCTGTTCGGTATATCCGAGCGCTACTTCATTAAAGTTTTTGCTTCTCTCTACCGGATCCTGTGTGGGCATCTCATTCTTTTTAAGGGACATATTCGGCATCGTTATTTTACCTCCTTTGCAAAGAGATTACATGTATCCTCATGACGCTTTCTTTCGAACGAACGGTATGTTGTTCCTCTCGCCATAGCTTCGTCAAAATCTATCTGATGTCCGTCAAAGTCGGGACCGTCAACACACGCAAATACGGTCTTTCCGCCGACCGTAAGTCTGCATCCGCCGCACATTCCTGTTCCGTCGATCATTATAGGGTTCATTGATGCGATCGTTTTTACTTCATATTCCTTTGTAAGCTTGCATACGAATTTCATCATGATCAGCGGACCGATCGTGATAACAGCATCGTACTGCTCGCCCGCGTCAAGAAGGCGTCTGAGAGGCTCTGTAACAACATTTTTTTCACCGGCAGAACCGTCGTCGGTAGTAACGATAAATTTGTCAGAAACAGACTTGAATTCGTCTTCAAGAATGATGAGATCCTTATTTCTGAATCCGACAACAGTATGTACCTCGCAGCCAAGCTCATGAAGCTTTTTTGCGATCGGATATGCAATTGCGCATCCGACGCCGCCTCCGACAACAGCTACCTTTTTCATTCCTTCTGTCTCGGTAGGCTTTCCGAGCGGACCTACAAAATCGTGCAGGCAGTCGCCCTCATTCATATGGTCAAGTTTTTCGGTTGTTGCTCCCACTATCTGAAAGATGATTGTAACCGATCCTGCAGTTCTGTTATAATCGGCTATAGTAAGCGGAATACGCTCGCCGTCAGCATCTGTACGTAAAATAATAAACTGTCCGGGCTGCGCCTTTTTGGCAACAAGCGGCGCGGAAATCTCCATCAGTGTTACAGTCGGATTGAGTTCTTTCTTTTTTAGAATCTCAAACATTTGTTTACCTTCTTTCGTATGTGTATAAACTGTCTGCACGCAAATTCATAACAAAGAATCCGTATACTTTCTTATACTTTATTTATATTTATAATACTTTAAACTGCTATAAATGATAACAATATCAAAAACGATAGACATATCTTGATATATATTTGACAGTATAGTTTTTATTATGCCATAAAGTCACGTATTTTGCAATAGCTTTAAAAAAAAATTATCAAAAAATTCAATATAGCAAAATCTCTCCAAAAGCTCCGACAAGTCTCAAATATACATTTAAAGCAAAAGCGTAGCATTCAGCATCTGCGAACTGCGCAACAAATGCAATACCCCATAAATGCAGTAAGTAAAAGAATAAACTACAATGTAAGCTTTTTATTCACATAATATAACAAACCTATAGAAATATGGGAAATTATGAACTGATTGAAATGCTTTCAAAATCACTTTCTTACTTTTACTGCCAATGCATGAGCTTTCATTCCTTCTGATTCTGCAAGTTGAATGATATAGTCTGCATTATTTTTTAAGGCAGATTCGGGATATTTAATAACACTGTATCCTCTCATAAATTCTCCCACAGACATTCCGGAAGAAAATTTAGCAGTACCACATGTCGGAAGGATATGGTTTGTTCCGCAAAAATAATCGCCCACCGGTTCGGTACTATATTCACCAACAAATACCGCACCAACATTTGTCAATTGAGGAAGAATTGTTTCGTAATCATTTAATAGTAATTCAACATGTTCAGGTGCTATTTCATTTACTGCATTTACAGCTTCTTGAATAGAATCAACTACAAAAATATCACCATAATTTTCAAAAGTTTTTTTGGTTATATCAATAAGATTATTTTCTTTGCACAAGAAATTAATTTCATTTCTAATTTGCTGTGCTTTCATTTCTGAAAGACAAAATGTTGTACTGGCTTCAAAACCTGTTCCATGCTCTGCCTGAGACATCATATCAGCGGCAACAAAAGTAGGATTGGCATTTTCATCAGCGATAATTGCAATTTCCGAAGGTCCTGCGATAGAATCAACTTTTACTTCGCCATACAACAACTTTTTAGCCATTTGAGTAAAGTTATTTCCGGGACCAACAATTGCATCAACCTTTTTGATGTTAGATGTTCCATACGCAACAGCCGCCAACCCTTGAGAACCCGCAATTTTCAGATAATTTTTTATATTCAAATAGTCTGCCACATATAATAAATGTTCATCTATTGTTCCATCAATTCTTGGTTTTGTCAGAATATATATATTGGGAACACCTGCAACTATCGCCGGGATTAAATTCATGCACAAAGTAGAAACCAAAGGTGCCATATTCCCGGGAACAGTAACCGCAATACTATTAATTGGTGTATATTTTCGTTCAAGAACAGCCCCATCTTCATATTCCTCCGAAAAACTTATCGGCAACTGTTTTTTGTGAAATCTAAAAAGATTATCACATGCTTTTTGAACCGCTTCTTTAAATTCTTCAGATACGTTCGCCTTTGCATTTGTAAACTCTTTTTCTGTAACAAATAATCCGATTTTGTTTATATCAACATTATCAAATTTTTTCATGTAAAAATATAATGCCTCATCTCCTTTTTCTTTAACATTTTTCAATATCTCTCTAACAGTAGTCTCTACTTCTACAGGAATATTACTTCGTCTTTTTAAAAGATTGAAGTATCTTGGATTTTCATAACTAAATTTGCTTATTTTTACCATTGCTATTTTCTCCTTTATTATTTCTGCTAAAAATAAAAACGCTTGTTAGAGAAATTTTCCCTAACAAGCGTGGATCAAGCGTTTCGCCTAATATCTGTTATTAGTATATCATATGTATAATAGTTTGTCAAGCAGAAAAACGATTTATGATCTATTTTATCTGTAATATACACAAAAAAGTTCCGCAGAAAATATCTGCGGAACTTATCGATGTTCATAGAAAACC
>CABUHS010000028.1 GCA_902491535.1 uncultured Eubacteriales bacterium
AAGCGCAAAGCTGCATTATAATGCAGCTTTGCGCTTTTCTATATATAAATTCGTTGATAAAAAAAATTACAATCTGTTTGTAGTTTGTAAAGTCTTAATTTTACCTTAGCATAATCTTTTATTTCATTGCTCCGGCAACGGCAACTGCGCAGGCCACGGTCGCGCCGACCATCGGGTTGTTGCCCATGCCGATAAGTCCCATCATTTCAACATGTGCCGGAACCGATGAAGAACCTGCAAACTGCGCGTCTGAATGCATGCGTCCCATAGAATCGGTAAGTCCGTATGAAGCTGGGCCTGCTGCGACGTTATCGGGATGCAGGGTTCTTCCGGTTCCTCCGCCCGATGCGACAGAAAAATATTTTTTCCCGTTTTCCACCGCCCATTTTTTATATTGACCTGCTACAAGATGCTGAAAGCGTGTAGGATTTGTTGAATTTCCTGTTATTGATACGTCTACCTTTTCAAGACGCATTATTGCTACTCCTTCGGAAACGCTGTCGGCGCCGTAACAGCGTACGTTTGCACGTTCACTGTCGGAATATTGCTTTTCTCCGACAATATTTATGCTTTCCGAAGAAAAATCAAAAGATGTCTGAACATATGTGAAGCCGCATATACGTGATATTATCATTGCGGCGTCTTTTCCGAGTCCGCAGAGTATCACACGCAGCGGATTTTTTCTTACTTTGTTTGCGGTACGGGCGATGCCTATAGCGCCCTCGGCAGCTGCGAAGGACTCGTGACCTGCGAGGAAGCAGAAGCATCCGGTTTCCTCACGCAGTAACATGGCACCGAGATTTCCGTGTCCGGTACCGACTTCGCGGTGTCCGGCTACCGATCCGGGTACGCAGAACGCCTGAAGTCCTTCTCCGATCGCTTCCGCTGCCTCTGCGGCGTTGTGCGATCCTTTTTTTATTGCTACTGCGCATCCGAGAGTATATGCCCATGCGGCATTTTCAAAAGCGATCGGCTGTACGTTTTTTACGATATCCCACGCATGTACGCCTTTGTTTTCGCATATATTCCGTGCATCTGCAAGTCCGTTTATTCCGTATTTTTTCAGACAGTTTTCAATTCCCGCTGCTCTGCGCTCGATTCCCTCAAAGGTTATATTATCTGTCACTTGTGTTATTCCTTTCTTTTTTACGGTAATTGTTTATTCTTTGCGCGGGTCTATGTGTTTGACCGCGTCGTCATATCTGCCGTATGACCGTATATTGTCTGTATATGCATCGACCGGAGCTTTTCCGCTCTTGAGCTGATCGAGCATTCTTCCGAGATCAAGAAACTTATATCCGATTACTTCATTGTTTTCATCGAGTCCGAGAGCAATTATATATCCCTCGGCAAGATCGAGATACCGAACTCCCTTTTCTTTTGTGGCAAATACCGTTCCGACCTGGGAGCGCAGACCTTTGCCGAGATCGTCAAGCGATGCACCTATCGGAAGTCCGCCTTCAGAAAACGCTGTCTGAGAGCGCCCGTATACGAGCTGGAGGAATATTTCACGCATGGCTACGTTTATTGCGTCGCATACAAGGTCAGTGTTAAGCGCCTCGATAAGAGTTTTACCCTGCAATATTTCGGCTGCCATAGCGGCGGAATGAGTCATTCCGGAACATCCGACTGTCTCGACTAGTGCTTCTTCGATTATACCGTCTTTTACATTCAGTGTCAGCTTACATGCGCCCTGCTGCGGTGCGCACCCTCCGACGCCGTGGGACAGACCGTTTATATCGCGGATTTCATATGCCTTTATCCACCGTCCCTCCTCTGGAATCGGAGCTGGGCCGTGATGCGGACCTTTTGCTACGGCGCACATACTGTTTATTTTTTCTGAAAATACTTTTTCACTCATAACCGATTACATACCTTTCAAATACTTTTATATATTTATTTCCAATAAAAGCGATTGTTATGTAATCATTAAATAAAATATCATTTTATTTGCATTTCCGGATATGCTGACTCTGCCTTTACCGCTGGATCTCGTTGACAGCTTCATATATTTATGATATTATAATTTATATCTTTGCATCGTGATTTGCGAAGCATTACTACTGATATTGAGAACAGGACGGCATTATGAATATAGTTGAAATACTGGCACAGGAGCTTGAAATAAAGCAGAGTCAGATCGAAAAAACGGTTGCACTTATTGACGAAGGAAATACGATACCGTTTATAGCACGGTACCGTAAGGAGGTCACCGGATCGCTTGATGACAGCGTTCTGAGAAAGCTTTCCGAACGTCTTACATATCTTCGCGGACTTGAAAAAAGACGTGATGAGATCTCGTCTCTGATAGACGGACAGGGAAAGCTGACTGAGGAGATCACATCAGCGCTTGACGCGGCGCAGACGCTTACTGAGCTTGAGGACATTTACCGTCCGTATAAGCAGCACCGCAAGACAAGGGCTTCTGTAGCCCGCGCAAGAGGTCTTGAGACGCTTGCGAAATTGCTTCTTGAACAGCGCCGCTCATACGGAAATACGCTTGACGGGATTGCATCCGAATATGTGAGTGATGACGGAGAAGTTCCCGATGCCGACGCTGCGCTTGCAGGTGCCCGGGATATTATTGCGGAGGATATTTCAGATAATGCCGAATACCGCCGCCGGATCCGCTCGATAACATGGCGTTTCGGCACGATAGATACAAAGCAGATAAAAGAGGGCTCCTCGCCGTATGAGATGTACTACGACCACAGCGAGAAGCTTTCTTCCGTACCGAATCACCGTGTGCTTGCGATAAACCGCGCGGAGAAAGAAGAGTATATACGGGTATCTGTTTCGGTTGAGGTATCTGAGGTTATCGGATACCTTGAAAAACAGCTCCTTGGCGCGCCTGACAGTCCCGCTTATATTCACGTGCGCGAAGCTATAGCTGACAGCTACAGCCGTCTGATAGCGCCTTCTGTCGAGCGTGAACTGAGAAGTGAACTTTTCGATACGGCAAGTGAGGGTGCTATAGCCAATTTTTCCGAGAACCTCCGTAATCTTCTCATGCAGCCTCCGATCGGCGGACATACCGTTATGGGTTATGATCCCGGCTACCGTACCGGATGCAAGCTTGCGGTCGTCGATCAGACGGGAAAGGTACTTGATACCGCTGTCATATATCCGACAAAGCCGCAGGAGCGCATTACAGAGTCGAAAAAGAAGGTAAAGGATCTGATCGGGAAATACGGCGTCACCGTCATTGCGATCGGCAACGGAACTGCGTCCCGTGAAAGCGAGGCATTTATTGCAGATACATTGCGCGAACTGGACTGTGACTGCAAGTATGTTATCGTCAGTGAGGCCGGAGCTTCGGTATACTCTGCTTCCGAGCTTGGTGCGGAGGAATTCCCCGATTTTGATGTTACTCAGCGCAGCGCCGTTTCGATAGCGAGACGGCTTCAGGATCCGCTTGCCGAGCTTGTAAAGATAGATCCGAAGTCGATAGGCGTAGGTCAGTATCAGCATGATATGAAACCTGCACGTCTCGGAGAGGCTCTTTCCGGAGTGGTGGAAGCGTGTGTAAACAACGTCGGTGTTGACGTCAATACCGCATCGTGGTCGCTGCTTTCATATGTTGCCGGAGTAAGCAGCGCGGCGGCGAAGAATCTTGTAAAATACCGTGAGGAAAACGGTGCTTTTACATCTCGAACACAAATATTGAAGGTGCCGAGAATAGGCGCAAAGGCATATGAGCAGTGCGCGGGATTTTTGCGCGTTTCCGGTTCTTCGCAGATACTTGACTGCACCGGAGTTCATCCGGAGTCGTACGGAGTTGCTGAAGCTCTTCTGAACCGTTTTTCATTCGGTGAAGATGACGTGCGGCGCGGGAAAATAGCGGGCCTGCGCCGTACCGCACAGGAATACGGTCTTGAAAAGCTCGCGCGCGAGCTTGGCGTCGGAGTTCCTACGCTGAGTGATATCATAACAGAGCTTGAAAAACCGGGCAGAGATATACGCGAGTCGCTTCCGAAACCTGTATTGCGCACAGATGTTCTTGAAATGAGCGATCTGAGCGAGGGCATGGAGCTGACCGGAACTGTACGCAATGTTGTCGATTTCGGTGCGTTTGTTGATATAGGAGTTCATCAGGACGGACTTGTTCATATTTCTCAGATAAGCACAAAACGCATTAAACATCCTTCCGAGGTGCTTGCTGTCGGAGATATTGTTAAGGTAAAAATTCTGACTGTTGACAGTGAGCGCGGCAGAATCGGGCTTACAATGAAGTTTTGATTTTTAATATATTAAAAAATATAATTTGATATATTGCTTTGCGGTTCATAGTTTGTTTCATATTCTTGTACAAAGTATACAAACCGACAGGGCAAATTTCGTTGAAATAAACCTTTTCAAAATCGAAAAAATCTGATAAAATATATACAGTGAAAATGGGCGCAGGAATATCCCGTGCGCTGTCAATGAACAGGTATTTTATAGGAGGATAATATAAAATGGCAAGTCTTTCACTTAAACATATTTATAAGAAGTATCCGGGCGGCGTAACAGCTGTTTCTGACTTCTCGCTTGAGATAAAGGATAAGGAGTTCCTTATTTTCGTCGGACCTTCCGGATGCGGTAAGTCAACAACACTCCGTATGATCGCAGGTCTTGAAGAGATCACAGAGGGTGAGCTTTTCATAGGCGACCGTCTCGTAAACGATATTGCTCCGAAAGACAGAGATATCGCGATGGTGTTCCAGAACTACGCTCTGTACCCGCATATGACAGTTTTCGATAACATGGCGTTCGGACTTAAGCTCCGCAAGACTCCTAAGGAGGAGATCAAGCGCCGCGTTGAGGAAGCTGCACGTATCCTCGATATCACACACCTTCTTGACAGACGTCCGAAGGCTCTCTCCGGCGGTCAGAAGCAGCGTGTTGCTCTCGGTCGTGCAATAGTCCGCGAGCCTAAGGTATTCCTTCTCGACGAGCCTCTCTCAAACCTCGATGCTAAGCTCCGTGCTGCCATGAGAACAGAGATCACAAAGATCCATAAGAAGGTCGGAACAACGTTCGTATACGTAACGCATGACCAGGTTGAGGCTATGACGATGGCTACGCGTATCGTTGTTATGAAGGACGGTATCATTCAGCAGGTCGACACTCCTCAGAACCTTTACGATATGCCTGTAAACATCTTCGTTGCAGGATTTATCGGAACACCTCAGATGAACTTTATCAACTGCACACTCGCAAAGAAGGGCGACGATATGTTTGTCGAGTTCGGAAATGTATCGCTGAAGCTTCCTAAAGAAAAAGCTGAGAATCCTGCTCTTAAGGATTATGCAAACAAAGAGGTTATCATCGGTATCCGTCCCGAGTGCATTTCAGAAGATCCCGACGTTGTCGCTGCAAGAGACGGCGCTACGTTTGACGCATATGTTGAAGTTACCGAGCTTATGGGTGCTGAGATTTATCTCTATCTCGTTGTTGATGAGCAGAATCTTATTGCACGCGTATCACCTCACTCTACTGCAAGAGCAGGCGATACAGTTAAGATCGGTGTTGACATCTCGAGAGTTCATATCTTTGATAAAGACACCGAGAGATGCATCGTTCACTGATCCGGTTACAATAATTCTGCCGTATATAATCGGTTTTATGAAGAGGTTAGCTGTTCCTGCCGATTCGGGATCGGCTTGCCTATCGGCGCAGTAATGCCGGCTTAACATCTGAACAAAGCTCCGCAAGGAGTATTCAGCAGGACCACGCCGCGCAGCCTGAAGCTCTGTGGCTTCCGGCTGCGCGGTAATTTTTATGGTTTTTCGGGATATATCCCGGTAAAATATAATTTAATCCTTTGGAGGATAAAAAAATGAGCAAGATCAGAGTAACAATATGGAATGAATTTACACACGAAAAGCATAGCGATGAAGTTCGCGCTATCTATCCGGACGGTCTTCATGCTACTATAAAAAAGTATCTTGAGCCTAATTCGGATTTTGAGATACGTCTTGCGGCTCTCGACGATCCCGATCAGGGACTTCCTGATGAAGTGCTTAACAATACCGATGTTCTTCTTTGGTGGGGACATATGCGTCATAATGAAGTTGATGACGCTCTTGTTGCACGCATCTGCGATCGCGTAAGAAGAAACGGAATGGGCTTTATCGCGCTTCACTCCGCGCACGCTTCGAAGCCTTTCGGCGCTCTTGTCGGAACAACAGGCTCGCTCTCATGGGGCGATAACGTAAACGAGATAATGTGGACACTTCTTCCGCAGCATCCGATCGCAAAGGGACTTCCCCCGTACATACATCTCGAATCCGAGGAGCTTTATTCCGAGCCTTTCTGTGTCGGAAATCCTGATGAGATCGTATTCGGAAGCTGGTTTGAGACAGGAAATATCCTTCGTTCAGGCTGCTGCTTCTATCGCGGACTCGGCAAGATCTTCTATTTCCAGCCCGGTCATGAATCATGCCGTTCTTTCCACAACGAGAATGTTATCAAGATCATATCCAACGCTATTTATTGGGCGGCTCCTACAGCCGGATTTGAGGATCCCGGCATGCCTTGCATAGGATGGCTCTCAAAGGATCTTGGCATTGTTAAGGATAACAACAATAACGGGGAAAAGTAATTTTATAATCTGAGGTAATATTACAGCGCAGCATGCGCACCGCGGCGGATGACTGCAGCGGTGCGCATGTTTTTCACTGGATCAGATGATGAGAGGAATAAAAATGAATAAGATCAGAGTTACTATATGGCATGAATACGGTGCCGAAAAAATACTTGACGAGATTACCGAAATGTATCCGAAAGGTCAGCATGCCGCGCTTGCCGACGGCCTTGCTGCTTCGAATGACGATTTTGAAATACGGATTGCAGATCTTAATGAGCCTGATCAGGGACTTCCCGACGAGCTTCTTGAAAATACCGATGTTTTGATATGGTGGAGTCATTTCCGTCATAATATGGTAGAGGACTCTCTTGTAGACCGTATCTGCGATCGCGTAAGAAGAAAGGGAATGGGATTTATCGCACTTCATTCTTCGCATTGCTCGAAGCCGTTCTGCCGCCTTGTCGGAACAACAGGTTCGATATCATGGGGAGATAATGTGAACGAGATTCTCTGGACGCTGCTTCCGCAGCATCCGATCGCAAAGGGAATACCTCCGTATCTGCATCTTCCGTCAGAGGAAGTCTATTCCGAGCCTTTTTGTATCGGATCGCCGGATGAGGTAGTATTCGGCGGTTGGTTTGAAACGGGAAACTTCCTGCGCTCCGGCTGTTGCTTCTATCGCGGTATGGGTAAGGTATTCTACTTCCAGCCCGGTCATGAAACATGCCCTGCGTACTACGATCCTACCGTGCTTCAGATCATTGCAAATGCTGTTCGTTGGGCAGCACCTACGGCAGGCTTTGACGATCCCGGTATGCCGATGATCGAATCTGAAAAAACTCCGGTAAAACTTTGCGGTATCGTCAGGGAATAAGGATTGCTTAAGGGCATGTAAAATGAGTGAATATATAATAACAATATAAATAATAACTGCAAAAGGAACGCAGACAAAGTAAGTATAAAAGCTTTGTCTGCGTTTTTGTTTACATTTATTCAGTTGCTGTGCATCCCGCGCACGATCTCTGTGAATTCCGGTTTCAGAAGTTTTTCAAAAATTTCGCTTTTTACCGTGAATTCGGGAGTGCCCATATATCCGGGTGATACCTCATATTTATCAAAAGGTATCACGATATCGCCGCTGTCGTTGAAATAGAAATTGTGATCTCCGTCGAGAGATATAAAGTCCTTTCCCATAAACGAGCTATCTGTCCAATAGGTCTCATCCTTGTTATTATCCATTCGTTCATTCATTTGCCTTTTGATGTCCTGCTTTAAAACGTCATAAAATTCGCTGTTTTCAGAGAGATCTCCGAGTATTACGGTCATGCCTGTTGCTTTATTGATGTTATAATATCTGAAATAAGTATTGCTGCTTCCTGACGCTTCGTGTACTCTGAGTCCGAGTGTGAACCATTTGTCTGAGTCTATGACGGTGCTGTAATCAACATATACTGAGCCGTGACCGTTATTTCCTACGATCTCAAGTTCTTCATAAAATCGGTGCAGTATAATATTTGTAAGCTCATCGATTTCTTTGTTGATTTCAGTTGCGGCGTTTCCGGTCTCAATTATTATTTTCGGTATATCTATACTCATTTCATGGTATTCATCTGAATAGAAATAATTCCTTACAGTAAAAACTTTGACTATATCGCCGATGAGCGGAATTTTTTCCACAGCATGTGCATAAACCGCGCTGATATTTGGGAGCAGAAAGAGTGTCACAAAAGCCAGGCTTACAATTGCTGCCGCAATTTGCGGAAATATGCGTTTCTTTGTATGGCAGGGCGAGGCCGGAGTATCGGGAAGTCCCGATAGAACCGTCTCTATCCGGTTTTTTACTGAGAAAGGTATTTCAGTCTGTTCAAGCTCTGCCTGTTCATGCAGGTATCTATCAAAATCGGTCATTAGTTAAAATCCTCCTTCAAAATCTCTCGTAACATCATTCTTGCACGCGACAGCTGTTTTTTTACTGTTACAGCGCTTGTGCCTGTGATATGCGAGATATTTGACACCGAAAGATTTTCGTAATAATAAAGTATGGTTGCCGTTCGGTACGGTTGCTTTAATCTTTCGACTGCGTCACGCAGGGTCAGTTTTGTTTCAACATCGCCTGTGCTGTTTTCTGACGGAATGTCTGTAATCTCTTCTGTAGGGATCAGCCTTGAATTTTTTCGTATAAGTTCTACCGCGGTATTGCGTACAATACGGAGTATCCACGGTTTAAAAGCGTCGTCGTTTTTGAGTGTGTACAAACTTCTGTATGCGAGATATACGGATTCTGCCGTTACATCTTCGGCGTCCGATTCGTTTCTCACTATCGACAGTGCGAGAGCGTACATTGCACGCTCGCATAGTCTTATTCTGTTGCAAAATTCCTCTTTGCTTGTCACGGGTTGCTGCCCTTTCCGGTCAGTGTGCGGGTCTGAGTCTCCAGCCACCTGCCCCATTCGGAGTAATATTTTGCGTAAGGATGTGTTCCGTCATCGGTTTTATCTGCCGAGAGATCTCCGTTTTCATCGTCAAAAACGGTGTTTGCATCGAGATAGAATATATTTATTCCGTCGGCGATTTCAGATATTGCGCGGTTAAGCGCGTTTATCGCCGGATTATTTATCACAGCGTCTTTTGACGAGCGGTCTTTGTCTACATGAAGATTTGCCTGTATAAAGATCGTGGAAGCCGATTGTTTTTCCTGAATAAAGCCTATAAGCTCTCTGTATTTTTTTACCGTATTTTCGGTTTTATATCCTATCTCGTTTATGCCGAGCATCAGGTATACCCTGTCGTATTTTTTTCTTTCAAGCAGTTCATCAAGGGTTACCTTGCCTATGCCGGGAACTGATACCGTCTTTTTGCGTATGTTATATACAGTCATGCCTACGTTTGCAAAAAAGTCGGTGTTCTGCATTTCGGAGTATTCGCATAGTCCTACTGTTCTCGAATCTCCGATAAATAGTGCATCTCCGGTTTGAACATCATCGGGAATAGACGTATCAGATGTATTTTTATCATTTTTCGATATTACAGCTTCTGTTTGAACAGATGGCTGTGTATCGGTTTTGACCGATTCAGGCGGAGATCCCGGACTGTGTTGATCGTGCCGCTCTGTTTCAGCCATTGTATCAGGTGAGATCGGTGAGGTGTTTTTTTCGCTCGCGGTAATATTTTCGGCATCTGTGGTTGACGGGATTTTGGAATCAGTCGCGGCGGTATCATGCTGTGATGTAAAAGGATCGTCGGGCGTTTTAGCTACTGTACTGCGCAGAGTTGTAAATACGGCTGCGCCTGTGATCATAGCTGCGAATAGAAGAACGGTAATAAGATTGGATTTTTTCATTTTTCTCACCTGTATATAAATAAAATTTTAAATCTGAAATTAGAATCTGAAATAGAGGAACGGATCGTCAAGTCCGCGCAGCATGCAAAAAACACAGGCTCCGAATATTGTGCAGAGAATAAGGCATACAGCGATGCGGTTTTTTATACGTGATATTCTCTCAAGCGGAGCTTTAAAGGAAAACAGTATTCCCGCTGCGAGGAACGGAGCGTACAGCTTCAGATATTTGATATAATCGTATCTGAAAGACGGAAAACATCCTCTTCCGAAAAAGGGAAAAAGTCTTGATAAAAATATTCCGAGCTGTGCAGGGGAGTCTAAGGCAAATACCGTCCATGAAAGAGGTATAACTATCATCATGTAGATATGTCCTGAGACCTTGCTTTTGCCGAGCGTTTTTCCGTAGATAAATTTTTCCGCAAGGATCAGTACAAACATAGAAAGACCCCACAGAATAAAATTATACCCTGCTCCGTGCCATATACCCGTAAAAAGCCATACTGCTAACAGATTGCGTATTGTTATCGCCGCAGACATGCGGCTTCCGCCGAGGGGGATATATACATATTCACGAAACCATGAGCCGAGAGTCATATGCCAGCGGCGCCAGAATTCCGTTACCGAACGCGACATATAAGGACTGTCAAAATTTCGCGGCAGCCTGAAACCGAGCATTTCTCCGAGTCCCATAGCCATGACCGAATATCCGAAAAAGTCAAAATATATCTGAAGTGAAAATGCGGCTATTGCCATCCATGCGAGAGGTGTTGACACGCTTTCGAAACCGATAGCTTTAACGTTGCTCCACATTCTTCCGAGAGGATTTGCGAGCAGAACCTTCATTCCGAGTCCGAAAATGAATGTTGCTGTTCCGTGAAGTATATTATTTAAGCTGATATTTCTTTTTTTCAGAGCTTCGGAGATGCTTCCGTAGGTGACGATCGGTCCTGCTATAAGCTGCGGAAACATGGATATATAGACCGAAAAGTCAATAAGACTGTTTTCCGCCTCTGTTTTGCGGAGGTAAACGTCGCAAAGGTATGATATTCCCTGAAAAGTGTAAAAAGAGATCCCTACCGGAAGCTCCGGTACTTTGACGGCGGCGGTCTGTGGAAATATTCTGCTTAATTCGCGGAGAAGAAATCCCGAATATTTGAATGAGATGAGACAGACAATGTGAAATACTATTCCCGAAACAAGAAATATCTTTCGGCGCGCAGGATACCTCTGCATGAGAACGGATAAACAGAAGTCGGTGAGTATACTGAGAAGCAATAAAATAATCTGCCATGGCTGTTTATATGTTCCTGCAAAGTAAAAGCAAAGACTTCCTGCAAGCAGAACAGCATTTTTTGCGCATTTCGGTACGGCATAATAGAATGTGAAAAAAACAGGGAGAAATATAAAAATAAAATTTAAACTGCTGAATACCATACCGCCACCGCCGCTCATATTATCTGATATATAGACGCTCCGAGAAGACAAAAGGTGACAGCTTTTTCAGAAAAATTAAAGAAATTTAAAAACGTTTTATCCGGGCGGAAAATAAATATTTTGCGGCGTATGGATAATGGTAAAAAAAGCAGTGTATTACACTGCTTTTTTGATGACGATACTGTATGGAATATTTTATTGATAGCGGCAGGTCAGACATGATATTAGGCTTTGATCCTGGACGTATTTTATTATTATATTATTAAGCTATAAAACTCTTGTATGCGCCGGAGTTTTCTGCTATAATTATACACGGGGTAATTTACAGCACAACTTGTTTTTGATACGTGCTGCTTTACGGTGGGTGATCAGGTATCCGATCCCCCGTTATACCGTTCATAGTAAAACAGATACTGCTGTGCAAGACCGGCATATTTTCCGAAACAGGTCGGATCAAATTCCGGCGGATAGTATTTTGCAAGTACCCGTTTTACCCAAACGTCGATGGGAAAAGCATCTGTTTTTCCGAATCCGAAAAGCAGAGTGCATGCAGCAACTTTCGGCCCCACGCCTTTTATACGGCAAAGCTCGTTTGCCGCTTCTTCCGTATTCATTTTCAGGACATCCTCTATACTGATATCTCCGGAAGCGATTTTTTCCGCCGCGTCGGTTATGTATTTGGCGCGGAAACCTGTTCCGCAAGCGAATATAGCATCGGTTCCTGCAGTGCAAAGGCTTTCGGCAGTCGGAAAACTGTACAGATTTCCGGAGCCTCCGATCGGTTCACCGAAGCGTGCGCACATGCGGCTGATTATTCCCTTTATTCTCGGTATGTTGTTGTTCTGTGAAATGATGAATGAGCAGAGAGTTTCCCAGGGATCCTGATGAAGTATCCGTATTCCTCCGCCGCATTCCATTGCAGCGCTCATTACGGTATCCGCACTGCATGACTCGGTTATTGCGGAACGTATTCCGTCATAATCGTCATCAAGCGCAAGATATTTGCGCCAGAGGTTATCAAATTCGTTTGTACTCATATTGCGGATAATGACTGTATCGGGCGTCGGCTGTGACAGGACAAGCTCTCTGCCGTGTGCTATTCCGCGTATATTTCCGTTACCATCCGGATCGAATCGGAATGTCTGACCGCAATCGAATATCTGAGATATATTGCAGCATGACAGACCTGATATTTCGATATCGGAGCCGCGTTCTGTAGTTATAATATTCATTTTTTTACCGTTGCTTTTGTTTTACAAAAGTCCTTTCCTTAAAACGTCATTATATGGGTTATGCTAAAGCATTGCCATGAAAATTTAATATATTTAATTTTTTATAAAATTGTCGCCGCCCTGGCGGTCGACCGAAACGAAAGGATATCTGAAATGGCTGAAACTATTTATACAATACCGATAAACGAAGCTTTTGACGCTTGTGCTGAAGAGGGTATATGCGAATGTCCGCTCTGCCGCCTGTACGACAAATTTGAAAATGACGAGCTTGAGTTGATCCTCGGTGCGTCAATGATGGAACCCGATGTCCGTATAAAAACAAACGAGCAGGGATTTTGCCGCGAGCATTACGGCATGATGCTCGAGCGAAAGAACCGTCTCGGCATGGCGCTTATGCTGCAAAGCCATCTTGAGGAGCTTTCAGGCGGCTTTTCCGGAGGCGTAAGCGATCTTGTGCGCGGCGTCGGGGCTTCTCTTTCATCGCGGTTGGGCACTCTGGAAAATAGCTGCTATGTTTGCGGAAGAATAGATCATTCGTTCGAAAAGATGCTCGAAAATGTGCTTTATCTGTGGGAAAACGATTCGGAATTCAGAAAAAAGACTTCTGCGCAGAAGATGTTCTGTCTGCCGCATTTCCGTATGCTTACCGAGCTTGCGCGTAAACGCCTTCCAAAAAAGAAGTTTACGGATTTTTACCGTTCTGCCGCGGATGTGACAGACGGCTATCTCAAACAGCTGAGAGGGGATATAGACCTCTTCTGCCGCAAATTCGATTACCGATATCAGGATGAACCGTGGGGAAATGCCAAGGATTCGGTCGAGCGTGCGGTAAAGTTTCTCAGCGGAGATATACACCGTCAGATAAATAAGAAATAATTCCGATTATGTAAGTAAGTATCTCTATGCAGTGCAGATAATACAGATTTTCTGCACTGCATATTTATATGCTGCAATAGCTTCCGGCGCTTAACGCAGCTATAAGGATTTTAGATGCTGAAAGCGAGAGTATAGCCTTGCTTTTTGCCGCTCGTAGTTAATCGTCGCTGCCGCTGCTTTCACTGTTGTTTTGACTGTCCGGAGCTGCATCGCGCTTCTTTTTTGCCGAATGGAAAACTGCCGCTCCTACTGATATAACTGCTGCCGTGAGTGCCACCGCTCCGAGCGCGGCTATTGCAGGCGTATTTATCGGATTTTTTTCCTGCTCTTTATCTTCGGCTTTTTCGGCGGTATCTGATATTTGCTCTCCTGCATTATCGGGTAGAGCTTCCGTGATCTCTCCTGCGGACGCCTCGGTTTCCGGATCGGTGACCGGCTCGTCATTTGTTATGTCGGCTTCGGTATTTACAGAGGGATTGCCTTTTGGAACGCTTACATCGGAAAGGTTGACGCGTCTGAGCAGACCTTGATTCGGCTCATATACGATTTTGGTCTCTCCTGTCATCGGAGGATCGGTATCCTCAGTATTTTCTTCATTTACTGTTTCAGTTTGTATAATTACAAGGGCATTGGTTTCTTCTGTATATGCCTCTGCTGCGGTATCGGTGACTGCATTTGATGTGACGGCACATACAGAAAGTGTCGCTGTCAGTGCGGCAATGAATAATTTTACTTTAACACAACAAGGCTTCGGGGTACCAGGGCGCAATCTATGATTGCATTCGGCGAACCGGGTTCTAACTTTTTTCATATATATCATATATCTCCTGTTTCCGCATTGAAAGCGGTAACGTTACTTTGATTCTGCAAGGTTGTTTTCGTATGTCTGAACTATTTTTATTATACATTATACGTGTTGTTCCGTTGTTAATATTATGTTAATTTTCGAATCGAATATTATTAGGTATGAGACAAAATAATTCACGTAAAAACGTAAAGTTAATATTATCTGTATTGCAATCTGTATAAAAAAGTATTATAATAAAAAAGATACAGAAACAGTATGCCGTATCAGATATTACATTTGAAAGTATGGTAAACAGATATGTTGTCTACATCATCCGATAATAAAACGGTGAAATCCGTTAAAAAAACGGTAAATCACACACCTCTGTCTATAGCGGCTCTGCTCTTTGCGGCTGTCGTTATTGTTTTGCACACTCTGCTTGTCAGAAAATATTTTGAAGTTGACGTAGCTCTTTTTGAGACGGGAACTTATCTTCCGAAGATTCTTTATGCAGCGGTTGCCGTTTATACCGTTTTGTGTATTTTTCTCGGATTTTTCTTTCAGAAAACACGTCGGGAGAAACCGCTGAAACGCGCGCATCTTACCGGAATATCGCTTTATACCGGTCTTTTGTGCGGGTTTGCTATGATCGCTTCTGCTGTGATATATGTTCTTGATATAATCGGGAGCGGGAATATGATTCTGTTCAATACAGCATCGGATATAGTTACTGCGGCGCTTATTATCTGCACTGTTCCTGCGGCGGCATATTTTATTATAAGTGCTTTCGGAGGAGGGTACAGAAACAAACCTGCTGTTGTCTGCGGCATGTTTACCGTAATATGGATGGCCCTTCTGTTGCTCAAGCTGTATTTTGAGATGGATGTTTCGCTTAACAGTCCGACGCGTATTCTGCGGCAGCTTGCCGTTATAGCGGTTATGTTCTATATGCTTCAGGAACTTCGCTATAGGATCGGAATCAAACGCCACGCGCTTTTTCGGGCATTTTCCGCGTTAGCGGTACTTTTTGTCGGTCTCAGCGCATCATCGGATATTACCGTAATGCTTCGCGGAGGAGCGTCTGACAGTGTGTCGACTGTATTCAGTTATGTTGTGTGGTGTGTGGGACTCTATATTATTGTAAATACATTTTATATCCCCTCAGAAGAGGCGGTTTCCGGCAGCAGGATCAGTGACGAAAAGAAGGCGGTAAAGGAAAGACAGCGGATACGCGAAGAACGCGATGCTGACAACTATCTTTACGATCTTCTCGAACGTGATAATGACGAAAGCCGGGTGAACGGAGTTATACCTTCGGATGAGGATGAAGCCGGAAGCCTTACAGAAGCGCCGGATTTTAAAACAGCCGAATCGCAGCCGGATGAAGCTCCGGGGCTTCCGCGGATAATTGTTCCGTGTGCAGACGATGATTCTGCCGTTTCTGCGCAGGAATTTTTTGAGTCAGATGTGCCGAAGCGTGATAACCGTATCGCGGATTTGTATTTTAATAATAAAGAAGCTCTTTCCGACAGAGCGTCTTCCTCAAAAAAGTATGCAGACGCTGAAGATGATGCGGAAAAAGCAGATGAAAACGCATCGTCCGATGTTGAAAACGGGGATATAACGGCGGAGACAGAATCCGGTAAAGCTGCCGGAGCGGGAAGTGCAGATGATCGGACCGTAGAAAGCTCCTGTGAAAAGTGTGATTCTGAGGATGTCACAGAGCATGATGACGAAATATCGATCAGTTTTAATATTAAGGAAGTTCAGGATGCCGACGATTTTGATACGAGCTGTGACATGGAATATTATGAATAACAGAATCCGTAAGCTTCCGAGAAAGGATATCCGAATTTTATGATTTATTATGCCGGCTCTGCCGACGTTGCAGTTATAGGTGCAGGGCACGCCGGAATCGAGGCCGCTCTTGCCTGTTCAAGAATGGGACTGAAAACGCTTCTTTTTACGATAAATTTGGACGGGGTTGCGAATATGCCGTGCAATCCGTCGGTGGGCGGAACGGGAAAAGGGCATCTTGTCTTTGAGATTGACGCGCTTGGCGGAGAAATGGGTGTGGCTGCGGATAAGGTAACGCTTCAGAGCCGTATGCTGAACAAAAGTAAAGGCCCCGCGGTACACTCCAAAAGGGTTCAGGCTGATCGCAGAATGTATCATACCGTTATGAAACAGACTCTTGAGGCGGAAAAAAATCTGAGTCTCATGCAGGCGGAGATCGTCGACTTTGAGACCGAAAACGGCGCTGTATCATCGGTCATTACAAAGCTCGGCGCACAGTGGAAGGTAAAGGCGGCTGTTATCTGTACCGGAACATATCTTCGCGGGAAAATAATTATCGGCGATGTTATGTATGAATCCGGACCGGACGGAATGCTTCCTGCCCGCGGACTCGAAGCGGCGCTTTTGCGTGAAGGGATCTCTCTCAGAAGATTTAAAACCGGAACTCCGCCGCGTGTTGACCGCGACAGTATTGACTTTTCCAAGCTTGAAATACAGCCGGGCGATGATTATATAAAACCTTTTTCGGCGCTGACGGATGAAGAGGATCTTAATTCGCGTCCGCAGCTTCCCTGCCATATCGTATATACGAACGCCCGGACTCATGAGATAATACGTGATAATCTTGACCGCTCGCCGCTTTACAGCGGCAAAATACATGCGACCGGACCGCGTTACTGTCCGTCTATTGAGGATAAAGTAGTTCGATTTTCCGATAAGGAGCGCCATCAGCTTTTTATCGAGCCTATGGGAGCGGATACAAAAGAAATGTATATTCAGGGTTTCAGCTCGTCCATGCCGGAGGATGTACAGCGTATGATGCTGCATTCCCTGCCCGGATTCGAAAATGCTGTTACTATGCGTCCGGCTTATGCTATCGAGTATGATTGCGTTGATCCGACTCAGCTCGCTCCGACGCTCGAATTCAGAGCTGTCGGAGGACTTTACGGCGCCGGACAGTTCAACGGCTCTTCGGGGTATGAAGAAGCGGCTGCACAGGGACTGATCGCCGGAATGAATGCTGCGCTTAAAATAAAAGGCGAGAAGCCGCTTATCCTTACCCGCGACAGCTCATATATCGGAACTCTTATAGATGATCTTGTCACAAAGGGAACAAATGAGCCTTACCGTATTATGACATCGCGCTCGGAGTACAGACTTTTGTTGAGGCAGGACAACGCAGATGCTCGGCTTACGGAATACGGCAGACGCGCCGGACTCGTAAGTGATGAACGGTACGAACATTATCTTCGCCGCCGTGCGGCTATAAAGGATGAGATGGACCGTCTCGAAAAAACGGTGATACCTCCGAGCGAATATGTAAATAAGCTGCTTGAAGAACACGGTACGGCGGGTATAACTTCCGGCGTTTCACTGGCGTCACTTCTGCGCAGACCTCAGCTTGATTACGATGCTACAGCGCCTCTCGATAAAGGTCGCCCTTCGCTTCCGCGGGATATATGCGAAGCGGCCTGGATAGAAATAAAATATGAGGGATATATAAAAAGGCAGATCGCCGAGGCGGAACGTTTTCGCAAATATGAAAACAGACTTCTGCCAGATGATATTGATTACGGTTCTATAACAGGACTGCGTCTTGAGGCAGCGCAGAAGCTTGCACAGATGAGACCGGAGAATATAGGACGTGCGTCCAGAATATCCGGAGTAAGTCCTGCGGATATATCGGTGCTGCTTATATGGCTCAGCCACCGAGCCCGCGGTGAAAACGACAGCGGATTTATCGGCTCTGAGCCTGATGGAGATAAAGATGACTGAAAAAATGACGGATGTGCAGGAGATTCCTTCGGCAGAAGAATTTTATAGCGCTTTTGAACGGATATTCAAGGAATGCGGTTTGACGCATTATGTTGTCCCGCAGTATGCCGAGCGCTTTTATGCTCTTGTCCGGTATATGACTGACGAGGGGCGTAAGCTTAATGTTACATCTATAACCCGAACAGAGGATGTTATATGCAGACATTTTGCAGACTCGGTTGCTTTTGCTGATGTATTTGAGCAGGGCGCAAGCGTTATAGACATCGGCACTGGCGGCGGATTTCCGTCGCTTCCGCTTGCCATAGTCCGGAGCGATCTGCATATAACGGCGCTTGACAGCACTGCGAAAAAAATACGGTATGTTGAACAGGCAGCTGAATTTATTGGTCTCGAAGACTTTAAAGCGATTTCCGGACGTGCGGAGGAACTTTCCGCTGCTGATGGACCGTTTCGCGAAAGCTTTGATTATGCAGTTTCCCGTGCGGTTGCCGCTATGCCTGTTCTCTGCGAACTTTGTCTGCCGTTTGTGCATCAGGGCGGATATTTTGTCGCTCTTAAAGGCCCCGGCGGAGATGACGAAATGCAGCGGGCTGTGTCGGCAGTTGATACGCTCGGAGGAAAATTCTCGGAAAAGCGGGAAGCTATTCTTCGCTGCGGGGACGAAGCCCTGAAACATTACGCCTTTATACTGCAAAAAAATGCGGCTACCCCTATAAAATACCCGCGTAATTTTTCAAAGATAAACAAAAAACCGCTGTAAGCGCTGACTACAGCAAAAACGGACCTCATCCGTTGTATGAGGACAAAACAAAATATTTTTTGCTCCCATATTTCTCGTGCGGAAAACGGCAGGAAATGTTATACTTATTATTACCCGGGGACGGATCTCCGGTCGGAATATATTGTTCTCCGGTGCCGACGCACCGGAGTGCAAACAAATAATAAGTATGACCGCACCGAACGGAGGATACACATGCAGGGACAGATCTCGGATTTTACGGAACTTCCGGAAAAATTTTCGGCCTGTGTTTTGTGTATTTCACCGACGAATGCCGCGGACGACGAAAAGTAAGGGAGCGATTTTTTTGAACGAAGCTTTAAAAACAGCGGAGCCGATGCGCTCCGTAATCACAGCCGCGGGCGTCTCGGGAATAAGTCCGAGACAGTCGGTTACACATCCTGTAATGACAGCGGACAGCGGGAAAATATTTAAAATAGCCACAGACAGGATAATTCCGAATCCGTCTCAGCCGAGGAAACTTTTTGACGAGGATGCTATAATAAGACTTGCCGACAGCATACGGAGATACGGACTTTTACAGCCGATTTCGGTCCGCAGGCTATCTCTCGGGGGAGCAGAAGGCGGAAAGTATGAAATAGTTGCAGGCGAACGACGCTACCGCGCGGCAAAGCTTCTCGGGATGGATCATATACCGTGCATGATTATTTCTGCTGACAGCCGTACCGCAGCTGAGCTTGCGCTTATTGAAAATGTTCAGCGCGAGGGGCTTACAATGTTTGAACAGGCAGGTGCGATCGCCGCATTGATCGATATATACAGACTTACGCAGGAACAGATCGCTGTACATCTCTCATCGAGCCAATCCTATGTGGCGAACAAGCTTCGCCTTCTGAAGCTTACGCAGCGCGAAAGGGAGCTTATAACGGAAGGCCACCTTACCGAGCGCCACGCGCGCGCATTTCTGAGAATGCCTGATTCCGATGAACGTATTGCGGCAATCGAGCATGTTATAGCAAAAGGTATGAATGTTTCTGCAGCCGAGGAATATATTGACCGTAAGCTGTGCATGCTTCCCGAGCAGTCTGATGAACGTGTTACGCGTAAACGCAAGCTGATACTTAAGGATATGCGGCTGTTTTATAACACGATAGATAAGGCGATTGATATCGTGAGACAGAGCGGAATAGACGTTGTGTCCGAGCGCCGCGCTGTCGGTGACGGTGGGTTTGAACTGATCATAAAGATAAATCCGCCTTGCTGAGCGGTCACTGCAGGTTTGCAGAGGTGATAATTATTCTTATTTGCGGTTGACAAGCAGTGGTAATCGTGGTAGAATAAAATATGTGAAAATATCGGAATTAAATATAAAGAGAAAGAGGAATTGAATTGGCAAAGATAATCGCCCTTGCCAACCAAAAAGGCGGCGTGGGAAAAACGACGTCTGCTGTAAACCTTTCCGCTTCGATCGGTGCGCTTGGAAAGAAAGTGCTGCTTGTTGATGCGGATCCGCAGGGCAATGCGTCCAGCGGTGTTGGCATTAATAAGAAAAATATGAAACTGTCTACATACGATGTACTTATAGGTCGCGCCGGTGCAGACAGTGTTATAACACCTACCGAATATGAAAATCTTTCGATTATGCCGGCGAATATATCGCTTGCAGGAGCTGAATTCGAGCTTGTTACGGCGGAGGACAGAGCTTTTCGCATGAAAAACGGACTGTCTCCGATCGGGGATATGTTTGATTATATACTGATAGACTGCCCGCCTTCACTCGGTATACTGACGATGAATGCACTTGCTGCAAGCGACGGAGTAATAATCCCGATGCAGTGTGAATTTTATGCGCTTGAGGGTCTTACACAGCTTATGGTTACTATAAAGCAGGTGAAGCGTCTGTACAACAGAGGACTTGACATAACGGGAATTCTGGTAACAATGTATAACGGCAGACTTAATCTCTCGCTTCAGGTAATGGACGAGCTTAAAAAGTATTACTCCGGTAAGCTTTTTTCCACAACTATCATGAGAAATGTCAGGCTGTCGGAGGCACCGGGTTTCGGTATGCCGGTGCTGTATTTTGATAAGTATTCAAAGGGTTGCCAGGCTTATCTCGAGGTTGCGAAGGAACTTATCGAACGCATATAGGATCTTGATATTTAGCGGGAATTTTTCAGATTGGAGGACGCAGTGTATACCGCAAAGCTGCTGACCTGTAGATAATGGCAAAAAATAAGAATTCGGGCCTCGGACGCGGCCTTGATGCGATATTTCTGGATAATATCACTGAAGATTCCGGAAGCGGAGTAACAGTGCTGCGCATTTCGGATATTGAGCCGCGGATCGGACAGCCGAGAAAACAGTTTGAGCCGGAGGCGCTTGCCTCGCTCGCCGATTCGATAGCGGCTAACGGGGTGCTTCAGCCGTTGCTTGTACGCCCGGCAGGAGACGGTTTTTATGAGATAATAGCCGGTGAGAGGCGTTGGAGAGCCTCGAAAATGGCAGGACTTAAGGAAGTGCCTGTTATTGTAACGGAGGCAGACGATAAAAAAGCTTTTGAGTTTGCGCTTATTGAAAATATTCAGCGTGAGAATCTTAATCCTATTGAAGAAGCAGCGGCTATCCGGGAGCTTATGGATGAATACGGTCTTACGCAGGAAGAGGTTTCGGGACGGATATCTCGCAGCCGAAGCGCGGTATCCAATGCGCTCAGATTGCTTGATCTTCCGGATTCGGTCATGAAAACTGTTGCCGACGGGATTCTCAGTTCCGGACACGCCCGTGCGCTTCTCGGACTTAAAAATAAGTTGGAAATTGAGAATGCGGCGCAGACAGTAGTAAAACGCGAGCTTTCGGTTCGTGCGACCGAGGAGCTTGTACGGTCAATGAATAAGCAGTTTGATATTGCTCAGTCTGAGTCCGATATCGAAACTCAGGTGCTTCCGAAGGTTGACTATATGTCATATCTTGAATCACGTATCGGTGAATCGCTCGGACGTGGCGTAAAGATCGTAAATTCCGGAAAGAGGAAGAAGATCGAAATAGAATTTTCCGATAACGACGATTTTGAAACGATCATCAAACGTATATGCGGAGAGCGCTTTTTTGATGATGTTTCGGATATACCTGAGCAGTCGGGAAATGTCTGAAAATTGCAAAAGAACAATATTAATAATTAATTAAAATAAATCAATCGGAGACATGGAAATGCTTGACATAAAATTTATAAAAGAAAACGCCGAATATGTAAAACAGAGGCTTTTGACCCGAAACAAGGACTACAGTGCCGATATAGACCGTATTCTTGAGGCGGATATAAGCCGCCGCGCTTTGATATCGGATACTGAACAGCTTCGCGCAAAGCAGAACAGCGTATCAAAGGAGATTCCGAAACTCAAAAAAGAGGGTAAGGATACGGCTCCGATTTTTGAAGAGATGAAGCAGCTTTCCGACAAAGTAAAGGCTGATACCGAAAAAATCGATGCACTTGAGACTGAAATAGAGAATTTGCTTCTTTCGATACCGAACCTTCCTGACGAAAGCGTTCCTGTAGGTGCAGACGAAAGCGAAAATGTTGAGATACGCCGTTGGGGTGAGACAAGGAATTTTGATTTTGAGCCGCAGGCTCACTGGGATATCGGAAACCGTCTCGGAATACTTGATCCTGAGACAGCTACTAAGGTAACAGGAGCGCGTTTTCACTTTTATCGCGGTGCAGGAGCGCGTCTTGAGAGAGCGGTTATTAACTACTATCTTGATACGCATACAGAACACGGATATACCGAGATATTCCCTCCGTTTATGGTAAATCGCGACTCTATGAGAGGTACGGGACAGCTTCCGAAGTTCGAGGAGGATGCTTTCAAAGTAGCAGATACGGACTATTTCCTTATTCCTACCGCAGAAGTTCCTGTAACAAATATGTATAAGAATACGATACTTGACGGAAGCGATCTTCCTCTCAAGTTCTGTGCATATTCTGCATGTTTCCGTGCAGAGGCAGGAAGTGCAGGCCGCGATACAAGAGGTCTTATCCGTCAGCATCAGTTCAACAAGGTTGAGCTTGTGAAATTCTCTGATCCGGAAAAATCATGGGATGAGCTTGAAGCGCTTACTCTTGATGCACAGAGAGTGCTTCAGGGACTTGGACTTCCGCACAGAGTTGTATGCCTTTCTACAGGAGATATGGGCTTTTCTTCGGCAAAGACATATGATATAGAGGTGTACATGCCTTCGTATAACCGTTATGTTGAGATAAGCTCGTGTTCTAACTTTGTCGATTATCAGGCTCGCCGTGCCAATATTAAATTCAAACGCAGCGCGACAGATAAGGCACAGTACGTGCATACGCTCAACGGCTCAGGTGTTGCTATCGGACGTACAGTTGCGGCTATTCTCGAGAACTATCAGAACGCAGACGGAACAGTAACAGTGCCGGAAGCGCTCCGCAAATATATGGGTACAGATATAATCAGATAAAGCACCGATAACCGGCGGGGAGGAACTGTTTTTGGAGCAGATAATTCGTGAAATAGAAGCGCTTACCGAATCGTCGGTTGGGCTTGTTATAGTTTCGCTTTTTGCCGGAATCGTTTTGTCGGTTATCTTTATACTTTATCAGCACGATGTGTCCGGTGCGGTTATCAGATCACTTATGAAACACAATGCCGATTCGCCGCAGAGCGCAAAAACACTTCGCGAACTCGGTCTTTGGAAGAATATATTTGTCAGGGTTGCACTGCTTGGCAAAGGCGGTACGCTTAGGCGGATAATAGCTGTTGCGGAAGAGACTTCCCGGCAGGAGGAAAAGGCGGATCATGGAATAAGCCGTACCGATGATGCAGATTTGTCGGACGGTGTTCAGAACGCCGTCGGAGAAAGAAATTCCTGCGGTACTTCTGCAGATTTTAAAAAATCCTGGAAGTCCGATAAGAAGATTTCAGATGTTAAACAGTATGTAAAAATGCCTTTGGGAAGCTGTCACTTCTATCTTCCGCCGGAACACCGTGAAAAAGCAGAGTCTCTTTTTGGAGGCAAGCGGCAGAATCCGCTGATTGTTTTAATTTATCTTATTCTTCTCGCTTTGCTTGGAATCGGACTGATAAAGCTTATCCCGCATATTTTTCAGCTCTGACGGTATAGCTTACATGTATTATGAAAGGAACGGTCAAGATCATGGATAATAATATAGACAGCATCTCAGAAAAGCCGGCGAGACGCCGCAGAAGAAAACACCGCAATGTTGTGCTTACTATAAGCATAATCCTTGCGGCAGCTGTACTTTGCGTTATAATCGTGTATATAATTTTATATATGAATGGATTCAGACCGTATGTCAGAATTACTTCTGAAAACGGCGGTACAATCAAATTCACCGGAATGGTGGACAAGACCGGTATGCCGACAAAGGGTACATTGTACTTTTCAGACGGATCTTCCGCAAAGGTAGACAGCGAGACCGGAGAACTTGTATATTCAAACGGTAATGTATATAAGGGCGGCCTTACCGATATGCAGAAGAACGGAACCGGAGTTCTTACATATGCCTCCGGCGATGTATATGAAGGACAGTTTTCATATGATGAAATATCCGGAACCGGAGTTTTCAGATTTGAAAATGGAGATACCTATGAGGGCGAATTTTCCGGAGGTAAGAAGAACGGAAAGGGTACGTATACATGGGCTGACGGATCGACATATGTCGGGGAATACAAGGATGATAAAAAGGACGGCGAGGGTACATATACTTGGGCTGACGGATCAATATATTCGGGTATGTATTCCGGAGATATGAAGAACGGAGTCGGTAAGTTTACATACGCCTGCGGGGATGTATATGAGGGCGAGTTTGTAAACGATGTTCGTACCGGAAAGGGAACATATATCTGGGCGAACGGCGAAAGCTATACAGGTGAGTTCAAGGAAAACCGCCTGTCCGGTCAGGGGACATACACATGGCCGTCGGGACGGACTTATACGGGATATTTCGAAAACGGAGCGATCGTTCATGTGGACGATGCACCTGTTCCAGCTCCAACCGACGCAGGAGCGGAGAGCTGAGCCTGAGTAAATGTTTTGAGCTGGAAAACATACTGTTTTTCAGCTCATGTTTTATGATTTCATATCCCGAGCTATGAATTTTTATCCGCTTCGGGAATGGGAAGGAGCGTATTTAATGAATATTCTTATGGTAACGACGGCGTTCGGTATAGGAGGCGCTGAGACATATATTCTTGAGCTTTCAAAGGAGCTTTTGAGGCGCGGACACAGTGTTACTGTGGCGTCCTCGGGCGGAGTATACGCCGAGCAGCTCGAGGAGGCCGGCGCTGTACATGTGGCGCTTCCTCTGTCGGAAAGATCTCCGATAAAACTCGCGCGGGCGTATAAAGGATTGAAAAAACTTATAGAGGATCATATACAGTCGGGGAATCCTTTTGATATCGTTCATGCTCATGCACGTATATGCACTATAGTATGCGGAAAGCTGAAAAGGAGTATGCCGGAAGCGTTTCATTATGTGACGACAGCGCATGGGGTTTACAAGATGCTTCCGGGGTTTAGCGCCCTGACTGATTGGGGTGAAAGGTCGCTTGCGGTAAGTGAGGACGTCAGAAAATATCTTATAGATGCTTATAGGATATCTTCCGACAATATTACGCTGACGGTTAACGGTATTGACGCTGAACGCTTCTGTCCTGCGCCGCCCGACCGGAAAGCGGATATTGTCCGAAAGCTCGGACTTTCGGATACTTGTAAGCATAGAGTCATGCATGTCAGCCGTCTTGATTTGGCAAGCTCTGACGCGGCAGTACAGTTGATCGGCAGTGCAGAGCAACTTGCAGAGCTTTATCCCGATATTGAGATCGTTACGGTCGGATCGGGAACAGAATTTGACAGGCTTTCAGACGAAGCTGAGCAGGTGAATAAGAAGCTCGGAAGAAAGGTTATTGTTATGCTTGGATCGCGCCGTGATATTCCGGATATTCTTCCTTGTGCCGATGTATTTGTCGGAGTATCGCGGGCTGCGCTTGAGGCAATGTCGTGCGGAATACCTACCGTTCTTGCGGGCGCGCAGGGTTATCTCGGTATCTTTGACGGCGAGGATAGCCTGAAAGCGGCGCAGAAGACGAATTTTTGTTGTCGGGACGGAGAAAAGTCTTCGGCAGAGAAACTTATATCTGATATAAAAAAACTTTTTGACAGCGATTCCGAAAAGCTATCAAGGCTCGGTGCGTTCGGCAGAGAGACTGTGAAGCGGCTTTATTCGGTATCCCGAATGGGCGATGATGCAGAGGCAATGTATCGCGCTTGCATGAAATAAATAAGTGTTTTAATTGATTCGTCGGTATAAGCGGTCATTAAATATTGTATTTGGATAATAAAGTAACAAGCGCATAGAGCAAACTTTTAGTTTGATCTATGCGCTGCTGTTTCATTACAATCAATTCCGTTTTCTCATTTTTGACCACTCACTTCGCAATATACCGTAATCGGATATATCGAGAAATTCTCCTGCGGTGGTTTTAAAATATTCGCGCTTTGTACCCTCGAAGGTCAGGCCGCATTTCTGAGCAACTCTGCCGGATGCGGGATTTTTAACCGCGTGAGAAATTCCTACACGGTTTACTCCGATTTCAGCAAAAAGGTAGTCAATGACTGCCCTTGCGGCTTCAGACATAAATCCTTTATTCCAGTAATCGTATCCTATACAGTAACCGAGTTCTGCATATTCGCAGCTTTCGTTTAATCGGACAACACTGATATTTCCTATAAGTGTTTCTTTATACTCCATAGCCCAGTTATACGTATTCAGGTTATCATATGCTGCGCACCAACTTTCTAAGAGCTGTCTTGTAAGATCAGGTGATTCATGAGGAAACCATGTTAAATAGCGCGTAACTCTTTCGTCATTTGCCCAGTTTTCGAACATTGCCTGAGCATCGTCAACTGTAAATTTTCGTAAAATAAGCCTTTCGGTTTTTATTGTTTGTGTTCCTTTGTTTGTAATCATTATTCAGTCCTCCAATTTGTATTCCATTCTGCGGATACGCTCTGTCATTTCGCAGTCTTCATAAAAAGCAATAGCCTCTTTATTAAATCCGTATACACCAAGATCAAGTATTTTACATTTCTTCTCTTGAGCCTTTTCCTTGCAACACTCAAACAGCCTTTTTCCAATTCCGTTTCTTTGATGAGATTTTAAGACACAAATATCATCAATATAGAAACAGTCAAAGTCTACGTATGTAGAGTGATTTCTGTAGGAAACAACCCAAGCAAAAGCATATCCTACTACATCGCCATTATCAGTTTCGGCAATGTAGATAGTGTGTTTCGGATCATTTAATCTTTCTCCAAATGCTTCCTTTGTAAAGTAGCGAGCTTCAGTTTTAAATAAGTCAGGTCTGCCATTATAGTGTAAGTCCGCAATCTCTTTCTGAAGCGGTCGGATACGTTCACAATCTTCGTTTATATTCATTTTATTATTTATTCCTTTCTGAATATATCAAGTGTGTGATGAGAGTAACCGATCATATCTTGTCTTTCGCAAATTGCCAGGTGATACTTTAGATACAGTTCGTACATTCGATCATCCATTTGATCTACGGTTTCTCTCATGTGATTTGTATAACCGTCAGTAGCAATAAAGTGGAGTTGAGTAACATTGAACTCCGAACGCAGTTTATCAATATCTTCTTTTCGATGCAGTTCGAATATGTCCCACGGCTTTGAGAATGTATCGAATGTTTCTGTGTTTAGCATACATTTTTCGATTATGTTATAGATCTCCCCACGAATAAAGCCATATGATAAAACGCTCGCATCTCCCATACAGTATGCTGCAAAAACAATACCACCCTTCTTTGTCACTCGTATTGCTTCTGATAAGGCTTTTAGCTTATCTTCGGTTGTGAATAGGTGATACATCGGGCCGAGCAGCAAAGTAATATCATAAGTATCGCTTTCAAAATCAGACAAATCCATAGCATTACCTTGCGTAATGGTAACGGGTTCTCCTGCGACGGTATTTTGTTTGAAGATTTCGATATTATGCTCAACTAATTCGACTGCATCCACTTGGTAGCTTTTTTGTGCTAAAGCGTGGCTATATCGACCTGTCGCTGCACCGATCTCTAAGACTCGCATACCCGGCTTTAAGTATTTCTCGACATACTTCATAGTCGTAATATACTCGACCATTCCGTGCTTTGAGGTAAGACGACCGCTTTCATCATATCTCTCGTAGTAGTTTGTTAAATACTCTTTCGTTTCCATCTCGAAACCTCCTGTAAAAATTATAAAAAACAGTGTAGGCTAAGATTACTCATAGCCTACACTGCGCTTATCTTAATCAGCTTAGAAAACACTCTAATTACTTGAATAAGGGTATAACAATGTAAGCCCGACGTTCTGCCAATAATAAGCAGGGACTGCGGACTGCATATCGACGTTATTGTTTAGGCGGTCGATACAGTTAAACATTGTTTTACCTCAAAAATAATTTTATTTAATTTATATTATATACTTTTTTATAATTATGTCAAGTAAATTCCGATTTATCTTACAAATATTTTATATTTCCTGTGATTTAAAGACAGGTACATTAGGATTAACAGATTTTTTTATAATGACATAAACTAAGAATTAAAGAAGATTATTTTTACTGTTGCCCTATGTGTAAATTTTCGTTCATTTTTTTTACTTCCTTTTTAGCAATGAAATACTGTATGATCCATATGACAGCAAAAATAAAGGTGAAAATTCCAAAGTAGCTTAGTACACCTTTTAAACTGTGTTCCATCCAGTAAGTGACATAAGCTATCGGCATCATTATTAACGAAATAATTAAGAAGTAGATTCCTGTCTGTTTTACGATTCCCCAATTCTCTATTTCCCATATTACAGAGCAGGCCGCAAACCCTGTCCCCAGTATTCCGCATAAAAATGCCTGAAGAAGAACTGCATTGATCTCGTTTTTCATCATAACGGTCAGTTCGGGTACACATGGGGAATAATACCCGTTTGCAAATATCAAAGAGAGAATTATCGTTATTATATATCCTGTTGCCAGTCCGATAGGAAATCCTAAAATGCCGCGTAATAATATTTTCTTTTTCATATTTATCACCTTATATTCCTAATATTTTTTTTATTTTTGAGACGTACCGTCTTGATACATATGTTACTGTTCCGTTTATTAGTTTAACGCAAATAGTTCCGGTAAAGTTCAAATCAAAGTTTTTTACCTTTTTAAGATTTATAATTTCTGAATTGGAAATACGGACAAATTGAGAAGGATCTAATTTTTCCTCCATCTCATAAAGTCTGAATCGAAGAAGATATTCACCGTTATTTGTTAATGCAAAAACCTTATTGTTGCAGGAAAAGATTCTGATCAGATCATTTTGTTCTAATACTTCGATCTTTCCGTTTTTGCTTCCGGTAATAATGCGCGGATTATCGACCGATAGCTTTTGCACAATATTATTTATTTCCTCTGTAATCGATGCTGTCAAAATAATTATTTTGGGTTCGATATATGAATCATCTGTTTTTATTTCGATCTGCATTATGAACACTTCCTCTCTTATCTATAATTATAAACAGAACGTAAGCTGTATTCAATAGATTTTCAGTATGTGGTCGATTTCGAAACATAAGCGGTTATTGCCAATAGACTTATCCTTTTTGAGTTTTTTATAGTTTAACGGGTACTTAAATTTATTCTCCGGAATAAATGTTATAATAGTATATTATGGCATGAATTATATAGACAAGCGACGCAGATGTCACCAAATTACAACATCTGCGTCGCTTTAAGTTTACGTTAAAATCTTATTATTTTTATTTGAAATCAGTTCTGCTTCGGCTCGTAGCTTTCCTTCTGTCTGAGGAGGTGAGCATATTTTGCCTTTGCTGCTTCAGCAGCTTCCGCGAAGAGCTTTTCAGCCTTTTCCGGGAAGGACTGTGCGAGACGGCTGTAACGTGCTTCGTTCTTGATGAACTCGACATAATCTGCTGTAGGCTCCTTAGAGTCGATAGTCAGCGGATTCTTGCCTTCTGCAACTGCTGCGGGATTGAAGCGGAACATCTGCCAGTAGCCTGCCTCAACTGCTTTCTTCATCTCGGTCTGGCAGTTCTGCATGCCGCCCTTCTTAATACCGTGCATCTCGCAGGGAGCATATCCGATAATAAGCGAAGGACCGTGGTAAGCTTCAGCCTCTGTGAGAGCCTTAAGGAGCTGGCTCTGATCAGCACCCATAGCTACCTGTGCAACGTATACATATCCGTAAGACATTGCGATCTCAGCGAGATTCTTCTTGCTGATTGCTTTACCGCCGGCAGCGAACTGTGCGACCTGACCGATCTGCGAAGCCTTGGATGCCTGTCCGCCTGTGTTGGAGTAAACCTCGGTATCGAATACCATGATGTTTACATCCTCACCGGTAGCGAGAACATGGTCAAGACCGCCGAATCCGATGTCGTATGCCCATCCGTCTCCGCCGAAGATCCATACGGATTTCTTTGCAAGGTAATCCTTGTCGGCGAGGATAGCGTCCTTAAGCTCGTTCTTGCAGTCGCAGCTTTCAAGTGTTTCAATGAGAGCCTTTGCAGCGGCAGCATTTGCGTTTCCGTCGTCCTTGGTTGCAAGGAAAGCTTCGAATACAGGTTTCTTATCTTCCGATACCTGCTCTGCAAGCTTTTCAACATATCCGATCAGACGGTCGCGGATAGTCTTCTGACCGAGGTAAATTCCGAGACCATGCTCAGCGTTGTCCTCGAACAGAGAGTTTGCCCATGCAGGACCGTGTCCGCTTTCGCTGTTTACCGTGTAAGGCATAGCGGGAGCAGATCCGCCCCAGATTGAAGAACATCCTGTTGCGTTGGAGATGTACATTCTTTCTCCGAAGAGCTGTGTTACGAGGCGGGCGTAAGAGGTTTCTGCACATCCTGCGCAGGAGCCGGAGAACTCAAGCAGCGGCTGCTTGAACTGGCTTCCCTTTACGGTATTGTTTATAAGCTCTTTCTTCTCGCTTACGTTTGCAACGGCATAATCGAATGTTGCCTGCTGAGACATTGCAGCGGTCTGAGATGTCATCTCGATCGCGGAATTCTCGGGCTTGCCGTCCTTGAGCGCCTTTGCTGTTACAGGGCATGTCTTTACGCAGAGCGTGCATCCCATACAGTCGAGCGGGCTTACGGCCATTGTAAATTTATAGTTTGTCTTGATAACGGGTTTAGCAGTGAATGTCGTAGTTTCGGGAGCCGCTGCTGCCTCTTCCTCTGTCATAGCGAAAGGACGGATGCAGGCATGCGGACATACGAACGCACACTGATTACACTGGATGCAGTTTTCTGCATGCCATACGGGAGCTGTAACGGCAACGCCGCGCTTCTCGTATGCAGCCGAACCCTGCGGGAACGTACCGTCTTCCATTCCTGCGAATGCGGATACGGGGAGGCTGTCTCCGTCCATCTTCGATACAGGATTCAGAACACGCTTTACAAAGTCAATGACTTCGGGGCGCTTGCCTGTGAGAACGGTATCCTTTTCAGTCTCTTTTGCAGATGACCATGATGCGGGAACCTCTACCTTAGTGAACGCGCCTGCGCCCATTTCTATAGCTTTATGGTTCTGAGCTACGACCTCATCACCGAATTTGGAGTAGGATTTTGTAGCTTTTTCCTTCATGTAGTCGATTGCTTCTTCGATAGGCATGATGTTAGCGAGCGCGAAGAATGCGGACTGAAGTATGGTATTTTTAACCTTCATGTTTCCGACATCGTTTCTTGCGATAGCCGTAGCATTGATGATATAGAAGTTTATGTTGTTTTCTGCGATGTATGCCTTAACTGCTGCCGGAAGATTTGCGTCAAGCTCATCTGCTGACCACTGGCAGTCGAGCAGGAATGTTCCGCCCGGTTTTACATCGTTTACGATCTTAAAGCCTTTGAGCAGGTATGCTACATTGTGGCATGCAACGAAGTTAGCCTTTGTAATGTAGTAAGGAGCTTTTATCGGCTGATCACCGAAGCGCAGGTGGGAAATTGTAATACCGCCTGTCTTCTTGGAGTCGTACTGGAAGTATGCCTGAACATACTTATCTGTATGGTCACCGATGATCTTGATGGAGTTCTTGTTTGCTCCGACGGTTCCGTCTCCGCCGAGTCCCCAGAATTTGCAGCTGATAGTTCCGGGAGCTGCTGTATCGGGAGCGGTATGCTCGGGAAGCGAGAGACCGGTAACGTCATCGACGATTCCGATTGTAAAGTTGTGCTTCGGTGCATCCTGAGCGAGATTTTCGTATACTGCGAAGATGCTCTGAGGCGTTGTATCCTTTGAGCCGAGACCGTAACGTCCGCCGACTACCTTGATTCCGGATACGCCCTGCTGTGCAAGAGCTGCAACGACATCGAGGTAAAGAGGTTCGCCGATAGCGCCGGGCTCTTTTGTACGGTCGAGAACTGCTATCTTCTTAACTGTAGAAGGAATTGCAGCAGCAAGCTTGTCTGCGCAGAACGGACGGAAGAGACGAACTTTGATAAGTCCTACCTTTTCGCCGTTTGCGAGCATGTAGTCGATAACTTCTTCAGCAACGTCGCAGACAGAACCCATTGCGATGATAACACGTTCTGCGTCCGGTGCGCCGTAGTAGTTAAAGAGTTTGTAGTCTGTTCCGAGCTTTTCATTGACCTTGTCCATGTATTTTTCAACGGTAGCAGGTATTGCATCGTAGAACTTGTTGCAGGACTCGCGGTGCTGGAAGAAGATGTCTCCGTTTTCGGCAGAACCGCGGAGTACGGGATGCTCAGGGTTGAGCGCGCGCGAGCGGAATGCTTTTACAGCATCCATGTTGACCATGGATTTGAGATCCTCATTATCCCATACTTCGATCTTCTGGATCTCGTGGGATGTACGGAAACCGTCAAAGAAGTTAATGAACGGAACTCTTCCTTCAATAGCAGCGAGGTGTGCTACTGCGGCAAGGTCCATGATCTCCTGGGGATTGGATTCTGCGAGCATAGCGCAGCCGGTCTGACGGCATGCGTATACGTCTGAATGATCTCCGAAGATGTTGAGGGCGTGCGATGCAACGCAGCGTGCAGATACCTGGATAACACCCGGAAGAAGCTCGCCGGCGATCTTATAAAGGTTAGGGATCATAAGAAGAAGTCCCTGTGAAGCAGTAAAAGTCGTTGTAAGC
>CABUHS010000029.1 GCA_902491535.1 uncultured Eubacteriales bacterium
TCAAGGATGGCGGGGAAGTTACGGAGCTTTTGTGGGACAAAGGGAATACCGTTGAGACGGTAGCGGTATTTTCTAAAAAATAAAGCTTTTTAGGAGATGACTCGTATGTGTAAGAATTTAAAATATCCTTTGCTATTGGTTCAACGGTATGGGATTCAGAGACAGAAAACATATACGTTATTGGGGGAGAATTCCTGCGAAACTTGAGGAAAACGGCTGCAGTGTCTATTACGGAAATCAGGATGCAAACGGATCGGTCATATCAAACGGTAGATTTTTGGCAGAAAGAGTCAAAGATATAATAGAGGAGACCGGGGCGGACAAGCTGAATGTTATTGCGCATTCCAAAGGCGGTCTTGATATGCGGTATGCAATTTCATCACTGGGTATATCGGATCGTATTTCATCGCTTACTACTATCAGTACACCTCACAATGGCTCTTTAACTGTTGACAGGTTGCTTAAGCTTCCGAAGTTTGCAGTTAAAATTGTGACGTCATGTTCGGATTTGTGGTTGAGAATATGCGGTGATAAGAATCCCAATACATACGATGTTATTCAGTCATTGACGACTGGTGCGGCAGAAGAGTTTAACAGTAATAATCCTGATGCGCCAGGTGTTTATTATCAAAGCTACGCATTTATTATGAAACATGTCTGGAGTGACATGCTTATGATTGTACCGGGAGCTGTGGTAAAATTCTTTGAAGGTCCAAACGACGGATTGCTTGCACCGAGAGCAACGGAGTGGACAAACTTTCGCGGAATAGTCACAAGCAATTCCGGCAGAGGAATCTCACATTGTGATCAAGTTGATCTTCGACGAAGAAGAATGACGCGCAAACAAGGTGACGGAATTCAGGATATAACCGATTTTTATATTAATATTGTTAAAGATCTCTGTGAAAGAGGCTTTTAATGATAAATGTGCAGACAATCATCGTATTTGCTTTTAGTCTGTTTGACTTTTATATAAATATTTCAGAGAGATCGGTTTTTTATTTCTTGTATTCGTCACGAATAAAAATTGTCTGTAGATAGTCAGACGGAATTTTAAAAATTGGGTAACCGGAGATGATTATATGTGGCTTGTTCTTGCATTGCTTTCATCACTTTTTGCTGCACTTACCACGATATTGGCTAAGGTCGGTATAACAGGTGTGAAATCCGAGTTGGCGACAGCTATAAGAACGGTAGTTGTTCTTATCATGTCATGGGGAATGGTCTTTTTAACCGGAGCGCAGAACGGAATTTCAGGTATAGATAAAAAGAGCTGGATATTTCTTATTCTGTCCGGACTCGCGACAGGCGCTTCATGGCTTTGCTATTACCGGGCGGTACAGATTGGTGACGTATCCAAGGTCGTGCCGATAGACAAGCTGAGCGTTATATTTACAATTCTTCTTGCCGCGGCATTTTTGGGAGAAAAAATAACGGTAAAGAATTTTTTCGGCATGGCTTTTATTGCGTGCGGAACACTCTTGATGCTTTAATTTAAAAATAATACGGGAACGGATATTATGGCACTTATTGAATGTAAAGATCTGTCCTTCGCTTATGAGGGCAGAACGATCGTCTCTGAGCTTAACTTTGAGGTGAACGCCGGAGATTATTTATGTATATTCGGGGAGAACGGCTCCGGTAAAAGCACACTTATAAAGGGACTTCTCGGACTCAAAGCGCCGATGAGCGGAACGATAACATACGGTGACGGACTTTCGGGAAATGAGATCGGATACCTGCCGCAGCAGACGGGCGTACAGCGTAATTTCCCCGCGTCGGTTAAGGAGGTAGTTCTGTCAGGAACGATAGGAAAAAGTCCGCTAAGACCGTTTTATTCTGCGGCTGAAAAACGCCGTGCAGAAGAAAATATGTCAAGACTCGGTATAGCCGGATTGTCAAACAGATGTTACAGAGAATTGTCGGGCGGACAGCAGCAGCGTGTGCTGCTTGCAAGAGCGCTTTGTGCAACAAAACGTCTGATCCTGCTTGACGAGCCTGTTTCGGGACTCGATCCGATAGTTACGGCTGAAATGTACAAACTCATAAAGACGCTGAACCGTGAGGACGGTATAACTGTAATAATGGTTTCGCACGATATACACGGAGTTGTGGATGATGCTACACATATCATGCATATGAGCGGTAAACCCTTGTTTTTCGGCACTTCTTCAGATTATATAAAAAGCGATATCGGAAAGGTCTTCCTCTGCGGTGAGCATCATGCATAGTGTATTGCTTTCTCTTTTTACTTATAAATTTGCCGCGAGAGCGATATTTGCCGGTACGGCAGTGTCTTTATGCGCGGCGTTGATAGGCGTCGTACTTACGCTCAGACGCAGTTCGATGCTCGGTGACGGACTTTCCCATACTGCATTTGCCGCGGTAGTAATAGCGGCGGCAACCGGTTGGTCTCCGTATTGGGCGAGCCTGATCATCACACTTGCGGCGGCGTTTTTGATTCTCAGGATCAAGCCGGGACATGGCGGAGATACTGCTGTTGCGGTAATTTCGGTCAGCTCGCTTGCTGTCGGTATGTTGGTTATATCACAAAATTCGGGATTTAATGTTAATATGAATGAATATCTTTTCGGAAGCATACTCTCTATGAGCCGTACCGATGTTTTTGTTGCTATCGGGCTTTCGGTATTTGTACTTGCGGTGTTTTTGCTGTGCCGCAGGGTTATTTTCAGCATGACTTTTGACGAGGGCTTTTGTAAAGCGTGCGGCGTAAAAACGGAGTTTTATAAAAATCTCATTGCGGTACTTACTGCGGTTATCGTTGTTATGGGCATGCGGATAGTCGGTGCGTTACTGATGACGAATCTGCTGATATATCCGGCTGTTTCTTCTATGAAGCTTCTTCGGAGCTTTAAAGGAGTTCTGATATGCTCTGCCTGTGTGTCGGTATTCTGTTTTCTTTTGGGAATTGTTACATCCTGCGTACTCGGTACGCCTGCCGGAGCAGGTATTGTTGTTATGAATATTATTGTTTATGCCGTTGTATCTGTGTTTAATGCAGTTTCAGGCAGAATACATACGCATACGTAAAAAAAACTGTATTGATTTCACAGGAATTGTATTTGTATCGTGATGATCTTCGGCTGTGTAATTAACTGTCAGTAAAATAAAAAATCAGCCTAAGGGTTGTGCCCTTAAGGACAGTAAAAGGATGTGTAGAATTTCTACACATCCTTTTAGTTGTGTCTTATCCATAACAAGCAGGGAAAATGTATATCACATTTTCCACTCGTTAGGGGAACCTAAAATCCTTCACCGGCTTATAAATAATATAAAACACTTTTAAACCTTTACAATTTAGAAAATATATGATATAATACTATTACCACACAAAAATCGAATATATGTCATCTTTTTTGTAGAAGTGGGCACTTCATTTTGGTAAAAGTGCTGACTTCAGTTTTTCCATTTCTATGATGGGATGACATGTCGATTTTGTGTGGTAGCAAATCGAAGTCGAGCATTTTTCGGTGTGTGCGACTTTGCGTTGCACACACTTTTTTATTTAGGAGGACGAACAAATGAAAAATTGTAAACGATGTAATAATCTCTTAGCTGATGATGTCGAATTTTGTTCCAACTGTGGATGTAAGGTTGAAGAAAACAGTATTCCAACGCCCACACAAATTATTGCAACACTACCGAAAAAAATAAACGTATGCTCTTTATTAGCTGTCATTTTTGGTGCAATCGGTATTATACCGCTGTTAAACTTTTTATTTCTTCCTGCCGCAATTATTCTCGCGATTATTGGATTGATTTTATCTAAAAACAGAAAAAAAGGCATTACTATTGCAAGTGTTGCTGTTGTAATAATTTCATTGGTTATTTCTATTGCTTGGATTTTTCCAATCGCATCAGGAAAGCCCGTTGTTGATACCAAAGAAGGCATCGAAACCTCACAAACATCAAGTGTTGAGTCGTCAGTGGAAGAACAATATGAATATATTTCTTTTCCTGATATTGTTACAACAGATTATTTTCGAATAAATATCGAATCTGTTTACATTAGCAAAGAAATTCGCCCATCGAAAACAAACGGATTATATAGTTATAAACAAGCGGAATCTGGAAAACAATATTGTTATATAAAAGGCACAATTAAAAACACATCGGGCACAACGCATCAAATATCATTTTTAGGTGATTTTATATTTGACAATACATATACTTATAACGGATTATTGTTGAAAGAGGTTGAAAATGGTATCGATAATATTTTAATGTATGAAACAATTCAACCCTTAGAACAAATTGAATTTTACTATGCTTGTTGTATTCCTGATGAAACAATCAATAATTACAATTCTGCCGAAATAAAATTTGAGGTTATTTCGGATTTATGTAAAAGTTCCGCTGATACAAAATATAATAAATACTCTTTAGGGTTTGGAAAATAAATGCTTTTCCATGATGTAATTATGTAATATGGTAATATCGCAAAACTGTTCACACTTAATAGGTGTGAGCAGTTTTTTAAGTGATTATATCAACTGTCCTTAAGGGCGCGTATCATATACGGCTGATTTTTGTTTTAAAATATGTTTGGCTTTATTAATTAAGTTTTTATAAGTAATGAAATAAAGAAAAATGTATCCCATAGAACGCGATTCTTTTTGTTGGCATATTGTACATTGAAATAATGAACTTTTTAATCGTGTCGGCTATCCGTGCCGATAAATCCGAATTTACCGGATTATTTTCAAAAAGTTTTCCACTTCTTTATTAAATGTAACATATTTCTTGTTTGCAATAAAATGATTCCCCTTTATAATCGATAATTTTGCATTAGGTATATTTTCCGCAATCTCTTTTGTATGGGATTCTTTAATCATATCGCGACTTCCGCAAATTATGAGCGTCGGGGTTTTTATTTTTGATAATTCGCTTAGTTCAATATTCGGATCATTAACCATTAAACCAAGCATTTCGGCATTCTTTTTTGCATCAATAGATTTTGAGGCAAATCGTCTTGCTATTTTATATCCTATTTCGATTGGAATTTGTATCGAGCTTTTTACTCCTTTCGGATTAAGATTTCCCCCGTTTAATATCAATGCTTTTACCTTGTTTGGGTATTTCATTGCAAATTTCATTGCTGTATTTGCTCCGTCTGAAAATCCTAAAATAACTGCATATGAAATTCCAAGGTCTTCCATAAATTCGTATAAATCACAGGAAAATTGCTCGATCGTAAAAGGTTTCGTACCTCTTGGCGACTTACCGTGGCCCCGTGTATCCAAAGCAATCACTCTGTATCTGTCGCTGAAATAATCTATTTGATTCTTGAAATATGAGCTGTCCTCTCCGTTTCCATGCAAAAGGATAAACGGATCTTTATTTCCTTTTTCCTGGTAATATAAGGTTATATCCATTTATACTTCCTCGCAGATGCCTATTTATCGCATTACCTTACCGTATTTAACTATATAGCAATAAAGCAGGAAATTAAAACAAAAACTGCACATCTTCCTGATACTGCATTGTATCAAAATAGATGTGCAACTATGGTCGGAGTGAGGTGACTCGAACACCCGACCTCTTGGTCCCGAACCAAGCGCTCTACCAAACTGAGCCACACCCCGTTATTTAATTATAATCACAGAAATTGTGAACGTTAAGTATTATATCATGTAAAATAAAAAATGTCAAGTCTTTTTCTGTTTTTTGGGAAAGTTTTTAATGAAAAGTTTAAACGAATTTTGCGTGATTTTCATTGTATTTTATATCAGAATGATGTATAATAACTAAAACCAGACGGTAATTATCTGCGGAGGTGATTTTTTGATGCCGAAACTTAAACCTTTCGGAGGTGTTCGTATACCGGAGGCGCGCAATGAGTTTTTGGACGGTATTCGCCGTATTGAAGAGCCTCCTTATATAAAGCTTTGTATTTGCAAAGAAAATATGACCGTTACGGTATCTGTCGGTGACGCGGTGGTGCGCGGCGGATTGCTTGCGGATGTGAACGATATAAGCTCGGAAATCGGAATGCCGGTTTACAGCGGTATTTCGGGAAATATTACGGATATATCGGATGAAGTACACGGCGGAAAAGCGTATGTATATATCACTGTGCGCGGTGACGGAAAAAAGCTTACAGCAAAAAAATCCCCCATGAACAAAAAGCTTTCCGAATGCAACCCCGATGAGCTTATCGCTCTTGCAAGAATGTCGGGTATAGCCGAACGCAGCGGTGTTCCTATGTGGCAGAATATCCGCAGGTCGCGCGGGCATGCCGCACGCGTTCTTATAAACGCGTTACCTTGCGATTCTGAGGATAAAACATATTCCTGCCTGATATCGGAGTATCCGGAGCGGCTGCTCTGCGGAATAAAAATAGTTTTGATGGCGGTCGGCTTCAGACATGCAGATATAATTATATCAGAGTCGTCCGGATGCAAAGATGTCCTTTTACATGCCGTAGAATCGTTCGGAGGAGAACAGCTTTTCAGCGTTATAACTGCGCCGGATATCTATCCTCTTTGTGATGATGTACAGCTTATACGTGCTGCGGGCGGATCGTCTCCGGAAATCGGTAACGAACCGGACGAAACAGGATTTACCGTGTTTGACGCGATATCATGTGCAGAGCTTTTTGAAGCTTTTTCGGACGGATCGGCGGTTACAGATACGTTATTGACGGTTAGCGGCGGATGCGTTCGAAAGCCTCAGACCGTGCAGGTACCTATAGGTACCGAGATATCGGAGCTTGAAAAAGTATGTGACGGTTTTTGGGAATGTCCGATGAGAATAATAAACGGCGGACGTATGGCGGGAACGATCTCCCGCATTCAGGATACCATAGTCAAAGGAACGCATATCATACAGTTTGAAAGCAGTATAGAAGCACATGCAGAACGCAGCTGTATCAGATGCGGTAAATGTGTTTCTGTGTGCCCGATGCGTCTTGCACCGCTGTATCTGTCTAAATATTCCTTAGAAGGGAATGCCCGGAGATGTGAGAACTTTCGTATTGACGCCTGTACAGAGTGCGGATGCTGCAGTTATATATGTCCGTCTCATATTCCTCTTGCACATAATATACGTATGGGTAAGATATGGTTTGAGGATTTGCGTGATGCAGAACGCTCCTTGGCAGGCGGTAATCTCTTGAAGAAAGGAGATTCTCTGAAAGATGAAGAACACGGAGAGAAGAGAACGCAAAGACGTAAAAAACGTTGAATCACGTATTACTCCGAAAAAAACTGCTGATGATCCGGCGTATGACGACGATCTTTTCGATGCGAACGATTTTGACAGTGTATATGATTCGCCCGGCAGAGGTATCTCCGATCAAACGGAGGACGGTGTAATATATGTCGGACTCGGCAATATACCGGTTAAAAAGGATTCCGGAGAGGATACGTTCAGGTATACTTATTCGGAAATTGATTCGAAAGCATCGGAAACAGATGAAAGATCAGGTGCCGAAAGCATGCTGCACGTTTTGTCTGAGAAAGCCTCTGAAAATTCGGAGCTTACCGAGACAGCTGAATACATTGAAAAATCGGAAAACTTCGATCATGCAAAGATAAAACAACATCCCGAAATCCGTACAGAACCTTTTGTACGGGAGAGTAAACGGTCTGATGCGGTAAAAGCAACCGATAAGAAAATAAGATCAGCTGCGAAGCCGAGGCATACTAAAAAAGGAATTGCTGTATCTGACGCTCCGTTTATTACATGCGGTGAAAGTGCGTGGCGTATTACACTTGATATTATTGTCGCAATGCTTCCGTCGCTTATATGGGCGGTATATGTTTTCGGACCGCGTATTATAACTGTTACCGCTATATCCGTAATATCATGTTTTTTATCAGAACTTTGGTTTGAGTATCTTGTACGCAGGCGAGTTACTGTCGGGGATCTTTCTGCGATTGCAGAGGGAATAATGCTTGCACTGCTCATGCCTGCGTCTGTTCCGCTTTGGATACCGGTTGTTGCAGGATTTTTCGGGATAGTGTTTGCAAAATGTCTTTTCGGAGGGCAGGGAAGAAATATTTTTAAACCTTCTCTTGCCGGATTTGCATTTGTCTCGATCGTACTGAGAAGCTTTGTAGACGGCTTTTATACCGAGCCGATGACGCGGTTGCTTCCGTTTTCTTCATCATCAGCTGTGCAGGGCGTTTCTTATCCGCTGTCAAATGTCTGCGGTGAAGTTTTGCCGATGTATTCCTACGGAGAAATGTTTATGGGTATCCGTCCCGGAGCTATAGGGGAGATCTCGGTACTCATGATCCTGCTCGGCGCGGCATATCTTATTTTCAGACATATAATTTCCTGGCATATTCCTGTTTGCTTTGTTTTTTCCGGCGCAGTTATTTTCAGCGTATTTTCACTCTATCCGGGAAATCGTTTTATGATGACCGAAGTCTTTTGCAGTCTTGTTCCCGTCTGTGCGGTATTTTTTGCATCCGATCTTTCATCTGCTCCGGTTTGCGGCTGCGGAAAGCTGATATTCGGAACCGGATGCGGCATTGTCACTGCGGTACTGCGGTACGCCGGAGCCGGTATATACAGTCCGGTTTATGCCGTGCTTATAATGGAACTTTTTTCACGTCCGCTGGATTTTCTTTCTGCTCGCATGGTCCGAATCGGTCTTTCGAGAAAAAAGCACATCGCTTCAGACGATGTGCGTGAAGTGTAATAAATACAGCTGTCAGGTGCGGGCCTTGTGCGAGTTCTGCGGAAGGCTCCGCCTGCATTTTTATGAAATTTGTTTTTATATCCGAAAGGAGTCTGCATAATGATAAATATTGTTCTTGTTGAACCTGAAATACCGCAGAATACCGGTAATATAGCCCGTACCTGCGCCGCTACCGGAGCGGCTCTGCATCTTGTAAAGCCGCTTGGCTTTGCGATCGATGACAGAAAGCTCAAGCGTGCCGGGCTTGATTATTGGCATGAGCTGAATATAACATACTATGATTCACTCAATGATTTTATGGAAATTCACGGCGGGGATCCCCTGTATTATTTTTCTACAAAAGCTCCTCAAAGCTATGCGGACGTTACATATCCGAATGACGTATATCTTGTTTTCGGCAAGGAGACAGCGGGGCTGCCGGAAGCTCTTTTAAGCTCTGATCTTGAACATTGTGTCCGTCTGCCTATGCGTTCTAATCTGAGAAGTCTGAATCTTTCCAACACTGTTGCGGTGGCTGTATACGAGGTTTTGCGTCAAGGTGATTTTGCGATGCTTGACAAATGCGGTAAATTCGGAGCGCAGCATGCCGAATAAGTGCATTATTGTACTCTGAAAAGCCGATTTTTTTTACCATTTGAAGGTAAACTTATTGACAGTAACGTGATTTTAGTGTAAAATTAATCTTATAGTGTTTTGCATGCTTAAAAGTGAAAACAGCGCATCGGCAGTTCAGGATCTGAAAACTGTATATGCCGGTTGTGTCCGTAGCCAGCCGCTGCGGCTTTTTCCTTATTTATGCTTTGCAGATCAAACTTTTAACCGCAGCCTCTTTTTGAAAAGATCGGCTGCCGCGAACTTATATCCGAAAGGTACGGTCAGAATTTATGCATACAATCGTTCCGGAAAAATATTCGCCTGTATTGAATCTTTATGATACACAAACGGCAATAGGAATTATAAAACAGGAATTTCAGCAGAAACTTTCAGCTGCTTTGAATCTGAAACGCGCAACAGCGCCCCTCTTCGTCGATCCTGCGTCGGGACTTAATGACAATCTGAACGGCGTTGAGCGTCCGGTAAGCTTTGATATTGCCGGAACGGATATATGCGCAGAGGTCGTTCACTCGCTTGCAAAATGGAAACGTATGGCGCTTTTGCGCTACGGATTCAAACCCGGAGAGGGTATATATACGGATATGAATGCGATACGCCGTGACGAGACTCTCGATAATCTTCATTCTGTTTATACCGATCAGTGGGACTGGGAAAAAATTATAACCCGCGATCAGCGTACCGAAGACATGCTCAGAGCAACGGTAGATTCTATTGTCGGAGCGGTATGCGCCGCGAATGAAAAGGTCAGGGAAATATATCCTGAGCTTACATGCGATATATGCCGTGAGATTACTTTTATAACATCTCAGGAGCTTGAGGATCTTTATCCCGCGCTTTCTCCGAAAGAACGAGAAAACACGTTTGTGTGCGAACATAAAACGGTATTTGTCATGCAGATAGGAAAGCTTCTCCGTTCGGGAACACGTCATGACGGAAGAGCGCCCGACTATGATGACTGGGAACTTAACGGTGACATTCTTGTGTGGAATGACGTACTCGGAATGGCTTTTGAGCTTTCGTCTATGGGTATACGCGTCGATGAAAAGTCGCTTGATAAACAGCTCAGCGAGCTTGGCGCGGATGACCGCAGAAAGCTTCCGTACCATAAGATGCTTCTTGAAGGAAAACTGCCTTTTACAATCGGCGGCGGCATAGGTCAGTCAAGACTCTGCATGCTTTTACTTCAAAAAGCTCATATCGGTGAGGTACAGGCGTCTGTCTGGGATTCTGAAACAGTTGAAACTTGTGATAAGTACGGAATTCCGCTGCTTTGAAATCATTTATAAATATGCGGATTTATAAGATTTAACGGAGGATCGCAGACAATGTTAGAAAATACGGTTTACAGACTGAATCATGATAAAAAGATAAATATAGGCTATATAGGCGGCTCGGTGACCGAGGGTGCCGGGGCTTCGAATCCGTCGGAAACATCATGGGTTGGACTTACAAGTCAGTGGTTTAAAGAAAAATATCCGGATGTTGAGTTCAGCTTTGTTAATGCCGCAGTAGGCGGTACAAACTCGGATTTCGGAGTTTACCGCATTGACAGCGAGCTTATAGGTGCAAATGATCCCGACCTTGTTTTTGTCGAATTTTCGATAAACGATTACGGTTGGACATATGACGGTATCCTTGCCGATATGGAGGGAATTGTCCGCAAGGTATTTGCGCATAAACCTACGGCAGATATTGTTTTTGTATATACGTGTACCAAATATATTGAAAATGATATAGTACTCGGACGAGAGATGGAAAGCCGTTCCGCTCATCAGGCTGTGGCTCACTATTACGGCGGAATCCCCTCAATAAACATCGGAGAGGTACTCCGGCATGCTGTTTATACGCAGGCGGGCGGAGACTGGCTTAAATTTACGGCTGATAACGTACATCCGAATGACGACGGATATAAGATATGCGGCGACGCAATGACAGCTAACCTTACGCAGTGGCTTGACGGAAAGGAAGTTCCGGAGGCGCTTGTGCAACGCAAGCTTCCTCCGATGCTTTCGAAGATAGATCTTACCGGGTCGAAAGTCATGGATGCATCTGAAGCAGTAAAATCGGAGGGTGACTGGATATTTGTTGATCAGCGCGCAGGAAGTTACGCTCACTATTATTCGACTGATAAGCCGGGAGCGTGGATGGAGTTTAAATTTACAGGTGAACGCGTCGGACCTTATGTTATAATAGGCGGTGATTCCTCCTGCTTTACATGGTATATCGACGGCGAAGAGGCTACGGATATGTACGGAACATTTATAAGACTTCATCCCTGTGCTATACCGTATATTTTTGAGCGCGGAGAGCATACATGCCGTGTTGTTTATAATGGCTTTAAAAATGATGATAAGAAACCCGGTATTATCTGTGCTTTTCTCATAAGCTGATATATATCATACTGTATTCTGACGGATTTGTAATGACTTCTGATAGGAAGGAATCGTTTTCGAAAGGAGTGATTTAGATATTGAAAAGAAAAATATCTGCTTTGACACTTGTGCTTTCAATATTCTTTACTGCTGTTATAACATTTCAGATAACATATATTTCTTTTAAGAGTGAATATAGGCGTGAGGTCAAACTGCTTGAAGCCGGGTACTCAAATTCACTGGCCGGGAAGCTGAAATTGCTTGATGAGCGTTTCAGGTCGCTTTATATAGGCGATATTGATGAGGAAAAGCTGGCAAGTGCAGTGCTTAACGGGTATATTTACGGAACAGGCGACCGATATGGAGAGTATATGTCTCCGGAAGAATATGAACAGTTTGTCGGCGATCTCGAGGGCGAATTTCAGGGAATAGGAATATCTGTTGTTGAGAATGCCGAATCGGGCTGTCTGGAGGTCGTTTCGGTCATGCCGGATTCTCCGGCGCTTAAGGCGGGTATCCTTGTCGGAGATATTATAGTTTCGGTCGGAGACGAAAGCGTTGCCGAGATTGGGGCTGATGTCGCGTTGTCAAGGCTTCTCGGCAAAGCGGGAACGTTTGCTGAATTTTCTGTAGTTCGCGGAGACGATACGGAGTCGGTTATTCCGTTTTCCATAGAGCGCGGATATGTTACAGAGCAGACTGTGCTTTATCATATGTATGATGACGGCACAAGTGAAATCGGAGTTATTATGATACTGTCATTTGACGGTAAGACCGCAGATCAGTTTGCACAGGCGGTAGAGGAACTTCAAAATCAGGGAGCGCGTGCGCTTATTTTTGATGTAAGGTATAATCCGGGCGGCTCACTTGACAGCATTGTCGAAATACTTGATACGCTTTTGCCCGAGGGTCCGATTGTACGGATAGAAAATTCCGACGGAAGCGTGGAAGTTTTGGATTCAGATGCAAGTGAAACAGATCTTCCGATGGCTGTACTTGTAAACGGAAGCACTGCAAGTGCGGCGGAACTGTTCTCATCGGCGCTTCAGGATTATAAAAAAGCTGTTCTTGTCGGAACGACGACATATGGAAAGGGTTGTATGCAGCAGATTGTAAAGCTTGCTGACAATTCTGCGATAAGGGTTACTACTAATATGTATGATCCGCCGTTTTCCGACAATTATGACGGTGTGGGAGTTATACCGGATGTTGTAATTGAGGCTGATGATAAAACGCTTAATTCAAACAGGTATACGATTGCAGACAGCGATGACAATCAGCTTTTGGCGGCGGCCGAACTTATGCATGAGCGGTTGTCTGCGGCAGAATAAAATTTTTAAAATATAAACAATTCAGAGGCTGTACGGAGTATAAGATTCTGCACGGCGGAAAGGACGAACATAAAATGGCAAAACTTAATAAGATAACAAATGAGGGACTTAAAAAATTACAGGATGAACTGTTTTTCCTTAAAACCATACGACGCAAGGAAGTAAGTGAACAGATAAAAACTGCACGCGGACTCGGAGACCTTTCGGAGAACAGTGAGTACGATGAGGCACGCGAGGAGCAGGCAAAGGTCGAATCCCGTATTGCTGAGCTTGAAACTATGCTTGAAAACGTTGAAGTTATCAGCGAACATGAGCTTACAACGGATGCAGTAAACGTAGGCTCGAAGGTCAGAGTTCACGATGAGAAGTTTGACGAGGAGATCGAGTATACTGTAGTAGGTTCATCTGAGGCTAATGCGCTCAAACGCAGAATTTCGGATCAGTCCCCGATCGGAAGCGCTCTTATGGGGGCAAAGGTCGGTGAAACAGTTACGGCATATACCCCCGGAGGCGAGCTTCGCTTCAGAATTATAGAGATCTCTAAGTGATCTCCACCTTGAATAAAAAGGAGAGTTCTGTTTATAATGACGAACACAAATGATAACGCAGAGCGTAACAATGCTCAGGTTCAGAATAAAACTCAGGAGCAGGATATAGGACAGCTTCTTAAGATACGCCACGAAAAGCTTGCTGCTCTCCGCGAAGAGGGCAGAGATCCGTTTATAATTACAAAGTATGATGTTTCACGGTACAGTGAGGATATAAAATCTGATTTTGAAAATCTTGATGGTCAGACTGTATCTGTTGCCGGAAGAATGATGTCAAAGCGCATAATGGGTAAGGCGTCTTTCTGCCATGTACAGGATCAGAAGGGCGACATTCAGTGCTATGTATGCCGCGATTCGCTCGGCGAAGAAGAGTACGGACGCTTTAAGAAAACAGATATCGGAGATATAATCGGTGTAAAGGGTAAAGTATTCAAGACAAAAACCGGTGAGATATCCATTCATGCCGACGAGGTTACGCTTCTTTCAAAGAGTCTTCAGGTGCTTCCCGAAAAGTATCACGGACTTACGAATACAGATATGAGATACCGACAGCGCGAGGTCGATCTTATAGTTAATCCGGAAGTAAAGGATACCTTCTACAAGCGTTCCCGTATTCTCAGGGAGATCCGTAACTATCTTGACAGCAAGGGATTTCTCGAAGTAGATACTCCTATCCTTGTTCCGCTGGAGATCGGAGCATCTGCACGTCCTTTTAAGACACATCACAACACGCTTGATATGGATATGTATCTTCGTATTGAAACAGAGCTTTATCTTAAGCGTCTTATAGTCGGAGGAATGCATAGGGTTTATGAGGTCGGACGTATCTTCCGCAACGAGGGAATGGACACGAAGCATAACCCTGAGTTTACAACGATCGAGCTTTATCAGGCATTTACGGATTATTATGGCATGATGGATCTTGTAGAGGAACTTTATAAAATGCTCTGTGATAAGATATGCGGCGGCAGAACCGTAACATATCAGGGCACCGAGATCAATATGGATCATTGGGAGCGCATGACAATGGCGGAATCTGTAAAGAAGTATTCCGGTGCAGATTATTATTCGTGGGAGACCGATGCGGATGCGCGCGAATGTGCAAAGGCTTTGCATGTTGAGGTAAGTGCTTCCGCTACAAAGGGAACCGTTCTTGCAGAGCTGTTTGACGCTTTTGTAGAGGATAAGCTTATTCAGCCTACATTTATCTATGATTATCCTGTGGAAAACAGTCCGCTTGCTAAGAGAAAGCCGAGCGAGCCTCAGTTTACAGAGCGCTTTGAGTACTTTATCAATGCCACCGAATTCGGTAATGCATTCAGTGAACTTAACGATCCTATAGATCAAAGAGAACGTTTTGAAAAACAGGTTGAAGCTAAGAAAGCTGAAGAACCTGCAAGTAATGCTTCGGTTGATTATGATTATGTGACAGCACTTGAGTACGGACTTCCGCCTACAGGAGGACTTGGCTTCGGTGTGGACAGGCTTGTAATGCTTCTTACTGACAGTCCGTCCATACGCGATGTTTTGCTGTTCCCCACGATGAAACCGATTGACTAATAAAAATCGTATATTTTTAATTAATAAATGGGCAGTCCCGAAGCGGGATTGCCCATTTTCAAAAATAATGAATGAAACAAATCAGAAACTGTGGAGGTATATCATGCTTATAAGAAAAGAGGAATCTAAAGATTTTGAAAGAATATATTATGTAGTTAAATCTGCATTTGACAGTGCTGAACATTCAGATGGAAATGAACACGATTTAGTAAATGAATTAAGAAAAGGGGAAGCGTTTATACCAGATTTATCCTTAGTTGCTGAAATAGACGGAAAGATCGTAGGACATATCATGTTTACAAGAGCTAAGGTCGAAGCTAATACAGTTTTAGTATTAGCTCCGTTGTCAGTTCTACCTGAATATCAAAGAAAAGGAATAGGAACTGCTTTGATCAAATGGGGACATAAAATTGCTAATGAATTAGGTTATGAATATTCAATTGTATTAGGCAGTCCCAAATACTATCCGAGATTTGGATATCTACCGGCCGATAGGTTTGGTATAAAGCCTCCTTTTGATGTTCCGAACGAAAATTTTATGGTTTTTAAAGTTAAAGAGGAGGCGTCTGATATTCATGGAATTATAAAATATGCAAAGGAATTTGGGATTGACTGATATAATTTCAAAATTTTAAACAAAAACCTGAAAAATATAGAGTCTCTTAAAAAAAATAAAGACTTTCCAAGGTAATTTTTGCCGAAAATGTCAACTATAATTTTTTTGAATTTTGGTGCAATGTAATTGTAAAAGAGCCCGAGGGTTAATTATTAGAAACATGGCCGTTTTAAATTTTTACTAATATTATATCATCTGTAATTGTTGAAATTTTATATGAAAAGAGCAATTTTTATCAATCATTTTCCGTCTCAGTGTGTTATAATTACGACAGTAAAAAGGACGTGAAGTACTATGGATCGCGTACATATTCAGCGTGTACTTGATTATATTGAGAAAAATCTGAAAGAAGATTTAGATAATGCTACCCTTGCGAAGATTGCGGGATATTCCGAATATCATTTTTTGCGCAAATTCCGTAAGAGTATAGGTCTTACTCCTGCAGATTACATACGTAAACGCCGCATTTCCGAGATCGTATGCCGGATCGGAGAAAATGATCGTGCAATTTCGGATATTGCATTTGAGTACGGATTCAACTCGAAAGAAAATTTCACCAGAGCTTTCAAGAAAGAACACAATATTTTGCCAACCGAATTTAAGACAGTAAATTGCAGTCTGAGATTATTTGGGCCGTTTAATTTTGATAAAATTAAATTGCAGCCGTCGGTTTCCATGTTATATATCGAAAGTTTTATATTGATTGCATATGAATTTGAAGACGACTTTCCTCCTAATTGTTGGAATAAATACAATGCTGAAAGAAGAAGTGCTATATTGTCGGGCGGCACAGAGGTTGAGGATTTCGGTGCAATGGTTTGGGATTTTGAAAGGGAAAGGCTTTGCTATTTTATAGGTATTCGTTCTGATGATGCACAAGGTGATATAACCGATACGGTTCGTCTTGATATTACCGGGGGATTGTATGCGGTATTTGAAACAGCACCGACCGATCAGCATGAATTTGTAAGTACTATACGCAGTACATGGGATTGGATCTACTGTGATTGGCTACCGAAAAGCGGTTATGTTCGTGCTGAAGGGTTTGAACTTGAAAGTTATATAGAATCAAGCAGAAAATATACAGAAAAAATTTACATACCGCTGAAAAAAGCGTGATCATTGCTTATGTCATCAATTATAATTAATATTTTTAAAGGAGTAACGTTATGGCTGACATTATTAAAGTTTTTAGGGAAGATGTTCCCGCAATGCGTTTTATCGGAAAGAAGTATCCTGATTTCGGCGGTTGGTGGGGAGAATGGTTTTCCCAGGGGTGGTTTGAGCAGATAGAAAACGCGATGAACGGCTCGGATTCTATTCTTGAAATTTGGAAGAACGGAGGAGGCTATATCGGTCTGGAGAGGCGTTCGGAGACTGAACCGTTTGAATATTGGCTCGGAATGTTTACACCTATCGATACTGTCGTGCCGGACGGCTTTGAATTTGTTGATTTTCCTGCTATCGGGCTCGGAACTTGTTGGATATACGGAAGTGAAAATGATGTTCATAATACTTCCGGATGTTTAAAGGAGATTACAGATAACGGGTTTGAGCTTTGGAAAGATGAAACCGGAGGTGTATGGTCGTTCGAAAACTGTCTATGTCCGAGATTTACAACGCCGGACGAACACGGAAATGTTATTATGGATTATTGCTATTATGTAAAATAATCTGAATACTTTGTTTTAAAAGAAAATGCCGTTCGCAGCTGCGAACGGCATTTCTTATACTAAGCAATCCAATCGTAAGTTGGATTTATTTCGTTTGTATCAAACTGATACGGTATTGATTTCTTTGCTATATAATATTAAAATAAGCTGCCAATATATTAGTATTAACCGTCTCAGAATACTCCGAGGCGGTTAATACTATGTGTTATTGATTTATTAAGGGGTATATGTTATAATTACTTTATAAAATTTTTGAGTAAGCTTATAAGGATATTTGTTATGTTGAGATTAAGACCGTATAAAGCAATTGATGCAAAAACTATAACAAAATGGTTGAAAAACGAATATGCTTTTCGCCAATGGAGCGCCGACCGTTATGAAAATTACCCGATTACTCCGGATGATATGAACCTATATTACGATCGGGATAAGAATAATGAACGGATATGGGGAATGACGGCGTTTGACGATTCCGGAATAGTAGGGCATTTTACAATGCGGTTTCCCGGTGATGATTTTGAAGAAGTACGGCTTGGATTTGTTATTATTGATGATGAAAAACGCGGAAAAGGCTATGGAAAAGAGATGCTTTTACTTGCAATTAGATACGCATTTGACTTTATTAAAGTAAGAAAAATATCGTTAGGTGTTTTTGAAAATAATGAAAATGCTTTAAAGTGCTATGAATCATGCGGATTTAAACGGGTTAAAACGGAAGTCAAAGAAAGTTATTTGTGTATGGGTGAAATATGGAATTGCATTGAAATGAATTTGGAGAAATAAATCTTGATTTTTCGAGGATAATATTATGGATAAAAATGAACGGTGGTTAAAATGGGCAATAGAGCTGCAAAGTATTGCACAGGCAGGGCTTACATATGGAAAAGATATTTATGATCACGAACGGTATGAACGAATTAGAGAGATTTCCGCAGAAATTATATCTCATATGTCTGACATTTCTCTTGAAAAAGTAAAAGATCTTTTTTGTAATGAAAGCGGATATCAAACGCCTAAGCTTGATACCCGTGCGGCTATTTTTGAAGATGGAAAAATTCTTCTTGTCAGAGAAAACAACGGTAAATGGTCGCTTCCCGGAGGATGGTGCGATGTTAATGTTTCTGTCAGGGAAAATACGGTAAAAGAAGTTAAGGAAGAATCCGGTTTAGATGTAGTTGCAGATAAAATTATTGCTATACAAGACAGATCAAAACACAATCTTCCCGTTTATGCTTATGGTGTTTGTAAGATATTTGTTCAATGTTCTGTAATCGGCGGTAAATTTGAAAAAAATATCGAAACGACCGGATTTCGTTATTTTTCAGCAGATGAATTGCCGGAGCTTGCAACAGAGAAAAATAATGAAGAACAGATAAGAATGTGTTTTGAGGCATATTGTTCTAATGATTGGGAAACACAATTTGATTGAAAAAGCTATATTTTAAAGAATAACGTATTATTTGTATTTAGGAAAGGAAACCATGTTAGAGAAAATTATTGTGATAGGCAGTCCCGGAGCAGGTAAGAGTACATTTGCACGTCAGCTCAGAGATATAACATCGCTTCCTCTTTATTATTTGGATATGCTTTGGCATAAGCCTGACAAAACAAATGTATCCCGCGATGAATTTGACAAAAAGCTGAACGATATTCTATGCCGTGACAGATGGATCATTGACGGAAATTATCAAAGAACGCTCAAGGTCAGATTTGAACATTGTGACACTGTATTTCTTTTGGATTATCCCCTTGAAATATGTCTTGCAGGTGCAAAGGCGCGTATAGGAATGAAGAGAGAGGATATGCCCTGGATCGAAACCGAGCTTGACGAGGAATTTCGTCAGTGGATCGTTGATTTCCCGGTTCAGAAGCTTCCGAAAATATATCAGATGCTTGATAATTATAAAGATAAAAATATTGTGATTTTCAAATCAAGAGAGGAAGCAGATTTGTATTTGAATAAAATGAAAAGCGATGTGAAATAAGGCATTTCTGAGCAAAGTACAGTTTGGGGGAACTTATAACAGTTGCTGTAAAAACCGTGACTTGCCATAATGTAAATATATATTGAAGTATTTAATGTGATAGTGTAGTTAATGTAACATAATAAGGTATTATAAAATAAAGGAAAGCAGATAATTATGAGTTTTGATTATAAAAAAGAATATAAAGAATTTTATATGCCGGGACGAAAGCCGGGTATTGCAGAGATTCCGCAAATGAATTATATCGCGGTAAGGGGAAAAGGCGATCCTAACTCCGAAAACAGCGATTATAAGAATAGTATCGGTCTTTTGTACGGTATAGCATATACGATAAAAATGAGCTATAAGGGGGCGCATAAAATTGACGGCTATTTTGAATATGTCGTGCCTCCGCTCGAAGGTCTTTGGTGGCAGGAAAATACCGTAGGTATTGATTATAACAGAAAAGAGGATATGAATTTTATCTCGGTTATCCGATTGCCTGATTTTGTTTCAAGAAATGATTTTGATTGGGCTGTTGAAGAGGCAACTTACAAAAAGAAACAGGATTTCTCGGGAGTTGAATTTTTAACTTATGATGAAGGCACGTGTGTTCAATGTATGCATATCGGATCATACGATGACGAGCCTGCAACCGTTGATCTCATGCATGAATATATGAGCGCAAACGGCTATGAGCTTGATATAACGACCGAAAGATTGCATCATGAAATTTACTTGAGTGATCCCCGAAAATGTGATGCAAGTAAATTAAAGACAGTGATACGGCATCCGATAAAAAAGTTAGTGTGATTGAAAATTCGATTGCTTCCAAAACGTATATATGTTATTTGACTCGCATACATCGAGAGTTTTTCTCGCTGTATGCGTTATTGTTTTTGATTTTATTTCGTGTTACAATACAGTTGTCGACATAAAGTTTGCAGCAAACTTTTATAAATTATAAGGAGTATAAATCGATGACATTAAATATAGGTAATAACATTCGTGATCTGCGTAAAAGTGTTGATATGACGCAGGAACAGCTCGCGCTCAGGCTCGGCGTGTCATACCAGTCGGTAAGCCGTTGGGAAAACGGCGGAACCTACCCTGATCTTGAGCTTATTCCGGCTATCGCAGATATTTTTTCGGCGTCAGTTGATACCTTGCTCGGTATTTCTCAAAAGCAAAAAGAGGAAAAGGCAAATGAAGCGTTTGACGCTTTACGTCGGGAGGCGATGAAGAATGATCCGGATGTTCAGGCTGTGAATGAAATAATTCGTGATATACGCAGAAATTATATGGATACATCACTTATGTGGCGATTCTGGAATGAAGGTAATGACCGCCTGTACAGACATCCGGAGATTTTATCCGAGGTGCGGCTGACGGCAGAAGCTTATCTGGAAATGGAAATATCATCCGGATTTGACAAAAACCAGGCTATAGAGACAATGGTGCGCATAGAAGATGATAATAATATCGAAGATTTCCTGAAAAAGTATGCTTCTGTGACAGATATCACAGAGAGCGCGTTGAAACTTAAAAGATACAGCTTTCGCGGAGAATGGGAAAAATACGATGAAGAAAGGCAGAACGGTCTGTTTATGCTTATCGACAGTCTTTGCGACAGCCGAAGCTATATAAGCGGCCCTGCATATCCGTTTTCTCCGCCGTGTGATTCTATAGAATTGTATGAATTTCAGTTGAATACACTGAATTGCTTTTGCGGGTATGACCGATCCGAGGTGTATCCGGTTTCTGGAAACGGAAAGCTCGATTTTGGGGTAGAGATAAGGCTTACACTCGGATTCAAATATGCTTGTTTATTAGCAAGCTCCGGCAGAACAGAAGAGGCTTTTACAGCTTTGGAGGATTGCGTATCTCTTATTGAACAGATTATGGAAATAACCGAACCTACTGTTTTGAAATGTGACTCGAAATGGATGAAAAACTTTACTTTTACAGCGCAGCCCAATTATTTTAATTTGCATAATGATCCTGACGGAGCAAATGAGTATAATATATGGATCCATGCAAAAGACGGATCTACTTATATGATCTATCCGTCCGTGTATTACAATATGCTCACATCGCAGAATGGTTGGGACGGCTTTGATGTGATACGTGAAAGCAAGGACTACAAACAACTTGCCTTGCGTTTAAAGAATCTTATCAAATACGAGAAATAATATTTCATATTAATAATCCTTGCTTAAAATATTAAAAGTTCTGCGAGAATTTATTTCTTGCAGAACTTTTCACATATTGTTGCGGCTAAAAGCGATCTATAATGTTGGTTATAGGTGTGCCTTTACTCCTATACATTCTCCCATTTTGACGCAGATTTCTTTTTCCTCTGCGGTTGCTTTCCAAAGGTTGCTCGGCAGTACTGCGCGATCCTTTTCGAGTAGCAGTATGACCGTACTTCCTCCGTATAAGAATTTTCCTTTTTCATTGCCTCGCGTTACTTGTGGAGGACACGGATAATTTTCTATTTTTCCGACCAGCATTGCTCCGATTTCGATCTGAGCAGCAGTTCCGAAATTATTACTTTCGATTACCGTATACTCACGGCAGTTCTGAGAGAAAACCGGGACACTGCGCAGCGCTATCGGTCTTACTGTGTGAAGCTTACCCGGAATAAAATGTTGCTCTCCTTTTGTTCCGCTGTCGAACCAACAGTATCTGTGATAGTTATCTACACACAGGCGGAATACAAGGCATATACCGCCGTTAAATTTGTCCGCAAGCGCATTGTTACCGCCGAGCAGATCAGATATTTTGTAGATACTTTGTTTAACCGGAATAACAGTACCGTCTGAAATCCTGTAAACGCTAAGCCTGCCGTCGCACGGAGCGATTAAAGAGTCATTGTTCATATCTATAGGGCGCAGCTCTGATCTTATCTGTCTTGTAAAGAAATCATTGAAATCTCTGTATTGACCGATATCTTTACATATGTAGTCATCAAGGCAGATATTGTTGTTCTTTATGAAACGCGGAATAATCGGTTTTGACAGTGAGGACGAGAGAAATTTTCCTGCCAGCTTTGAAAGATTACGCGATATAAGCAATCTTAATAATATTCTCCCGGGTATAGTATTGTAAAGAAAGTCAAGCATTTTGCTTTCTTCTAAGTTTTCTGTCGCAGTATTCAGCATTTTACGATTCTTCCGATAAGTATAAGTGCAAATTCAATGGCGCCGATACCTACCATCATCATTATACCTTTAAAGCCGGGTTTTCTTATGCGGAAGCGCGACAGAAATGCAATACCGACAATTATCAGCGTCAGAAAATATACAGGAGCAACGTCAGCTTTTATAACAAATTGAAGCAGAAGAATAAACGGAAATATAAGTGACGCTGATGTTACCGGAAGTCCGGTATAGAATTTACGGACGCCGTCGTCATTTTTTTGCCGTTCCTGTTCGGTGACATTAAAATATGCTAACCGTATCATTGCGGCAAGTATGTATGCAAGAGGAATAAGATGTACTCCGATAAAGAGTATGTTTTTAAGAAATATAGGTTTACAGTCGAAAACATAGTGCTTTGCAAGAGGAGAAAGACGCATCATAGATATTCCGACGCATGCGGGAAGGACACCGAAAGCCACGAGATCAGAAAGTGAATCTATCTGTATGCCAAAGCATTTTTCGCTTTCGGTACGGTTCTTTTTATGTCTGGCGACTTTTCCGTCGAAGGCATCGCAAAGACCGCAGAAAAGCAGAAAAAATACGCCGAAATACGGATGCCCGTGTCCGCTTATAGTTACAATAGTTCCGATAGATGCCGACAGAAGCGACAAATATGTCAGAATAACTGTATAGTTATAATATCCTATCATTTATAATCTCCATTCTTCCGCGCTCCGCGGAAAAGTGTAACCGAATCAGTATTGAAGCGGCTCATTGTCAGAACGCCTTAATCGGTGATAAACCTGAGCAGTATAATACACGGAGGCGTAAATATTCGGACGGTCAGTGCTTTTTCTGACGTAAATATTTTATGACTGTAATTACTCCGCAAAGTATGACGCATACGTAGAAAGACAGTCCGCGGCTGAGAAGCTCAAGGTTTGCGGCGCTTTGCGCGTTCATAATAAGCTTGAAGCCGTCAAGCATGAGATAGTCCGACACTCCCATTGCTCCGGGTATCGGTACGCTGTTGGATCCTAAGACGGCATAGCACTGAAGTGCCCAAAGCTTTCCGATGTGTTCATACGAGCCGCTCGCGGCTAAAAATGCGAAAACCGTAGTTGAGACATACGATATGCGCTGCAGCAGATTAAAGATAAAAACGCCAAGCAGCATTTTTCTTTTTCCACGGAGTATTTCTATACACATGCCGTATTCATCCATACGTCTGGACAGCTTTTCCTGCTTTTCAGCTTCATTTTTGATGAGATGAAGCTTAGCGGGAATATGCAGCGCTGCCGAACAAATTTTATGAAGCGTGTTTTTACGTGTCAGCAATATGATGAAGAACATCATAAGACCGCATTGAATGACAAATCCTGAAATTATAAGAATTTTCGGGATCAATCCGAAAGAAATGAACAGCCCCGGAAACAGAATTAACACGGCTGCGCCTATAACGATCAGTGCCAGCGTGTACATTGTCAGATTCGCAAGAAGTATTGCGGTGACTGACATTCCGGAAAGTCCGTCCCGTATCATAAGATATGCGCATGCGGGTTGTCCTCCGGTGGCAGACGGCGTTATTGCAGAAAAATATATGTCAGATGCAGAATAGCTTACGAAACGTCCGATTCCTTTTACATCCGAAAAAGCTTTGGACGCTGATCTGAGCGCCATTCCCTCAAAAAAGATAAATCCGAATGACGATATAAAAGCAAGCGACAGCCAAAACGGATTGCTCTGCTTTATATATCCGAAAAATGATGAAACCGAAAACGACTTATTTGTAGATATTACGGTGAATATAGTAGCTGCGGCTATAACTATAAACAGCACAGACCAAATGAGTTTGTTTTTCGATGCAATTCCGTCGTTTTTTTTACCGTCCGGCGACATGATATTTTTTTTATTTTTATTCATTGCCGTGTCCTTTCCGGAGATTGTTGCGTTTTGCTTCCGCGCAAACGGAATATTCGATACGAACCGGTTCTACGGCATATAAACATTCCTATTTCGAATACGGCAATTCCGCCGATAATATCGAGGAAAAAATGTTGTTTTATGAGTACCACAGATGCAAACACGGAAAGTGTCATGAGTGCAGAATATATTATATATGCGTATTTGTATCCTTTTCCGCGCCTTGCTGTTTTTGTCAGTTCAAAGGCACTTCTGAGGCACACCCAACTTTCAAGACAGTGAACGGACGGAAAACAGTTTACTGGAGTGTCGACTGCGTATATCATAGCGCATAGGCGGCTGCACAGATCTGTGTCTGTTATTTCCGGTCTTGATATCATTGTGGGGAAGAACAGAAAGAAGATAAAGCAGATGAGCTTTGCTGTTATTTCGGCTGAAAAAAAGCGGTGGCAAAATTCTTTTCCTTCTTGTGCGATAAGAAGAAATCCTATGATCCACTGAGCAAATGCCGCAATATATATTATTACGAATTCCGGTACAAACGGGAATTTTTTATCGATTGGCAGTAAAAGGGAATAGTGAGTTGCGTCGGAGACTATTAATTTTGACAAGCCGTAAGCAATAAAATTAACAGATAATACGCATATAAGCGGTATTATCGCATATGAAGGGATTATTTTTTTTATATGGTTCATCGTGTCTCCGTATAATCGTTCTTTGTGAATTGTTCGGATGATTTTATATATTTTAATAAAAATACGATTCAATATATATTATAATGTATTTGTCCTGATTTTTCAATAGTAAAGTTATTTTTATTTTGTACCGTTTAATTAATTTTTGATTAAGATTTGAGATATACTTATGTTAATTTTTGCATGGAATCGTTAATATACAATATATAAATGATAAAACAGGATAGATTTGAGGTCTATCCCGTAATATTTTTTGATTTATATATTGTTGCGGATTTTGTATGAATGGTTATGCTGAGTCCATGATATATAGAACAATACTGATATAACAGCTGCGACTAACCAACCTATGGGCCATGCCAGCCAAATTCCGGTCGATCCGAATTTCATCGAAAGAAGTTTCGCAAGAGAGACACGGAGGATCAGATCTGAAAATGTAGAAGTCATAAATCGGGACATAAGACCGATACCGCGCAGTGTTCCGTTGGATATAAGTATTACTGCCGATAAAATATAGAACGGAGAAACTATGCGGAGAAAGGTTACGCCCACGTCGATTGCCGTTCCTGTAGGAGAGGGCATAAACATATATATGAGATGATTTCCGGCAATGAGATATAGTAAAATTATAGGAATACATATGATCCATGCAATTTTCAGTCCCGCACGGAATCCTTTACGTATGCGGTTTATTTTTCCGGCACCGAGATTTTGTGCAGTATAATTTGAAATACCGTTTCCTACTGTTGAAAGAGATGTAATTACAAGATTATTGAGTTTTATTGCGGCTGAATATCCTGCGATAACGCTTGAGCCGAAAGTGTTGATTATACTTTGGATTACTATGTTTCCTACGGATATGAAGCTTTGCTGAGCTATGCTCGGAACAGCAACGCTAGCGATTTTTCCGAGAAGTTTCCATGAAAATATATTTACACGGTTTTCTGATTTAATTGATGCAAGTCTGCGAAATACAAATAACAATGCAAGAAGGCAGCTTACACACTGGCAGATAAAGGTTGCCCATGCAACTCCGTCTACGCCCATGCCGAATGCAGTTACGAACAGTATATCAGCGGCGATGTTTGCACTTGACGATACCGCGAGAAAAATGAAAGGCGTTTTTGAATCTCCGAGTGCCGAAAAAATTCCTGTGGCTATATTATAAAAGAGTACGAAGGGGAAGCTCCATATGTAAATATTCAGATAAAGCATAGAATCGGTAAAAATATCTTCCGGAGTATGTATCAGACTCAGAAGCTGCGGACACAGAATTATTCCTGCTGTCACGAGAACAGCACATATCACTGCGCTGGCTATAAAAGAAGTATATACCGAGGTTTTAAGCTCTGCATATTTTTTTGCACCGAAAAGCTGGGATACAATGACTGAACATCCGATATTACATCCGAAAGCGAACGCTATAAATATCAGAGTTATTTCATAACCGTTTCCGACTGCCGCAAGAGCGGATTCACCGATAAATTTTCCTGCTACAAAACTGTCGGCTATGTTGTATAACTGCTGAAATACTATGCTTCCGAAAAGAGGGAGACAAAATCTCCACAATACGCTTTCCGGTTTTCCGTCTGTCAGATCTCTGTTCATTCCGATACTTCCTTTCAGGGGTGCAGAGCGGACAAGGTGCGCTTCCGTCCGATCCAGCTTGACTAATCACTGAAAAAATATTATAATACATGTATTATATATTTGTAAATAGCCAAATTGAATAAATAGTTAAGGAATCTTATAAAATGCTGGAAAAAGATATTAAGTGCGGATGGATATGTCCGGTTTGCGGAGGGAAACTGAGCAGCAACGGACGCAGTTATATATGCGGCTTGGGACATTGTTTTGATATTGCTAAAAGCGGCTATGTTAATCTGATACTTTCAAGTAAAAGTCTGCACGGTGACGACAGAGAAATGATACGTGCGAGACATGCGTTTCTTTCGTCGGGACATTACGGTATTTTGCGTGATGCACTGTGCGATACTCTGAGAGGATTGCCGCTCGCGGAAAAAGATTCCGTTATATTTGATGCAGGCTGTGGAGAATGCTATTATACCGAGGCTGTGAAAAATGCATTTCCGGAGATCACGGTGTTAGGGATAGATCTTTCGAAGGATGCGCTTGCGATAGGCGGTAAGCGGCGCGCCGGAATAGAGCTTGCTGCGGCAAGCGTAAATGCTGTTCCTCTGTGCGATGACTTTTGTGATGCTGTACTTTCTGTGTTTTCTCCGCTTGCTGCATCGGAATTTTACCGTATTCTGAAGCCTGACGGTGTTCTTGTTCATGTCATACCGCTTGCAAGGCATTTATACGGTATGAAACAGGTTCTTTACCGTGATCCTTATGAAAATACCGAACTTCGTGATGCCCCTGAAGGCTTTGTGCAGATATCTGAGCAGCAGATATCCGGGAATATACATCTTAACCATGATGAAATTCTGAATCTTTTTACAATGACACCGTATTTTTACAGAACAAGTTCCGAGGGAAAGAAACGTCTTGATGAGCTTGATACTCTCGATACAGAGATCGGATTCGGAATAATTGTGTACGGTAAGAAAAAATAAACCTTATTAAAACTGAAAAAGTGAACTCTTATTTAAGAGTTCACTTTTTTAATCTATGATCCCGGTTCCGTCAAAGCAGGGAATATAGCTTTCGTCGGCAGAGGAAAGCTCCTGAAGAAAGAAATGCCCGATATCTGAATTATAAAGATAGTCTTTAGCGTTTTCGTATTCGTTTCGGGTTATTCGTCTGGCAAGCTCCGGAAATTTTTCCCCGATGTCAGGACGCGGAGTATACTGTGACATAAGACTGAATATTACAGAGTCCTGCGGAAATCCGGCTATTCTGTCTATGACTCCTCTGGTGTTTTTTCCGGCGCCCGGCAGTACAAGGTGGCGTACAAGCGTTCCTCTTACGAGGATCCCGTCTTTATCGGTAATACATTTTCCTGTTTGCCGTATCATTTCCCGCACAGCCGCTTCGGCGATTTCGGGATAATTACGGGCGGATGAATATTCTTCTGCAATCAGAGGAGAAGAATATTTGAAATCCGGAAGGTAAACGTCGACGATCCCGTCGAGTTTTCTGAGCGTTTCGATATTTTCGTATCCGCCGCAATTCCATACCACGGGTACGGGAAGTCCTCCGCGAAGGGCTTTGATTATAAGGTCGGTAAAGTGTGTCGGAGTTACAAGATTTATATTGTGTGCGCCCTCATCTATAAGTCTGAAAAATATGTCGCGAAGACGCTCCGGAGAAAGCTCAGAGGAAAATGCGCTGTCTCCGAGTTTTGTACTGCCTGCGGATATAAGATCGTTTTGGCAGAAAACACAGTGCATCGGGCATCCTGAAAAAAATATTGCCCCTGATCCGCGTGATCCGGATATACACGGCTCTTCTCCGAAATGAAGTGCCGCACGTGTAATCGACAGAACGTTTTTTTCTCCGCAATAACCTGCTTTGCGGTTTCTGTCTGCATTGCATCTGCGCGGACAAAGGGTACATTCGCTGCCGATATTTTTATGTGTGTATTTGGATCCGGCGGAGTTTGGCGATACCATATTCCCATCCGGTGAGTATGCGAAAAAACGGCTTTTTTCAATGCTCATTCGTCTGCTCTCCGCCGAAATTTACTATTGCGTAATAAAATTCAAGCTGATTATTATAATCCTTTTCAGCCTTTTCTTTTCCTTTGAAAACAGAATTTATCGACATAGTTCTTACGCAGAGCAGGGTATCTTCAGGGAGAAATTCGCTTGCGGTAAAGAACTTTGCGAATCCGGTTTCTGAGAATTTCAGTGCGCAGTCGTCATAGGCGCAGTCAGGAATATTGTTTTCTCCGAACAAATCGGAAAGCTTTGCGAAACCTCCTGATTCATGTGCATCCTTGTATTGCTCAGGATCGAGGAGACAGATGATGTTTTCTCCCGAGAACAGCTGAGTGGTAAAACCGGTTTTGTTGTCTGATAACGCTTTTGTGCTGTATATCAGTACGTTGCTGTTTGCAGCCGCTTCGGATTCAGCTGCGGCAAGCTGCTCTTTTGTCATAAGTACGATAGGTCTGAGTTCGACGGTTTTTTCTCCGTCTCCGTTAAAATCAGACGGAACAATATATGTAAAAGCATTTTCAAGCTCTTTTGTTTGGTTTGGTGTGAGTGAACAAGGACCGCCGTAAAGTATCGGGCAGTCAGGCGTTGTTTTTGTTACGGTCTGAACGATTATTACTGTACCGCAAAAGGCGAAAAACAAAATTGCAAGTGTTAACCATTTATAGTGATACCAGTAATTATCAAGCCATTTTAATATTTTCTTGAACATATAAAATCTCCGGAGCGGATGGAATCAAATTTTTTCTGTGATATGTTTTTTTATTGCATCGAAAGTTTCGTCACTGATGACATGCTCAATTTTGCAGGCGTCTTCGGCAGCTTTTACGCTGTCAACGCCTAACATGGTCAGAACGCTTGTCAGGACTGTGTGGCGTTCATATATTTTAGATGCTATTTCCAGTCCGGCTTCTGTTAGAGTTATATGTCCGTTCGGATCTACATTGATGAATCCGCCGTTGCGTAGTATTCCGACTGCGCGGCTTACACTCGGCTTTTTATAGCCCATGTATTCTCCTATGTCTATAGAACGTACATATGTTTTTTCTTTAAGAAGTATATATATCGTTTCGAGATACATTTCACCGGATTCGAGAAGATGCATTATAACAGCTCCTTTGTTAAAATTTAAGATTATGATATCATAGAAATATGAAAAAATCAAGCAGATTTAATGACACGCATGATTATCGAGAGCTTTAAAAATATTATTGTCTGTTTTTTTTAATAAAAGCAGATATTTGCGTTCTAAAAAGCCGTAAAGGTCTTGAAAAAGTTCGGTAATATGTTATAATGATTTTATGGTGTTCACAAAAGTCATGTAGTGCAAGCCTTTTGGCACATGAAAGAACGTTGAAACACAAATCAGGATATGTGTCCGGGTGGATTTGCCGCTTGCAAGGCTTCGCCTTGGATTTATTATCGTAAATCGGATTTTATCCGTAACAAGGCTAAATATTGTAACTGTATTAATGAAAAGGAAATTGTTATGCTTAAGGATTTTACAAAAGAAAAATTTGATATTATTATTACCGCAGGACAGTCAAATGCGGAGGGAACCGGAATCGGAGAAGCCGATTATCCGTATGAACCAAGCGACAGGATCTGGCATCTTAATGCTGATATGACTGTTACTGTTGCGACAGAACGGGCATTTCGCAACGAGATAATGAGTAATTTCGGAGTGTACTTTGCCCGCCGCTACATTGCGTCGGAGATGCTTGCGGATGACAGAAAGATTCTTATTGTACGTGCTGTAGCAGGAGGGACGGGATTTGCCTCCGGAAACTGGGGGATGAATGACGGCTGCTATCTTAATATGATGGAAATGATCCGCACTGCGTTGTCGCTGAACAGCGAAAACAGAATTGTCGCGTTTTTGTGGCATCAGGGAGAGTCTGACGCTATGTTCCATGTAAATTACGATACTCATTACGGTAATTTAAGAAGACTTATTGAAAGTGTAAAGAGTTCATTCAATGCTCCGGATATGCCGATCGTTGCCGCAGATTTTGTGCAGAAGTGGAAAAATGATAATATTGCCGATGCTGAGCCTGTTGTTGAAGCTATAAAAGCTGTATGCAGAGATCTCGGAGGAGAATTTGTTGAGACTGATGGTCTTTTGTCTAACTGCGAGGAACACGGCAGATCGATCTTTGACTGTGATGATACGATTCATTTCTCGCGCCGGTCTCTTGAAAAACTTGGATTGCGCTATTTTGATGCATATAAAAAGCTTATAAAGGCATAAAAGTAGGATCGAGAATTTATTCTATGCTTTGCGGATTATAATGAGGCGGGAGAATATTTTCGGTAATAAGAAAAAATAAAAATGAGTCCCTTGGGCAAATACCTTTGGGATTTATTTTTTATAGACTAAAGTTTTCATTATGTAAAATTAGTCTGTTTTGTATATTTATATGATCCATATCTTTTATTAAAATAAAAATGTTCTTACTTCCGTGAGGAGAGTATTTTAAGTATATATACAAAAAACAACCTACAAACTTTTATCGCTTGCAGGCTGTTATAATTTGGAGCGGATTACGGGGATCGAACCCGCCACCTCGACCTTGGCAAGGTCGCGCTCTACCAAATGAGCTAAATCCGCGTGCGGTCCTCACAGCTAAGGATATTTCCTAAACCCAAGAACCATATGGAGGCGCCACCCGGAATCGGACCGGGGAATAAAGGTTTTGCAGACCTCTGCCTTACCGCTTGGCTATGGCGCCATATAATCGCTATAATAATGAAACAGTGAACAGGCAGTCTGTTCACTATTTTTATAAAAAAGATCTGGAGCGGATTACGGGGATCGAACCCGCCACCTCGACCTTGGCAAGGTCGCGCTCTACCAAATGAGCTAAATCCGCATAAAGTGAAATTGCTTTCACTTTATATCATCAAAGGTGGTGCCTCCGGTCGGAATCGAACCAACGACACGGGGATTTTCAGTCCCCTGCTCTACCGACTGAGCTACAGAGGCAAATATACCGAAGATGATTTAGATAAAAATTGTGCCGATTTTACGCCGTAAAATCGGCACAGATGGCGACCCGGATGGGACTCGAACCCACGACCTCTAGCGTGACAGGCTAGCGTTCTAACCAACTGAACTACCGGGCCACATGGTGGGAACAATAGGGCTCGAACCTATGACCCTCTGCTTGTAAGGCAGATGCTCTCCCAGCTGAGCTATGC
>CABUHS010000030.1 GCA_902491535.1 uncultured Eubacteriales bacterium
CACCGGACTGCTTCGTAAAGCGGAAAAAAGCGGGCATGCGGAAACGGTGACAGAACTTGGCGGGGGCAGTTATCAGATCGACGCAAGCTCTGTGCTGTCTGGCGGCGAAGCGATCGGAACTGTACTCCTGCTTCTTGATGTGACGGAGAAAATGAAAAGTGAGCTGATCCGCCGGGAATTTACAGCAAATGTGTCCCATGAGCTGAAAACGCCGCTGCATACCATATCCGGAAGCGCCGAGCTTATGGCAAACGGTATGGTAAAGCCGGAGGATGTTCCGGAATTTTCACGGCGGATCTTCGCGGAAACGCAGAGAATGATACGGCTTGTGGAAGACATTATAAAACTCTCTCATTTAGATGAGGGAGCGGAAGATATGAAGCGGGAGGAGACCGACCTGTTCAGTATTGCCGAGGGAGCTGTCGCGGCATTACAGCCGGAAGCGAAGAAAGCAGGTATCACGCTGGAACTCCGAGGTGAACAGTCTGTATTTTCCGGTATTCCGAGACTGCTGTACAGTATTGTCTATAATCTCTGCGACAATGCGGTCAAATATAACCGCAGGGACGGTTCGGTGTCTGTAGAGATAAAAAATGAAAAAGAATTTGTGATTCTGAGCGTCTCCGATACGGGCATAGGTATACCGCCGGAGCATCGGGAGCGTATTTTTGAACGTTTCTATCGGGTGGACAAGAGTCACTCGAGAGAGATCGGCGGAACAGGACTCGGACTTTCCATTGTCAAGCACGCGGCAAGACTGCACAGCGCCGAGATCGGACTGCAAAGCGTTGTGGACGGCGGAACGACGGTGACGGTGCGGTTCCCGAAAGAAGCTTGACGGCTTGCGCCGATATTGGTTAAGCGTTTCTTTCCGTTATAGGAAAGAAACGCTTATTATATTTAATACTTGAAGCTTTGTATTGCCTTAAATTATAAAGTAATCACCTACACCAAACAATAATAATGCAATAACGCATTTGTTTCCGAAAGAGATGCCTAAAATGAATTACTTTCGGAAAAAGAAAAAATGTACGGAAAAATCCTGCACGGCGAATGCGAAAAATACCCCGAAATGCGAGAAAACGGAAGAAAAACGAAGCTTTGGCCAATGTAAATTAAAAAAATCGAAAAAAATATAAAATAATGCTTGACAAAACACTCTTGCAGTGTTATAATCATAAAGTCAAAACATGAAGAATCATGAAACATATATGGAGGAAAATCAGCATGTCAACTTTCATGGCAAAAAAAGAGACACTTGAGCGCAAGTGGTACATTCTTGATGCTGCAAACAAACCCCTCGGAAGAACAGCGGCTACAGCGGCTTCCATTCTGAGAGGTAAACATCGCCCCGAGTTCACACCTCACGTTGACTGCGGCGAATTTGTTATCATTATAAATTGCGATAAGGCAGTTCTTACGGGCAATAAGCTCAATCAGAAGTTCTATCGTACACATTCCGGCTACATCGGCGGACTCAAAGAGACTTCCTACAAGAAGCTCATGAGTACACGTCCTGAGTTTGCAATGACCCTTGCGGTAAAAGGTATGCTTCCCAAGAACAGCATCGGCGACAAGAGCCTCACGCGTCTGCGCGTATACCGCGGCGCTGATCACGCTCAGCAGGCACAGAAGCCCGTCCCGTATGAAGTTTGAAAGTAAAGTTTAAGAAAGGAAGATATATAAAATGGCAGTATCATATGCAAGCGAGAAGCCTTACTTCTACGGTACCGGTAGAAGAAAAAAATCTGTTGCAAGAGTTCGCATAGTACCCGGAACGGGCGCTATCACGATCAATAAGCGCAGCATAGACGAGTATTTCGGTCTTGAAACACTCAAGCTTATAGTTAATCAGCCCTACGCCGTAACAGGCACAGAGGGCAAGTTCGATATCATCTGCACCGTTCGCGGCGGCGGAATCTCCGGACAGGCAGGCGCTATCCGCCACGGCCTCGCACGCGCACTTCTTCAGGCAGACGAAACATACCGTCCTCTTCTCAAGAAAGCAGGACTTCTCACGCGTGACCCCCGTATGAAGGAAAGAAAGAAGTACGGTCTCAAGGCCGCACGTCGCGCACCCCAGTTCTCAAAGAGATAATCGGAATAGCTCTGAAGCATATAGGAGCGCCGTGTTTTCGTATCTTGGCTGCTCCGGCATAAAATGCCTTGGAAATACATTGCGTTTCGTTCATAGGATAATACCCCTGAGATGGGCGGACCGATATGAAATAAAAACCTGCAGTGTTATAAGTCTGAGGCTTATAACACTGTTGTTTTTTTGAAAGGAAAATTAAGGAGAACGAAAATATGAGAGTAACGGTTTGTATAGGAAGCTGCTGCCACATTAAAGGTTCACGCTCGGTAGTTGAACAGCTTCAGGAGCTGATCGAATCAAATTCGCTCACGGAAAAGGTAAGTCTCGGCGGAACATTCTGTCTCGGTCACTGCCGCGAAGGTATCTCTGTCCTGATAGATGACGAAGTCTTTTCTGTAACACCGCAGACAACAGAGGAATTTTTCAGGGAGAACATTCTTTCCAAAGTGTAAAAGCTGAAAATCTCTGAGGTGTAACAGCTGAAGATGCGCCGCACGTCCGGCGCAGAGTGAAATGCGCATCGTATAACATCCTGACGGGCTCCGGAAATATCCGGGAAATGCTTCGGAAAAATCTCCGGCTGCGAAAATATATATCAGAAGCGAACGGACTGCGGAAATGAACTCCGAAAACATTCGGAATGCGGGAACATACGGGAAAGCAGAATAATAAAAAGCGATTTGAATTCCAGTGAAAGGATGCCTCCGCGGGGCGGAAGCAAACGGGTACATCGGTATGCATATCATTAGGATCTGTGTCGGAAGCGCGTGCCATCTTAAAGGTGCGCCCGAACTGATAGAACTTTTCGGCAAAGCTGTAAACGATTACGGACTCGACGCTGAGATCACTCTCCAGGGCAGCTTCTGCACCGGCGAGTGCAATCGGATCGGAGTCACTGTACAGGTGGACGACGATACCTTTACGGGTGTCACTGTCGAAGGCTTTGATGAATTTTTCAGAGAAAACGTATTGCCGCGCGTCGGCGGTACGGTATGATTTATACAGTTATAAAGATGGAGAGCGAGCAGCATTAGCGCTCGCGACCGTCAGGAAAGGAACGTTCATATAATGTCAAATTGTCTTACACTGAAAAAATCCAACTGCAAAAACTGCTATAAATGTATACGCCACTGCCCTGTAAAGGCGATCCGCTTTTCAGGCAATCAGGCACATATAATCGGAAATGAATGCATTCTCTGCGGCCAGTGCTTTGTCGTGTGCCCGCAGAACGCTAAGGAGATCGCATCGGAGACCGAAAAGGTCAGGGTAATGCTTGACAGCGGCGATCCCGTTATCGTCAGTCTCGCACCGTCCTTTGTTGCAAGCTATGACGGCGTGGGTATCGGCGCTATGCGCGACGCGCTCAAAAAACTCGGATTTTATGATGCGGAGGAGACTGCTATAGGTGCGACGATAGTCAAGACCGAATATGAGCGCATGCTCGAAAGCGGCGAACACGATGTTCTCATTTCTTCATGCTGCCACTCGGTCAACCTGCTGATTCAGAAGTATTTTCCGTCGGTGCTTGGCTGTCTTGCAGATATCTATTCTCCTATGCAGGCGCACTGCGCGGATATAAAGCGCCGCCATCCGAATGCAAAAACGGTGTTCATCGGCCCGTGCGTAGCAAAAAAGGACGAGGCAGAATATTATGAAGGCACAGCCGACGCAGTGCTGACGTTTGAAGAACTTAACGAGCTGTTTAAAAAAGAAAATATCGTGCCTGAAAAGGTAATGGACTACGATAGCCACAGCCGCGCGCGCTTCTTCCCGACAACGGGCGGAATACTGAAAACCATGAGACAGGACGCACCGGGCTATACATATATGGCGGTAGACGGAGTAGAGAACTGCATTGCAGCGTTACGCGATATCGAAAACGGAAGCATACATAAATGCTTTATAGAGATGTCTGCGTGCGCAGGAAGCTGCGTCGGCGGACCTGTAACCGAAAAATACCGCCGCTCATCGCCTATCATGGATTATAAAGCAGTGTCGGATTTTGCCGGAGACAGGGATTTTGAGGTTAATAATCCCGATTCGAACGATATTCGCAAGCTGTTTACCGGAATCGAGCATAAGCTCGCGATGCCGTCAGAGGAGGAGATACAGAACGTCCTTCATCAGATGGGCAAATTCCGTCCCGCTCAGGAGCTTAACTGCGGCTCCTGCGGATATAATACGTGCCGCGAAAAGGCTATTGCCGTATGTCAGGGCAAGGCTGAGGTTTCGATGTGCCTGCCGTTCCTGAAGGATAAGGCGGAGAGCTTTTCGGATACGATCGTTAAGAGTACGCCTAACGGAATTATCGTTCTTAACGATAAACTTGAAGTTCAGCAGATAAACGACGCGGCAATGCGAATTATGAATATCCGCTCTGCAAGCGATGTTCTCGGCGATCAGGTTCTGAGGATACTTGACGACGAGCCGTTTATAAAGGTCCGCGATTCCGGAATGGGTATCCGAGATAAACGGGTTTATCTCGCTGAATATAAGAGATATGTCGAGCAGACTGTCGTTTACGACCGGGATTCGCGCATGCTTGTCGGAATAATGCGCGATGTTACCGACGAGGAGACGGAGCGCGAAAAGAAGGACAGCATCAGCCGTCAGACCGCGGAGATAGCCGATAAGGTCGTTGAAAAGCAGATGCGTATAGTCCAGGAGATCGCCTACCTGCTCGGAGAGACCGCTGCCGAGACGAAAATAGCGCTTACAAAGCTGAAGGAGACCGCATCAGATGAATGATCTTTGCGCCGATATCGGCTATAAAAGTATAAATCACATAGGTGAGCAGCTCTGCGGAGATCATGTCGAGATTGTCGGAACAGATGAAAATTCGACGGTCATAGTCCTGTCCGACGGTCTGGGCAGCGGCGTAAAGGCAAGCATTCTCTCGACGCTCACATCAAAAATAATTTCGACGATGGTCGCTGCAGGACTGCCTATCGAGGACTGCGTCGAAACGATCGCTGCAACACTTCCGGTCTGTTCTGTGCGCGGCGTCGCATACTCGACTTTTACAATAATTCATCTTTCTAATAATCAGACGGCGGAGATAATACAGTACGACAATCCGCAGCTCATTCTTATCAGGGATGAGAAGAATTTTGATTATCCGAAAACCGAAATGACGATCGGCGGGAAGACGATCTATAAATCTGTTATCCAGCTTAAGGAGAACGATCTTTTTATCGCCATGAGCGACGGCTGTCCGCACGCGGGCATAGGTCCGTCCTATAATTTCGGCTGGAAGCGTGAGGATATAATCGAGTTTCTCGAACTTTTTGCTCCGGCAGGCTATACAGCAAAAACGCTCTCGACAATGCTTGTCGACGAGTGCAATAAGCTGTACGGCGGAGAGCCGGGAGATGACGCTACTGCGTGTATTGTCCGTATCCGCAGACGCGTTCCGATGAACATGCTTTTCGGACCGCCGATGAACCGTGACGACGCCGACCGTATGATGTCGCTCTTTTTCTCAAAGGAGGGCAAGCATATAATCTGCGGCGGAACGACGTCTACTATAGCCGCAAAGTTCCTGCATAAGCCGCTGCGCGCGAGCCTGCATTTCGAGCGTCCGGATATTCCTCCGATTGCCGAGATAGAGGGAGTCGATCTTGTTACCGAGGGAGTTATCACGGTCAACAAGGTTGTTGAGTACGCAAAGGACTATATCGGAGACAATGAGCTTTACGGCCAGTGGAGTCTCGGCGGAGACGGAGCGGCGTTGCTGAGCAGACTTTTGTTTGAGGACGCGACCGACATAAATTTCTTTGTCGGCAGAGCGATAAATCCTGCTCATCAGAACCCCGATCTTCCGATAAATTTCAATATCAAGATGAATCTTGTAGATGAACTTACAAAAGCGCTTAAACAGATGGGAAAGCGTATCAAGGTTTGCTATTTTTAAGCGGTAAACGCGCGGCAGCCGGCTGCCGCGCGGCGCTTCTTTCCGGATCTCCGGAAAAGGTGCAGGCTGCCGGAGTTATTATCAGTGCCGCAAGGGACTGCGGCTGAATGGAGTTTTATAATATGAGAAAGTTTGACACAAAAGTACAGCATTTAAAATATAAGGTTCTCCGCGAGGTGGCGCGTCATGCGTGGAATGATACTTTGTTACAGAATGTGTCTGACATACCCAAGCAGATCGTACCGGGAAAGACTTCAACGATGCGCTGCTGTGTATATAAAGAACGCGCTATTCTTGCAGAGCGTGTCAAGATCGCTATGGGCGGGGATAAGGATAATCCCAATGTTATTGAGGTTATTGATATTGCATGTGACGAGTGCCCCGCATCCGGCTATGAGGTAACGGATTCCTGCCGCGGATGCCTTGCTCACCGCTGCGAGGACGTTTGTAAGCGCGGAGCGATATCGTTCGACCAGAATCACGTCGCGCATATAGATAAGACAAAGTGCGTGGAGTGCGGACAGTGCGCAAAGGTATGCCCGTTCAGCGCTATAGCTAACCGCAAGCGTCCGTGTCAGAATGCATGCAAAGTCGGTGCGATATCTATGAACGACGAGCATGCAGCATGTATAGATAACGATAAGTGCATACAGTGCGGTGCGTGCGTATATCAGTGTCCTTTCGGCGCTATTACGGACAAGTCGTATATTCTCAGCGTTATCGACATGCTTAAAAAGAGTGAAGGCAATAAGAAATATAAAGTCTATGCAATGGTTGCACCGTCGATATCCGGTCAGTTTAACTACGCAAAGACCGGTCAGGTCATAACGGGACTCAAGGAGCTTGGCTTCTATACAGTTATCGAAGCGGCTCTCGGTGCGGACATGGTCGCGCAATCAGAATCGCGTGAGCTTGCCGAAAAGGGAGTGCTTACAAGTTCATGCTGCCCGGCGTTCGTGCAGTATATAAAGTTTGCGTTCCCGGAGCTTGAAAAGTATATATCGCACAATCTTTCTCCGATGGGTACACTTGCAAAATATATCAAGGAGACTACGGAGAACGCAAAGATCGTATTTATCGGACCGTGTACGGCTAAAAAAGCGGAAGTTCAGCTTGATAAGGTGAAACCGTATGTTGACGCTGTTCTGACGTTTGAAGAGCTTCAGGCGCTGTTTGACAGCCGCGATCTCGATATAACCTCAATGGAGGAGGGCGTTCTCGATAACGCGTCGTATTACGGACGTATTTTCGCACGTTCCGGCGGAGTATCCGATGCTGTTGCCCAGGGTATGAAGGAGCAGGGAATAGAGTTTGACCTTAAAGCCGTTCCGTGCGACGGAATCGAGGCTTGCCGCGTTGCTTTGCTGAAACTCAGTAAAAATGTTCCGGGCGGTAATTTTATCGAGGGAATGGCATGTGTCGGTGGATGCATAGGCGGCGCAGGATGCCTGACACACGGTGAAAAGAATAAAGCCGAGGTCGATAAATACGGAAGAGAAGCGTTCGAAAAGACTATCTCCGACGCTGTCTCGGTGCTTAAAGGCGGAAAGAAAGACTGATAATATCGCAGTAGCAGAGGAAAAAAGTAAGAATAAGCAGTATGTTTTGATTTTAATTAAATTCCGGTTCAGCCTGATTGCGTATGGATGATAACGTTCGGAATCCCGGTTCTTTATAAGATGAATATTAAAGAATCTTGACATATTTCGACATGCATGATAAAATAAAAACAATTAAATACTGAATATTTCCGGAAGAACAAAAAAATGCCTACGGAAATTTTGAGCAGTTAACGCAGAGTCTTTTGTTAGAAAGCCTGAAAATTTTCGGACGGGAATTTTTGTGTTCTGAAAGTCGGAATAGCTTTTATTTCGGCCGTACCGGAGATGCACGAAAGGAACGGTCATAAATATGAAGGTAAAAAAATCTGCGATCGTCGTGTTTGCCATAGTCTTTATTTTGTTTGTTTTTCCTGTTGCAGAAGTAAATTTATGTAGCAGGGCGCGGCTGCATTACCACCGCTACGGAACGGATATAGACGTCAAGCTGACCAAGGAAGAGACCGAGCTTGTCCGCAAGGTCGTGAAGAAGCGCGACTTTACTGCCTCCTCATCATGCGGATATGATATCGGCGTATCTGTTTCGTTCGGTCTGCAGTATTTTTGCTTTGCAACCGACGGTTGTAACGGACTTCAGTATAATATCATGTTTTATGATATATCCGAAGATGATGCAAAGCAGATACATGAGATATTCGAAAAATACGGCGGACATTTTCCGTGCTGCTGAACTGTAGATAAACGCATAAGAAACGTATAAATAAAAAGGATAAAGTCAGTTCAGACTTTATCCTTTTTGTATATCGCCATGTTAATTTGCACTTAATTCCTGGGGATAGATGAAAAGTTTAATGCAGGATAACAGTAAGCGAATGTTGTAATAGCTTTTGTCATCTGATTTATCGTTTTTACAGCCTACTGCATCAGATATTCTTTTATATCACCGATAAACTGATTTCCGCAGCGAGACAGTTCTCCGAGAACACGGTCTATTTCCTCCGTGTGTTCCGCTGTGCGGATATTTTTGGGGATTCTTAGGATATTTTAACATACGCGGCGAAGTATGTCAACAAATGTATGTGGATTTATTAAACAATGAAAAAGGAGAGAAACGTATATAGAAGAAGTCCGCTAAAAGCGGACTTCTTTTCCGGAATTTTGTTGCAGGACATCAGAATCTGCTCTCGCAAATTCTGTTTTTAACGTATGCCTGGGCAGGTTATTTTCTGCGTCTGGGAATTATGATGACGCTGTCATCAGCGGTAACATCAGATTGGATACGGTTGGCTTCCTTAAGCGCTGCAACAGTAGTGCTGTATTTTTTTGCGATATCCCAAAGCTCCTCGCCTTTGTGCGGATAGTAGATAAGAATAGGCGGACGGCTCATAGCGTCAAACGGCGAGTTTTTGTCTATCGAAAGACGCTCAATGACCGTTTCACCGCAAACAGGTGTTACACAGATGTTCAGCATTACCTCGAAATCCGCATAGACCGAGCTTGTGTCGGCTCTGCCTCTGACAGGACCGCAAACCGCCTCTGCAGAGGTTATACAGCCGTCGGTAAGTCCGTAGCCGTCGGTCTCACTTTTCAGCGGAACACTGAAAGTGATTCCCTGAAATGAATTTCCGTCGGAAACTATCATGTAAACAGAAGCTGTTCCGGTGATAACCACACGTCCGCGCTGAGTGTCAAGCTCGGAGGAGAGCGACGTGACCGAAGCATCGCAAAAGATTACCGACGGTGCATGCAAAGCAGGGGACGGTATTTGTGCCGCAGCTGAATCGCCGTTTTCATCTCCGGAATCCGCGCGCGGTGAAGAATCGGCGGAAAATTCGAACTTTTCCCCTGCATTTACCGAGAAATTGCTTGTGATCATACGGCATGGGCGGCACAGTTCTACCGTGCGGTATGTAGCGTCGCTTTTATAATCGGTGGAATAAATATCTCGCGTGAGCGATGTTTTGCGGTTGCAGGTGCAGAATACTTCTGCGCTGAAATTGAAATCAAGTTCTATCACGCGGTTTTCGCCGAAGTTATCCTGTGCGATCTCGGCTGTAATATCAGATACTGTGATATGCGCTCTGCAGAAGCACTCATCCGTATCTGAAATCTCTGCCGGTGCGTCGAAAGTTTCGGATATGGGAAACTTCTTTTGCAGTGGCATTATTCCGCCGCCCTCGCAGCGGCACAGACAGCTTACTGCGGCAGTACCGCGGAAAATAATGCTGTCGCCGTCGCGTTTGCACTCGTCCGGGATCACTGTTACCGAGCAGGAAATGACTTCTTCGGCAGGCGGCATTGAACTGTCTGTCTCGATATCGTCGCTGAAGCTCATACCTTCCTCAGTAAAGTATACAGGACAGAGCGCGTCCGCCTGATCGCTCTTACGCTGAAGTGTGATTCCCGCAGGTGCGTCGGAGTTTATATCTGTTTTGAGTTCAAATCGGCAGGTTACGCATATGTCTGCGGAAACCCGGCATTTTGCGCTTATCTTTCTCGGGCTTACAAGGCGGCACGACGGCTGCGCACATATAAGTTTGATATCGGTACTCAGATCGTTGTCGGCACTGTCTGCAAGCCCTGTCACAGCGCTTCCTTCGATATCGCCGCTGAAGCTTACGCTTTTGAGATCGCCCTCATTAGTGACGAAAAATACGGTGAAATTTACGTCTCCGCCGTAGTTTACGCTGCCGCCGTCGGTGTAATATTCCCCGAGTCTCGGCTCAGCTTTTACAAACATTATTTTTTCTACGCTGTCAAAATAGTCCGGGAGAGTGATCTCTCCGCTCACATCGCAGGCGTCGCTTGCGCGGTACATGCTCACAATAAGGTTTTCGTCTCCGTCTGTCTGCGGCGACGGTGCTGCGCCGAACTCAGGCATTGGGGCTAAAGAATCATTTTGCTTTTCCATTACGCTTCTCTCCTTTTTGTACGCAAACAAATAGCTTTGCTTAATATTATGCGCGGAGATGGCGGAATATGACTCAAGACAGTTAAAAAAGAAAGCAGGAGCGGTATAGACAACTATACCGCTCCTGACATCAGTTGTTTTCTGTCTGATTACAATTGATTCTTAATTTGTACAATTGTTTTACCCAATCGGGAAGATCCTTATAATCTCCCTTTTCTTGTATTTTCCGAAGAGTTCTTTTGCCGATCCTTCTGTCGATCACAGCTAAGATCCTGACGATAAAATTATCGCTTTGCAATGCTTCTCTGACAGGCATTTTCAGAAATGACGTTGCAGCTTCCAGAAAATCCATTTCACTGTAGGTTGCATTTTCATCCCATTTTTTCTTTAGTTCCGCATCATCGGCTTCAGAGTAGCTTATGTCATGCTCCTGCTTGCATGTGTTTATCCACGAAAAGCAGACAAGTTCATTGTTATCCAGTCTTATAGCAGCTCTGCCGTATGAATTATGAACTTTATGGTAGCATGTAAGGAAGAAAGATATATGATCTTTTAATTCATCGCACAGAAGACCGGTCAGCTGTTTATTTAGTGTGTTCCATGACTTATAGTGATCCATTGCGATATTGTCCTCCGTAATATTCATTTTTTAATGAAACAGCTGTTTTGAATTCCGGATATTATCCTCAAGTTACTACGGTGCATTGATTAAGATATTGGTTTTACTGCTCCGCGTTTGTAAGCGGAAATGTACGTCTTAGCAGGTTGTTGGCATTTCTCAGATATCTGTTGGACTGAGTTGTGAATGACGCGCCGCCGACGGAGGCATAAAATGCTCCTCTGGTTGCGGAAACGACCGATTCAAGACTGCCGAATGCCTGTGTGAAGTCAACGCACGGAGTCATTGCCGCCATGCGGCGAACCATGCCGATAGACGAATTATCTCTGAGCGAAACATTCGTTACGTATTCAACCGCTGCGTCGTCGATAAGACCGACGGATGATGCGCATAATGCGGTAAGCATTATCGAGGCGTTGTCTGCAAGCGAGTTGTATGACGGAGTTGCAAGTACGGCGGTACGCGTAGGATCTGTAGCCGTAACAGACGGCGCTCCGGCGTGAGAGGGGAGCGGAAGGACGCCCCACTGTACCTCGATAGACGCGAGCGGTTCCGCATCGCGCAGAGTGCCGATATAAAATAGTACGTTTCCTGCACGGAAGGAGGACAGAGCAGAGGTGTCCGCGCCGTATCCGCTGACAAATCCGCTTCCTTTGCCGAGGGTTGTCCTTGCAAGTGATATAAGATCGGCGAGAGAGTCTCCGATCGCCGCCGCGGCAGGCGGCTGACCGAATGTTGTGTCTATATAGTGGTTGCCGGACGATTCAAAAAATGCGTCTGCTATGCGGTCTGCCGGAAGATCGGACATTGCTCCGAATGCGGTTGCATTGTCTGTTCCGCGCGCTGTTGCCGCGATATGCGTAAGCTCGGAAAACTTCTCCCATGTCCAGCTGTCTGAGTATACAAGCTCGTAGAGCGAACCCATGCCAAGCTCCTGCGCGAGATTTTTGTTGAAGAAAACAGCATAATACTCGCGGACGTCCTCGGTGGCAGCGCCGGAGAGCGCATAAAGCTTGTATCCTGCCGTAAGCTGAGCGACCGAATCGCTGCTGAAATAATCAGCTCCGAGATCAAGATCGGGAATGCTGTACATGTTCATAAGCAGTCCGTCAAGCGCGAACGAGCCTACCTCGGAGAGGTTTATGCCGAGCAGATCGGTGTAGTAGATACCCGAATTTTTTGATGCGGAAAGCTCTTTACGGAGCGCGTCTTCCGATTCTGCGAGCTTGCTTATAATAGAGGTGGAATACTTTTCTTCTATATATTTATTGCGCGCAAGCGCAGCAGCCGATACCTCGTCAGCCGCTTCGGACGGGCAGAGAAGATCTGCATGCGATACTGTGGCTATGATCGTTGCGGCGCCGCCGAAATCGGATTCCGGGAGCTTGTCAAGTGCTTTTGCCGCCTGCTCTGCAGTTATGCTGCGGATTATTTTGTCGCTGTAATCGTCCTGAGGGTTATTATTTTCCGTTGTTTCCGGATGAGTTATGACAGGAGGATTGACCTCAGAGCCATCCGAACAGGACGGAAGTGCCGCCAGTGTGACGGCAAGCACCGCCGTAAGTGCTGCCGCACGGAATATATCTGTTTTTTTCTTCATGATTATCCTGCCTTTCGGTGCTTTGCGTTTAAAGACGGTTTCGGATTGCAGTAAATTTTCGGACAGTGCAGATAGTTTCGGATATTATCGCGAAGCCGCCTGCGGACCGTTATTTTTTTCAGTGAATATCCGCGTTTTTATACGCGCTTAAAGGTTGTGCCGTCTTTGGTATCGGTAAGTACAATACCTTTTTCAAGCAGCTCTGCGCGGATTCTGTCAGCTTCCGCATAATTCTTGTTGCGCTTTGCTTCAGCGCGCGCTTCGATGCATGCGAGTATTTCTTTGTCATCATCGGAGATGTCGCCGTCCGGAGTGCTGTTTTTCTTCTGTGCGGCTGCGATGAGATCGAGAGAGAGTACCGAATCGTAGTCGGCGATAAGACGGAGCTTGGATGCTGCCGAGATATCGGCTTTGAGAACATCATAAAGTGCGGTGAGTGCAAGAGATGTGTTAAGATCGTTGTCCATAGCTTCTGCAAAGCCGCCGCGGAGCTTTGCGGCGTTTTCTTCATCCTGAGTGTCTACAGCGTCCGGAACAGCTGCTGCTTTATCTGACAAAAGCGCCGCGATGCGCGAGGTGAGCTTGTCATAAGCCGCCGCCGCATTGTCGAGTCCCTCCCATGAGAAGAGAAGCGCCTTTCTGTAATGCGAGCCGAGACAGAAGAAACGGTATGCCATAGGATCGTATCCGCGGTCGCGCAGAAGCTGTACCGTAAGGAATTCTCCCTTGGATTTGCTCATCTTTCCGTCCTCAAGATTGAGGTGTAGTACATGGAACCACAGATTGCACCACGGATGTCCGAGATACGCTTCGCTCTGTGCTATCTCATTTGTATGATGAGGGAACGCATTGTCGATTCCTCCGCAGTGAATGTCGAGATATTCACCGAGTGTCTTTATACTGATCGCCGAGCATTCTATATGCCAGCCGGGATATCCGACGCCCCACGGGCTGGCCCATTTCAGTTCCTGATCGTCGAACTTTGATTTTGTGAACCAAAGGACAAAATCGCTCTTATTTTTCTTGTTGTCGTCGCGCTCAACGCCGTCGCGTACCCCGACTTCAAGATCGTCGCTGTCATGCTTGTTAAAAACATAGTATTGCTGCAGCTTCGAGGTGTCAAAGTAGATATTTCCGCCGGCTTCGTATGCATAACCCTTTTCGAGAAGCTTTTCTACCATTTCGATATAGTCGGCGATCCTGCCTGTAGCCGGAACAACATTGTCGGGACGGCGGATATTCAGCGCCTTGCAGTCGTCAAAGAATGCGTCGGTGTAATACTTTGCTATTTCAAGAACGGTCTTGTGTTCGCGGCGCGCACCTTTGAGCATCTTGTCCTCGCCCTCGTCGGCGTCGCTCGAAAGATGTCCTACGTCGGTGATATTCATTGTGCGGCGAACGTCAAGTCCTGTGTATCGGAGATATTTTTCGAGAATATCCTCCATAATGTATGTACGGAGATTTCCGATATGTGCATAGTGATATACGGTCGGACCGCAGGTGTACATGCGTACAACGCCGGGTTCTCTCGGTACAAATTCATCTTTTTCTCTCGTCAGTGTATTGTAAAGCTTCATCTTGGTATACGGTGTCCTTTCGTTTATGAGTGAAAGCGATGCGCCCGCGTCGGCGGGCGCGAAAGCTTTCCGCGCGCTTTGCTTATCGCACGGTTTTGAATATTCTGAATTTATAGTGTTTTGTCAGTACCCGGACGGAAGATGCTTTCGTCGTCCGAAAACTCCGGCAGATCCTCACCGACTGTTTTCGTCTTTTCCTCCGCACATGCCGGCAGATCTTCCCGGATTTCGCCGGTCTCTCCGTCAAAAGGTTTCTCCGGTCTGTTTTCATGTATTCCGACCGGTTCTTCCCCCGCGGCAGACTGTTCTTCGGGGTAAGCCGTATCCGGTTCATTATCCGTAAACACGGACATTTTGTCGGCATCTGAACCGGAGCAGAAAATGCAGCCGTCATGCTCCGCAGTCATGCGTTGTGATGCCTCAAGACGCTCTATACGCTCGCGCAGCCGCGCAAGCTCCTGTGCGACAGGGTCGGGAATGTTTACCTGATCGAGGTCTGCGTTCTGAACACGCACGCCTTCGCGCTTTGCAACATGTGCAGGGATTCCGACCGCCGTTGAATCGGACGGCACCTCATCGAGAACTACCGCGCCGGCGGCTACCTTTGCATTGTCTCCGATCTTGAACGGACCGAGAACCTTTGCTCCTGCTCCTACCATGACATTGTTTCCGAGCGTAGGATGGCGCTTGCCTGTATGTTTTCCCGTTCCTCCGAGCGTAACTCCCTGATAAAGCGTGCAGCCGTCGCCTATCTCAGCCGTCTCTCCGATAACGACCCCCGAGCCGTGGTCGATGAACAGACCGCGGCCGATAGTGGCGCCGGGATGTATTTCGATCCCTGTGAGAAATCTTGCTCCCTGGCTGAGCAGACGCGCCGAAAATTCGTGTCCGCGCGAGTGAAGCGCATGAGCGACGCGGTAGGCCGCGACGGCATGAAGTCCCGAATAGAGAAGAATGACTTCAGCCTTGCTTTTTGCAGCCGGATCGCGCTCCATTATGGACTCTACGTCCTGCTGAAGCTCTTTTGCGAGTCCCCGCGCACCTGCATACAGTTTTTTTGCTTTTGCCTGAATATCCGGTACGGTTTCCGGACGTGTATTTTTTCTGCGGTATTTATAATCTGAATTGCTCATAAAGCTCTCCGTTCCGCCGCGTTGCGGCGCACTTATATTTTAATGAAAAGCAGCATATACATATATAAACAGTATATGGCGGCGTACGGACGCTGTGAATTCCGAGGTCCGTACGATAACAGTTTATTTATTATAATATATCTTTATATACAAAACTCCTTATTCTATATTATATCCGTTTTAAGTGGCGTTGTAAATAGTTTTTGAGCATAATTTGTTGACTTTTTTTAAATAATATGCTATCATATAGAAGTAATTATACCGAGATATACCGCGCTCTGCGGAATTCCCGGGAGGAAAGGACACAGATCAATGCTGAAAGATTTGGGCGGACGTCCGGCGCGGATGCTGCTTGTTTATCCGGATTATACCGACAGAGACGCTTCGCGTCGCGGAAGCGGCGGCAACTATAATGAGGGACTCGCCTCAATTTCCGCAGTTCTCAAGCAGGGCGGACACCATGTAGAGCTGATGCATCTGCTTAATCTTCATACCGAAAAAAGCTTTAAGGAAAGACTTCTCGGCATGGGAGAGTTTGATATAATAGGATTTTCGATAAGAACGACAGCCTTTCCTGACTGTCAGGAATATATAAAGTGGACAAAAGAAGTCTGTCCCGATGTTTTTGTAATCTGCGGAGGATATCACCCGACGCTCGTTCCCGACGAGGTTCTCGCGGCGGACGGAGTTGACTGCGTGTGTGTCGGAGACGGAGAATATGCGGAGCTTGAGCTTTGCGATATGATGCGCGACGGCAAAGATTATACAGGCGTTGAGAGTTTGTATTTCAAGATGCCTGACGGCAGCTTCAAACACAATAAGATAAGACCGCTGTTTTCCGATCTTGACCGTATACCGATACCCGATTTTGAGCTTTTCGATTATGACAATCTTGAATCTTCGAAGGTCGGAACTGCGATAGTCGTTGTCAGCCGCGGCTGTTTCTATAACTGTACCTACTGCGGAAACGGAAACTTCCGTAAAGTATACCCGAATAAAAAAATATATGCACGTTTCCGCTCGCCGGAGAATACTATACTTTATCTGAAGACGCTGCTCTCAAGGCATCCGCAGATCAAGGTCATAAACTTCCGCGATGCGATATTCAATATGTTCCCCGATTGGTTCGATAAATTCATCGAGATGTACAAGACGGAGATCGGACTGCCCTGCACGGGTAATATCCGCTTCGATATCCTCACCGAGGATACCGTCAGACGTATGAAGGAAGCCGGCTTCTACACGATAGACATGGGACTTGAGAGCGGCGACCAGGAGATGCGCTTCAAGTATCTGCGACGTTATCAGACCGATGAGATGATCCTCAACTGTTCAAAGTGGTTCCATAAATACGGGATCGCGCAGCTGACATATAATATAATCGGACTTCCGTATGAGGATATTCACCGTGCGCTCAAGACGATCAAGCTCAACGCGAGAATGAAGAGCGACCGCACTATCCCGAATATATTTTATCCGTACGAGGGAACGCCTCTTTATGAGATCGCAAAAGAGGGCGGATTTCTTCCTGAGGGCGATTTTACAAAGCGCCGCGTCCCGCTTATCCAGCCTCAGTTCCCCGAAGAACAGGTGCTGTTTATAGAGGCGTATTTCATGCATTTTGTGCGCCGCTATAAGCTTGCGTATAAGCTTCCGGGCGCTCTCGGAAGAGCGTATGAGCGCTTTCTCGATATAAGAGTTACGGGAAAGCATGTTCCGTATCGCTTCCTTGTATCGCTGCACGACGTGTACGCGTCTGCGCGTAATTCACTGAAGGATTTTCTGGTCAACCATCTGCCGAAGCTGTATATGAAGCTTCGTATGATAAAGCACCATAAGAGAGCAAAAGCGGAGGACTGATCCGTCTTTGCCGTCCGGCACTGCCGGACAGTGCGGAAAGGAAATTATAATGGCACATAGCATAGACAGAGAAAAATGTATTGCCTGCGGAACCTGCGAGGTCGAATGCCCCGCAGACGCGGTGATAATAAGTGAGCTTGGAAAATTCAGCATCGATGATGAAAAATGTCTCGACTGCGGAATCTGCGCATCGGTATGCCCGGTGGACGCGGCTCACAAATGATGCTCTCGCGGAATACCGGCGGAATCAAAAAGATTTCCGGTGTTTCGGAGAATACCTGACGACCGAAAGCTGATGCTTTCAGGCGCGGCGCTGCCGCGCAGAAGTCTTTGCTTTCATCACGGCAGATAATGATATATGATATCGGCAGTACCTGCTTTTGCATCCGCGGCCTGTGCGCGGAGCATGAGCGGAGTGCTTTAAGATATTGTCCGGAGCTTCCGGACACAGGCTTTCACAGCCGGGTAATGCGGAGATTATTCCGCTGTCCCAAGAAGAAAGGAATGGTCAGAATTATGAGTAACAACGAAAACACAAGCAAGCTTCCCGAGGATATTGAACAGACCGAAGCAGACGGTGCGCTCGAAGATGTCGATGAGATAACCGAGGAAGCGGAGATCTATACCCTTACGGATGAAGAGGGTAACGAGGCTGAATTTGAGCTTGCAGGATCCCGTGAGCTTGACGGTGAGACATATTTCGCGCTTATTCCCACAACGCCTGACAACGATGAATATGTCATTCTTAAGGCAGATACCGCTGATGACGGAGAACAGATGCTTGTCACAATAGACGATGACGACGAGTTTAACCGCATTGCAGATATCTTTGAGGAAGAGCTTTTCGGCGAGATAGATTACGACGCCGAGTAAGGTAAGTATCCGGTCTGCCCGCAATCTCCGGTTGCGGGCGGACAGTATCGTAGTTTTGCCGTACATGTAACAAGGAATCGATTTGATACCGCTGCCGGAGACACAGGCGGACAAATCCGGAACTTTGCTGTAAACGCAAAAAGAAACCGGATTGGCGCCGTCTGAGATTGCGGCGAGCAATACCGGATCTTGCTTTAAATACAATATCGCGCGGTGGCATATTTTCTGCCTTCGCGGATAAACTAAAAGCAGAGCGTTCCGGCTTTCGGTATATTTCCGAAAACGATTGAAACGCACGGATTGCTCTAAAAAACGTCCGTATACATGCACTTTTTGCGTGCGGCGCAGAAAGGATATGCCTGCGGCAGGCGACATTGCCGTATTTTTAATATTTAAATAAAAAGCACGAAGATCCTGCTTCGTTCGTAAATATTCCGGTTAATTAAACCCACATTTTTTAAATGGAGTTTGAGTTCCGCGACGGGATACAGACCTCCCCGGATGCCCTGAGTACGGTATACTATATGTGTACCGCCACGGCATTACGGGACGCTGGGAGTACAAAGCCGCGGAGGAGAACACCTACCTTGCTTTTGCAGGGTTTTTAATTGCCGGTGTGTGACGGCGCGGCGGGACTTTTTATTTTTTAGTTACAAAAGCAAAACTGACTGCGGACGATCCGATACAGGACGGAAGACATCTGTTTATAGCGATAGTCAGATTTTCCGCAGGTTTGCGTTTAAAGGAATAATTAAAATAAAGATTGAAGAGGAAAAATATATGAAAATAAAAGTTATTGTAAAGAATAATATACAGTGTGCCATTGTAAGCGACGATAAAAAACTCATCACCGATGTACAGTCTGCATTGGACGTATTGATGAGCGCAATACACGAAGCAGGTACGGGAAATATAATTCTGGACAAGCAGTCGGTAACGGAGGATTTTTTTATTCTCAGTACAGGCCTTGCAGGGGAAATACTGCAAAAATATGTTAATTATGGCGGACGGATCGCAATTTACGGCGATTATTCCCATTATACAAGTAAGCCGCTTAAAGCGTTTATTTATGAAAGCAATAAGGGACGGGATGTGTTTTTTACCGATACGGAGGAGCAGGCAATAGACATGCTGACACAGTGAGTCTGAATTTTATTTTAACCGATCGGGATATTTTTCGGGCAATTGTTTTTCAGAACCGCGAGGTTATGTGTATCGGGATAAGATACGGCAGTACATATTGATTTACTGTAAACTGCAAAAGGACATATTCAGGAGATAAAAATGGAAGAAATAAATATAAGGCGTGCAAAAGAAAGCGATATACCGGCGATTGACAGACTGCTTTATCAGGTTCATAAGGTTCACAGCGACGTAAGACCTGATCTTTTTAAGGCGGGCTTTAAAAAGTATACCGACAGTGAGCTGAAATTGATTATTGCCGATGATAAGCGTCCTGTTTTTGTTGCAGAAAAGGACGGCGGTATTTCAGGCTATGCCTTTTGTGTGTATCAGCAAAGTGAAAGTAATAATATGACCGATATAAAGACGCTGTACATAGATGATCTGTGTGTTGACGAAGCGTCAAGAGGACAGCATATAGGAAAGCTTCTTTATGAATATACCTTAGATTATGCGCGCCGGAACGGTTTTTATAATGTAACGCTGAATGTATGGGCGGACAATGCCGGGGCAGTGAAATTTTATGAAAAGCTCGGACTGAAGGTACAGAAGATCGGTATGGAAAAAATACTGTGACTGTACTGCAGACAGAAGCTCTGAAAAAAATTTTAAAGCGATACTTTTAAATGATTGCACTCTGATCTGATATTTTTTCAGGTCTAACGGGAAATTCTGCCGGAAACAGTGCTTATCCGTAATACGGACGGTTTTACTGTCAGGTTGACAAAGACCGTGTTTTGGTATATAATATAAAAAGCGGTTATATTGCCGCTATAACAGAATTCAGATTTAAGGATGGTGAAGATTAATGGACGCCGGAGGTAGTCAGCGTACAGATCCCGGGCGAAGTAGCACAGTCCGGAAAATATATATTTCGGCGTCAGATCTCACCGTAATGCATAGCAGCTGCGGACTAAAGCCGTAGGCAATAAGCTCTGCACGGAGGATCGCGTCTCAGTGCTGCACTGAGCAGCGTGATATATGTGTTTTCCGGACCGTGCATCTTAGTTTTTAACGCCCGAATCGTACAAACTGCCCATGCGGAGATGTTTATGTCCCCGCACAGATACACCGCGGTGCGGTGTGTCCTGTTGTAAAAAACAAGATTCCGGAGAAGCCGCGCAGGTTCAAGACTGCGCACGGCGGCCGGTTTCTTGTGTCGCGTTTGCCAAAGCGCGGATCAGTACGAAAAGGAGGGCTTTTTGCTATGCAGAACAACGAAAAAGAATTTCTTGATGAAGAGCTTCGCGCAGGAGCGGAGCTTTCAGGAGAGTCCGACTCTCAAAAAAATACCGCTCTGCAGGAGCCGCAGACAGCTTCGCCCTGCGAGGATGCCATGCAGGATATGCCGCAGACGGATATTGCAAAAGAGATCGAGAATGCGATCGATGACGAAAATCTCGATGCAAAGATCGAATCTATAGGTATAGGAACGGACGATGACGACGATGAGCCGACGCTCGATACGCTCGATACGCTCGAGGAGAAAAACGAGCTTGCGCTTGAGCTTGTCGACGCGCAGAAATACGCGGAGCTGAAAAAGCTTCTCGAGGACCTTGAACCTGCCGATATTGCGCAGATGCTCAGTGAGATACCGCGCGACCGTATACCGTTTATATTCCGCGTGCTTCCGAAAGAGCTTGCGGCGGAAACGTTCGTAGAGATGGATTCCGACGAAGAGGAGATCCTTATAGAGGCGTTTTCGGACAGCGAGCTTGAAAGCGTCATGAGCGGAATGTTTATCGACGATACCGTCGACGTTATCGAGGAGATGCCTGCAAATGTTGTCAGCAGGATACTTCGGAATATTCCGCCTGAAAAACGCAGGCTGGTCAACGAGATCATGAACTACCCGGACGACAGTGCGGGCAGTATAATGACGATCGAGTATATATCGCTTACCGAGAGTATGACGGTCGGCGATGCTCTTAAGAGAATAAGGCGTACCGGACTGAAAAAAGAAACCGTCTATACGTGTTATATAACTGATGTAAGCCGCCGTCTCAAGGGCGTTGTCACGGCGCTTGACCTGATGACTGCCGAGAGCGAGGATATTCTGCTCTCCGAGATAATGGAAACAGGAGTTATCTGCGCAGACACGCTCACGGATAAAGAGGACGTAGGTAAGCTGATAGAAAAATACGACTTCCTTGCCGTTCCGATCGTTGATAAGGAGAATAGGCTCGTCGGTATCGTTACCGTCGACGACGCTATCGACGTCATTCAGGACGAGGCGGAGGAGGACTTCGCAAAGATGAACGCTATGTCGCCTATCGAAAAGCCGTATCTTAAAACAGGCGTTTTCGAGATCTGGCGCAGCCGTATCATATGGCTTCTTCTGCTCACGGTATCAGCGACATTTACGGGAATGATAATATCGTCATTCGAATCGGCGCTTGCGGCGCAGGCGATACTTACCGCGTTTATTCCGATGCTCATGGATTCGGGCGGAAACTCGGGAAGTCAGGCGTCTGTTACGGTCATACGCGGACTTTCAACCGGCGACGTTGAATTTTCGGATATTTTCCGTGTAATATGGAAGGAATTCCGTGTTTCGATTCTCTGCGCGCTTTCGCTCGCTGCGGTCACGTTTGTCAAAATACAGCTTGTCGATAATCTTATTCTCGGAAACAATGTCGGACTTCTTGTTGCGCTTGTTGTATGTCTTACGCTTGCGTGTACGATAGTCATAGCGAAATTTATCGGCTGCACCCTGCCGCTTCTTGCCGATAAGATCGGTCTTGACCCTGCGGTAATGGCGAGTCCGTTTATAACGACGATAGTGGACGCGGTGTCGCTGCTTATCTATTTCGCTGTAGCGCGCGCGCTGCTCGGAATATAGCTATTACTGTTTTTGTGACGGCTCGCGTCACACAGATAGTCAAAACTCATCGTCTGTGACGGCTCGCGTCACACAGATAGTCAAAACTCATCGTCTGTGACGGCTTGCGTCACGCCGATAGTCAAAACTTATCTTTTATGACGGCTTACGTCAAACCCATAGTCAAAAATCCGCTCACAATGACCGAGCGGATTTTTGACAGTATGACCTTTCCACTGTTTGCCATTGCGCTTCTGCGAAGCGCATGATCGAAGATGGTAAGTCAAGAGAGGAA
>CABUHS010000031.1 GCA_902491535.1 uncultured Eubacteriales bacterium
CTCGCCGAGACGCTTCAGAAATATATATTCGAAATGAGACATAATGTCTTCGGCGGTGAGATTATCCGGATTCCTTGAGACATATGGCATAAGTGCTTCAATTCCGTGCATCGGATCCCAATCCGGTTCGTAAAGAAGTGTGTGACCGTAATCAAACATTATCATTTTTGGAAGTATGTTTATTTTGCCTGTTTTTTTATACATATATGATACTCCGATCTTTTGTCTTTTTATTGTAACGCTTTTTCGGTTAAATTGAAAGAGTTTGTAATTTAATGAAGGAAAATATTGTACAAAAAATGTTTTAATTTAATAATTTTTTTGTCATATACGTTGACATGAGATGTGTTATATGTTATAATCTCAATGAAGTATTTGGAATTTTAATGTTAATATTATACAAATAAAATTTTTGTGATTAAATATTTTTGCGGATATTATCTGTTGATAAAGAGAAAGAGGTATTGATTTATGAAAAAAGCACCTGAGAGACTTTGCGTATCGGTACTGTCGCTGCTTATGTCGGCATCAGTAACTTTTTCACCGCTTTTATTTTCCGGCGGTATATATGCTGCGGATGAAGAAAAAACGGCCCTTGAGTATTATATTTCGCCGCTTGGCAGTGACGATGCAGCAGGAACTGTCGATGCACCGTTTGCGACGATCGAAAAAGCACGGAATACGGTACGTGAGCTTGCATCGAAGGGGGACGGACTTCCGGACGGCGGTGTTACCGTATATCTTAGAGGCGGAAGATATCCTGTTACTTCGACGATATCATTTACAAGTGCTGACAGCGGAACTGCGGACTGCCCGATAACATATGCGGCATATAAAAATGAAGAGGTATTCATTGACGGAGGAGTTATTCTCTCTGCTGATAAATTTACTACTCCGGATGACGGGATGCTTTCCAGAATTACCGATCCCGATGCGAAAGCAAATCTGCTTATGTATGATATGAAATCTGAGGGACTTGATTATTCCGAGGTCGTTCATAAAGGTACTCACAGTGCGGTTCTTCCCGATTGCAGGCTGTATATTGACGGCGAGCGCCAGTGGCTCGGAAGATACCCTGACAATACGAAAGAGAACTCTTATGTGTATTTCGAGGACGTTGACGGAAATACATATAAAGACAGTGCCGGAAGGGTGCAAAACTGGTCGGAGAAGAGCATTTCCGAAGCTAAGATCTACGGAACGTTTCAGATCGACTGGATCGCTGCGTCGGCGGAAATAGAAGGATATGATGCAGATACCGGCCGTGTAACTTATAGGGGCACGAACGGATACGCCGAGGCGACTCCTATTGGCAGATATTTTTATTATAATGTTCCGGAGGAGATAGATGTTCCCGGAGAATACTATATCGACCGCGACAGAGGTATGCTTTATTTGTATATGCCTGACGGTTATGAAGATAAGCAGATAAGCTTTGCGCAGTTTAAGGGAGATCTTATAAAGGTAAAAGCTGATTATATTACATTTGAAGGCATAACGTTTGAAAATTCTGTTGACAATCTGCTGAAAGTTACCGGAGATCATGTGACGCTTAAGGATTGTACATTCAGGTGTGCAGGACAAAAGGCAATCAGTGCATCGGATTGCAGCTATTTCAGACTTACAGACAGTGAGATATATTCGATCGGAAGAACGGGAATCACAAATGATCGCTGCGGCGATATAAACCGTCTGATATCTTCCGGAAACGTAATAGACAATAATAATTTCCATCATTTTGCCGAGCTTGACAGAGTATACAACAACGCGGTCAATATCGGAAACGGATGCGGATATCTTGTCGCTCACAATGAAATATGGTACGGACCTCATCAGGGAATGGGATTTTCCGGCCTTGATATTTCAATAGAGTATAATTATTTTCACGATGTATGTTATGAATCCAATGATGCCGGGGCGATCTATACTTACGGCGGAGGCTGGGGTTCCGGCGGACTCTATATACACGATAACATTTTTGAAAATGTAATAAATAATTCGAATATACCCGGAGCGCCCGTTTCTATATATATAGATGCGGCGAGCGGCTGTGCAAATATACGCTCTAATCTCATAGTAAATTCTAACGGCTTCGGAATCCTTACCGGAGGGCATGATATAGAGGTCAGAGATAATCTTCTTATTAATTCTACGGTAGAACTGCACTCGGCGGCATATTATAAAATTCTTGACGACTATACTGCATGGGCGGCAGATGAAAACGGTCCGGTATCGACATTCCCGCTCGGAATGAACTGGCAGAGTATTCTCGATCCGGACCGCGCTCCGGCATTCGGCGCAAAAATATGGGCGTACAGATATCCGTGGACAATGCTTATAAAGACAACAAATGTTTATGATCTTCAGGACCGTTTTGTCGGTTATGCTTACGGAGACGGATGCATGAGACAGAATATTACCTGCGGTAAGTCGGAAAATCTTGTCACTAAAACCGCCGGCCGTCTTGTGAATGTCAGAGATAATTTGTATTTGAGCAATACCGATGCTTTGGGACTTGCCGATTGGAAAAGCGGAGATTACAGACTTACAGAGGATACTAAAATATATCGCTATATTCCCGGATTTAAATACTGCGACGTTGAAAATGTCGGGATAACCGGAAAATGATCAAATTAAATTTAATAAAATAGCAGAGCCTTGTATAAGGTAGTTTTGACTTGACAGTGTTTGAAGGAGAATGGAATATGAGATTTTATTTTAACAAATTCAGACTGACAGCGGTTTCTTTGCTTGTTACGGCTATAATACCGCTTTCCGCGATAGTCGGTTCGGTAGGTATATATGCCGATGAGACGGATGTAACGGAATTTTATATTTCTGAAACAGGAAGTGATGATGCGCCTGGTACGGCAGATGCTCCGTTTGCGACGATCGAAAAGGCACGTGATACAATACGTGAACTTGCAGCTTCTGACGGACTTCCGGACGGCGGAATAACGGTATATATTCACGGAGGAAGATACCCTGTTTCGAAAACAATAAAGTTTACAGAAGCGGACAGCGGCACGGCGGCATGTCCGATCACATATAAGGCATACGGAGACGGCGAGGTTTATATAGACGGAGGCGTTACTCTGTCCCCCGACAAATTTACGGCAGCCGATGATGCTATGCTTTCGAGGGTGATAGATACCGGGGCTAAAGCCAATCTTATGGTTTATGATCTGAAGGCGGACGGAATTGATTATTCCGAATATGTGCGTCTGGGAGCGCACCGGTCAATTCTTCCGGATTGCAGACTGTATATTGACGGAGAGCGTCAGTGGATCGGACGGTATCCGAATAATGCGAAAGAAAACGGATATGTATATTTCGAGGATCTTGACGGATGTACATATAAAGACAGCGCGGGGCGTATAAAAAACTGGTCGGAACAGAGCATGCGTGAAGCAAAAATGTACGGAATGTTCCCTCTCGACTGGCTTGCGTCATCTGCTACGATTGCAGAATATGACAGAGAATCTGAGCGCGTGACATTTAATTTAACCTCACAGCTTGTTCTTGAGGCATCTTCGATGGGAAGATATTTTTATTACAATGTTCCCGAGGAAATAGATGTCCCCGGTGAATATTATATTGACAGGGACTCAGGAAAACTGTATATCTATATGCCTGACGGTTATGAAGAAAAAAATATCAGTTTTTCGCAGCTTGAGAGTGATCTTATAAAAATAAAAGCCGACTATTTAACATTTGAAAATGTAGTATTTCAAAATGTAGTAAATAATCTTATCACGGTTACCGGTGATCACGCAACATTTAAAGACTGTACTTTCCGATGCGCCGGGCAGAATGCTTTAAATGTATCGAATTGCTGTTATTTCAGGCTTACAGACAGCGAAATATACTCTTTAGGAAGTACGGGAGTCGCTCTTAACGGCTGCGGCGATATAAAACGTATGATATCCTCCGGAAATGTAATATACAATAACAGTTTCCATAATTTTGCGGAGCTGAACCGTATATATAATAATGCAATAGATGTAACCTCCGGATGCGGAATGCTTATATCACATAATGAAATAAGTGATGCGCCGCATCAGGCTATTGGATTTAACAGCGCCGATGTTATTATTGAGTACAACTATATTCATGATGTGTGTTTTGAATCAAGCGATGCGGGTGCCATTTATTCATTCGGATGCGGATGGGCGGCAGGCGGGCTTTCCATACATGATAATATTTTCGAAAATATAATAAATAACTCTGACATTCCGGGATCGCCTATTGCAATATATATGGATGCCGGAGTCGGATGTGCGAATGTACGCTCTAACCTGATTGTAAACACAAGGGGAGTCGGCATACTTGTCGGAGGACAGGATACCGAGCTTAGAGATAATCTGTTCATAAATTCATCTGTTCAATTTCATTCAGGAGCATACTATTTAGTACCCGACGATCATACGGCATGGGCAGGCGGTCTTGAAAATGAATGTCCGGTTTCGGTATTTCCTGAAGGAATGAACTGGGAGAGCATTCTTGATCCGAGCCGCGCTCCGGCGTTCGGGTCAAAAATGTGGGGATACAGATATCCTTGGACTATGCTGATAAAGACTACAAACGTCTATGATCTTCAGGATCATTTCGTCGGATATGCTTACGGCGATGCATGCATGAGACAGAATGTATTTTACGGCAGAAATGAGAATGATATTGCCAAAACAGCAAAACGTCTTGTAAATATACGTGATAATATCAGTCTTTCCGCGCTTGAAGACGTAGGATTTGCCGATTTCAGCAGAGGTGACTACAGACTCACCGAAAAGACAAAAATATATCACGACGTTCCGGGATTCAAGTATTGCGATGTGGAAAATGTCGGACGTATTCAATAAGGGTTTGTCCCGTCATAGGGTGAAGACAAGGGCACTGAGCAGCAGTGCCGCGATCAGTAGGAGATTGTACTCCTGCTGATTGCGAATATAGAATCTGCCGCCTATAGAGGCAGAGGACATCTTGCCCGCAGTTATAAACTGATTGTACTGAAAAAGAGAGAAATACAGATGGCTGTATTTCTCTCTTTTTGTTTGACTTTTTGAGATAAAACAATTACCCGGAATATTGACATACCGAATTATATGTGATAAAATAATAAGATAGGATAGAATACTGTGAAAGGAATGTGTGCCGATTTGGAACGCCGGAATTTAAGCAGCGACCGACCGCCGTCTGACGGCTTTTGGGATCTTTCAGAATTTTCCGTAAAGCCGTCTGATAAACGCATGCCGGAATTCTCATCGGACACTGATGCAGTTCTGATAAATGTCGGTGATACGGACAGTATCTCGGAACTTTCCGGTCACTGTAACAGCGGCGCTGTTTGTACGGACGATTCCGTAAGTCCGGAGATTAACGGTTTTTCTGATGATATACGCCGTGAGAAAGTAAGCTTTGGCGACAGTAAGGTTTCTTCAGGTGACAATAAGTCTCAGGACGAACCGAACTATGCAGAGCGCGGCGGCAGATCTGAAATTCACAGGTATTCGGAACTCTTTGATTTGTCATGCGAATCTGAAGAAGATCTGTACCGTATAGATCTCGGAGATGAATCAGAAGGCAGTACATCCTGCGAGAGCTTGCATGACGACCGCGATACCGAGCTTTCAAAATTGTTTGAGAGACTTCGCAAGCGTACACAGCTTGAGAAAGCGGCGGAAAATACTGCCGGACGCAGAGAATATGTACTTGATTCCGGCTATACCGTCTCTGTTCCGCGTGCTGGTATGACACGCAGCAGCGATATAATACGGTCGTACGAATCAGATCATCCGCTTATCGGAAATATAGAAATTCTCCGGTGGCCTTCAGTTTACTCTTTTTACGAAAAATTCAGGTCGGATGCGATCAGATATTTTTCGGAAGAAGGGCATGAGTGTGAATACGAGGATTTTATCTCTTTTGTTCCTCAGTACTCCGCCATGACTTCCGCACAGAAAGAATACTATTTCAGATGGCGCAGCTGCCTGCGAAGAGGAGAATATATTAAGGCTTCAAAGAGCTATGTTCTTCTGCTTTTATGTGAGATAATCAATCTTCCCGATCTTCTTGATCCCCGCGACGGAATAAAGCTTATGTGCGAGCTTGTCGTTCACTATAATGAAAATATATACGGAATAAGAAGATCGGTTTCGGCGTGGATCCGTGACTACTGTCTGATACACGGCGTTTCTGTTCCTGCCGGATATATTGACGAGGTTGCTTCATATGCCGGAAATGCGATAGCTCTTCCCGAATTTTTTGTGAAGTATGATCCTGTGACGAAAAAGCCCGATCCTCTTTCATTGCTTAATATGATGTCGCATTATTCATGGAAGGACAGTAAATATATAAACGGCGAAAACCGTGAACTGTTTGAAAAATATATGACAGAAGCGCTTACCGCTGCTTATGATGCGTGCGGCGGCGAGCTGATTCCCGAAGACGGCCGGACTCAGATGAGTAAATATGTTTCCGAAGCGTACAGCGGTGCTGTATGTACTTCAGATGTGAAATGCAGAATAAAACTGACGTATCGCAAATGCGACGGTGCTGATGAGTACAGATATGCTACCGGAATAATAAAGTATGCGGAAAACTGTACAAGACGGCTTCTCGGGATAAAGGCAAGATTTAAGATTTCAGAACTTCCGCGCAGAGCGACCGAGGCTGTAGACGGATATTTTGCTCCGCTGTTTGAAGAGCAGATGCTCAGGCGCAAGCACCGGAAAGAGCAGAAACTGCTGCGTGCAGAGAGTATTCCGGAATATGAAAAGCTGTATGATGCCGAAAGTACCGGGCTGTCGTTTGAGCATGCGTTGGAAATTGAAAAAAGTTCATGGGAGATAACAAAGCGGCTTGTGGATGCGTTCGGAAATTCTGACGGCAATATCGCCGAAGGCTCCGAATCCGGTTCGGACAGGAGTTCTGACGAAACTCTAACCGCTTCAGACGAAGATATTAATAAAGTCTCGGAAATAAACTCCGACAATAAATTATCAGAATGTTATGAAATAGAAGCTTCAGATCCTGATGAGCATAAATTGTTTAAGACTCCGGAAGGAGATACGGCATATAAAAGCGGAGAAGTGTGCAGTTCAGACGGATGTAACGCCGCAAATCAGACTGGCGAAAATTTCGGCTCGAACGGTTCATGCAGTGTAAATAACAGCGGCGAAGAGCTATGCAGACAGGGCATAATATTGCTTTTAAACGGAGATTCACGCGGATTTGAACAGTTGGCGAATGAAAACAGGCTCTTACCTGACACTCTTGCTGAAAGAATAAATGAGCTTTTGTATGACAGCGTCGGAGATATCGTTCTGCAGCAGAGCGGCGGCGGATACGCTGTTATAGATGATTACAGGACAGAAACGGAGGAATTTGCTTATGGCTGAAAAAAATGAAAATACAGCTTTTTCAGGAAGTGGCGTTTCATCAGGAAGAACCGCGGTTCCGAAGAGGATCCTCTCTGCGCTTATAAGCTCAGTATCTGCCGGTGTTGTACCCCGCACTGGCGCTCCGTATATAGCGATCGGACGTACCGATGAAATATCTGCGCTGCTCTCCGATCTTGAAAAGATAAGCGACGGCGGATCGGCTATGCGCTTTATTATCGGAAGATACGGAAGCGGAAAAAGCTTTCTTATGCAGCTTATACGTGGCTATGCGACTGAGCGCGGCTTTATTACTGCCGACGCAGATCTGTCTCCGGAACGCAGGATATGCGGCGGTAACGGAACGGGTATTGCAACCTACCGGGAACTTATAAAGAATCTGGCATGTAAATCGTCTCCTGACGGAGGAGCGCTTCCTGTTATGATATCAAAATGGCTGTCATCGGTTCAGGGCGAGCTTGCCGAATCCGGACTTAAACCGGGAAGCGATGAATTTAACGCGGCTGTTTCAAAGCGGATATACGCTACTGCACGCGAGCTTCAGGATCATGTCGGGGGATTTGACTTTGCATCGGTGATATCGACCTATTACGATGCCGTTGTTTCGGACGACGATGAAAAGAAAAGCTGCTGTCTTAAGTGGCTGCGCGGCGAATACCGTACAAAGACCGAGGCTAAGCGCGATCTGCCGGTAGGCGATATTATCGGAGACGAAAACTGGCATGATATGATAAAACTGCTTGCCGTGTTTGCAAGAAAGACAGGGTATCGCGGACTTGTAGTATTTATAGACGAGTGTGTAAACCTTTATAAGATCACGAACCGGGTGTCGCGGGAGAATAACTACGAAAAACTGCTTTCGCTGTTTAATGATACGATGCAGGGCAGAGCAGAGGGGCTTGCGTGGGTATTCGGCGGAACACCTCAGTTTCTTGAGGATCAGAGACGCGGACTGTTCTCTTATGAAGCACTCAGAAGCAGACTTTGTGACAGCCGCTTTGACGGCGCCGGATATAAAAATTTGCTGAGTCCGGTGATAAGACTCCGCAGACTTTCGGATAATGAGCTTCTGGCGCTTATCGCGAGAATGACAGAACTTCATGCGCAGTATTATTCATGGACTCCTCCTGTCGGAAGAGACGATATGGAATTCTTTCTGCGGAGATGCCTTGAGCGTGCCGGAGCGGACTCGCTTCTTACGCCGCGAGAGCTTCTGCGCGATTATATGGCGGTACTCGGAATTCTTCTGCAGAACAAAGGAGCGAGCTTCGAATCTGTCGTCGGAAAGGTAGAACAGGAGCAGGCGCCGCACAGCGCTTCATCTGCGCAAACTGATGAATCACGGGGTTTTGATCCCGATATGATAGAATTATAAAATAATTATAAACTATATAAAATAACCGACGGTTATAATCCAAAGGAGAATAAAAACCATGAAGTGGACATCACTTAACGACCTGAGAGAAAAATATCTCTCATTCTTTGAATCAAAGGGACATCTTCGTCATAAAAGCTTTCCGCTTGTACCGATAGATGATAAATCGATTCTGCTTATAAACGCAGGAATGACGCCTCTTAAAAAATATTTTACGGGAGAACAGGAGCCTCCGCGCCACCGTATGACGACATGTCAGAAGTGTATACGTACACCCGATATTGAGCGCGTCGGCATCACGGCAAGACACGGTACATATTTTGAGATGCTCGGCAATTTCTCTTTCGGAGATTATTTCAAAAGCGAAGCCATTCCGTGGGCATGGGAATTCTGCACCAAGGTGCTTGAGCTTCCCGAAGACAAGCTTTGGGTAACTATCTATCTTGATGACGACGAAGCGTTTGACATATGGCACAATAAGGTCGGTGTTCCGGCAGAGCGGATCGTCCGACTCGGAAAAGAGGACAACTTCTGGGAACACGGAAGCGGCCCCTGCGGACCTTGTTCCGAGATACATTTCGACCGCGGCGAGAAATACGGATGCGGAAAGCCTGACTGTAAGCCCGGCTGTGACTGCGACCGCTTTATGGAATTCTGGAACCTTGTATTCACTCAGTTTGACGGAGACGGACACGGCGGATATGAGCGTCTTGCAAATCCTAACATAGATACAGGTATGGGACTCGAGCGTCTTGCTTGCCTTATGCAGGGTGTTGACAATCTCTTTGAGGTCGATACCGTGCGCAATATAATGATGGCGATAAGCGAAAAGGCAGGAGTAGAGTACGGAAGCGATCCTAAAAACGATATCTCTCTCCGTGTTATTACAGACCATATCCGCAGTACGGTATTTCTTATCTGTGACGGAGTCGTTCCGTCCAATGAGGGACGCGGATATGTGCTTCGCCGCCTGCTCCGCCGCGCTGCGCGTCACGGCAGACTTCTCGGCATAAAAGGAACTTTCCTTTCGGATATCGTTCCGATAGTTGCACGTGAGAATTACAGCGAATATCCGGAGCTTACGGAAAAGCTTGACTACATAAAAAAGGTAGTTTCAATTGAAGAAGACCGTTTTGCTGCTACTATCGACAGCGGTCTTGCTATTCTATGTTCGATGATAGATCAGACAAAAGCGGACGGTAAGGATGTTCTTCCCGGAGACGATATATTCAAGCTCAGTGATACTTTCGGATTCCCGGTGGATCTTACACGCGAAATTGCGACCGAAGCAGGACTTTCGATCGATGAGGAAGGCTTTAATGCCCTCATGGCAGAGCAGAAGCAGCGTGCGCGTGCAGCACGTGCCGCTATGGGCGACCTCGGTTGGACCTCCGATGCACTCGAGGCACTGAATGATCTGAAGGCTACCGAATTTGTCGGATATACCGAAACTCAGACACAGGCTAAGGTTGTTGCCATAATAGACGGCGAAAGCTCTGAGCAGGTCGACATGGCTTCGGACGGATGCGTTACCGTAATTCTTGACCGCACGGTATTTTACGGCGAGGGCGGAGGCCAGGTCGGAGATTCCGGCGTTATCGTATGCGGTGACAGAGAGATCAGGGTTTCCGATACAAAGAAAAATTCCGGCATATATATGCATATATGCGAGCTTGACGGCACTCCGATATCTGTGGGAGATACGGTCGTTGCGCGTATAGACGCAGACAGACGCGAAGCAATAAAGCGTAATCACTCTGCGGCGCATCTGCTTCAGGCGGCTCTCAGACGTGTTCTCGGCGACCATGTCGAGCAGGCAGGCTCTTATGTCGATGAAAGACGTGTACGCTTCGACTTCAAGCATTTTTCTGCTATGACTGCGGAAGAGATCGCCCGCACCGAACAGCTTGTAAACGAGGAGATACTTCGCGGAATTGCTGTCGAGACGACGGAGACCGATATAGAGACCGCGCGTAAAAACGGCGCAATGGCATTGTTCGGCGAGAAATACGGTTCTGTTGTACGTATGGTAAAGATGGGTGATTTCTCATGCGAGCTGTGCGGAGGTACGCATGCCGATAATACTGCAAAACTCGGACTTTTCAAGATCCTTACCGAAGCAGGCGTGGCGGCAGGTGTACGCCGTATAGAGGGAACGACCGGACTCGGAATTCTTGAATTGCTTGCAGAGCGTGACTCGCTTATTTCGGATACCGCACGCGAGCTTAAAGCGGCAAACGTTCATGACATCGCTCAGCGTGCAGCATCGCTTCAGGGTGAGCTTAAAGCGGCAAAGCACGATATTGATGTTCTCAACGGACGCATCGCGTCAATGCAGACAGAATCACTTGCAGCTTCTGCGGAGACTATAGGAGCAGTCAGGGTGGTTACAAAGCAGACAAAGGGTATGTCTGTAGAAACAGCACGCGCTATATGCGATGAGCTTAAAGCTTCGCACGACGATTTTGTAGTTGTTATAGCTACGGATAACGAAGATAAACTCAACTTTATCTGTGCATGCGGTAAAGCGGCTGTATCGGCAGGAGCAAATGCCGGCGCTATACTTCGTCAGATAAGTGCGATTGCAGGCGGAAAAGGCGGCGGACGTCCCGACAGTGCTACTTCCGGAGCTAAAGAGCGCGACAAGATATCAGACGCGCTTGCTGCTGTCAGGGATACAGTAAAGGGAATGCTTAAATAAGCTGTAATTTTGTGATAAAATAAGTTTTAAAACATTAAATCGGGCAGCGTTCGCTGCCCGATTTGTTGTTTAGTGAAAAAGAGACAGGGGTGTATCCTGTCTCTTTTTTGAAAAAAATTGATCAGTTTTAATTTGAAGCTGCCGCAGATCCGAAATTATCGGAAAAGCGGCAGCTCCGTTTTATCTGTATTTTCCAGGTATAAGCTTGGTAAGTTTTGCGATCGTTTCGGCAGGACATTCAGGTGTGTCTGCAAGAGGGAAGGGTATTCCGAGACGTTCGTATTTTTCAAGACAGAGCTTTTTGAACGGAAGAAGCTCGATTCTTTCCAGATTACTGTATCCGAGCGCAGTTTGCAGCGTTTTTTTCATGCTTTCTTCGCTGTCAGTTATTCCCGGAATAATTACCTGACGTATCCACAGCGGGACAGACATCTTTTCGCACAGTGACAGGAAGTCCTTTACCTGTCCGAGACTGCCTCCGCAGTATTTACGGTATCCGCTGTCATCTGGAAATTTAATATCGCATATGACAAGATCGGTATATTGTAGAATCAGCTTTACCTTGTCAGGATCTCCTATGCCGGAGGTGTCGATAGCTGTTTTTATACCGGATTTTTTTAGGGATGAGAGCAGTTCTGCTGCGAACTCCGGTTGTGCAAGCACTTCTCCGCCGGACAGTGTTACTCCGCCGTCGGCTCCGAAATATGTACGGAAGCGCAGCGCCTTTTTTACGATCTCGCCGGCAGTGTACAGGCTTCCTTCCGTCCATGTGTCGGGATTGTGACAGAACGCGCACCGGAGAGGGCATCCGCTGAAGAATACTATAAACCGAAGTCCGGGACCGTCAAGTGTTCCCATGCTCTGGAAGGAATGTATCCTGCCCTGCATTTTTACATTGCCTCGTGGAATGTACGTGAGATTACCTCTCTCTGCTGTTCGCGCGAGAGTTTGTGGAAGTTTACGGCGTAGCCGGATACGCGTATTGTAAGATTAGGATACTTTTCGGGATGATCTACCGCATCAATAAGCATTTCGCGGTTCAGTACATTGACATTTATATGCTGAGCGCCCTGTGCAAAATATCCGTCTATTATTCCGGTGAGATTCTTAAGACGGGTTTCGGTATCTTTTCCGAGAGCTGCAGGTACGATCGAGAACGTATTTGATATTCCGTCCTTGCATATGTTATATGAAAGCTTGGCAACCGAGTTGAGTGACGCAAGAGCGCCGTTTTTCTCGCGGTTATGCATCGGGTTTGCTCCGGGAGCAAAGGGCTCGCCTGCTTTTCTGCCGTCAGGTGTTGAACCTGTCTTTTTGCCGTATACTACATTTGATGTTATTGTCAGAAGCGAGAGCGTATGCTCTGCGCCGCGGTATGCCGGTATCTTTTTAAGTTCGTTAAAGAACAGTTCGACCTGCTCGGTTGCAATGCTGTCGACGCGGTCGTCGTCATTTCCGTAGCACGGGAAGTCTCCGACGGTTTCAAAATCCTTTATAAGACCTGTTTCGTCGCGGATTACACGTACTTTAGCATACTTTATTGCAGAAAGAGAATCGGCAAGTACCGAAAGTCCTGCAATTCCGAATGCCATAAAGCGGTGAACGTTAGTGTCATGAAGCGCCATCTGTGTCTTTTCATATGCGTATTTGTCGTGCATATAGTGGATCATGTTCATCGCGCTGACATATGTTTTTGCAAGCCACGGACGGTATTTTCCGAGCAGCTCTGTAACTTCGTCGTAGTCGAGGTATTCTCCCTCGAACCGTCCCATATCGGGTGCAACCTGTATTCCGTAACGTTCGTCCTTTCCTCCGTTAAGGCTCATGAGAAGGACTTTTGCGAGGTTTGCTCTTGCGCCGAAGAACTGCATATCCTTTCCTACGCGCATTGCCGAAACACAGCATGCGATAGCGTAATCATCTCCGAATTTTTCACGCATGACATCGTCGTTTTCATACTGGATAGCATCGGTATCGCAGGATACTTTTGCGGCGAAGCGCTTGAAGTGTTCGGGCAGACGCTGTGACCAGAGTACGGTAAGATTAGGCTCGGCAGACGGTCCGAGATTGTAAAGGGTAGCGAGGAAACGGTATGAGCTTTTTGTAACAAGACTTCTGCCGTCTTCACCTATACCGCCTATTGATTCGGTTATCCACATCGGATCTCCTGCGAACAGCTCGTTATACTCGGGTGTACGCAGATGTCTTGCCATACGTAGCTTCATTACGAAGTCGTCTATTATCTCCTGAACGCCGCTTTCATCTATTGTTCCGTTTCTCAGATCGCGTTCAAAATATATATCGAGGAATGTGCTTGTGCGTCCCAGACTCATTGCCGCACCGTTCTGCTCCTTGTTTGCAGCGAGGTATCCGAAATACAGCCACTGTACTGCTTCCTTTGAATTTTTCGCAGGGCCTGAGATATCGCAGCCGTACATGGCAGCCATCTCTTTGAGTCTGCCGAGGAAGGTTATCTGCTGGAACAGCTCTTCAAGCATACGTATCTTTTCGGCGTCGAGAAGCTCATAGCTGAGATCGTGCTTGTCTTTTTTCTTTTCTTCTATCAGGCGGTCGATACCATAGAGAGCAACACGGCGATAGTCTCCGATTATACGTCCTCTTCCGTATGCGTCCGGAAGTCCGGTTATAATGCCGCAGTGACGTGCCGCGCGGATCTCTTCGTTATATACGCGGAATACGCCGTCGTTGTGTGTGGTACGGTATGTAAATTCTTCTTCGACCTTGTCGGAGAGCTTATATCCGTAAGCTTCGCACGCCTTGCGCGTCATGTTTATTCCGCCGAAAGGGTTGACTCCTCTGCGTAGGGGCGCATCCGTCTGGAGTCCTACGATGATCTCTTTATCTTTATTCAGGTATCCGGGCGCATAGCTTGTCAGAGACGATACGGTTTCGGTATCGATATCGAGTACGCCGCCTTTTTCCTGCTCCTGCCTGAATAATTCGTTGAGCTGAGCCATAAGCTCTGAAGTTCTCTCCGTAGGACCGCAGAGAAAGCTCTCGTCTCCGTCATAAGGTGTGTAGTTTTGCTGAATAAATGAACGTACATCTATATTTTCCTGCCAGTCAGTACCTTTAAAACCGTTCCATGCTTCGATCATACTAAAATCCTCTTTTCAGAAAAAATTAAGGGCAGCATTTGATGCTCAAATGCTGCCCAGACGGTCGGCACAGCCGGAATAACCGGCTGATTTATAAACATATCCTCACTGTGGTACTCCACACTAACCGTCAGAGGATAATGTTCTTTTATCTCTATACAGATAGGATATCACATAATTTCTTTTTTGTCAATCGTTATTGTCAATAAATTTTGAGAGACAATTGATGTCACATATTGCGATATTATGACATATAGACAATATCCGCAAATTATTCTTTGATTTTAGCTTTTGCTACCCGGACGCATGCCGACATACCGTAGGGGTATCCTGTTGCATTGAAAGCGAAAGCATCATTTTTCTGCATGAAAGGAAGATCCTCGCCGCTGTCCATCCATCGGACGTTTTCGACAGTCTCGAAAACATTGTTGAATACGTGGCTGCCGCAGTATTTTCCGCCGACAGTAACATTTGAATCTCCGCATCTTCCGAGATCGTGGATGAAGATATACAGATATCCGTTGCCTTTGAGAATAAAGTTTTTGTCCGCGGAGCATGTTGCCCTGTGAGGCTTTCCTTCGTATATTGCTTCGCCGAAGAGCTTCATCCATCTTCCGAGAATATTCATAAGTTCGCGCTGCATAGGTTCGACAGCGCCCTGTCCTGTAGGTCCTATGTTTATAAGATAGTTTGCTCCGACACGCCGGCATGCACACAGATGCTCTATTATAGAACACGGCGACTGGTAGTTGAGATCGTTGTACCCGATGCCCCAATGATCGTTGAGTGTATGGCACATCTCTGCGGCAAGATATTTAGGCATTCCCTCTCTGTCCATCGGAGTCGGTCTGCCCTGCTCAAAGGTTACGGAATCAATTTCGGGATTTCCGACCTTGCCTCTTGCGTCAAGTCCCGTATTGTTGACTATGATAGCCTCGGGCTGATACTTTCGTATGGTTGCATACAGGGCATCTTCTTTCCAGTCTGCATCAGGTCTGCTCCAGTTTCCGTCGAACCACAGTCCGCCGATTTTGCCGTAGTTCCGGCAGAGTATTTCAACGCTTTTTCTGAGGTATTCAAGATAGCGGTCAAAATCTTCTTCAAAATCTTTGTTGTACCAGTCGAGAGTTGTATGATAAAAGAACGGTACTATTCCGTGTTGGTTGCAGGCATCGACAAATTCACGGATAAGATCGCGCCCAGCCGCGCTGTGCGGAGCGTCAAAGTCGTTAAGTCCGCAGGTGTCATAAAGAGAAAATCCTTCATGATGGCGTGTCGTAAGCGTTATATACTTGCAGCCTGCGTTTTTTGCGGTCAGAACAAGATCATTCGCGTCGAAATCCTCCGCAGTAAATGTATCCGCCAGATGCCTGTATTCCTCCATGTTGCGTCCGTGAAGCTTGTATGTCCATTCTCCTGCGCCGAGTTGTGAGTACAGCCCCCAGTGAACGAACATACCGAGGCCGAGTTTTTCAAAATCTGCAATATACCTTAGTGGTTTCGGAACTGACATTTTTGCGCACCTCTTTTTATTTTATTGTTTATTTATATTCTATCATGAAGCAAATATTTTTGCAAGGAAATTTTTGTAAGACGGTATCACAGTGGCTAAAAACTTATAATTTGAAGATTGTCTACAGATAGTATACAAATTCATTGCTGATGATTGCATGGGTATGGAGTTTATACTTTATTAAACGGAAGCGAGCAGTAACTATATTTACAATGTGTAATGTCCACACTTATGCATTAAAATTTATAAATACTCTTCTTGAAAGTATTCTGAGCGGTTATACAAAAAAGATGTATAAATCCGTCAAATTTGAATCTCAGGAGGGAAACGGGAGGAAAATCATACAAAACAGAAAATGCGGAAAAAAGAAAAAACCTTGCAGGCAGCCGCCTGCAAGGTGAAGTTTGGTTGCGGGGAGGGGACTTGAACCACCTGACCTCCGGGTTATGAGCACAAACTCGTAAAAATCGCTGAGTTTAGCGTATAAAAATCAATGATAATATGGTTTAACATGAGCAAGTCCCCCTGCTCATGTTTTTTAATACAGAAAAGTTTATGCAAATTCAGAGAGAGGGAAATCGGAGGGAAGTTATCCGACTTTACCGCCACTTTGTGAAGTCGATTTCGAGGATTTTGCACTTTCTTTCGCATTGATTTTCAGGAATGCTTTACCCTGCTCCAAATATAAATCCTGTTGTTCAGGTGACAGAGCGCGATAAATTCTCAATATTTCCTCTTCATTTCTGCTTTGTGTATATGGTGAACGATTATCAATCAGATAATCTACAGTTACATTGAAATAATTGGCAATATCCTTTAATGTTTGAAAATCAGGTTCTCTACTGTCTTGAATATAATTTCCCAGCGTAGACGGAGCTATATTTAAATCAGACGCAAGTTGCTTCTGTGTTATGTTTCTATCATTAATAAGACTTCTAAGTATATCTCCAAATTTCATTTCATCACCTCTATATATAATATTCTACAATACATGTGTTATATTTTCTTGAAATTACACAAATAGGGTTGACTAAACTATAAATGTGTATTATAATACAAGTAACTGTATCAATTCATGCAAAGGAGAATTGCCATGAACATAATGGATAAATCAGCATTAAATAAAACAGAAATGAGACAAGATCAGTCTATATCTCCGGAGTCTCCCAATCAAAGGAACATCCTTTGGAAGAAAATTGTACTGATAGTTGTCATGATACTGCTTATGATACTGACGTCAGTAATCGTGTCAAGCATAGTACATAAGCGTGGCGGCGAGAGTGTTCCTGTGTCGGGGAAAGTTGAAAACGGACTCTCAGCTTATGAACTGGCAGTACAGCAAGGTTATGACGGAAGCGTGCAGGACTGGCTCGCCTCTCTGTCAGGCAAATCTGCCTATGATATTGCGGTGGATAACGGCTACACAGGTTCTGAGGAAGAGTGGGCTTCAGCTCTTGCGGCTTCTGCCAAGCAGGGAAACAAGGATATAAAAACAGCTTCATTCTCCGAAAAGGGAGAACTTCTTATCACCCTTTCTGATAATACTGTTTTGAATCTTGGCAAGGCTGTAGGCGCAGACGGTAAAAACGGTGCAAATGGTATGAATGGCAAAGATGGAGTTAACGGAAAAGATGGTATTAACGGAATCAATGGGCAGGATGGAAAAGACGGTCAGAACGGTGCGGACGGAAAGAATGGCGTTGACGGTAAAGACGGAGTAAACGGTGTCGGTATCACAGCCGCAAATATCAACACTGACGGTCAGCTTGTGCTGAACTTCTCAGACGGCAACACTGTAAATCTTGATAAAGTTGTAGGAATGAACGGCAAAGACGGCGTGAGCGTTGCAAAGTCTGCGATCAGCGAAAGCGGAGAACTGATTCTCACCTATTCCAACGGACAGAGTGCAAATCTCGGCAAGGTAATAGGTACAAACGGCAAAGATGGATTGAATGGTACAAACGGTATCAATGGAACTGACGGAGCGGACGGCGTAAGCATTACAAATTCATCAATCAATCCTTCGGGCGAGCTTGTGTTGACCTATTCAGATGGAACTGTTTCTAATCTTGGCGTTGTAATCGGAAGCAATGGCACAAACGGAGCAGATGGAAAAGACGGCATTGACGGAGTCAATGGGCAGGATGGCACTAACGGTGTTGACGGAATAGGTGTGACAGGCGCGGAAATCAATTCTAATGGAGAACTTGTTCTCACTTATTCCAACGGTCAGCGTTCCAACCTTGGCAATGTAATCGGTGCTACAGGAAAAGACGGTAAGGATGGTATTGACGGAACGAATGGTACGGATGGCAAAGATGGTACTAACGGAATCAATGGCGTTGATGGTAAGGACGGGGCAGATGGTATCAGCGTGATTAAGTCTGTAATCAATGCAAAAGGTGAGCTTATGCTGACTTATTCCAACAATACCGTCCAAAATCTCGGTGTTGTCGTCGGTGCAAACGGAAAAGACGGCACGAACGGTGTTGACGGTACCAACGGAAAAGACGGTGCCAACGGCAAAGACGGTGCTAACGGAACAAACGGTACGGACGGCAAAGACGGTGTCGGTATCAGCAATATTACAGTAAATGCAAGCGGAGAACTTGAAATCACGCTGACTAGCGGTACCACTATGAATCTCGGAACGGTCAAGGGTGCCGACGGCGCTAATGGTAAAGATGGTGTCAATGGCGCCGACGGTAAGAATGGAGCAAACGGTACTGACGGCAAGGATGGTATCGGAATTTCTGAAACTGCTGTTAATTCTTACGGTGAGCTGGTTGTTACTTATTCCGATGGAAAGGCTGTGAATCTCGGAAAAGTTGTAGGTAAAGATGGTCAAGATGGCAAAGACGGTGTAAACGGTACGAATGGTATTGATGGATCCGATGGTCAGGACGGCGTTGGCGTGACTAAAACAGAGATCAATGCGGATGGTGAACTGCTGATTACCTATTCGAACGGAGATACGGCAAATCTCGGCGTTGTAATTGGTCAGAACGGTCAAAATGGTACTGACGGTAAGGACGGCGTAAATGGTGTAGATGGAACAGATGGTATTGGCATTTCCAAAACGGAAATTAATGCCGGCGGTGAATTGATTGTTACCTACTCCAACGGAACTACGCAGAATCTCGGTGTGATTGTCGGTACAGATGGTAGTAATGGCAAGGACGGAATTGCTCCGCAGGTTCGTATCCATACAGAAACAAACGAATGGGAAGTATCTGCCGACAACGGCGCAACATGGACTTCTACCGGCGTGAAAGCTACCGGAGCGAATGGAAAGGACGGTAAGGACGGCAAAGATGGTACGAACGGTATTGACGGTACCAACGGAACAAATGGTAAAGATGGCACGAATGGCACCGATGGAAAAGACGGTATCGGTATCACGAATGTCAATATCAATGCCGAAAAGGAACTTGTGCTGACCTTCTCCGATAATTCAAACATTAATCTCGGATGTATTGTCGGAAAAGATGGTAAGAACGGAACAAACGGTCAGGACGGTAAAGACGGAGCGGACGGTGTTGGAATTGCCGATGTCACCATCACCAAAGAGGGCGCTTTGAATGTCACGCTGACAAACGGAACGGCGCTCAATCTCGGTAACATAAAAGGTGCTGACGGTATCGGTATTTCCAAATCTGCGATCAATGCAAGCGGTGAACTGGTGCTGACATATACCAACGGTGAAACGGTCAATCTCGGCAATGTGGTCGGTACAAACGGTGCTGACGGCAGAGACGGAACGAATGGTGTTGACGGTGTTGGTATAAAAACGGTTACCCTTTCTGCTTCGGGTGATCTGAGTATTCTCATGACCGATAATTCTGTTTACAACCTTGGCAATGTCAAAGGCGAAAAAGGCGACAAGGGCGATACCGGCGCGAAAGGTGAAAAGGGCGATAAAGGTGACAAAGGCGACCCCGGTGTCGACGGTAAGGACGGTAAAGACGGCAGAGGAATTGCCAAAACCGAGCTTGTGAACGGTGAGCTGATTATTACTTATACGGATGGGACAAGTGATAATTTAGGAAGTATCGGTTGTACTATTGATGAACGTTTAGCCTTTTCTCTGCTTGATAACGGGACATACAGTGTAAGCATAATCAATACACCATCATGTAAAAACAGCGATGCTGACATCATTATTCCAAATGAACACAATGGTATACCCGTAACGGCGATTGCGGATAACGGATTCAAAGACTGCAAAAACGTGGTACGTGTTGGCATACCGAATTCTATCACGACAATTGGCCAATATGCATTCTTTAATTGTCGGTCATTAATAGGCGTCACTATTCCGAAAAGTGTTACATCTATTGGAGATTATGCTTTTGGAAACTGCGTAAAATTGAGTAATATTGCACTCTCAAATGGTCTTGTCACAATTGGTAGCTATACTTTTTCATACTGTGAGGCATTAGAAAGTATAGCGATACCGACGACGCTGACCAATATTGGTGCATATGCATTTGAACATTGTTATTCTTTGAAATATGCGTATTTTGAGGAGATGACTTGGGAAGCGCGTACCCACAATCCTGAGACGATACATTTTCCACGTGAGAATCTACTGGATCCATCTAAAGCAGCACAGTACCTGACTGACTATAAAGTAGATGCTGATTGGCGGAAGCTTAATCTGTAAACGAATTTTCTTTCAAATTTATGCAGACAAATCATTGATCATGACGAACATAACATGTCAGTCTGTAGAGCAAAAATGAATTTTGAAATTAGTAATAAATGATTAGGAGGTAAAAAAATGCTTACAACAACCAGTGGAATTCATAAGATTTCAGCTAAATTATCCGAGACAGATTTAGAAATCATCCGAACCTATATTCAGGGAGCAGTTGATGGTTTTTGCAACAACAATCCGAATCAAAGATTCTCAGTCCGCATATTATTCGGCGGCGAGAACGGAATTTGGAGCTACAGACCGTTGGATAAGATTTTTACATATCACGCATCTAACGGTTCTTCAGATCCACAAAAGCAATCAGCTATTGATGTAGGTTGGTTGCTGAAAGATGTTTTGGAGCGCGATGTAAAGTGGAAGTATGAAATGGTGAAAGAATACGGAAATGAATATCGCAGGATTTCAAATTCCACTCCCTCTTCTGAAAACCAGTAATTACATCAAAAGAATTGCAAAAGACGCTAAGGCTAAAACCTCAGCGTCTTTTTTTGTTTGCTCACTATTCGGTTATACAGATTCATAGAGGGCTATTTATTTTTACGGGGCACTCGTTCGTAAAACATAAACAAGCGGCTCTGTGAGTGTTATGGATTTTAATATACCGAATCGGAGGGAAATTATACAAAACAGAAAATGCGGAAAAAGAAAAAACCTTGCAGGCAACTGCCTGCAAGGCTAAAATTTGGTTGCGGGGAGGGGACTTGAACCACCTGACCTCCGGGTTATGAGCCCGACGAGCTACCA
>CABUHS010000032.1 GCA_902491535.1 uncultured Eubacteriales bacterium
AACTGACACCGAGACAGATCCCGCAACTGACACTGAGACAGAGCCGGCAACTGATACTGAAACAGACCCTGTAACAGATCCGGCAGAGCCTGAGACAGCTGAGCCTTATGACCTTTCGGGCGTCGATCTGTCGACAACATTCCCGACCGATTTTTCATCACTTAAAAAAACGGAATCTGCCGATCCCTATGCGCTTGTTTCCGAAGCACTTAATAAGAATGAAGCTCTTTCTGAGTTCAGTCTCGGAAAGCAGATCATTCTCGGACAGGATAACGGTTTTTATTACCTGAAGGATACTGCAGTTGCAGGAATGCTCATGGATGAGAGCGGAGCTGCCGCTAAGTTCAGAACTGACGGACTTATTTCGGTAGGCGACGGAACCGGAAATGAAAATACCGATTACAGATATGCGGCATATTACGAAAACGGTATTCTCTATGCTCAGGATGACAGAAATACATATTACGAAAAAGAAGGATTCCCTTATTATATGGAATCCGTGCTTGCCGAGTATACTCTCAGTGAATATCAGAGCGAATATGAACTGATGCTCGCAGAGCAAACGGCTTTTAATAAAAAGGCTGAGGTATATACCGATTCTGACGGAAGAACTGTTGTTACGGCGGTATTCAATGTGGGCGAGCTTGAACAGGCAGGAATAGATATACTCGGTTATATTGAGAAAGCTGCGGAAAACGACGACAGACTTCTTACCGATACGATAGTGATGGGCAATATACGTCTGTCATATATAATCGATTCCGAAGGATATCTTTCCGATGTACGTATTATTGCCGAGGATTTCGGAATCACCTACAGAATTGACGCGTCTAACAGCAGGAAGCTTACGCTTACGTACGATAATATACTGCATTTCGGCAGGACAGATGTAAAAATTCCTGAGCTTCCCGGTCAGCGCGACTACTTTGAGTACGATCCCGGATACGATATCTTAGATATGCTGTTCCTCCCTGACGGTACAACAAAGGTTGATAACTATGACGAAATGTATGAATGGGCATGTTATCTTTACGGTAAGGAAACGGTTGACGATATAATCGGATAATAATTTAAAATATTTACGATGCACTGCCGTCTTTATCTGACGCGTCGGTGCATCGTTTGCTTTTACGATAGAGTTTTTGGCTGTATGCAGATTTTTACCGAAAATTATCGGATGTATGTGTAAAACTGTTGACAAAAATCGGGCGTTGTGCTAAAATAGCCGGAGTAAAATACAGTAAGATGTTTCTTGCCTAACCATCTTATAAATAAAAAACAAGGAGAATTTAATATGTCGGTTAAAATCAAACGAGAGATCCGTGAAATCAGGGTTCTGCTTCGGAGTATACCGTCGCCGGCGCTTACCTTGCTTGCCGTTTCAGTTATTGCTATGAATCTGCTTGCGGGAAAGAGCATAAATCTTCCGGTAGACTGGCTTGCTCTTGACTGCGGAATAATAGTTTCGTGGATCTCATTTCTTATTATGGATGTGATAACCAAGCATTTCGGCCCTAAAGCTGCTACCGAGATATCTGTTGTTGCAGTGGCGGTAAATCTGTTTGCGTGTCTTATATTTTTCATCGCGGGACATATTCCGGGGATGTGGAGTGAGGCGTATGTCCGGGGCAGCGAGGCGATTATATGCGGCGCGCTGGACAGAACAATTTCGGGGACATGGTATGTTCTGCTCGGAAGCACTGTCGCTTTTATAATTTCCGCGGCGGTGAATAATTTTATGAATTTCTCGGTGGGAAAGCTTTTCCGTAATAATCCTGACGGCTTTGCATCATATGCATGCCGTACATATGTATCGACTGCGATAGGACAGTTTACCGACAATATGGTATTTGCACTTCTTGTAAGCCATGTCTTTTTCGGATGGACGCTTTTGCAATGCGTTACATGCTCGCTTACCGGAATGCTTGCGGAACTTGTCTGCGAAGCGGTATTTTCACCGATCGGATATTCTGTATTGGGAAGATGGAAATCGGAAAAAGTCGGAAAAGAATATTTTGAACTTAAAGCAAGCGTACAGTAAAATGCTTTTGTATTATACTGATATGATTTATTTGAGAGGTAACGTAATATGAACGTTCTTATAACCGGAACAAGCAGCGGAATAGGCAGGGCTGTCGCGGAAAAATTTCTGAGCTGCGGACATAAGGTATTCGGTCTTGACCGCCTTTTGCCGACGATAGAGGATAAAGAGTTCGAGGCTTACAGATGCGATATTTTTCGCGATGAGCTGCCGGAACTTTCTCCGATAGACGTACTTATAAACAATGCCGGCGTTCAGAATTCCGGAGAAGATATTGATATAAATCTAAAGGGGACTATCCGTATTACCGAAAAGTACGGGATACAGAAGTCAATAAAAAGTATTCTGTTTATTGCTTCCGCCAGCGCGTCGACAGGAGCTGAATTTCCGGAGTATGTTGCAAGCAAGGGCGGTATGGTCGCATATATGAAAAGTACGGCGCTTCGCGTTGCGCAGTACGGCGCAACGGCGAACAGCCTTTCTCCCGGCGGCGTAATAACTCCGCTGAATCAGCATATACTTGACGATCCGAAGCTCTGGCAGGCGGTCATGAATGAAACTCTTCTGCCGAAATGGGCTTCTGTCGGGGAGATAGCCGAATGGGCGTATTTTATGACCGTAATCAACCGTTCGATGACTGCACAGGATCTTCTTATTGATAACGGAGAGGCTGCAAAATCGAATTTTATATGGTAAAAATATAATGATTTTTCACGGCGATGTACGTTAAAGCGCGTACTCCGCCGTGCTTTTTTGAGCAAAAGTGTATACCGCTTCTTATACTGAATTTGTTTAAAAAATGTCTTTTGTATATTTTTGTAATTCGTGCTGTCAAGGGACGGCCAAATAAACCGAAGGTTGGTTTTTTATGTCTTTTTTTGATTGACACGGTAGGAATAAGATGCTATAATAAAAAATATATTTGCATATTTACAGACAGTTTATATATTTTTATGCTGTAATTCTAAAACAGTATAATTCTGAAATTTTTTGTTGGTTAAAAGGAGGAAATGATCGTGATATTCGGTAAAGCAATTAACAGATATTATCTCAGGTACGGTCCCATATTGCTGCTCGGCATGCTGGCGCTGGTTATTGTCGATTATTTTCAGCTCAGAATACCTGAGCTTTATAAGCTGCTTATAAACTGTATAAATACGGGGATGTCGGATGCCGGTGAGGTGTTCGACATGAATTTTCTGCTTGATAATATATGCCGTCCCGTTATATTTATTATTCTTGCGATGGTAACAGGACGCTTTTTATGGCGTATCTGCTTTTTCGGTTCTGCTATTCTTGTTGAGACTGATTTGCGCAAAAGGATGTTTGATCACTGCAAAGATCTTTCCGTGCAGTTTTATCAGGTGAATAAGGTCGGAAATCTTATGTCGCTTTTCACAAACGATCTTGAAACCGTGCAGGATTGCTTCGGATCGGGAATAATGATGCTGTTTGACGCGCTGTTTCTCGGAGGACTTGCGGTTTTCAAAATGTGGCGTATGGACAGACTTCTTACCGTACTTTCGCTTATACCTATGGCGCTGTTGCTCTGTGCAGCGGTGGTTATCGGAAAGTATATGATGAAGAAATGGGACAGAAGACAGGAGGCTTTTTCAGATCTTTCGGATTTTTCACAGGAGAGTTTTTCGGGAATCGCCGTTATAAAGGCGTTTGTCAAAGAGGGCAAGGAGCTTTCTGCATTCCGCAGGCTCAACCGCGAAAACGAGGATGCGAACGTCGACTATACAAGGTCGTCGACTTTGCTCAATATATTCGTCACGCTTTTTGCCGAATCGGTGGTATGCGTTATCCTAGGTTACGGCGGATACCTTGTATATAAAGGCAGCTTTGACGCAGGACAGCTTGTCGAGTTTATAGGCTACTTTACGTCGGTCGTATGGCCTATCATGGCGGTATCGGAGCTTATCGAGATGACTTCGCGCGGAAAAGCATCGCTTGACCGCATCGGGGAACTGCTTGCCGCAGAGCGTGATGTATACGACAGGGACGGGGTATGCGAAAAGGGCGATATCCGCGGAGAGATCGAATTCAGAGGACTTACCTTCCGATATCCGCTCGCGGAATATGACGCGCTCAAAAATGTGTCATTTACCGTAAAGGCGGGTGAAAATGTCGGTATTGTCGGAAGAACAGGATCGGGCAAAACCACCGTTGTCGATCTTCTGCTCAGAACATACAATGTACCTGACGGTACGATTTTTATCGACGGTACGGATATAAATACGATTCCGATACGTGAGATCCGCAATGCATGCGCGTATGTTCCTCAGGATAATTTCCTTTTCAGTGATACGATCGAAAATAATATTGCATTTTCCTGTGATACGCCGGATTGTGAGCGCATTACGGACGCAGCAAAGCTTGCTGATGTGCATGATAATATCGAGAGCTTTACCGAAGGTTATAAAACGGTTCTCGGCGAGCGCGGAGTCACGGTATCAGGAGGGCAGAAGCAGCGGATATCAATAGCTCGGGCACTTCTGAAAAATGCGCCGATACTGATACTCGACGACTCTGTGTCGGCAGTTGATACCGATACAGAGAGGATCATTCTTGAAAATCTGCGAAAGACACGTGCGGGATGTACGACACTTTTAATAGCTCACAGAATATCTACGGTAGAGCAGATGGATAAGATAATATTTCTTGATGACGGCTGTGTCGCCGCGGTCGGTACCCATGACGAGCTTTACAGAGACTGTAAGGAGTACCGCACAATGGTCGATCTTCAGCAGCTCGAGAAGGAAAGGAGTGAGTACGGCAATGCGTGAATATTATCCGTTGCTTATTATCGGGGCTGTTATCGGCGTTATTTCGGCGGCTTTTGTGTCTGCATATCTTTTCATGAAGAATAAAAAAGAAATGATCGGCTTTGACCGCAATATGAAGGACAGCGAACTTATGCTTCGTCTGGCGCGGTATGCCCGTCCGTATATCGGAAGCTTTCTGATCGTCGGACTTCTTATGCTTGTATCTATCGCTTATGATATCCTGTCGCCTATCATTATCGGAATGATCGAAGAAAGAGTCAAAGATGCCTTTGAGCTTTCATGGCTTATGAAATATGTTGCACTGTACAGCGGAATACTTATAGTGTCGCTTGTTTGTACATATTTTCAGGCTATCATTCTTCAGCGCACCGGACAGCGCATAATGTCGGTAATACGCGAAGAACTTTTCGATCATATAGAATCGCTTTCACATGAGCAGCTCACGCATATACCGGTCGGAACGCTTGTTACGCGCGTTACAAACGATACAAATGCGATCTCGATAACGTTTACTAATATTCTTGTAAACCTTTTTAAGAATGTATTTATTATTGTCGGAGTTCTGACAGCGATGCTCTGTCTTAACTATGAGCTTACGCTTATGCTGCTCTGCTTTGTTCCGTTTATACTTCTTTTTACCGTCATATTCCGTAAATTTTCAAGGCGCGCGCACCGTCTTGTAAAGGACGGAACTACCGATATAAACATCTTTCTTTCTGAAAATCTTTCGGGAATCAAGATCACGCAGATATTCAACCGGGAGGCACGTAAGCTTTCCGAGTTTGAACAGCGCAATAAAAAGCTCGCACGCGCAAAACGCCAGCAGATCCTTGTGTTCGGAATATTCAGGCCGATGGTATATCTTCTTTATATATCGTCCGTTCTTTGTCTGTTCTATCTCGGCGGACGCGGTTATATCAAAAATACCGTTTTTCTCGGAAAGGCGATAACAGGCGGAACGATCGTTACATTCTATATGTATCTTTCAAAATTTTTCAATCCGATACAGACGCTTGCAGAGCAGTTTCACAGACTTCAGTCTGCTTTTGCTTCGGCGGAAAAGATATTCACGGTACTCGATATCGAACCGAAACTTACAGATTCTCCCGACGCCATAGAGCTTCAGACGGTGCGCGGCGAGATCGAATTCAAAAACGTGTGGTTTGCATATATTCCGGGAGAATGGGTTCTTAAAGATGTATCATTCCATATTATGCCCGGTGAAACTGCCGCTTTTGTAGGACCTACAGGTTCGGGAAAATCGACGATTTTGTCGCTTATATGCCGCAATTATGATATAGAACGCGGGGAAATACTGGTTGACGGTATAAACATAAAGAAGATAAAAATATCTTCTCTCCGCAGACATTTCGGCCAGATGCTTCAGGATGTATTTCTGTTTTCCGGTACTGTCAGAAGCAATATCGTTCTTCGCGAGGACAGCTTCACCGATGAGCAGGTAAGGGAAGCGTGCCGTCAGGTCGGTGCAGATACATTTATAAATCGCTTTGCGGACGGTCTTGACGAGACGGTGCGCGAGCGCGGAAATAATTTTTCTGCGGGACAGCGTCAGCTTCTTTCGTTTGCAAGAACGCTGCTGCATAAGCCGTCGGTAATGATACTTGACGAGGCCACGGCCAATATTGATACTGAAACCGAAATTCTGATTCAGAATTCGCTTGAGAAAATGAAGAGTATAGGAACGATGCTTGTAGTCGCTCACAGGCTCTCGACCATCAGAAGTTCTGACAGGATATATCTTCTTTCACACGGCGAGATCGTCGAGCAGGGTAATCACGATGAGTTGATATCTCTTCGCGGGCGATATTACAGACTGTACAGTCTTCAGTACGATATCGAGCAGTGCAGTGAGACTGCGGTGATGTGACTCAAAAACATCTTGATTTTTTGATGAATTTATCGCTAATGTTAAAAATCCGGTAATATCTTGCTGTCAGAAATGTTTTATGCAGGGGTATATTTATCACACTTTGACCGCAAAACGGTGGAACTTATGTAATATTTGAAGTTGTTTTGTCAAATCCGCTATTGACAGATTTTGACGAATGTGATAGAATAATAACAGCAATGGGGCAGTATCGCAGGATATTGCCCTTTTATTGCAATAACGGTATGTCTGAAAGACGAATATAATATCGCTTTTCGGCTTCTGTTTAGTATGCTGTGATTAGTAGATCACAGCTGAAAAGAAAGGACATAGCTATGAAAGAAGAAAAATATATAACACGTGTAATGCCGGCTCAGAAAAACATTGCATTGATCGCGCATGATAACATGAAACCGGAAATAATAGACTGGTGCTGCAAAAATAAAAAGAGTCTGGAGCATCATTTTCTCTTCGGAACAGGAACTACCGCAAAGGTTATCGCAGAGATAACGGGACTTCCGATACGCGGCTTTAACAGCGGCCCTCTCGGCGGAGACCAGCAGATCGGCGCACGTATCGTTGACGGAAAGATCGATCTTGTTATATTCTTCTCCGATCCGCTGACTGCGCAGCCTCACGATCCCGATGTTAAAGCGCTTCTGAGAATCGCTCAGGTCTACGATATTCCGATTGCAAATAACCGCGCGACCGCGGATTTTATAATCAACAGTGAATGCATGAACAGCGAATATACACATAAGCTTGTGGATTATCAGCACTCGATTGCAGAGAGAGTTCAGAGCGTGGTAGGAACGGTAAAAGAGTAATTTTATGTACAAATTTAAAAAGCGCTGTCTCACTTATGTTTTGGTGAGCAGCGCTTTTGTGCCGTAATAATATTCAATTAAAGTGCTTCTGCAAGTTCAGTGGCTTTTTTGCATCCGTCGGTATTTTCTATGTCGCCTGCGTTCAGAACGCTGGGGACGAGGACTTCTCCGACCATCTTCCATTTCAGAAGCGCGGCTGAACGCTCGATAGGAATACGTACTCCGTCCATAGCGGATATATCGTCCTCTTCGCAGCAGGTTATCAGCGCACATTCTTTTCCTGCAATATCTTTACCTGCGGCATAAAGCGAATATATTCGGTCTATAACGCCCTTGATCTGAGCAGGAATGGAATACCAGTAGACAGGCATTGTGAAAACTACGGCGTCTGCGTCCAGAATCGCGGGAGCTACGGTATTGAAATCGTCGTCAAAGGAGCAGGCTTTTCCTGTCTTGAAGCAGGTTTCGCAGGCGCGGCAGCCGCCGACATTTTTCATTGCCGCGTCAAAACGGGTAACAGTATGGCCTTTTGCTTCCGCCGCTTTTATAAATGCGGCGGTCATTGCAAAGCTGTTGCCTTTTTTTCGTGGGCTTCCGGTGATTACTAAAATTTTCTTGCTCATATGTATTTCCCCTTGTCATATTATATTAATATATATAAAAAATACTTTGTATATTAATTTATAAAAATAAAAAACGCTTATTGGAACAGTATAGGAATTTTTATTGTGCTTATATGTCAATTCAGACGCCTGATTTTTCATTACGAGTCAACTGCACTATATAAAAACACGTCTCCCTTGATTAAATCGGATTACTGCAAGTGACTGCTGTGTTTTGGACTTAAAGAGTTTATTTATGTAATGAGATCCTGTGCAATCAATCTTGAAGCAGTATATCTTCAAAGGAATCTTCTAAATCATCGTACAATTCAGACAATATTTCAAATTCTTTTGATGATTCATAACAACACATCCAGGAAAGCGTTTTGATGTCAAACTTTTCGAGTATATAAGCAAATATGTTTTCATAGGGAGCAAAAACAATGATGCGATATGTATAGCGATCAAAATATTTTCTTGTGATTACATTAGGGTATTTATTAATATCGTCGCTTTTATGTTCCAGTGCATAAGCTGACAAAATATGTAATTTAGATATATTATAAATTTCAAGTTTTTTTCCGCATTTGTTTGCAAGGAAAAGCGCTGATAAAACCGTAAATATTTCTGCAAAGGCAAATGCCGAGAATATAATATTATCTGATTTTGAGAAATCAACGATATCTTTTCCTTCGGTTAAAAAGACACACCAACCAATGTTTATAAATATAAAAGTGCCGACAATGATAGTTGCTGCTAAATAGGTAATGTATGACTTTTTGTTTTTGCGGCATTTAATTTTTGCATCTTCCACATTATTAATATGAAAAATATTTTTTGAATTGTTCGATAAAATATATCTACACAAATCTTTTGCGTTAGTTAAGTTATAAATATATACAACATTATTGGCGATATACAATTTCAAATGTTTTCCTTGATTTTCTGCATTTGTAATATCATTTAATTTTATGTGCAGTTCTTCGTTCCATCCAAATTGCCCGTCGATTTTTCCATTTTGGATTTTTAAGAATGCATTTCGGTTAAATTGATAAACAAATATTGCAAGAAAACCGAGCAACAATCCTAAAAAGGCGAAAGCAAAACAGAAAACGGATGATGATATGTGACCTGATTGGATTTCATCAATTCCCCATAATGAAAAACGAATTATCATAAATGAACCTGCAAAGATAAAAAACAGGCAGAATATGTATTTTATAAATGATCGCTTAAATTCTCCGTTCATGGCAACACCGCCTTTCAATGGTAAGTATAGCATAAATCGATATGTTTTTCAAGTAAGACGTCCGGATTGTGCCGGATATTAAACAATTCATTGGAAGCTTTGAGTTGTTAACCATTATTGTGATGCAGGAAGTGAAATGAAATTTACCTGCTTTACATCTGAAAAGCAGGTATTTCATAATAAAGTTATTTCATTTGTCTACAGATCAAATTTCGTAAAAAAAGCACCCTTCAGGGTGCTTTTTGGCTGGGGTAGTTGGATTCGGACCAACGTGATGCAAGAGTCAAAGTCTTGTGCCTTACCCCTTGGCGATACCCCAATATTTTTTATGCCGGATTCACGACCCGACGCTTTAGTATAACATAAAGCCGAAAAAAATGCAATAGATTTTTAAAAATCAGATGTAAATTAAGAAAAAAGTTTTTTATGTGGGCTTTGTATGAAATTTTTGTATTGCCAATTCACGGAGAATGTGGTATACTGTGTAAAGAAAAATATCCTATAAAATTGTTGATATCAGGAGTTTATTATGATATTTGATACAAAGACGGATCTGGCAGCTGAAATAAATATAACAGAAAATGAGTGCGGCGGCATAATCTTTGCCGAGCTTCGTGTAAAATATCCCGAAGCAGTCGTACCGGGACCGCTTACCGTGAACTGGAAGATACCTGCGACGGATATATACTCTACATGGAGTCCGTCTGTAAGGACAGGAAGAAGTATTGATCCCGATTGGTGGAAAAAGAAAACCGAATCGAGACTTGTCGAGTGGATGCCGCTGCATGAGATAGTGTCGCTTAGCGGACATAACCGTATGTGCATAGCGGTATCGGATGCGGCGACTCCGGTGTCGATAGCTACCGGACTTTGCGAAGAGGATGCATGTCTTGACTGCGTTGTCGAATTTTTTACAAAACCTATATCTCCGGTTACAGAGTATAAAGCGGTGATACGTCTTGATATGCGCGATATCGCGTATGAGGACAGTATACGTTCTGCGGTTCGGTGGTGGGAGGAATCCTGCGGATATAAGCCGGCGGAGGTTCCCGAATCGGCACGTATGCCGATGGATTCGCTCTGGTACAGCTTTCATCAGAATCTTATCCCGGATGATATTATATCCGAGTGCAGACGCGCCAAGGCGCTCGGTATGGACACTGTGCTGATCGACGACGGATGGCAGACAGATGATAACGGACGCGGATACTCTTACTGCGGCGACTGGCGCGTTGCGAAAAGTAAGATCGGAGATATGCGCGGACTTGTTGACCGCATACATGCAGAGGGTATGAAGGTAATACTATGGTTTTGTGTTCCTTATGTCGGTATTCATTCTGATTGTTACCGAAGATTTTCGGGCATGTACCTCAATGGGGATTCTGAACCCGAAATTGCATCTGTCTTTGATCCGAGATATGCTGAGGTTCGTGAATATCTTACGGATATATATGCGGACGCTGTTGAAAATTGGGATCTTGACGGACTGAAACTCGATTTTATCGACTCGTTTACTCTTACTCCGAAATCGATCGAATATGATCTGCGCAGAGACATAGTATCGCTGGAGGATGCCGTTGATACGCTTATGTCGGGAATAATGACGAGACTCAGAGCGATAAAGCCTGATATTATGATAGAATTCCGTCAGACGTATATCGGACCTGCAATACGCGGATACGGAAACATGCTCAGAGTCGGCGATTGTCCTGCCGATCCGCTTAAAAACCGCAGCGATATAGTCAATCTGCGTCTTACATCAGGAAAGACTGCTGTTCATTCGGATATGCTCATGTGGAATGCAGATTCCCCTGTCGAGATCGCAGCGCTTCAGCTTTGCAGCGTGCTATACGGAGTACCGCAGATCTCGATGCGGATCGACAGGCTGCCGTCAGAACATGTTGAAATGCTGAAATTTTATCTTGACTTCTGGCGCTCGCACCGCGAAATTCTTCTTGACGGCGATCTGTATGCCAAGAATCCGGAAAGTGAATACAGTATTGTATCCGCGCGTAAGGACGGTACGGCGATATATACATCGTATACCGATCCGGTCATTGACTGCGGCGGACTTGATAAAATAATTGCAGTAAATTCGAATTCTTCTGATACACTGATACTCAGGGGTGCTTCCGGAAAGCGGTACAAAACGGTGAACTGTCTCGGAAAAGAATGTGGATCGGGTATCGTTGACTCATCGCTGTTTGAAGTAAAGGTTCCTGTTGCCGGAATGGTATTTGCAGAATGAATCCCGGCAGATAAAAAGTTTGATTATATAAGGAAAATAAAAAGAAAGGTAAGGTATGCTTATATGATTTACAGAGATTTTTGCGGTGACAGTATATCGGCGCTGGCACTGGGCGGAATGCGCCTGCCGACATGCGGCGGAGACGACTCACAGATCGATGAGGCGAAGACCGCCGAAATGGTTGCTTATGCGATCGGTAGCGGCGTAAATTATTTTGATACCGCGTGGGGTTATCACGGAGGCAATTCCGAACTTGTAATGGGACGCGTGCTTTCCGGATATCCGCGCGAAAGCTTCAGGCTCGCGACCAAATTTCCCGGATACGACCTTTCAAATATGGATAAGGTTGAAGAAATATTTGAAAAGCAGCTTGAAAAATGCCGTGTAGAATACTTTGATTTTTACCTTTTCCATAACGTGTGCGAAAGAAATATAGAGCAGTATCTCGATCCTAAATACGGGATATACGATTATCTTATAAAGCAGAAAAGATCAGGTCGGATACGTCATCTCGGATTTTCCGCACACGGATCGGTTGAAACAATGAAGCGTTTCCTTGACGCATACGGTAAGGATATGGAATTCTGTCAGATCCAGCTTAATTATCTCGACTGGACGCTTCAGGAGGGCAGAGAAAAGGTAGAACTTCTGAAAGAATGGAATATTCCTGTATGGGTAATGGAGCCTGTCCGCGGAGGAAAACTTGCGTCGGTAGAAGAACCGTTCATGAGTGAGCTTCGGGCTGTCAGACCTGATGAGACTGCAGCATCGTGGGCTTTCCGCTTTCTTCAGTCGATTCCTGAGGTCGTGACCGTGCTTTCCGGAATGTCGAATATGGAGCAGCTCAAGGAGAACATAGAGACTTTCAGCACCGCGAAACCGCTTGACAAAAAGGAATTTGATACTCTTCTCGGTATAGCCGACCGCATGATACGTCCGAATACGCTCCCATGTACAGCATGCCGCTACTGTACTTCGCACTGTCCGCAGGGACTTGACATTCCGCTCCTGCTTTCTCTTTACAATGAACATTCATTTTCCGGCGGAGGCTTTATCGCCCCGATGCAGATAAGCGTTATACCTGAGGACAAACGTCCGTCGGCGTGCATAGGATGCCGAAGCTGTGAGGCGGTATGTCCTCAACAGATAAAGATATCAGAGGCAATGTCCGATTTTGTTAAAATACTTAAGTGAGCCGGAGCTTGCAATTTAAAGCGGCGTGCCCGCAATAATATATTCAGGGAGATGAAAGCTATGTCAAACATATGGCACGATATTTCGCCGGAAAGAATAAAGCCTGATGATTTTATCTGTGTTATAGAGATACCTAAAGGCAGCAGAAAGAAATATGAGCTTGATAAGCAGACAGGCTATATTATCCTCGACCGCATACTGTATACCTCTACGCATTATCCTGCAAATTACGGATTTATCCCTCGCACCTACGGCGATGACGAGGATCCGCTCGATGTGCTTCTGATGTGTGCCGAAACGCTTGAGCCTCTGTCTCTTGTGCGTGCTTATCCGATCGGTGTTATTTCAATGATAGATAACGGACATAATGACGAAAAGATAATCGCTATTCCGTACAGCGATCCGAATTATAATCAGTACACCGATATAAATCAGCTTCCGCGTCATATCTTTGACGAAATGCGTCACTTTTTCTCGGTGTATAAAAACCTTGAAAATAAGGAGACTGCTGTAGATGAAGTTGAAAATAAGGATGTGGCTATAGAAGTCATATCCCGCGCTATAGAAAATTACAATAATAAATTCGGTGTTTGACCGCAAAAATCCCGAAGCTAGTAGGCTTCGGGATTTTATATACGTACTTCGAAATGTGAGTTCAGAGCTTATTTTAACCGTATAAATTGTCAGTCCGGAGAAGTGCCGAAGCTTATCTACGCTTTATATATTTACAATAGATTTTTTTGAAGAAAACTTTTCCGGTTCGGTTGACAAGCAATATATCTTGTGTTATAATAACCTGAAAGTTACATTTGCGCTTTAAAAATGTGCTTTTGTAGCTCCATTTTAATATGAAACAAAAGCTCTTTTTGAGCTGTGAAAGGAGTCCGCGGAAGGCGGACAAGGATTTGGGCAATGAAGAAAAATGTAGTAGTAGTGGGCTACGGCGGAATGGGCGGCTGGCATGTCGGACACCTTCAGAAAAGCGATGTATGCAATCTTCTCGGCATTTACGATATAAAGCCGGAGAGATGCGAGCTTGCACGCAGCCGCGGTATTTTTGCGTATGATTCACTTGAAGCTGTGCTTGCTGACGAACGTGTTGATCTTATCACAATTGCGGTGCCGAACGATTCTCACAAAGAGATCTCGATAAAGGCACTCAGAGCAGGAAAAAACGTTATTTCGGAAAAACCGGTAATGCTTTCGGTTGCCGATCTTAAGGATGTTATAGCTGTGGCTGAAGAAACCGGAAAAATTTTTACCGTACATCAGAACAGACGTTGGGACGTTGATTTTCTTGCTATGAAAAAGATTCATGACAGCGGAGAGATCGGAAAGATATTCAATATTGAGTCCCGCATTCACGGATCGCGCGGTATACCGAGCGACTGGCGCGGAGAGCGCGAACACGGCGGCGGAATGCTCTTCGACTGGGGTGTTCATCTTATAGATCAGGTACTGCAGATAATGACAGGAAAGATCGAGCGTATCTACTGTACATTTGATAATATTACCAATAAAGAGGTTGACGACGGCTATAAGCTTACGATGTATTTTGATGACGGAAGCGAGGCTTATTGCGAAACCGGTACATATAATTTCATTGCTATGCCGCGCTTTTACATGAGAGGCGAAAAGGGAACTGCAATGATAACCGACTGGAGAGAGGAAACAAAGGTCGTTAAGTGCAAATACTGGCATGAAAGCGACGTCCTTCCGGTTGAAACCGCTGCAGGTCTTACAAAGACTATGGCTCCTCGTGATTCCGTTACGGTAGATGAATACAATGTTCCGCGTCCTGAGTCCGACGTTCATGATTTTTACCGCAATATCGCTCTTGCGATCGACGGTAAAGAGTCTCAGCTTGTTACACATGCTCAGATGCTTCGCGTTCTCAGCGTTATCGAAGCTGCATTTGAATCTGTCGAGAGAAAACAGGTTGTAAAGGTTGAACTTTAAGTTAATAATTTAAATATAAGGGTATCTTCCGGTCGGATGATACCCTTCTTATGTTTTTATATACTTCTTTATGAGTATATGCATAAACTGTCTTTTACGGATGTTCGAATTATCCGAAATGTAAATATATAAAAAATATGTAAAACTCTAAAGGGAGGATACTTCACAGTGAAGTACCTCCCTCAGAGTATTTTAATCTGTTAAAATACAGGCTCAGTTCAGTTGCTTCTGTCGCCCAGTTCCGCATGTTCGCGGAAAAGGAGCGAGATACACCAAAGCGCTGACAGTCCTACAAGTGTGAATATGATACGGCTTACAACGTGTGCTGAACTGCCGAAGATCCATGAGACGATATCAAACTGAAAAAGACCGACGCTTCCCCAGTTGATTCCGCCTATGATCAGAATAACAAGTGCTATTTTGTCAAGCATGACGGTACCTATTCCTTTTCTGATTTAGGGAGTTTTCCCATGTTTCCACGGCAAAAAACACCGTGGTCGGTATTATTTTTCCCGAGGAAAAACATATTATTCGCTTTTTGTAATACTTGACAAAAAAAATCTAAAGCGATATAATAATTAGAAGTGTTGCAGTTTAAAAATAACAAATAAGTTTAAATGAGGAAATTTTGATGATGAATCATGATTTGCTGGGCAGAATAGAAGAGGCAATGCCTGATCTTTCAAAAAGCCACCGGGCTATCGGCGAATATATTATAAATAATTATGATAAATCAGCGTATCTCACTGCGGCGAAGCTCGGACAGGCGATAGGCGTTTCCGAATCGACTGTGGTCAGATTTGCAATAGAACTCGGATATGACGGATATCCGGAGCTTCAGCATGCTCTGCGTGAGCTTATACGTACACGGCTTACCGCTCTTCAGCGAATGGAGATAACAAACAGCCGCATAGGCGGTTCTGACGTACTTGAAGCGGTTCTTCACAGCGATATGGATAAAATAAAGGAAACGCTCGAAAGCGTCAGTCACGACGATTTTGACCGCGCGGTCGATACTATAATAAACGCCGATACTATATATATAATGGGAGTTCGCATGACTGCGGCGCTCGCTACATTTTTGTCGTTCAGTCTTGGAATGATATTTCCTAATGTCAAACAGATACAGACATCGAGCGGAAGCGAGATCCTTGAACAGATGCTTCGCGTAGGACCTCGTGATGTTATTATCGGAATAACGTTTCCGAGATATTCAAAACGGATCGTCAGAACTGTTGAATATGCAAAGGAGCGCGGCACTCCTGTCATTGCGATCACAGACAGCGGAATATCGCCTATCGCGGAATATGCCGACTGTCTTCTCACGGCGCGCAGCGATATGGCTTCTTTTATTGATTCTCTTGTCGCTCCTCTCAGTATAATTAATGCGCTTATAGTAGCGATAGCTCAGAAAAAACATGACGAGCTGGAAGATACTTTTGAAAAGCTTGAGCGCGTGTGGGAAGAATTTGACGTATATAACCGCGAATAAAAAAATCATTTACAGCAGGAAAAGATATTGAAGAAAAGAATAGTTATTATAGGCGGCGGCGCGGCGGGACTTATGGCAGCCGGACGGGTGAGAGAACTCGGCGGAGAACCGATTATTATTGAGAAAGAAAGCCGTACAGGAAAAAAACTCGGTATTACAGGAAAAGGCCGCTGCAATGTCACAAACAACTGTGATCTTCAGACACTGATTGCAAATATACCCACAAATCCGCGCTTTTTATACGGAGCTTTTTCAGGCTTCGGACCGCAGGATACAATAAATTTTTTCGAGTCGCACGGGGTACATCTGAAGACCGAACGCGGTAACCGGGTATTTCCGGTATCGGATAAAGCTGCTGATATTGTGTCTGCGCTCAGACATTATGCCGGACAGTGCGTGCATATGAATTCTGCCGCGGAAGAGATCGTAATATGCGGAAACGGTGAAGATACTTCCGGTAAATGCATTTCGGCGGTTCGTACGCGTGGCGGACAAGTCACGGAGTGCGATGCCGTTATACTGGCGACAGGCGGTATGTCATATCCGCTTACGGGCTCTGACGGAAGCGGTTATAAGCTTGCCGCCGATGTCGGTCATACAATTGTTGAGCCTAAGCCGTCTCTTGTACCGCTTGAGACTGCCGAGCGGTGGTGTACCAGTCTGCAGGGACTTTCGCTTAGAAATATATCGGTAAAGGTCATCGATACGGCGCGCTCGGACGCTGTTGTCTATGAGGATTTCGGTGAGCTTCTGTTTACGCACTTCGGAATAAGCGGTCCTGTGGTTCTCAGCGCTTCATCGCATATAAGGGATATTCAGCGCGGACGGTATAAGTTTATAATCGATCTTAAACCTTCTTTGGATGAAAAAACGCTTGATAGCAGACTTCTTTCTGATTTTGCAAAATACTGCAATAAAAATTTTTCAAATGCGCTTGACGATCTTCTGCCGAAGAAACTCATACCCGTTATAATTTCTCTTTCTGGAATATCTCCGGAAAGAAAGATGCATGATATAACCAGGGAGGAACGCAGAAACCTGCTTTCGCTGCTTAAATCGCTTACACTTACAGTCAGCGGCCCGAGACCGATAGCAGAGGCAATAATAACATCGGGCGGTGTTGATACAAGACAGATCAACCCTAAAACAATGGAATCAAAACTTGTGAGCGGACTTTATTTTGCAGGAGAAATTATTGATACCGACGCGTATACCGGAGGATTTAACCTTCAGATAGCTTTTTCGACCGCGGTATGTGCTGCCGAAGCCGCATGCATGAGTTGTTAAGGAGGATAATAAAATGATAAATATAGCACTTGACGGACCGGCGGGTGCCGGTAAAAGCTGGCTTGCAAAGGCTCTTGCGGAATCGCTCGGATATATCCATGTCGATACGGGCGCGCTTTACCGCTCTATAGGCCTGTATATGCTGAGAAAAGGTATAGCGGCAGACGATAAGGAAGGGACAGTAAGAAATCTTTCCGACCTTACTGTTACTCTAACGTTCGAAGGTGACGGTCAGCATGTATATCTGTGCGGAGAGGATGTTACGGGACTTATACGTACACCTGAGGTGTCCGCACGCGCCGCATCGGTATCCGCAATACCCGAGGTAAGAGCATTTCTGCTTGATACTCAGAGAAGGCTTGCTCGCGAAAATAATGTCATAATGGACGGACGCGATATAGGAACCGTAATACTTCCAAATGCGGATGTAAAGCTGTTTGTCACTGCCGATGATGAGGTAAGAGCGGAGCGCCGCATGAAGGAACTGCATGAGAAAGGCATAGACCAGCCGTTTGAAGATGTACTCAGGGAGATGAGGGAGCGTGACAGAATGGATTCTACGCGTGAGACTTCCCCTGCCTCGGCTGCGGAAGACGCCGTCATACTTAATAACAGTAGACTCGATAGAGAGGGAACGCTTGCGGAAGCTCTCCGCATAATACATGAGCATATAGGCTGACAGTTATTTTTCAGATATTCTGAAAGGGAGAGAGTCATGAAGAAAAACAAAGTAAAAGGAAATAATAGGTTTTACTCTGTTATGTATTCCGCGTTTGCAAGGCTTGTAAGGTGTGTTTTCCGTATTGAGATAATAGGCGCGGAAAATGAACCTAAGCAAGAGTGCGGCATGATAGTGTGCGGAAACCATCTTTCTTTTGCAGATCCAGTTATTATCGGAGCGTCGCTTACGCGTCAGGTACATTTTCTTGCGAAAAGAGAGCTTTTTAAAGTTCCGCTTTTGGGAAAGCTTATCCGTGCTTTCGGTGCGTATCCGATATCCAGAGGATCGGCTGATGTGGGCGCTATAAAGAAGACCATAGAGCTTGCCGGGAGCGGAGAATGTGTCGGAATGTTTCCGCAGGGAACGAGATGTATAGGCGTTATGCCTACTGTCGAGAGCGCACGGTCTGGAATAGGTATGATAAGCGCGCATACAGATGCGGTGATTCTCCCTGTTGCCATAGTTACAAAAAACTTTAAAGTCCGTCCGTTTTGCAAAACAAGAATCGTTATCGGAAAGCCGATAACAAGAGATGAACTTGCTATCGAAGAACATACCGACGAAAAAGGAAAAGTAAAGGTCAGATCATCTGAATATAAGCGGGTTTCGGAACGTGTTTTCGGTGATGTGGTCGCGCTTGCGCAAAAATACAGTTTTAGTGTAAGAAAGTGATTTTATAAATGTTTCCGCTTCTGCTGTAAGGAGCGGATTTGAACGCGGCATAAAGACGCGGGACGTTGTTCCCGCGCCTGTGCTTTAATTACGGATCGGAGAATATATGGACAGAATAACTGTAGGAAAATATGCGGGATTTTGCTTTGGCGTAAAACGTGCTGTGGACTGCGTATACGAACTTGCAAAGGATAATGTAAATAAAAGGATATATACTACCGGCGAACTTATACACAATCCGGCTATCATAAGAGAACTTGAGTCGCTCGGCGTTCATCCGGCTTCGGAGGAGGAGATAGACTCTATATGCGACAGTGAACCTTCCGATTCCGAAACGGTGGTTGTTATAAGAACGCACGGCGTTCCGAAACAGATTTCGGACAAGCTTTTTTTGAGAGCGGAACACGATCCCGGTTTCCATGTTGTGGATTGTACATGTCCATATGTGAAGAAAATACATAAAATTGTTGACGATAATACCGATGAAAATACACTTACTGTAATAATGGGCGATCCTCTTCACCCTGAAGTTCGTGGCATTTGCAGCTACTGTAAGGGTGAATATGCGGTATGCGATTCTGCTCAGTCCTGTATAGAAAAAATAAAATTGTGCAAAACCAACAAATCGAGGATAATTTTGGTGGCTCAAACCACTCAAAAACTTTCGGAATGGAGAAAATGTCAAGAAAATATCCAAAAGGTATGTACAAACTCAATTATTTTTGATACAATATGTAATGTTACTGAATCCAGACAGACGGAAGCCGACGAGATGTCGAGGAACGTTAATTTGATGATAGTTATAGGCGGCAGAAACAGTTCGAATACAAACAAGCTGTATAAAACCGCAAAACAAAATTTGGACAATACGTATCTGATCGAAGATGAATCGGAATTGCCGCTGGAACAGATAACCCCGCGAACGATAGCGGGTATTACCGCAGGAGCTTCCACTCCGAGCGGCATAATTGAGGAGGTTAAAAGAATTATGGAAGAGAATCTTATGGAAACTGAGATCACAGGAGAGGATTTTGCAGGGATGCTTGAGCAGTCCCTCAAAACATTAAATACAGGAGATACGGTAACCGGATTGATCACGTCGATCTCGTCGGGCGAGATCCATGTCGATCTCGGTGCAAAGGCTACAGGCATTATTCCCGCGTCCGAACTCTCTGATGTATCTTCGGCTGAGATCTCAGAAAAGTATCACGTGGGTGATGAAATCGAAGCTATCGTTGTTAAGGTGAGCGACCTTGACGGAATAGCAACGCTTTCAAGAAGAAAGATCGAGAATGTTATTAACTGGAAAAATATTGTCGCTGCATACGAGGCGTCTGAGGTTCTTGAAGGAAAGATTACCGACGCTGTAAAGGGCGGAGTTATTATTTCTCTGTTCGGAATGCGCGTATTTATTCCTGCATCTCATACCGGTGTTTCTAAGGATACCGATCTTTCTACACTTGTAGGAACTACACAGAAGGTTAAGATTATTGAGATCAACGATGCCCGCCGCCGTGCAGTCGCTTCTGTACGTGTTATCAAGCGCGAAGAGAAGAAGAAGCTTGAGGCTGCTTTCTGGGAGAGCATTGAAGAAGGTAAGGTATACACCGGAAAGGTTAAATCTATAACCAATTACGGCGCATTCGTTGACCTTGGCGGAATTGACGGAATGGTACATAGCTCTGAGCTTTCGTGGACTCGCATAGCTCATCCTTCCGATGTTGTATCTGTAGGCGATGAGATCACTGTATATGTTAAGTCTTTCGACCGCGAAGCTAAGAGAATCTCTCTCGGCTACAAGACCGAGGAAAGCAACCCTTGGAATATATTCATGTCTACCTATACAATAGGCGACGTTGCAAATGTTAAGATAGTAAGCCTTCTTGCTTTCGGTGCATTTGCAGAGATCGTTCCCGGAGTTGACGGTCTTATTCATATTTCTCAGATATCACTTGAGAAGATCGCGTCTCCCGCTGACGTTCTCCAGGTTGGCCAGACAGTAGATGCAAAGATCGTTGACATTGACTATGACAATCACAAGATCAGCCTTTCTATCCGTGCTATCCTTGAAGACGAAGAGGATGCGGAAGAATATGATGAGGATATCGCTGAATAATTACTGAAATGTAATATTTAACTAAAGGCTTGCTGCCGTCCGGATTATCTGGACGGCAGTTGCCGTTTTGTTTTGATATGAGATATTGGTTTATTACCGAAAAAATGATTTTATAATAATTGAGATTATATTTGAAAATTAAAGAGTTCTTATGGTTGGTGACTGCTATATCGACAGGATACTGCAAAAAAAATATAGATTTTGTCAAATCCCTCTTGACAAAGAAAGAGAAGTGTGATATACTAACGAAGCCGTCGGAAGGCGGAGGATAAGCGAGTAGATAGGCCTTAGAGGGGTATCATAAGCTACTGGAAGTAATCTAAGAGGGAAATAAGTCCTAACGAAAAAAGA
>CABUHS010000033.1 GCA_902491535.1 uncultured Eubacteriales bacterium
GGTTTAATAATATTGAGTATGCTGTTGCTGACCGACATAGATTCCGAGCCGTTTTTGAGGGAATTCGACCATATAAAGGCGACAGTAAGAACGGTCAGGATTATTATTGCCGTGCGCGCACGTCGGTATATGCGTTGATTTTTTTTCGTATGCATAGCTGTTTCTCCGGTGCATTATTTTATGTTATGCTAATTATTATATTTAATTGTATGTTTAAAGTCAATACTCAATGCCGACCGTCTGCCTTTTCGGAGGGAAAATTAACATAAATATAAAAAACTCTTGTCGGGCGTGCTTGATTTTTTACATCGGCTGTGATATACTATAGATAATTTTAGCAGTGGCAATTATCGGATAATAAGATGAAGGGAAAACAGGTCATGCACAGTTCTTTCTGCAACCGTATCAGATATATAACCGCAGTATTCTGCATTGCCGCAGGGGCATTATGTACTTTTGTTCCGTCTTTTGCGGCGCAGGCGGAAACGCTTACCGAAACTGTAAATCTTACACGCCCTCAGAAAAATATTACAGGCGAGGGATATTATTGGGATAACCGCAACACTACGCTTATACTGCAGGGAGTAAACATCGATACTCCGGATGATTACGGAATAAAGCTTCCGGACGGCGCAACAGTCGAGCTTCGCGGAAACAACCGTATTTCGGCACGGTATGCGGCGCTTGCGGGGCAGGGCGGATTTACCGTAACGGGAGACGGTACGCTGACGGTTTCGGCTGAAAACGGTATAATGTCCTATTCGGAGGTCTCTAAGGAAATACGGATACGCTCCGGAAATATAGATATAAATGCAGGCTCATGCGGAATACGTTATGATGCAGGAACGGTTACGGTGTCCGGCGGTAAGCTTGATATATCGGTGTCGGATACTGACGGTGGAACTGCGGTATATGCACGTAATACTCAGTTGACCGGAGGCGAATTTGCAGCAAATTCGCCTGTGACTGCCAAGCGAACAGTTCGTCTGATAGCCGTCGATGCAGAAATATCCGCACCAGGTAAACGTGCCGCACTGTCGGCGGGCGAGCAGATCGTCACGGAAAAGGTCGGTATCAAAACAGGAAGCTCGGAAGCTGAGCTTGCGGATGCGGATACATATTCAGGAGAAAGCTTTCTGAGCGTTTTGAGTACGGCAGACAGGATCGGAAGAAGCATTCTGCTCGGAAATGCATATCCGAGATATGCCGATTATCTTCTTATCGCAGGCGCTGCCATCCTTCTTGTGCTGATAATCGGAGTTCCCGCAGTCATCAGACGCAGACGCACAAATGCGCTTATCCGCCGGCTTGAGGCAGAGAAAAACGGCGGAATGACGGCAGGCAAGTAAATTTGTAAGATACAGTTTATTTTTGATCGCAGCATTGCTTCGGTCATGCAGTTAAAATAAAAAATTATTTTCTCAGAGAGAAAGGGAATATCATGTATACAGGATTTAAGATCAAACCTCCGTTTTTTGAAATAGGACCGAAATGCTATATGTACGGCGACGAAATGCTTGCGCTTGCAAAGGCTATCGACCGCGCGGCAATAAAATACGACGTTGACGTACTTGTTACGCCGGTATATACGGATATAAAAACGCTTGCGGACAATACCGAGCGCATACATGTTTTTGCTCAGCATATGGATTATCTGCGTCCCGGACGCGGACTCGGCTCGGTGCTTCCCGAAGCTGTAAAGGCTGCCGGAGCAGAGGGCGTTATGCTCAATCATGCGGAGTGCCATCTCACTATGGAGGAGATCGAAAAGACGATTGCCCGCGCCGACGAGGTAGGACTCGGAACGATCGTTTGCGCAGATACCGTTGAGGAGCTTATGGCGATCGCAAAGCTTTCTCCGAATCTTCTTGTCGCAGAGCCGACCGAGCTTATCGGTACAGGTAAAACAAGTGATGAAAACTATGTTACACAGACGATAAAGAGTGTCCGCGAGATTAATCCCGATATCATGGTGCTTCAGGGCGCGGGAATCAAGAACGGACAGGACGTATATGATACGATAATGCTCGGAGCGGAAGCTACCGGAAGCACAAGCGGAATCTTCTGCGCTAAGGATCCTGCCGCAATGGTTGACGAGATGCTCTGCGCGCTCCGCACGGCATGGGACGAAAAGCACAAGGCATAAATAAAATGGCTGATACAAAGAAATATCTTATAGGTATCGACATAGGTACGACCTCGCTTAAAGCGGCGATATTTGATACCGACGGAGTTACTGTCTCTGCGGCGACTGTGGATTACACTCTCGACGCTAAAGGAAATATGACAGAGTTTGACGCGGATGAATACATTTCGATAGTGCGCCGCGGGCTTACAGAGGCGGCTGAAAAAGCGTTTCCCGGAGAGGGTGCAGGCGTTCTTTCAGAAAAGATCGCCGGTATATCTGTCGATACTCAGGGCGAGACGCTGATCGTCACCGATGAAAATTGCGCGCCGCTTCGTCCGGCGATCGTATGGCTGGACAACCGTGCGACCGCAGAGGCGCAGCAGATCGAACGGCAGTTCGGCAGACAGAGGGTGTATGAGGTCACGGGACAGCCTGAAATTACGGCGACATGGCCGGCATGCAAGCTTTTGTGGATAAAGCATAATGAGCCTGAGATATGGGCGCGTACAAAGCGCGTGTTCCTCCTTGAGGACTGGATTTTATGGGCGCTTACCGGAGAGTTTGTGACCGAGCCGTCGATACAGTCTTCTACCATATATTTTGACATAAGCGGAAAATGCTGGTGGGATGAGATGCTCGGCTTTATAGGCGTGACGGAAGAAATGCTTCCGCGCACCGTACCGTCGGGTACTCCTGTCGGACGTGCTTCCGCAGATTGGCTGTGCGGCGGAGGTAATGCCGGGGACGGCTGCGAGGGCGGTATTGCCGTTGTCAGCGGAGCGCTCGATCAGATCGCAGGTGCGATCGGCGCGGGTGTTGTCGGACAGGGAATCGTAAGCGAAATGACAGGAACGACTATGACGGTGTTTGCACCGTGCAGCGGAATTCCCGACTATGATCAAAGCAGTATCGTTCCGTGCCACCTGAGCTATGACGGCAGCTATGCGCTGCTTTCGTGGACTCCTACCGCCGGAATTGCACTTAAATGGTTCAAAAATAAGCTTTGCGAGAGATATTCATTCGCTGAGCTTGACAGACTTGCGGAAAAGGTTCCTTACGGCAGTGACGGACTTGTATTTCTTCCGTATCTCTGCGGATCTACGATGCCGAAATACGATCCCGATGCAAGGGGTGCATTTTTCGGACTTACTATGGAGCATTCGCGCGGACATATGGTTCGTGCTATCCTTGAATCTGTGGCGTGTATGCTTCGCGGCAATCTCGAATATCTCGGAGTCAGCTGCACCGAGATACGTACTATGGGCGGAGGCGCTCTCAGTCCGCTTTGGTGCAAAATAAAGGCTGATATTACCGGAATGAAGCTTGTCACGCTGAAAAATACTGAGACGGCGTGTCTCGGAACTGCGATACTTGCAGGTGTCGGAGTAGGCATATACGGTTCAGTCGAAGCGGCTTGCGCTGAGCTTATCGCGCCCGACAAGGTATATGAGCCTCATCCGTCGGAGCAGAGCGATGCTGCGTACCGTGCTTACTGTGAGACGGACGACAGACTTTATCCGCGTACATAAAACTTGAAATAAAAACCTTTCGAAAGGAAAATATAAAATATGATTAAAGCCGGATTTGTCGGTTTCGGCGAGGTAAATACGCCGAAGGAGATTATAGTTAAAAAGTGCGAGGCGGCTCATAAGGCGCTTTGCGATGAAGGAATTGAAACGGTAAGCGTTTTTCCCGTTACCGATGATTACGAAGAAAAGGATATCGCGCATGCGCTTGACGTGCTGAAAACCGATGATTTCGACTGTCTTGTTCTCTGCATTGCCGGATGGATACCTACTCATGCAGTTATCAAGATCGCTGAGCATTACCGCAACAAGCCGATGGTTCTCTGGGGACTTTGCGGCTGGATGGAGGAAGACCGTCTTGTAACAACTGCCGATCAGGCGGGAACAAGCGCTCTCCGCAAAACGATGTGCGATCTCGGATACAGCTTCAAATACATATATGATATTATCGGAATGCCTACCCGTTCGGACCGCGTGGCTTCGTACTGCCGCGCTGCATCTGCAGCTGCAAAGCTCCGTCATGCACGTGTCGGCATGGCAGGCTACCGCGATATGAATCTGTACGGTACTCTTGCGGACGGTCCTTCTCTCAAGCGCGTTGTCGGACCTGAGATCGAGACCTTTGAGCTTCTCGAAGTATTTGGACGCAGCGAAAAGATCAGCGGGGAAGAGAAGAGAGCTGTTGTTACGGCGATAACCGAGGGCGGAATGCTCGACGGTAAGGAAATAACTCCGTGGAACTTTCTTGCCAAAGCATCGGACGAAGCTCTTATGAAGGCTGCCGGATATTATATCGCTGTTAAGCAGCTTGTGGACGAGCGCGGATATGAAGCGGTTTCGCTCAAGGATGTCGACGGAATGAAAAAGCTTCTCGGATTTCCGCCTGCGCCCGTATTTATGCTTCTTGCGGATATTGCAGGAGTATGCACCGTACCTGAAAATGACTGTCTCGGAAGCGTGACACAGCTTATGGTAAAATATCTTACCGGACAGTGCGCGGCATATCTGGAATTCTACGAATTCTTTACAGACCGTGTTCTTGCAGGTGTTCCGGACTATGTTCCCGCTGAGATCACCGAGAGCGGAGTAACGGTTATGCCCGCTGCTTTCGGAGCGCTTTCTGAAGGTGTGCTTAACGTATCGAGGGTAAAGCCCGGTGCGCTTACAATGTGCCGTCTCACTTCTGTAGGCGATAAATATGTTATGCATCTTGTAAAAGGATACGGAGTTTCTCCCCGCAAATGGGAGGAGGCAGGATGGACACAGCCTGCGCCTCAGCTTCCCGGACTTGAGATCCTTCTCGATGACGTAGAGGACTTCACCGACAAGGTCATGTGTCAGCACTACATTATTTCTTACGGTGACAATACAGAAGCGATACGCTCGCTCTGCGATATGCTCGGCATAGAAGTTATCTGACGCCGCTGCGAATATACATAAAATGATTCAGGAAGGCAAATAAAATGAATTATACATCAGTTTTATACACTAAAAGCAAAATAAATGAACTTCGTTATATAATGACCACCCCTTCAGGATTTGATCCGAGCAAGGAATCTCTTCCGATGATCGTATTTCTTCACGGCGCCGGAGAGCGCGGTGACGATCTTGAACTTGTAAAAGTACATGGAATTCCTAAATATTTCTGTGCCGACAACGATTACCGCGGACTCCGCGTTATCACGCTTTCTCCGCAGTGCCCTGCTGACAGGGTGTGGAATCATATGCCGGATCAGATCATGGATCTTATCGAACATGTTGCTTCGGATATGAATGTTGACAAAAAACGCATTACTCTTACCGGAATTTCAATGGGCGGATATGGCACATGGGAGATGGCATGCATGTATCCCGATTACTTCGCTGCGGTCGCTCCTATCTGCGGCGGCGGAATGGTCTGGCGTGCAGGTGCGCTGACAAAGCTTCCTATCCGTGCATTCCACGGAACTGACGATTTTTGCGTTCCTTACAACGCATCGGTTGAAATGGTCGAAGCTATTAAACATCTCGGGGGAAATGCAACGCTTACATCCTATGATAATGTAGGACACGATTCGTGGACGTCTGCCTATGAAACATCGGATGTTATAGAGTGGCTCGCAGCTGCCGAAAAGTAAGACATCGCGCATGTGTGCTGCTCTCTGCGGGTCAGCGCACTGAAAAACGTCCTTTTCTAAAATTTTTTTGCAATGTTTTGGGAAAATTCCCTTGACAAAGCGGCTTAAAACATGTATAATATCTTTTGTGACATTTTATGCGCGGCGATACGTTTGTACGGCCTTAGCGCTTAATGTTTGCGGCATAAAGCTGTTTAAAAACACAGGAGGCTTAGCTTACATGGCAGTAAAAAATATTGATATGTATCCCTTGCTTTCGGGCAAGAGCGACAGTATCGAGATATCGTTTGAAATTCTGCCTGATCCTGTACCCGAACTCGGGATAACGTTTTATGAACCTTTTACCGTGAGCGGAGATGTTACGAACAGATCAGGATATATAAGGCTTCGCCTTTGTGCTGATGCTCCGTATGAGACAGAGTGCGCGCGTTGTCTGAAACCGATCCGTAAAATACAGAGTGTCATGCTCGACAAAACTGTTGCAGTGAGAGGAACTCTTGAGGACGAGGACGCCGATCCGGTCGTCGATGATTATGTTTTCATCGAGGACGGTGTGCTTGATGCCGAGAGTCCGTTTTATGAACAGTTGATGCTCGTGCTTCCGGCAAAGGCTCTCTGCAAAGAAGATTGCGCCGGACTTTGTCCGCATTGCGGTCATGATCTTAATGACGGTGACTGCGGATGCAAAAAGCATGAGATCGATCCGAGACTTGCATGTCTTGCAAAGCTGCTTGACGGCGGTAGCGGAGAAGAGCAATAATGCTTAGGCTGTAAAGCATAGAGGATACAGAATTTAAAGGGGGTGTACGGCAAATGGCAGTACCGAAGAGAAAAGTTTCTAAAGCAAGAAGAGATAAAAGACGTTCCAATGTATGGAAGCTGGATATGCCCGGTATGGTTAAGTGCCCTAAATGCGGCGAGTATAACCTTGCACACCGTGTTTGTAAGGCTTGCGGAACCTACAGAGGCAAGGAAATCATTAAGGTTGACGCTGAGTAATCCCGTACGTTCCGATATAAAAGAATACGGAGTAGTGGTAGTTCAAGATCAACTGGATCAAATGAAACGAAATCGGGCGCGTGCATTGCATGACCGCCCGGTTTTTGTTTGTAATGGTGAAACAACAAGGTTTCGGGGTATCCGCCCGCAACCTATAATTGTACCCGTCGGAGCGGGGGTGTTACCCTGAAACAACAAGGCTCCTGAGTACCGCCCGCAATCTGCGATTGCGTCCGGCGGGTCGGGTTCTTATTTTGTAATTTAAGTTTTCAGCACTGATGTGACGGAGGTGAGTGCCACGGTAGAGATAAAAAATGTAATCCCCGGTTCTGTTGCCGACCGCGGAGGGATCGCCGCGAACGATATTCTCATATCCATAAACGGACATGAGATATGCGATGTTCTCGATTACCGTTTCCGGATAACCGAAAAGCGTGTTACGCTCAAAATTCACAGAGGTGCCCAGCTTTTTGACGTTACGCTGAAAAAGCCTGAATACGATGACGTCGGACTTGAATTTGCGACGTTTCTGATGGATGAAAAGCGTTGCTGCCGCAACGGATGCGTGTTCTGCTTTATAGATCAGAATCCGCCCGGTATGCGCGAGACGATATATTTCAAGGATGATGACCGCAGACTCTCTTTCCTGCACGGGAACTATATAACGATGACGAATCTTACCGATGACGATATAGACCGTATGATCGAAATGCGCTGCTCTCCGATAAATATATCTGTACATACTACCAATCCCGAGCTGAGATGCCGGATGATGAAAAATAAGCATGCAGGAAAAGTGCTTGAAATTATGCGTCGGTTTGCAGATGCACGTATCGAAATGAACGCTCAGATAGTTCTTTGCCGGGGCTTGAACGACGGCGAGGAGCTTGACCGCACGATGCGTGAGCTTTCGGAGCTTTATCCGAGACTCGGCAGCGTTTCGGTAGTTCCTGCGGGACTGACAAAGCACCGGGACGGACTTTATCCGCTCACGCAGTTTTCAAAGGAAGAGGCGGCAGAGGTCATCTCTCAGGTCAACTCTTTCGGAGACAGATTTTTTGCCGAGAACGGTGTACGCCTTGTTTATTGTTCTGATGAATTTTATCTCAAAGCGGAGATGCCGATTCCCGGTGAGGATTATTATGACGGCTATCCGCAGCTTGATAACGGCGTCGGAATGATCGCGTCGATGAACGGCGAGTTTTGCGCCGAGCTTGACTATCTGGACGAGTACGGCAGAAAGGGTGTGGGTGAACTTTCGATTGCTACCGGAGCGGCGGCATTTGAGTTTATAAGCTCGCTTGCGCGAGAGCTTATGCGGCGCATAGAAGGTCTTGATATTCATGTGTACCGCATAGAAAATGAATTTTTCGGGGATACGGTCACGGTTGCAGGACTTGTTACCGGCGGCGATATTGCCGCTCAGCTGAAAGGAAAGCCTCTCGGCTCGCGGCTTATACTTCCGTCGGTCATGCTTCGCGCAGAGCGGGATCTGTTCCTCGACGGCATGACGCCGGAGCAGCTTTCCGAAAAGCTCGGGGTTCCGGTAGTTTTCAGTGAAACTGACGGCGTTTCCTTTATAAAATCGGTGCTGGAAGGATGACCGCATCCGCAGGCATCTTACAGATTGAGAAAGCAGAGGTGGGCTTATGAGCAAACCAATAATAGCAATTGTCGGCAGACCGAATGTCGGTAAATCGACACTTTTCAACAAGCTGTCGGGCAGCCGGATATCTATTGTAGAGGATACGCCCGGTGTTACCCGCGACAGAATATATAACGATATCGAATGGAACGGCAGACAGCTTACGCTTGTCGATACCGGAGGTATCGAGCCTAAGACGGACGATATGATGCTCGGATATATGCGCGCTCAGGCACAGACGGCGATTGACACCGCCGATGTTATCGTATTTATGACCGACGTTACGACAGGCGTTACCGCAAACGACAGAGATATTGCAACGATGCTTATGAAGAGCCGTAAGCCGCTCATTCTTTGCGTAAACAAGGTTGACGGTGTTGGCGCACTTCCGATGGAATACTATGAGTTTTACGAGCTTGGAATCGACGGCGAGCCGATACCGGTATCTGCGGTACACGGAAGCGGTACGGGAGACCTTCTTGACCGTGTTACCGAGCTTTGTCCGGAATATACAGAGACAGAGGAGGACGATTCTATCCGCGTTGCGGTCATAGGAAAGCCTAATGCCGGAAAAAGTTCTATAATAAATAATATTCTCGGTGAGGATCGCCTTATAGTATCTTCGGTTGCCGGAACCACGCGCGATGCGATTGATACAGTGTTTGAAAACGAGTTCGGCAGATATACGTTTATAGATACTGCCGGAATACGCAGACAGAGCAAGGTCAGTGACAGAATAGAGAAATTCAGTGTTCTCCGCTCCAAGGCGGCTGTCGAGCGCGCCGATGTGTGCCTTATTATGATCGACGCTACAGAAGGTATAACCGAGCAGGACGAACGGATTGCAGGTATAGCTCATGAGGCGGGACGCGCTTCGATCATTGTTGTCAACAAGTGGGACGCCATAGAAAAGGATAATGACACGGCAAAGCGGTTCAATGAAAAGATATCCACAGCGCTTTCATATATGCCGTATGCTCCGATCGTGTATGTCTCGGCGCTTACCGGTCAGCGGGTATCAAAGCTTTTTGAACTGATAAACTATGTACATGAGCAGTCGTGTATGCGCATCTCTACAGGTATGCTGAACGATGTACTCAACGATGCGGTTACACGTGTTCAGCCTCCGACCGATAAGGGACGCAGACTGAAGATATATTACATGACTCAGACTGGAGTAAAGCCGCCGGAATTCGTTATATTCTGCAACGATGCCGAACTGTTCCATTTTTCGTATCAGCGGTATATTGAAAATCAGATCCGAGAAGTGTTCGGTTTTAAAGGTACTCCGATGGTCTTTAATATAAGACAGCGCGGTAAAGACAAGGACTGAGGCGGATTTATTTTGAAAGGAATATTCATTTATGTATACGTTTGCGAATCTTTGGAATAAGGGTTTTTTCGGTATTCTCGGAGAGAATGCCGGACACGGATATATATTTTTTATAGGTGTGATTCTTTCGGCGGTAATTGCGTATCTTATCGGAAGCGTTAATTTCGGCGTGCTTATATCAAAGCTTGCTTACCGCGACGATGTGCGCTCTCACGGAAGCGGAAACGGCGGAATGACAAACATGCTCCGTACATACGGACGCGGCGCTGCCGCCGTCACTTTTCTCGGAGATGCATTCAAGGCGGCGCTCAGTATTCTTGTTGTAGGACGTATGCTTGCAGGTCAATGGGGAGCTGATATCGCAGGACTTGCCTGTGTTCTCGGTCACGTATTTCCTGTTTATTTTAACTTTAAGGGCGGTAAGGGCGTTGTAACGGTTGCCGTTATGATTCTATGCCAGAATCCTTTTGTTTTCCTGACGCTGCTTATTATATTTATCATTGTTGTGCTTATGACAAAATATGTCTCGCTCGGCTCATGCATGTGTATGATCGTATACCCGTATGTACTTTACAGAGTGACGGGCAGCTACGGCACGCATATCATTATTGCAATGATCGCAGCTTTGTTTGTAGTCTGGATGCACAGAGAGAATATAAAACGCTTGCGTGCCGGCAAGGAAAACAAAATCTCCCTTTCGAAAAAGAAGAAATCGAAGGAGGGGAAACCGGAGTCTGACAAAGGTGTGAATAAAGAGGATTCAAAAGACTGATTTTTCTGTCAGAGGGTATGTTGTGCGGGGAAATCTGCGTGCGGTGTCCGTGCGACCGAAATTACCGTTTATTCTGTTTTGGTACTTATGAAAAAAATAATCGGTTTTTGACTATAAAATTAAAAAATCTCTTGCAATTCATAAAAATATATGGTATAATAACCTCACGGCGTTTGCAAAAGCCTTGCAAAACAAGCCTTTTGACGCCTGAGAGAACATTGTATCATCAATTTGAGCTATCGCTCTGCGGCTTTGCCGCTCATTGTGCCTGGGGCACAATGAAATTGTGGTATAATAAATTTATCGCTGTTGACGTGACCGTACGGTTACTGATACGGCTGTCTGCCTGCTGTATACGGCGAGGCAGTTCTTTGGTAAAATCACTGGTCGGTTATGCGGGCGCAGATATGCGGACTTCGTCCTGCAAAAGCGTATTTATCGGCGTTTGTAAGGTTTCTCTTTACATATGCTGAATGCAAAGCCGCCGCGTGACCGCAGTTTAAAGGGAAAGGAATGATTATAGACATGGCAAAATGTGAACTGTGCGGAAAGGGCGTTACTTTCGGTTGTAACGTATCTCACTCACACCGCAAGACGAACAGAACTTGGAAGCCTAACGTAAGAAAGGTAAGAGTTATCACAGCGAACGGCACTCATAAGTCGGTCAATGTTTGCTCGAGCTGTCTGCGTTCCGGCAAGGTAGTACGCGCTTAAGTGTACCTGCTTCGCGGTAGTATATAACTGAAAACAAGATCCCCCGTTTCTGTGCAGAGGCGGGGTTTACTTGCGTTTACGGATATTTTATCTGATGATATCGGGAGAATAATGTTTTGACTGTTTTTGTGGCGTCCCGGCTTGATGCCGAGTGTGAAAATATGATTTTGTCCGCGTTCGGGAGCAGCAGTCTGCCGGCTGAAAATGCCGCTCAGGTGCATTCGGAAGACTTGTCCGACCGTAATTGCATGCATACTTTGTCCGAATGTGCAGACAAGGGCTGTATGCCGCGTGCTGACCGTGCGACAGAATGTGCAAACCGTGCGACGGAAAACGCAAACTATGCGACGGAAAATGCAAACAGTGTTACGGAATTTGTGGACTGCACGAGTCATATGTGCGGCGGTATACATATTGTACGGCTTCCGCGTTTTGCGGTTCTTGACGCGCCTGTTTCCGATCATCCGGACATGCTTTTGTTTGCATATAAGGAGCGAATACTCTGTCCTGAGGCATATTACATACAGAATGAGAATATATTCGCAGGCAATGCCGGATCCGTACCGACACACACGCATATTCCTGAATACGGGGGAATATGCGCTTATCCAGACGATATTGCACTGAATGCCCTGAGAATGAGATTCCCGGACAGAGGAGACGTTGTTCTGTGCCGTGCCGATAGTGCTTCGCGTGAGCTTCTGAGCATGTTTGACCGGGGCAATATAATAAATATCCGTCAGGGATATGCGGCATGCTCGGCATGTAAGGTGACCGAGCGGGCTATTATAACCGCTGACAGGGGAGAGGCTCTTGCCGCAGAGCGTCTTGGAGCGGATGTACTTCTTATATCGCCCGGCGGCATAGCTCTCCCCGGATATGATACCGGGTTTATCGGCGGAGCGTCCGCACGTATCGGAGACGCGCTGTTTTTCTTCGGTGATCCGATGCTTCATCCCGACGGAGAACGTATAATGGATTTTGTTCAGTCCCATATCGGGGAGAAGCATGCACTTGAAGATGAAACTCCGCTCAGACGGGTATTTTGTGCGCACGGCGTATTGCGCGATCACGGCGGAGCCGTTGTGTGCGGATGAGTATGTAATTAAATTAAAGTTTAAGTGCCGTAGGCTTATGCTTACGGCACTTAATATTCAGTCTCTTAATATGTGTCAGGCGCAAAACACAGGGCAGAGAGTCACGCGCTGGCTCTGTAATATGTGAGGGGTGATGAAAACAGACGGTAAAAAACGCTTATCAGTCAACGCCTTGTTCGGATCTGTTATGCACACGGATAAAAGAAACCGTCCTCCGAATGAACATACCGTGTAAATGTTCGTGCGGAGGGCGGTTCGTTTACCGCAGCATTTTATTTTCAGTTGAATTCAAGCGAATATTTGTGTCTGTATTCTTTGTATATTCTCTCAAATTCCTCATCTGTCTTTTTGACCGTATCGAGATATTTGTGCATATTAAGCGCATTATCCTCTGATATTTCAATCAGACAGCCTGCAATATTAGAGCAGTGATCCGAGACGCGTTCAAGGTTTGTCAGCACGTCGGACAGAATAAATCCGTGTTCGATCGTACATTCGCTTTTCTGTACGCGCAGAATATGATGAAGTCTGATCTGATCCTTAAGATGATCGACAACCTGCTCAAGGGGTTCGACGTGCGTCGCAGTTGCAATATCGTTTGCTTCAAATGCTTTGCAGGTGAGGTCAAGTATTTCGGAGATAGCAGAGGTGAGAACATTTATCTCATGCTTTGCATCCTCGGAAAACGTAATTTTTTTATCGCGTATTTCTTCCGCCGATTCGACCATATTTACGGCATGGTCGGATATGCGCTCGAAATCGCCGATGATATGCAGGAGCTTGGTTATGCGTCTGCTTTCCGATTCTGTCATACTGCGGCTCGAAAGCTTTACAAGATAGGTTCCGAGCGCGTCCTCGAATATATCTGCCTGGTTTTCGATCTTCCGTATTTCAGTTGCTTTGTCCTCACTGTAATCGGAGAGCAGCGATACAGAGTCTTTAAACGCCTTGCAAGAGAGATCTGCCATGGTGCAGGTTATCTCTTCCGCGCGTTCGGTAGCGACCGACGGAGTATCGAGCAGACGTTCATCAAGCAGGCTTACTGCACTCTTTTCGCCGCCTTCGCGGACGGATATTTTAGCGAGATGCTCAAGCTGCTTTGAAAACGGTACGATCAGCGCGATTGAAAGAAGCTTGAATATCGTGTGTACTGCCGCAACTCCCCACATTCCGATCGTTTGATCTACAAACGAAAACTTGAATATGGCGTTAAGAACGCTGTACAGTACCATAAGAACCACTGCGCCGATAATATTGAAATAAAGGTGGATAAGCGCCGCACGCTTTCCGTTTTTACCCGCTCCGGCGGAGGATATCATTGCGGTCACGCAGGTTCCGATGTTTTGACCCATGACGATCGGAATTGCGGTTCCGTAGGTGATTGCTCCCGTAGTTGTCAGCGATTGCAGGATACCGACAGAAGCTCCGGACGACTGAATTATTGCCGTAACTATAAGACCGGTAAGCATTCCGAGGATAGGATTACTGAACATTGTAAGCATAGAACGGAATGTCGCATTATCGTTGAGTACGGAAACCGAAGCTGACATGGTGTCCATTCCGACCATAAGGACAGTAAATCCGAGAAGTATTGTACCTATATCCTTCTTTTTTCCCTTTTTTGAGAACATGATAAGGGATATTCCGATCATTGCGATTATAGGAGTCCATGACGACGGCTTCAGCCAGTTCAGTATCGACGATGCGGCAGCTCCGCCCTCAAGTCCTGAAAGACCGATGAGCCATGCAGTCGTTGCCGCTCCGAGATTTGCTCCGAATATGACTCCGACAGACTGAGTGAGAGTCATGGTTCCGGAGTTTACAAAACCGACTACCATTACTGTCGTCGCCGACGACGACTGCACGATCGTTGTTACTACGAGACCGAGCAGAAAGCCTTTGACAGGGTTGGACGTCATTCGTCCGAGAATTGATTTGAGTTGATTTCCCGCGCTTCTCTTCAGAGCATTGCCCATTACGTCCATTCCGTACAAAAACAGGGCGAGTCCGCAGAGAAGCTTCAGAATATCGAAAATACTCATCTGAAAATTCCTCCGTACAGGTAAGCATCGGAAAAAGCTTGTCCGACGCACATTTTTAACATTTTTATGCTTTTTTTATCATAATCTGTCAATGTTAAAAACAGATGTGATCTATGTTAAATCTGTGTAAAGTGAGCCCGAATTTTCAGCCTGTTTTATACCGACGGAGCGGGAACTATCTTTTCTTTGTGATAGATAAGATCTACGTCTTTTCTCCACTGAATCGGGGGATCAGTGTCCGGCCACGGCGCAAAGTGCTGCTCCATAAGCTCTCCCCAGCAATTGCCCGGCGTATTGTGTGTGTCAAGCTTTCCTTTAAAGCAGAGTCCGTCTGACGGATCGTTATCCTCAAGATAGTGGAACAAAAGATTTTCATGCATATATATAGCGCCGTGTTTGCCTCCTGAACCGGGTGTTTCTTCCTGCATCTGATGATGATAGAAAATATATGAAGCGAGCATTTCCGGACGGATCTTCATAAGCATTCCGAAAGGCTTTGACGGACGGTGGCGCATCCAGTCGGTATCGTCTACGGGGCGGTTATAGTGGAAAATGTCATACATACGTATCCAGTATCTTTTCTCAGCTTCTCCGGGCCATGCTTCGAGCAGTCCGCTCATGTCTCCCCAGAGCTGCTCGGGAGTTATCTCAGAATCGTCTTTTGATTCATAATAGAGAAAAACGCGTTCTCTCCATGTCATTGCGCTTGCGGAAACTATGTGATCCGGCAGAACTGCGGCATTCATTGCATTTCCGAGGTCTTCTTTCCCGACACCGCTTCCAAGCTGTGCGGTATAAACTAAACGGTAGATCATTTTATATTTCCTTTCGGGTTGTCTTTTTCCCGGAATACGGGATTTTAAATAATTGTAGCATATAAATACAGAAAAATCCATAGTTTTTGATTTTTTTCTTTTTAAATATGTCAGTTCTGTGTACTATGGGAGATTTTTTTGAAAATCGGTCGGATTTTTTAATATTTGCTTGCAAAAAATGATGTAAAAATGTATAATAAAATACGTATGACATTTTGGTATATATTTTCCGGATCTGCGGATCTTTTGAGCGTTATGCGTGTCGCAGCAGTGTTAGACGCCTTCCGCAGACGGGTATACCTGCATAATTAAATTTTTTATTTAAATGAGGAGTATTATACATATGAAGCTTACAAAAGAACAGATTCAGTCGGTCAAAGCACGCGGTTTTCTTCTTAATCGCGGTACGGAGAATTTTTCGGGACGTATAGTTCCGGTTGCCGGCGTTTACAGTGCCGAGGATCTTGCTTCCATATCCGAATGTGCAAAAAAATTCGGCAACGGCAAAGTCTGCTTTACGAGCAGACTTGCAGCCGAGATCGTCGGAATACCTTTTGAAAAGATAGATGAGGCAGACGCGTTTGCGCGCTCCCGCGGACTTTATTTCGGCGGAACAGGCGCAAAGGTCCGTCCGCTTACGAGCTGTAAGGGAACGACCTGCGTTTACGGAAATATTGATACCCAGAAGCTCGGAGCCGTCCTGCACGAAAAATTCTATGTCGGTATGGCTGATGTAAAACTTCCGCATAAATTTAAGATCGGTGTCGGAGGTTGTCCGAACAGCTGTATGAAGCCGAGTCTCAACGATGTGGGAATCGAGGGGCTCTGTGAGTTTGAATTTGACAGTGAGCATTGCCGCGGATGTGCGAAATGCGCAGTTGAAACATGCTGCCCGTCGCGTGCTGTATCAAGGAATGACGGAAAGGTTTCGATAGATCCCGAAAAATGTCTTGACTGCGGTGTATGTATCGGAAAATGTCCGTTCGGAGCAGTGCCGAAAAACGGAAAATCCGTATGTGCGGTTTATGTCGGCGGTACATGGGGAAAATACCGCAGAGAGGGGACAAGACTTTCGCGCACATTCAACGAGGAAGAAATACCGGAGCTTGTGGAAAAGATAATGCTGTGGTTTAAGGACAATGCTTTTGCAAAAGAACGTCTCGGCAAAGCGATAGACCGCATCGGCACGGAGGAGCTTGAGAAAGCGCTGTTTTCAGATGACCTTATCGCACGCCGCGACGAGATCCTTGCTGCCGATATAAAGCAGAGAGGTTGAGGAGAAAAAAACGAAATGACAGGATCAATAAAGCTGATCTGTAAATTCGGAAAAGCCGCTCTTATCGCTGTGCTTGCAGGAATTACGGCAGCCGCTTTTGCCGCCTGCGGTAATTCTGCCGGCGGTACGGACGGTCAGACTGCATCAAAAAATGACGGATCAACAGAGCAGGTGTCTGCCGCGGATACCTCCGAAGAAAATAATAAAGCGTGGGACGGAAAAACGGCGGTGCTGTTTTCCTCGCTCGCAGAGATATGGAAGGAAGCCGGAGGCGATATTGATATCACCGTCGGTGAGACGGTCGAGAGGGGCTTTGCCGCGCCCGGTGTCGCGCTTGTCGATGACGGGGCGGGAAAGACGGTCAACACCGAACTGCTGCTCTCGCTCGAGCCTGAGCTTGTTATCTGCTCGGCGGACATTCCCGCTCAGGTCGAAGCCGCACAGGTGGTTCAGAAAGCCGGAATCAAGACGTTGGTTCTTCATGTTGAGAGCTTTTCCGATTATCTTGACGCGCTGGAGCGTATGACCGAAATAACCGGAAACAGCGGCGCATACAATAAAGGACTTGAACTGAAAAGCAGGATAGATGAGATAATTTCCGATCCTTCGCTTACTGCGGCTAAGCAGCCGAAAATACTGTTCGTCAGAGCAGGTTCTACCGATTCTTCGACAAAGGCCAAAGATGCCTCAGATCATTTTGCATGTGCTATGCTCGAAGAGCTGGGATGTGTAAATATAATATCGGAAGCACCTTTGCTCGCCGAAGGACTTAATACAGAGGCGGTGCTTGCCGCCGATCCGGATTTTATATTTTTCTCACTCATGGGAAATGAAACAGCTGCGCGCGATCATGTCGGGGAGCTTATCGGAACCGACGCATGGCAGCAGCTTACGGCGGTAAAGGAGGGCAGGACGTTTATCCTGCCTAAGGAACTTTTTCATTTCAAGCCGTGTTCCAGATGGGGCGAGGCTTACAAATATCTTGCCGATCTTCTGACCGGTAAGACTTCTAATGAATAATAAATGAATAAAAAAAGATATTTATGTCTTATTGCGGTACTGTCAGCTGCACTTATTATGTCGGCGTCAGCGTCGCTCACCGTAGGTCCTGCGGGACTTTCGGTCGGTCAGCTTATCGGAGCTATGCGCGATCCTGACGGAAACCGCGCAGTGTATACGATCTTATGCTCGATACGTTTTCCGCGCATGCTTGCGGCGCTTATCGGCGGAGCAGGACTTTCGCTGTCCGGTGTGATACTTCAGAGCGTTACGGGAAATCCGCTTGCGGGACCGAATACGATCGGTGTAAATGCAGGAGCTGGACTTGCGGCTGTTGTCTGTCTGTATTTTTTTCCGCACGCATCAGGATCGCTTCCTGTTGCTGCCTTCTTCGGGGCATTTATCACGCTGTGGCTGATACTGTCGGTTGCGTGCGCTTCGGGAAACGGAAAGGCGACCGTCATTATGGCGGGAATTGCCTGTACGTCTCTTTTTCAGGCGATAATATCGTTTATAACCGTACTCGATACCGATGTGCTTTCGGTATATTCATCGTTTTCACTCGGAAGTTTTTCGGGAGTTTCGTCGGAGCAGCTTGCTGTGCCGGGAATACTTGTTTTTATCTGCTTTTTTGCCGCGCTGTCCCTCTCGGGCAGAATAACCGCGCTTTCGCTCGGAGATACCGTCGCGTCGTCGCTCGGTATAAGAGTCGGACTGTGCAGAACCGTATGTCTTATGCTTGCGAGCCTGAGCGCGGCTTCGGTAATAAGCTATGCCGGACTTCTCGGATTTGTCGGACTTGTTGTTCCGCATATGGCAAGACGGCTTGCCGGTAACGCGGTTCACCGTCAGATAACCGTATCCGCATTTCTCGGAGCTATCCTGCTTCTGTGTGCCGATCTGATCGGAAGAACCCTGTTTTCTCCGTCGGAAATATCGGTAGGAATACTTATGGCTATGATAGGCGCTCCTTTCTTCTTTATTCTTTTGCTGAAAAGGAGGCATATGCCCGATGCTTGAATGGAACGGAATTTCGGTCGTACTTGAAAAAAAGCGTGTGCTTGACGGCGTCTCTTTCAGGGCGGAGGAAGGAAAGATAACCGTACTTATGGGCAGGAACGGCAGCGGAAAGTCAACATTGCTCGGCTGCTGCTTCGGAACAGTTCCGTACAGCGGTCGGATATATCTCTGCGGTGAGGATATCCGGAGAATATCTCCGAGGATACGCGCGAGAAAGCTTGCGCTTTTTCCTCAGATACTTCCGCAGACAGAGCTTACGGCTTTCGCGCTTGTCTCGCTCGGCCGCACTCCGTATACAGGCAGTGCAGGAATACTTTCAGAGGCGGACAGGGCGGAGGTCGTTAAAGCGATGAAGCTTGTGGGAGCGGACGGATATGCCGACCGCACTGTAAGCACGCTGTCCGGAGGAGAACGCCAGCGTGTATATCTTGCTATGATGCTCGCCCAGGGATCGTCATGTCTGCTGCTCGACGAGCCGTCCGCTTTTTTGGATGCCGGCGCACGGCGCGAGCTTTATGGGATCTGCCGTATGCTTCGCGACAGCGGAAAAACTGTCGTTATGGTCATGCACGACATAAATGAAGCCGCCGCGCTGGCTGACAGTATCGCCGTAATGGACGGCGGACGGCTGATATGCAGCGGGACGGCAGAGCAGGTGCTTTCGTCGGATATACCAAAGCGCATTTACGGTCTTGAGCGTTATACCGCCGTAGAGGACGGAAGAACTTTTTTTCTCTGACTTTAGTTACGGTATGAATTTTAAACCCGGTGAGTTTGCGGGAATGGCAGGCTACTTTTAATGTATTTGGCGGTCCGTTTTACTGCATGTTAAATCAGAGCTTCTTTTTCTCTTGTTCTGACTATATTATGTATTAAAAAATCAGAACTGCCGTTCTTCCGCCGACGCGGATCTGCGACAGTTCTTTTTTATAATTTATAGTTTTATATATGGTACGGTTTTATGGTATTTATAATGATTTAAGGTTCTGTTTTCTTCTTTTTTAATAAAAATAAATGTTTTCTCTTGAAATATCGGTCGGAATATGTTAGTATAATTATATAAATCATGCGTTTGATCAATTACATATATTCAGGAGGAAAGATCACATGAAACGTTCAGAAATAAACAAGATCATTGTTGACGCTCTCGAGTTCGCCGATAAGATGAATTTCAGACTCCCGCCGTTCGCGCGCTGGACTCCGGAGCAGTGGGCTGCTGTAGCAGATAACAGAGAGTATGATGAGATCCGCGACAATATGCTCGGATGGGATATTACCGATTTCGGAAGCGGTGACTATCATAAGATAGGCCTGCTTATGTTTACTATCCGCAACGGTAACTACGGCATGGATAAGTATACAAAGCCGTATGCTGAAAAGATGCTTATCACCGAGGAAAAGCAGGTTACACCTTTCCACTTCCACAGAATGAAGATGGAGGACATTATAAACCGCGGCGGAGCAGATCTTGTTGTTCAGCTTTACAATGCGACCGAAGATGAAGCGCATTTTGCAGATACTCCTGTCCATGTCAGCATGGACGGACGTAACTTTGAGCTTCCCGCCGGAAGTCTTATCCGTGTAAAACCCGGAGAAAGCATCACACTTCTTCCCGGATGCTATCACAGCTTCTGGGCTGAGGGCGGCACGGTACTTATCGGAGAGGTATCGAAGGTTAACGATGACCGCATCGACAACCGCTTCTACGAGCAGACAGGACGTTTCCCTAAGATCGAGGAGGATGAAAAGCCGATAACTCTTCTCAGTATGGACTACAGCGAGGGCTGTAACGTCTGAGTTTGAAATGCAGAAAAGCAATACCGGATATCCGGTATTGCTTTTTATATATATGTCGGTCAGGCTTATTTTTCGGATACGGACTGTAAAAAATCTGTTAGTTCGCTCCAGTGACGGATATGAAGCATATCGCACGACGGCTGTGATTCCCGTTCTTTATCCCGGTACGGACATTCTATACTGCTGTCATACCATACAGGGAAGATACCGGTTCCTGACGCGCCTTCAATATCGGCATTCGGATTGTCTCCGCAGAACCAGATATTTTCCGGATCAAGTCCGGATTTTTTTATTGCAAGTCTGAATATCATAGGATCCGGCTTGCGGAACATATAATCTCCCGAGGTAATTACGAATTCCATTTTACTTTCGGGAATAAGCCGTGAAATTCTTTCTGAAAGTGCTTTACCCGACATTGTGAGATTGCTTATTACTGCTGTTCTGATTCCGAGAGCGTAAAGCGATGAAAGCATTTCGGAAACTCCGGGCATCTTAGCGCCGGGTGTTTCGGCATTCCAGAATACGGTTTCGGCCTGACTGTACGGTATAGATAGCTCTATACGCAGATATTCAAGAAAAAATTTTGCTGCGATGTATCCCGGAA
>CABUHS010000034.1 GCA_902491535.1 uncultured Eubacteriales bacterium
CGGTGTCAGTTGCGGGATCTGTCTCGGTGTCAGTTGCGGGATCTGTCTCGGTGTCAGTTGCGGGATCTGTCTCGGTGTCGGAATCCTGCTTTCCTGTCGTCTCGGGAATTTCGACACTGCTCGGATCTGCAATATATTTCATAAGTCTTGTAAGATCCTTTGCGTTCTCTTTTCCGTCTCCGTTTAAATCGACACCGTATGCCTCAACTTTTTCACCTGCAATATATTTCATCAGGCGGGTAAGATCTTTTGAGTTTACCGTTCCGTCATTGTTTATATCTCCGAATATTCCGCTCTCGGGTCCGGTAGCACTTGCAGATATTCCCGCTATCGCAGAAACCGCGATAAAAGATCCTGCAAACAGTGCCGCTATAACTTTTTTAGATTTAGATAATGACATTTTCTTAATCTGTTCTCCTTACTTAGTTCAATGTCTTTTTATACATTTATGTATAAACGAATGTTATTTATTATACCACAATTTCATTGTGCTACAGGCACAATGCGCGGCAAAGCCGCAGAGCGATAGCTCAAATTGATGATTCAATGTTCTCTCAGATGTCCGAAGCTTTGCTCAGCAAAACTTCGGTACACATCGTGAGGTTATTCTACCATGAAACAAAAATGTTTGCTCGCAAGGACATTTTTGCGAAGCCGTCAATTGCGCAGACCGTGCAAAGCACGGGGACGGCTAAGCCGCAAAGGCTTACGAAGTAAGACTTTCTGCGCTTAATTATATCATAAAAAGCAAGACTCAAGTCTTGATATGCAGCTCCGCTGCGTCAAAACGACAACGTCGTTTTGTTTTTAGCCATTCAATGTTCTCTCAGATGTCCGAAGATTTGCACAGCAAAGCTTCAGTATACATCGTGAGGTTATTATAACATGATTTAAACACTTTGTCAATAAAGCTCAAGAAAAGTCCCTTTTACATTTTGTGTTACTGAAGATAGAAAACACAACTTCTCCGATAAAATACACAAAGGAGGACTGTCTCTGACTAAACAGTCCTCCTTATGCTTCATATTGATTTTTGGTGCTTTTTATTGAAAAGCCAAGCCAGAGTAAAACATATTATAATTCCTATTCCATATGGAATGCAATATACAAATGCAGCGCTTGACGGGACACTGTAACCTGCGTATTGTCCGCCCCACTGAAGGTCGCAGTAGTTGTATGCAACAGCCGCGCACATGACATTTGAAAGCAAAACCGCAAGCGCGGCAAAAAAACAGGCCATATATTTATATTTTTTCATTGCAGATACCTCCTGAATTTATTTTTTTTTGAAAATCAGTATCATTCCCAATATCATGAGCAGTACAAATAAAATAATGAGGATTCCCGTTCCATTTAGAGTAATCATCGATGATTCATTAATCTGACTAACAGACGATGAATGTATAACTGTTAATATACAAAACAAGATAAGACAAACAGCGCCGATGAAGCAAAGCCAAAAACCGATTTTACTTTCGTCCATTTTGTGGAAAACCGAATCTTTGTTCTTTTTCTTTGTATTGTCAGAAGCACTTATAGGTTGGTTTTCGGTAAGTTCATCAATTGTAATTTGAAAGCATTCACTTAAAGCTCTGAGTTTATCCAACTCGGGAGTTGATAAACCTCCTTCCCATTTTGAGATCGCTTGTCTTGAAACTCCTATTTTCTCGGCAAGCTGTTCCTGTGACAGTCCGTTCTTTCGCCTGAGTGTATATATTTTTTCAGACAACATTTACTTTACCTCCCAAATAACATAATACCGCAATTCCCCGTAGCACACTATCAATTATTATTGAAACTTTCGCAACCGACGGTTGCATGACGAAAAATTTATATATATTTATATTCAACTTTCAACTTTCTTGCAGATTACAAGGCTCGGAAAAATCGGCGGAATTATAAACCAGCAATACAAAAGGTAAAATGAACCAATAAAACAAGGATAAGAAAATAAATCCTGAGCATTTAAAAACAACGTATATATGTTATATGTCAGTAACAATGCCATACATTTTGATTCTGTAAAAATAATTACCGATAAAAAGCTTTAAAAGGCAAAGTCACACGTTTCAGATTCTCCTGCCACAGCACGTCTTTCAAGCCGCAGCAAACGCTCCTTAAGTCCGATTCCTCCGGCATATCCGGTCAGCGCTCCGGACGCGCCCACGATACGGTGGCAAGGAATAATTATTCCTACAGGATTTCTGTGACACGCCATACCGACCGCACGGAATGCACGCGGTCTGCCTATCTGCTCCGCGATATGTCCGTAACTGCGTGTTTCTCCGAACGGCACAAGCGCAAGCGCACGCAAAACCGCCTTCTGAAAATCGGTTCCGTATATTGCAACAGGAAGTTCAAAATTCATTCGCTTGCCGCACAGATATTCTTCAAGCTGCCGTGCAGCACTGTCCGAAAGCGCAGACGGTTCGCCGCACATATGCGATCCGCCTTCCCATGCACTGACCGAAACTATATATTCTTCTGTATAGCCTACGGTTATATCAAGTCCGCATAAAGAATACACGGTACTGTGAGCCGAATCAAATATTTCCCTGCTGATCTCAGTTATATTCATATCTGTTTTCGCTCCTCCTCAAAATATTTTACGGTTACCGCTTACCAGCACATCGTCAGAATCGTCAGATCTCTGCCTGAAATATCCGCAGAGCAGCCTTTCGGAAGCAAAAAGCTGTCTCCTTTTACTATCTTATCGCCGCAAATAGTTCCGCTTCCTCCGGCACATGATATAAAAAGCATACCGTTTTCCGCTGTTACGGATAACTTCCCGTCTGCGGAATATTTCTTCACGGAAAAATATTCGCATTCCGTGAGTCCGGGTTCGGCTATACCGTCATGCAATTTATATACTCCGAGTCTCTCCACGGTATCGGCAGCTTCCTCGGTCTGAACAGGTCTGTCTCTGCCGCGATCCCATACGCGGAGAGTAACTGCGTCGCTCTGCTGAAATTCCAAAACAACGATTCCGCCGCCGAGCGCATGAACAAGTCCCGACGGTATCATATAGAATTCTCCCGCCTTTACGGGAATCCGATGCAGAAGCTTTTCTACGCTTCCATCGCGTGCCGCGCGGATAAATCCGTCACGGTCAAATCCGCCGTGCGCCGCAGCTTCTTCAAATCCGTATATTATCTCCGCGCCGTCATCCGCTTCGGCTATATACCACAGCTCAGTCTTGCCGGGATGCACCTGTACGGAAAGAGCATCGCCTGCGTCAATATATTTTACGATAACGGGAAGCTCACCGTCCGAGCCCTCCTCCGTACGGAGATATTCGGAAATGGTCATTCCGTCAAAACGTCCTCCGTCTATTATGTTTGATACTCCGCCGCATGATACAAGCTCCAGCGTTTCGCCGAGACGTATCTCACCGTCTGACGATTCGGGATCAGGGGCTTCGGGCATAGGCTTTCCGTATCCGACGCACAGCTTTCCTCCGCCCCATACCTTTGCCGTCGGCAAAGCGCGCAGCCGCAGCGGAAGCACTTTTTCAAGCGAATCTTCTGTCATAACAATTCAAACTCCGTTTTTCGTTTTTTCATACAAATACATCGTTCTTTCATATACGGGATAATACTGTTATTATAAATTAATCTGTTTTTTTCGTCAATATGTCTGTTGATTTATTTTTATAAATATGTTAAAATAAAGTAAATAAAATTTACGGATGACCCATACCCGTAACGAATACGGAAGGTAATTTAAAATATGACAGAATGTATGTGCGCCGGCTCCGTCGCCGGAAATGCTCTTGCAGAGCGTTTTACGGCTGCAAAGCGCAAAATCTTTGACAGAATATATGAAAAACTTAACGCGGAACAGCGCGATGCGGTATACAGCGTCCGCGGACCTCTGCTCGTACTTGCGGGAGCAGGTAGCGGAAAGACCACTGTACTCACAAGGCGTATCGCCTTTATCATAAGATACGGCAACGCATACTATGCAGACGCTCCGTCAAACCTGACAGAAGAATATGTCTCCGGACTCGAAGTTATCGCCGGCGACGCAAGTGCCGATACTGCCGCGCTTGAGAAAGCTGCAGACAGTCTTGCACATGAAAGATGCCCCGAATGGGCGATCCTCGCCATCACTTTTACTAATAAGGCTGCAAACGAGATGAAGGAGCGTCTCACAGCTCTTCTGTGCGATGCCGAAAGCACGGAAAGTGAGGAAGCAGAAGAAAGCGTAAAGCGTAAAACAGACGTATGGGCAGGAACATTTCACTCGGTCTGTCTGCGGATCCTGCGTAAATACTGCACCGAAGCAGGTTATTCCGCCGGCTTTACCATATACGATACGGACGATACAAAAAAAGCTGTGCAGGCGTGCATGCGCGAACTTAACATCGACGAAAAAATGCTCGCGCCGAGAGCTGTTCAGAATGCAATAAGCAGAGCAAAGGATCAGCTTATAACTCCCGAGAAATACGCATCTGAGGCAGGACAGGATTATACGCACGACCGTGTTGCAAAAATATATGAGCTTTATCAAAAGAGACTGCGCGAGGGCAACGCACTCGACTTTGACGATATAATCATGCAGACGGTACGTCTTCTCACAGAAAAAGGCGACATCAGAGAATACTATCAGCACAGATTCAAATATGTCTGCGTCGACGAGTATCAGGATACCAACTGCGCGCAGTTTGAGCTTATACAGCTCCTTTCCGGTGGATATAAAAACATTATGGCAGTCGGAGACGACGACCAGAGCATCTACAAGTTCAGAGGCGCCCGTATCGAGAATATACTGAACTTTGAAAAAGTCTATTCCGATGCAAAAGTAATACGGCTCGAACAGAATTACCGTTCGGCAGGAAATATTCTCGACGCTGCAAACGCTCTTATCTCCAACAACATCGGAAGAATGGGTAAAACACTTCGCACCGACCGCGAGAGCGGCGAAAAGATCACGCTTAAACGCCTTGAAAATCAGAATGAAGAAGCAAGATACATAATCAACCGGATTGCAGAACTTTCGCTCCGCGAAAAGCGCAAATTCAGTGATTTCGCAATCCTTTACCGCGTAAACGCTCAGTCAAACAGCCTCGAAAACGTATTCGCGCGCAGCGGTATTCCCTATCGCATCCTCGGGGGCATGCGCTTTTTCGAGCGCAAGGAAGTCAAGGATATTCTCGCATATCTCTGCGTAATAAACAATCCCGCCGACAACCTGCGTCTTAAACGGATAATCAACGAGCCAAAGCGAAAAATCGGTGAAACTACAGTTGCAACCGTCGAAAAGCTTGCCGGAGAAGAGGGCTGCAGCATGTATGAAATAATGCGAAATGCCGATAAATACACCATACTTGCAAAAACGGCTCCAAAGCTCCGCGATTTCGTTTCAATTATAGACACACTGCGCGAAATAGCTAAAACGGAACGTCTGTCCGTGCTTGTCGAAAACACCATAGACCGTTCGGGATACCGCAATATGATACTCATGATGGGAGAAAGCGAGATCGACCGTCTCGAAAATATTCAGGAGCTTGTATCCACCGCAGTTGATTATGAAGACCGCATAGCCGCGCAGAACGACGGAACTGTACCTACGCTCACCTCATTCCTTGAAGAGATCGCTCTTGTAGCCGATATCGACAACTACGATTCATCGGCAGACGCAGTATCGCTTATGACTATACACAGCGCCAAAGGACTCGAATTTCCTGTCGTATTTCTTCCCGGATTTGAAGAAGGACTCTTTCCGGGCATGCAGTCGGCAGTATCCGATGAAGAGCTTGAAGAAGAACGCAGACTTGCATATGTTGCTCTAACGCGAGCCAAGGACCGAATCTACATTTCGCACGTGCGCGAACGTCTCATATACGGACGTACAGCTCACAACCAGCTCTCACGCTTTGCGAAGGAGATACCCGAAGAGCTTGTTAGCAGCGAGCTTATCAAGCTGCGGGAAGAACGGGAAATGACATCATCCAGACCGAAGAAAAAGCCGATCGTAATATCAGATGAGCTGAAAAAGAAAAGTTCAGCGGGTTCTAACGCATCGCGCGGAGAACGCTTTTCCGCCGGAGATGAGGTAGAACATGCAAGCTTCGGTCACGGACGTATTATTTCGGTAACCCCGATCGCGTCCGACTCACTGTATGAGGTAATGTTCGACAGTTGCGGAACTAAAAAGCTTATGGGCGCATATGCGCGACTCAAAAAGATCGATAGCTGAAGCTGACACAGATAAGATTTTCCGAATTAAATATACAGCGGCAGCTGCAGAGAGAATTTTCTCTCTGCAGCTGCCTTTTTATCGAAAAATTACATCTGCACACATGAGAATTCGGTAAAACAGTAGACATATTCATTTTTTTATAATATAATAAATGTATATAAAACAATAAAGGAGAACAGATAACATGAAAGTTCTGATGATAAACGGAAGCCCGAAAGCAAACGGAAACACAGCCGTCGCGCTGCGCGAAATGGAAAAGATATTTAACGAAAGCGGAGTTGAAACCGAAATAGTAACCGTCGGAAACGGCGTGATACGCGGATGCATCGGATGCGGAAGCTGCGTCAAAAACGGAAAATGCGTATTTGACGACACCGTAAATGAGCTTGCGCCCAAATTCGAAGCATGCGACGGTCTTGTCGTAGGAAGCCCCGTATATTATGCATCGGCAAACGCAACACTTATCGCATGTCTCGACAGACTGTTTTACAGCACGCCGTTTGACAAAACGATGAAGGTCGGAGCAGCCGTAGCTGTAGCTCGCCGCGGAGGAACCTCCGCCACATTTGACGAACTTAACAAATATTTTACTATCTCCGGTATGCCTGTTGCTTCAAGCCAGTATTGGAATATCGTTCACGGAAGAGCCCCAGGCGAAGCCGAGCAGGACGCCGAAGGACTCCAGACGATGCGCGTGCTGGCAAGAAATATGGTATTTCTCATGAAGAGCATTGCGCTCGGAAAAGAAAAATACGGTCTGCCGGAAAAAGAGGCTAAGGTACGCACAAACTTTATCAGATAAAAAAACAGAACAAAAATACAAAGGACAATTATGGAAGAACTGTTTGTAAAAGCAAGAGACGGATACAAACTCAATATACATGTTTTCCGCACCGAAGCTCCTGCTGCAGTCGTACAGATAATACATGGCATGGAGGAATATCAGGACAGATACAATCCGTTTGCGGAATTTCTTGTCGAAAACGGCTTTGCAGTCGTCAGCTCGGATATGCGCGGACACGGAAAAAACGCAGAAAAGCTCGGATATTTCAAGGATAAAAACGGATATGAAGAACTGATCTCGGATCAGCGCACGGTAACCGATTTTATAAGCGAGCAGTTTCCCGGTCTGACAATATATATTTTTGCTCACTCAATGGGAACGATAATCACACGTGTTCTGTTACAGGAGGACTCAGCAAGATACGCAAAAACGGTTTTATCGGGATATCCGAATTATCAGCGCGGAGCGCACCTCGGAATCCTACTGTCCGGAGCGATACGCGCAGTGCGCGGTCCGGAATACAAATCAAAGCTTTTAAGCTCACTGAGCATAGGGAGCTTCAATAAAAGCATTCCAAATCCGAAAACCGACTGCGACTGGATCTGCAAAAATGAAGACACAGTCAGAAAATACATAGATGATCCGTACTGTGGAATAGGTTTCACCTGCTCTGCATTCAACGATCTTTTCCGCCTTGTCGTAAAAATGCACGACTCTGATGCATACCACAGCGTAAACGCTTCAATGCAGCTGCTCATGCTCCGCGGATGCGAGGATCCGTGTGTCGGAGGAGACCGCGGAGCGGAAGATTCGCGGCGCGTTCTGCGTAAAGCAGGATTTCGCAATATCTCATTTACCGACTATCCCGAAATGAGGCACGAAATACTCGCCGAGAAGGATAACATGAGGGTTTATTCGGACGTACTGAACTTCTTCCGGCAGCCGGACCGCCCAGTCGCCGCAGAATGATCAAAGTCTTCAAAAGCAATGTAAAAACAAAGCATCGGGAAATATTATGAACAAAATTGTTTTAGGAATAACCGCTCATGTAGACGCAGGAAAAACTACGCTTTCCGAAGCTATGCTCTACCTTGCCGGCAAGATCCGCTCGGTCGGACGCGTAGATCACGGAAATACCCTGCTCGATACGCATGAGCTTGAGCGCAGCCGCGGAATAACAATTTTTGCAGGACAAAGCAGCTTTACCGCAAAAGATACCGAATTTATACTGCTCGATACTCCGGGGCATGTGGATTTCAGCGCCGAAACGGAGCGTATGCTTCAGGTACTCGACTATGCCGCTCTGGTAATAAGCGGAGCCGACGGCGTTCAGCCGCACACAAGAACACTGTGGAAGCTACTGTCACTCTACCGGATACCGACATTTATATTCGTAACCAAGATGGATTACGCTGCCGCATCCCGCGACGATATCATGACCGAGCTGAAAAAAGAACTTGATACCGGCTGCACCGACTTTTCACCGGATGCCGAAGACAAACGGTGCGAGGAGATTGCCGTCTGCGATGAAGCTCTTCTCGAAAATTATCTCGAATCCGGAAACTTACCGGACAGCGACACTGCCCGTCTTATCCGAAAAAGAATGATATTTCCCTGCTATTTCGGCTCCGGTCTTAAGCTAACCGGAGTCGATGAGTTTATTGAAGGACTTTCACGTTTTACAAAGCCTCCGGTATATCCCGAGGCTTTCGGCGCAAAAGTATTCAAAATAACCCACGATCCTCAGGGAAACAGAATAACGCACATGAAAATAACCGGCGGCACACTGCGGGTGCGTGACGCAGTCACATGCAGCGGAAAGCAGGAAAAGATATCGCAGCTCCGGATATATTCAGGAGCAAAATTCATAACCGCCGACGAAGTTACTGCCGGAGGAATATGCTCTGCAGTCGGTCTGTCCGCACCGCAAGCAGGAGACGGACTCGGCAAAGAAGCCTCTGCCGGGAGTCCGCTGCTTGAACCTGTCATGACCTACCGTATCGTTCTGCCCGAAGGAAAAGACACCGTAACCATGCTTCCTAAGCTGAAACAGCTTGAAGAGGAAGATCCTCAGCTCAGGATAACATGGGACAGGCATACAGACATTATAAATGTCGGTCTTATGGGTGAGATACAGGCAGAAATACTTAAATATATGATCTCTGAGCGGTTTCACACCGATGTGGAAATAGATTCCGGAGGCGTAGTATACAGAGAAACGATCGCCGCACCTGTTGAAGGGGTAGGCCATTACGAACCGCTACGGCATTATGCGGAGGTACATCTGATACTCGAACCGCTTCCGCGCGGAAGCGGACTGAAATTTGCAACAGAGTGCGGAGGCGATTCTCTGGAATTTCAGTATCAGAACCAAATTCTTTCAAGCCTCGCCGAAAAAAATCATATCGGCGTTCTTACCGGATCGCCCGTTACTGATATGAAGATCACACTCATGTCGGGACGTGCCCATATCAAGCACACTGAGGGCGGAGATTTCAGGCAGGCGGCGCTGCGCGCCGTCCGTAACGGACTTATGAAAGCGCAGACGATTCTTCTCGAACCGTACTATTCGTTCACACTTGAACTCCCGACTTCTCAGATAGGCCGCGCAATGAGCGATATCAGGATAAGATACGGAAGCTTTGACTCACCGGAGAATTTCGGAGATATCAGCGTACTGCGCGGATCTGTCCCCGTTGAAACTATGCAGAATTATGCATCTGCTGTCGCCTCCTATACAGAGGGAAGAGGCAGACTGTCGCTCGAATTTTCCGGATATGACGTATGCCACGATCAGGATGCCGCAGTCTCAAAATTTTCATATGATCCCGAAAGCGATACTGAGAACACACCCGATTCGGTTTTCTGCACACACGGAAGCGGATTTACCGTAAAATGGGACAAGGTAACCGAATATATGCATCTTGAAAGCTGCCTAAAAAAAGCATCAGAGGCAGAAGGCGCGGACAAACGAAGATCCCGTATAAGCAATGAGGAGCTTGAAGCGATAATGCTTCGCGAATTCGGTCCGATAAAAAGACCGTCATACCGCATGCCTGAAGTAAAAAAGGCAGAGCCGATGCCCGGCGAGAGCGGATATATAGACATTCAGAAAACAACCTGCATCATTATAGACGGATATAATGTTATACATGCGTGGCAGGAGCTGCGCGATCTCGCCGAAAATGAGCTTGATCACGCACGGGAAAGGCTGATGCATATTCTGTCGAACTATAAGGCGCTTACCGGACTGAGAATCATACTTGTATTCGACGCATACAATGTACGCGGAGGAACCGAACACAGCTTTGAATACCGCGGTATCGAGGTAGTTTATACAAAAGAACATGAAACGGCAGACACATATATAGAAAAACTTGCGGCGGGTTTCGGTAAAAATGACCGCGTGCGCGTCGTTACCTCTGACGCTCTGATACAGTTATCCGCGCTCAGAAGCGGTGTTATGCGAATGTCCGCTTCGGAATTCGAACATGAGATCGGAATTGCAGTCACACAAATGCGAAAGCAGCTTGACGAACTTGATAAAAGCGCTCTCGGAAGCATCGGAGAACGTCTTTTTCAGGATAAGATAAATGATAAATTGACCTAAAAAATATAAATAATAAATAAAAATCAATTTTTACTACAAAAAAAACTAAAAAAAACATCTAAAAAAATTGTCAAAAATAAGCTTAATAATATTGACAAAATATATTAATAAAGTTATAATATTACTTGTACGAAATGCAGGTAAAATCTATAACAAAAAAAGAAAGGAACTTACCATGAGAAAAATACTTGCACTCATTTTAACCGCGACCATGCTCTTTGCCATGGTTCTTCCGTGCTTCGCAGCAGGCGCACCGACATTCGGTGACGTCAATACTGACGGAGTCGCAAACTCAAAAGACCTGACACGACTCATGAAATTTATCGCAGGAGAGGACGTATCGGTCAGAAACGCAGACGTAAACTATGACCGTGTACTCAACAGTAAGGACCTGACAAGACTTATGAAGTACATAGCCGGAGAAGAGCTTACTCCTGTAAACCAAGATCTCTTTGCAGAGCTTGAAGATATCGAGCTTTCTGTAAAGCTTTCTTCAGATTTTGACCGCACTTCCGAAGCCGATGTCAACGCAGACGAACTGCTCGCAGGAATTCTTGTAAATCTCGCAGAAACCACAGCAGCAGATCTCTCTGTTCAGTTCACAAACACCTCTTCATACTCCGGCGTATTAGCTTCGCTTTCGTCTATTGTCGGAAGAGTTCGTGTAAATTCCGATGAAAACGGTATGCCCGATCAGCTCACCGCCGTTGTAGCTATTTCAACCGGAGATACCGAAAACGTTTCCGGCGGAAAAGCACATATCGCATACAACGACGGAACAGCATATATATTTGCCGAAGATGAAGAAAATTCTGAAAAGTTCTACATTGAAGTAGGCGATATATTCGGAGATACAGAGATCCCCGGTGACGGTTCCGAAATCATTCCCGGTATCGATGATATAGATCCCGATATGCTCGAGATGATTTCCGGACTTATTGCGGAGCTTGCAGAGAAAATCCAGTGCAAGGTATACAATACCGCAAACGGATATGCTATCGAGTACACTCTCGATCAGGACGCTATTGCAGATCTGATCTCCGGAATCGTTACTCCTGACGAAGGATTACCTGTAGATGCAGATATTCCTGAAATAAATGTATCGGTATGCGTATTTGTAACTGCTGACGGAGAGCTTATCGGACTTCGCGCAGATATAGCTTCTGAAACTTCATTTGAAATTGACGAAAACACAACCGAGACAATGTCCGACACAACCGAGATTCTTGTTGCAGTAAACGTGCTTGGAAGAGACGTTGTAGTTACACTTCCCGCCGATCTTGCAGACTACACCGAATACGTTGAAGAGCCTACTCCCGATTACGAAGAGATTTACCTCGCAGTTAAAGCTCTTTATGATGAAAACGGAAACAAGGTAGAATACTTTGATACTGTTTACTCAAAACTCTGCAACAAGTATACAAAAGAAGTTGTAGACGAAATGATTTCCGAGGTAGAATATGGTTTTGCATATTCTGCAGTTTTAAACACACTGTTCAATTGTGACGGCACACGCGTAGAAAATTATGACGAATTATACGCAATTCTTTGCGAAAAGTACGGTTCTGAATTTGTCGATCCGTTAATCAACCAATTTGAAAATTCTTATGACGACATGATCATGTATGAAATTATAGACGCACTGTTCGGTGAAGACGGAACTCACGTAGAAAATTACGATGAAGTATACGCAGCGCTTTGCGAACTTTACACCAAAGAAGTTGTAGATGCAGTTATCTCTGATAGGGAATATAATATCGCATATTTTACAGTTACTGAAACACTTTATAACGAATACGGCGAAAGAGTCGATAACTTTGACGAGCTTTACGCTGCATTATGTGAGCAGTACAATGCAGAGATGATCGATTCGATAATTTTCAAAATCGAAAACAGTACGGCCATATACGAAATTATGGACACACTGTTCGGTGAGGACGCAGCACCCGTAGAAAACTATGATGAAGTATACGCCGGACTTGTTACTGAATACGGTCAGGAGCTTGTCGACGAAGCTGTCACAATGTTCTACGAAATGTTCGCACCTGTAGAATTCTGATATCCGAAATTCCGATACTCTGAATCCTAAGCCGGAGTCATAAAAATGTCTGCGGCATAAACCACAAATCATAAAGGCAAGACAAAATAGGTTTTCCCCGGAAGATGTATTTATGTCTTGCCTTTTTTGAAAAAAGTTTCCGCCTGTAAATTCGTAAAGCAAAATCCTGTTTCAAATTCTATTATTCTTAAATTTTTTAATTTATTGCAAAATACTCCAAACCCCAGAAGCTTATTATACCACTATATATATGAAGCCTTTCATTTTCGTGACGGTGACCTCTATCAACACACCAAATTGATATTAAAATCACTCACTGAAATAATACTTTTATAATATCAACCGAAAGGTTATTTAATATCAATAAACAGTTTATTGACAGACACTTTTCCGTCATGTAAAATGAAGGTGCGAAGCGTACACAAACAGTATGACAAAAGAAAACGGAGGTTTTGAAAGTAATGACACCAAAAAAAGATTTCAGGCATAACAAAAACTACTTTACAAGAAACGACGCTCTTTGGGTAATAGGAATAATAATTGCAGCTGTCGGACTGTTACTGTGGCTTGACTGCTGGACGACTCATTGGTCGCGTTTAATGAACAGAATCTCGATGATTATATTTCTTGCAGGAATCGTTCTCTCCGTACTCGGAAAAGCAGGGCGCTCAAGGCTCAGCGACATTGAATACGATGTAAGCGATGCATGTAAAAATGCAGAATCGGAAATGGCAAGCGACGAAAATCTGGTTAAACGTCTGCCGGACGATTATAAAGAATACACCTTTTCTGAATATATCCAGCACGAGAACGTTATTCCCAAAAGGACACGCAGCGGATCTCTCATAACTACCGAATATTTTTACGGCCGTATTCTCTGTCTTAAAAAGTCATTTTATACTAAAACGCTGTCCTTTTCACTTATTGAAGATAAGCGGGAGGAAAACACCGCTGAAATCGCATTCGACTCGGTAGAGGATATTATTTCGGAATGCAGCGAGACCACAGCATACAACGGAAAAAAACGTTTCCGCCTGCATCCGTGCTATCTGATAATAAAGTATGACGGAGGCAAAGAGGTTCGCTTCGCAAAAAATGACGACGCTTACACAGATGAGCTTATTGCAGAACTCAAAAAGATCTGCGGTCTTGCCTAAAAACGCACACGAAATATTTTAATAAAAAACTTATATTCCTGACAAAAACGGACTTGCAATAATGCAAGTCCGTTTTTCGAGGTAAACAACAAGGTTCCGGGGTACCCGCCAGATCGGGTTCTTACTGACCGGTAAAATCGCTCAGAAACCGTTTTCCGATCCGGAAATTATTTTATTCTGAGCTGTCTGAGTTCGTCTTTCTGCTGCTCGGTTATTCTTCGGCTTTCGGTCGCTTTTTGAATCGCTTTATTATGTACCCATACGTTTGCTATCCGTCTGTCTTTAAAATACGGCAAGATATCGTCATATCTTTTAGCGAGAGCCGTCGCAAAATACCACGCGAGCATCATATTTATATAATATTCTGAGGAATCCACTCCCGCGACAGCATCGGACATTGTTCTGTCGTACGCATCTCCGAGATAATAACGCATCAGCATTCCGACCGCATATCTCACCGTATAGACATCACCCCGATCCATCCAGCGCCATATAAGCGGAAGCAACTTGTCTGTGTTTTTAGCAAATACCTTCGGTGACATCATATCACATACCGCCCAATTATCAATGTACGGTAAAAAGCGTTCCGTCTGCGCTATGCACTCGTCAAAATCCTTTATCCTCTCAATAAGAAAAGCGTGCAGACAGTTCTCTTCATAATAATCATGCGGAAGTACGGCAAGAAACTCCTTTGCCTCCTCTGTCCCTGAAATCTTCTTTGCCAGTTCACGGATCACCGGGATGCGGACACCCATCATACGTTCGGAATCCGCAGTAGGAATAAGGGACGCATTGAAATCTCTGTATTTAAGATCTCTTGCGGCGAAAAGCATTTCTCTGATATGGTCTGACGAGTTCATAAATCTCTCTCCCTTAATTTTAAAGTCACATCATACTGCTTATAAATATCTCGATACCGATAGCAATGAGAATAACGCCTCCGAATACGGTAGCTTTATCTGCAAGCGCTGTCCCGAACTTTCTTCCGATAATAATTCCGCTCAGACATATTATCATCGTAACGGCGGCAATGATCGCAGCACATAAAAGCGCCGTCGGAAGATCGTACTCAGCAATAGTAAATCCCACGGAAAGTGCGTCTATGGACGTCGCAATCCCCTGAAGTATCAGTGCGGCAAAACCGACTCCGCTACGTTCGTTACGCTCAGTTCCGCTTTTGTGCTTTGCGTCACGTATTCCCGTAAAAAGCATCTTACCGCCAATATATCCAAGAAGCAGAAGCGCTATCCACGGAATCATCTTTTCAAAGCTTTTAAAGTACTGCATGACAGTATGAACGCATATCCATCCTATCATCGGCATAAGCGCCTGAAAAAATGCGAACACACCTGCTATGCCGCACATTCTTCGCTGCTTCATATCCGGCTCGGCAAGTCCGTTAACGAGCGAAACAGAAAATGCGTCCATTGCAAGTCCTACGCCAAGCATAATACTGTTCAGAAAAAATACAAGTCCGATATCCATTTTGATATTTTCCTTTCGGCACCTAACTGTTGTTCTACCGCAAAATCAATATGCCGCCATTCTGATCTGAGATAAAGACCAGATTAGAATGACGGCACTCTGAGGTTTAATATATTATTACTTTATCTGAGTTGTAGAACGGAGAGTAACATCGTGATATCCGCCCTCTACGATAGACGTTGCTGAAACGAGCGTAAGTCTTGCATTCTGCTGAAGATCCGGAATTGAAGTAACTCCGCAGTTACACATGGTACTCTTCACCTTATACAGGCTTATCTCAACGTTGTCGTGAAGCGATCCTGCATATGTAACATAAGAATCGACGCCCTCTTCGAAGCTGAGCTTTCCTGCACCGCCGAGATCGTAACGTTGCCAGTTACGCGCTCTGTTCGATCCTTCTCCCCAGTATTCCTTCATATACACGCCGTTTACCATTACTTTATCCGACGGGCTTTCGTCAAATCTTGCGAAATAACGTCCGAGCATGAGGAAGTCCGCACCCATTGCAAGCGCAAGCGTCATATGATAATCGTATACGATTCCGCCGTCAGAGCAGATCGGAACATATACTCCGGTTTCACGGAAATATTCATCACGCGCAGCGGCAACTTCGATAAGAGCAGTAGCCTGTCCGCGTCCGATTCCCTTTGTCTCTCTGGTAATGCAGATAGAACCTCCGCCGATACCTACCTTTACAAAGTCAGCGCCTGCCTTTGCAAGGAAGAGGAATCCGTCGCGGTCAACAACATTTCCTGCGCCGATCTTTACTGTATCGCCGTATTCCTCGCGAACCCACTTTATTACCTTTTCCTGCCAGCAGGTATATCCCTCGGAGGAGTCTATACACAATACGTCTGCCCCTGCACCGATAAGCGCCGGAATACGCTCGGCATAGTCACGTGTGTTTACACCCGCGCCGACAAGGAATCTTTTCTGCGAGTCAAGCAGTTCAAGCGGATTTTCTTTATGGGAAGAATAGTCCTTACGGAACACAAAATAAAGAAGGTGTCCGTTTTCATCAACTATCGGAAGAGAATTGAGCTTATGTTCCCATATAATATCGTTTGCTTCCTTAAGCGTTGTGCCTGCGGGAGCAGTAATGAGCTTTTCAAGGGGAGTCATAAAATTCTTTACCTTTTCATCAACGCTCATACGCGAAACACGGTAGTCACGGCTAGTTACGATACCGAGCAGTTTACCGTTAGGGGTACTGTCGTCGGTTATCGCAACAGTGGAATACCCGTTTTTATTTTTCAGCGCGAGAACATCCGCAAGAGTGCTTTCGGGATCAAGATTCGATGCAGAAACTACAAATCCCGCCTTATAGCTTTTTACTCTCGAAACCATAGCAACTTCGCTCTCGATCGACTGTGCGCCGTATATAAAGGAAATACCGCCCTCTTTGGCAAGCGAGATCGCAAGCTTATCATCAGAAACCGACTGCATTATCGCCGATACAAGCGGTATATTCAACGATATCGCAGGCTCCTGTTCACCCTTTCGGTATTTTGTAAGCGGTGTTTTGAGCGAAACATTCGCAGGAATACAATCCTCTCCGGTATATCCCGGAATAAGCAGATACTCGCTGAATGTGTGACTCGGTTCGTTATAATAATAAGCCATAATACCCTCCCCTATGTGTGCAGATAAACGGTCCGCACGCTTAGTTTTTTATGTTATTTTCCTATTTTATCTATTATATCATGCGAAATTGCGAATGTCAAGAAACACCGTTCTTTTAAAACACACAAATATTACAGCTATACGAAATAAAAAATCAGAAAAAGACGACAGAATTATTCCTGTACAGTGCTTTTCCGTCAAATTTTCCCCTAAAACTTATGATATACAGCCTCATAAAAGCACGCAAAATATTTTTTATATTTTTCCATTTACCTATTGACAAAGTATGTTAATGGTGATATAATCTATTCACCTACTAAAAAGATAGGCAGGAGGAAGACCGACATGGCAAATTATTTTGAAAAGCTTGTACGTGAAAATTTCCGATTCGGACGAATGTACATATCATATACCCCGTTCTGTATTAAAATATAATATATTCATTTAAAATATTCGTAAAACGAAAGGAAATAAAAAAATGAGCTACAAATTTGAAACACTTCAGCTCCACGTCGGACAGGAAAATGCAGATCCCGCAACAGACGCGCGCGCAGTACCGATATACGCCACAACATCATACGTATTCAAAGATTCAGCGCAGGCAGCAGGCCGTTTCGGACTTACCGAGGGCGGAAACATATATACACGTCTCATGAACCCCACATCCGATGTTTTTGAGAAAAGAATAGCGGCGCTTGAAGGCGGAGCGGCAGCACTTGCAACCGCTTCAGGTTCTGCCGCAATAACCTATGCGATCCAGAATATCGCGGTCGCAGGAGACCATATTGTTTCCGCTACCAATCTCTACGGAGGAACATACAACCTGCTCGCCAATACACTGAAAGAACAGGGACTTGAAACGACATTTGTCGATCAGTCTGATCCCGAAAATTTTGAAAAGGCAATAAAGCCGAACACAAAGCTTCTATATGCCGAAACGCTCGGCAACCCGAATTCCGATGTTCTCGACATTGAAGCAATATCCAACGTAGCACACAAACATGGTATTCCGCTTATCGTCGACAGTACCTTTGCAACGCCTTATCTTCTCCGTCCAATCGAGCATGGTGCGGATATAGTCGTTCATTCCGCAACAAAGTTTATCGGCGGTCACGGCACGGTAATGGGCGGTGTCGTTATCGACGGAGGCAAATTCGACTGGGCGCAGAATAATAAATTCCCCGGTCTTTCAAAACCCAATCCGTCATATCACGGAGTAGTTTTCACTGAAGCATGCGGTAATATTGCATACATTATGAAGCTGCGTACTACCCTTATGAGAGATCAGGGAGCGACAATATCCCCATTCAACTCATTCCTTCTTCTTCAGGGACTCGAGACGCTTTCTCTCCGTGTCGAGCGCCATGTCGAAAATGCTCTCAAGGTAGTAGAGTTTCTTAAAAACCATCCTCAGGTGGAAAAGGTCAACCATCCGTCGCTCGCTTCCGGAAAGCAGAAGGAGCTTTACGACCGTTATTTTGAAAACGGCGCAGGCTCGATATTTACCTTTGAAATAAAGGGCGATGCAGAAACCGCGAAGAAATTTACCGAAAGTCTCAGTCTGTTCTCGCTGCTCGCCAACGTAGCAGACGTAAAATCGCTCGTTATTCATCCTGCGTCGACTACACATTCTCAGCTTTCGAACGATGAGCTTCTCGCATGCGGTATAAAGCCTAACACCGTCCGTCTTTCGATCGGAACAGAACATATCGACGATATTATCGCCGATCTTGAAGCAGGCTTCGCTGCAGTAAAATAAAATATTCAATAATTACAAAGCCGGTGCAGCACCTCTCTGACCGCAGAATCAGCCGGAAGAGGATAATATCCTGCTTTCGGCTAAACTGATTATATTAAAGGAGATAACGAAAATGTCAGCAATATACAGATCAGCAGATCAGCTTATAGGAAAAACACCTCTTCTTGAGCTTACCAATATAGAAAAAAAAGAGGGACTCAAGGCAACAGTTATAGCAAAACTTGAATACCTCAATCCCGCAGGCTCGGTAAAGGACAGAGTCGCGCTTGAAATGATAAACGATGCGGAAGCTTCGGGAAAGCTTAAACCTGATTCCGTAATTATCGAGCCGACGTCAGGTAACACCGGAATCGGTCTCGCCGCAGTCGCCGCCGCGAGAGGCTACCGCATAATAATCGTTATGCCCGAAACCATGTCAGTCGAGCGCAGACAGCTCATGAAGGCATACGGAGCAGAGCTTGTACTTTCCGACGGTTCAAAAGGTATGAAAGGCGCTATAGCCAAGGCAGATGAGCTTGCCGCAGAGATCCCGAACAGCTTTATCCCCGGTCAGTTTGTAAATCCCGCAAACCCGAGGGCGCACTTCAAGACTACGGGTCCTGAGATATGGGAGGACACAGACGGAAAGGTAGATATTTTCGTTGCAGGAGTCGGAACGGGAGGAACTGTTACCGGAGTCGGAGAATATCTCAAATCGAAGAATCAAAGCGTAAAAATCGTTGCAGTAGAGCCCGAATCCTCTGCGGTACTCTCGGCAGGAGTTGCAGGTCCTCACGCAATTCAGGGAATCGGTGCGGGATTTGTTCCCGATGTACTTAATACTTCGGTATATGACGAAATAATAACCGTAAGCAATGACGACGCTTTTGCCGCAGGAAAGCTGATTGGAAAAACCGAGGGCGTTCTTGTGGGAATCTCCTCCGGCGCTGCTGCACACGCAGCTATCGAGCTGGCAAAGCGTCCCGAAAACGAAGGAAAAAATATTGTAGTTCTGCTTCCCGATACCGGGGACAGATATCTTTCAACCAAACTTTTTGCAGACTGAAAGGAAAAAATATGCAGGTCTACGCGGACAATGCCGCAACAACAAAAATGAATACCGCAGCGATAGACGCTATGCTTCCCTGCTTTGACAGCGTATACGGAAATCCGTCAAGCCTTTATTCTGTCGGTCAGAAGGCAAAGGAACATCTCGAAAACGCAAGGGCGCGCATAGCAGCCTGTATCGGAGCAGCTCCGAACGAAATAATCTTTACATCAGGCGGCAGCGAAGCTGATAACCAGGCTATCGTATCCGCCGCAAAGATCGGTGAGCGCTCCGGCAAAAAGCATATCATCTCGACAGCATTTGAGCATCATGCTGTTCTTCACACGCTTGAGAGGCTCGGAAAGGACGGATTTGATATCACACTGCTCGATGTTCCCGAAAACGGTATTATATCTCCGGAGCAGGTAAAGAATGCAATACGTCCGGACACCTGTCTTGTCACCGTCATGTATGCAAACAATGAGATCGGAACTGTTCAGCCGGTTTCCGAGATCGGCGCGATATGCCGCGACGCAGGCGTGCTGTTCCATACCGACGCAGTTCAGGCGGCAGGTCACCTGCATATAGACGTAAAGGCGCAAAGCATCGACATGCTTTCGGCGTCAGCGCACAAGTTTCACGGTCCCAAGGGTATCGGAATTTTATATGCAAAAAAAGGAATACGGCTCACAAGTCTTATCGAAGGCGGAGCGCAGGAGCGGGGAAAACGTGCAGGAACGGA
>CABUHS010000035.1 GCA_902491535.1 uncultured Eubacteriales bacterium
AAATACTTTTAGATCAGATATTCGATAAAAATAAGAAAAAGGATTCAGAATAGTTATTTATCTGTATTTTTTGCGGACAAGAAAAAACGATATCGAAACTATAAAAGCATCTCCCGATTTTAAAAAGCTTCTCCACGTCATACGGAAAAAGGATATCACCGGGTAAAAGCGGTATCAATCATCGAAAAAAGGCGGCAGACAAAAGTCTGCCGCGGCTGAGCTTGCAATGCTTTTAAAAGCATATTTCAAGACATATTAAATTATACGGGAATATAGTATTTTTACATTCTGTACTATACAGAAAGTTTTATGTGATTTCGCAGGCATCGCTTTTCGCCGAAAAAACTTGACACAAATCGACAAGTATGTTAAAATAAAGAAAAAAGAATACCGTTTCCTTCCGGCGGGATAAATAAACAAACAAAAAAATGCCGGCGGAAAAGCTGAGTTGCCTCTCAGATTTTCCCGATGTTGATGTGATCAAGACACATAAACAACCACCGGACGCGGCACCGACATTTCTTTTAATTATAGCATAATTATGCCTTTTTTAAGGAAAAAGCTGCGCGTACCGAAAAAACGGAATTGTTTTCACCGCCTGTTTTCGCTGTATAAGGGCGGTAATTTGTGTTACCGTTTTTTATGTGGTATGAAACCGTTTGAACTAACGATCGGACGGATGTGTTTGCACATCCGTCCGGTATTTTTTTAATCTGTTTGTCGGTATAATTTGGCAGAATGGAGGTTTCTGTGACTGTTATGACCGGAATCTTTTCCGCTATGATAAAATAAACACAGACTGTAATTCCGCGGGATCATTTCCTGACTCAGGAGCCGTCTCACGGGTAAACAAAAGCGCCGCAGCGAAACGTGAGAGATTGCCTTCTCTCACGTCCGAACTCAGGGTTGATCAAGACAACGCCTAAGCCACATCTGCGACATACAAAAGTATAACATATTTATCTGCACGCGTCAAGAGGGTGCTTGCAGATATTGTATGCCGCGTGCGCTGCCATGCAGTCTTATGATAAGCGTTGGGGGCGAATGTGTCATTGCCGTAAGTCATTTCGTACACCTTACGCACGCCGCGCTGCATAGCGCGATAGCCCACAGCCCTGTTTTGCTTCCGTTCGTTTTTTACCCGGGAGTTTAGCTTATCCGCCGGTTTTTCCGGCGGATCATATATGGCGGCAGCCCGCATTCTGTGCGTGCTGCCGTTTTTCAGTAATAAAAAAGGAGGCTGTCATGTTAAGCGAAAACCTAAGAAAATCTATTATAAATAAGTATTTCGATGCAATGTTGCGAACGACCGTTTGCGACTATACCGAATATGCCCGGATGAGAGGCTGCAATCCGATAACCGTAAAATCATGGGTGACGCAGGGAGTAAGACGTATAGCCGAGGCGGCGGGAACTATAGAGGGACTTGGTACTCAGAATGTGATCCATAGCTTTGAAAACACTATGTGGAAAGGCGGCTTCGGTGAGGAACTTGACATATATATCAGATCGCATGAGTCTGTATTTTGGAAGTTCGTTCCTCATGACGGCGATTTTCCGTCAGTCCTGGAGTTTATGGATTATCTGATAGAGAACTATCGCGGAGAGATAGCGCGCAACATTATAGACGGATACCGCAGCACTGTACATGGCACGGAGATGGTTCTGAAAAGCCTGCGCTATTCGGTCGACTCCTACTGTAAAAACGATTGGCAGCAGTACCATCGCTATCAGGTGAGATTTTACGATTACTGCGACTGCCTTGTCGGGAAATATACGTTTTCCGATGAAAAGGAAGCCGCCGAATATGCGGAGAAAGCACTCGGCAACATGTCTGACAGATACAGCCGCTATATTATCAGAACAAATTCGCTTTTCAGCGGAGAGTGGTATATATGCGGATCGGGCGGGAATGCGTCGGTTGCGCATATTTACAAAACAAAACCTGATAAATGGCGCGTTTCGTACTATGATTATGAGGACCGTATTATAAAAACGGTTGAATCGGAGTCTCCTGATGATGAATCGGTGCGGACTGAGGAGAAAAACCGTCTTAACGCGATGTATTACGTGCTGTCCTGCCGCGAATCAGGAACTTCGGATTTTAAGGTCCAGTATTTTGCGGTGAACAGTTCTTGCAGAATCGTCGGTATTGCGGATATTATTCATAAGAAGATCATAGAATATAACAGTAAAAACCGGGACCGTCTTTACCGTAAAATGCTCGTAAATGACGTTGAGGAGACGCATCGCATGATTGCCCGCGGAGCGGATCCGAAAAATTTTCAGGATTTTTCGTTCTGAGCGTTTTACCTGCTTTTTGTGTATTGCCGCATGCCGGAAAACTGGACTGACGAAAAACGGAGGGTACAGGACATTTTCACGCTTTTTTTGCGGCATGCCGGCATTAAAATTATTTTTTCTTTCATACACTGTTCCGCCGTTTTACAGCGGAACTTTTTGTTTTCCGGGAATGCATACTGTGTTGAAATGTTCACATATATATAGTAAAATGTTGTCATAATATGCAGAAAGGAAAGCATCTATGAAATATACCGTAACCGCAGAGCAGGACGGAATGACCGTAAAGGATTTTCTGTTCGGTACGCTCGGCTTTTCCCGCGCGGCGGTCACCCGTCTTAAAAAGCGTGAAAACGGAATAACAGTCGGCGGCGCACATGCGACAGTACGCGCCGTACTTCGCGCAGGAGATGAGCTTGTACTGCGGTATGAGGACGGCGGAGAAGATGTAAGCGGAAATATTCTTCCTGTGCCTATGAAGCTTGATATTCTGTATGAGGACGATAATATAATAGCCTGCGGCAAGCCGCCTTTTCAGCCGACGCATCCGTCGCACGGTCATTACGATGACACGCTTGCCAACGGACTTGCGTCGTATTTCGCGTTGCGCGGAATTCCGTTTGTTTTTCGCGCGGTAAGCAGGCTTGACGCTGATACGAGCGGAGTTGTGCTTGCGGCGAAAAATAAGCCGGCAGCGGCGGCACTTTCCCGCCAGATGCTCGCTAAAACGGTAAAAAAAGAATATATAGCCGTGCTTCGGGGAACTCTTGACAGTGATGAAGGCGAGATCTGCGGAAATATCGGCAGGATAGCGCAAAGTGTTATATTTCGCGAGGTTAAACATGACGGAACCGGAGCATATGCACTTACGCGGTACCGCGTGCTGCTCAGATATGAGCTTTCCGGTCAGCCTTATACTGTTGTGCTTGCCGAGCCTGTTACGGGCAGAACTCATCAGCTGAGAGTGCATTTTGACAGCATAGGACATACGATACTCGGCGACAGACTTTATCCGGTCACAGCTGAAGCAATACAAAATATTTTGCGTAGCCGCGGTCTGAGCAGATCAGAAACGGACGGAGACGGCATTATTACGCATTTTGACGGCTGTGCGGCATCTGACAGCGGCGCTGTGCATACGGGAGACTGTGCCGAATCCGGCATCGCTGTACATCCGGACTGTTGCGCCGAGTCCGGCAGTGCCGTACGTCCGGACGGTTGCACCGAGTCCGGCGGCACTGCACATACCGACAGAGACGCGGTTTCCGGGGATAATGACGGCTGCGAAGCAGGCGGCGGATGCCTGATACGCCGTCAGGCGCTTCATGCTGCGGCGATAAGCTTTGAGCTTCCGAATGGTGAACGAATCAGAGTCAGATCGCCGCTTCCCGACGATATTCTCGCGGTGCTTCCGGAGCAGCTTCCGCATGAACTTGCCGAATACGTTTTCTGACCGTATTTTGCGTACCGAATTACTGAAAGGATTTTATTATGAACAGAGACTTTCGACCGGAGGAGAAGCCCTCGGTTTATGAAATATCTGCTGCGGATAACGACGTGACAGATACGGACGCCGGCGCTTTGTGCGCCGGTAAGATACCTAAAGGCACGGTAAGATCCGACGCTGACAGAGTATCGGCGATTTCAGAAAAAGCAAAGAAATACGGCTTTTTCGATTATTGTCCTCTTCCTGCATTTGTTTTGCTGTGTCTTGCGGTTTTTGCAGCCGGAATACACGCCGCATGCGTGATGAGCGTGTCGTTTTCCGATCTTATGAACCGTTCGGTATCGCATGCAATAAGGCTGATTCTTGCCGAAATAACCGATATTTTGCCGTTTTCGCTCGCAGAAACGGTTTTGTTCTGTATCCCGGTCATCGCAGCCTTGCTTATCGTGTATTCACTAAGAGTGTCGCGAGATACGAGTATGCGGCGAACTGTGCGTCTCCTGACGTCTACGCTGGCTGCTGCTGCGTTGCTGTATTCGATGTTTGCACTGGAATTTGCGCCTGCTTATAACGGAAGCACGATCGAGGACAGACTCGGAATCGACCGGCGCGAGGTGAGCGCGGAGGAGCTTTATGATACTGCAATGATCCTGAGTGAGAGACTCGGACAGGAAGCTGACAGTATATCGTTCATTTCCGGTGAAAGCTCGGTAATGCCGTATTCGCTGTCCGAAATGAACGAAAAACTCAGCGCTGCATATGCATCGGTATGCCAAAAATATACGTTTGTTCCCGAGATGAAAACGAGGGTAAAACCGCTTGTGATCAGTAATATAATGACATATACTCATATTTCGGGCGTGTATACCTTTTATACGGGAGAATCAAATATAAATACCAACTATCCTGATTATATAATTCCGTATACCGCGGCACATGAACTTTCGCATCAGCGCGGTATAGCGCGTGAGGATGAGGCGAATTTCATGGCTTTTCTTGTCTGTATGGAAAGCGATGATGCATATATCCGTTACAGCGGACTTGCAAATATGTTTGAATATGTTTCCGGTGCGCTTTATAAAGCCGACCGCTCGCTCTATAACAGCGTACTTTCGGAAATAGATATGCGCGTTTACGGAGAGCTTTATTCATACAGCGTGTTCTTTGAAAGATACAGTGAATCGGTTGCGTCTAAGGTCAGCGATGCTGTCAACGATACATTCCTTAAGTCTCAGGGGCAGAAGGACGGAACAGCAAGCTACGGAAGGGTAGTAGATCTTGCAGTGGCATATCTTTGCAGGTCGGACGGTTGAAAAAAGTAACAAAAATAAGCTTTGTGAATATAAATGAAAGTAAGATGTCTTACAGTAAAGTTTTTCAGTCATTGACGGATAATTTCTTACTTAATGGCAGTTATTGTACATCGAACTTATGCTGTGACCGTATGAATTTTCCTTCATAAGCAAAATTCGTGTGTATTTATGCATAAATGTGCGTGTATATATATTGATATAAATGTGCATATGAAACAAACATTGTATAAATTATAAAGAAAAAGCAAATAAAACCTTTTCAAAACCTAAAAAGTGTGATACAATATATAACCAGAGGCTATGTGATAACCGGGCTGCAATGCTGTCCGGATGCAAAATACCGCGAAATTTATATCCGCAGATTGCCTGTTTTTTCTTTGCGTGCATTTATTGCGCGCTATTCTCGTCTTTATAATTTGTACGGCTGTGCGGATGTTATGAAATCCTTTTAATTTGTATCTTTTGTTCGGTAATTTATGTAATTTTGTTACTCGGTGCGGTGTATGCGCGCATTTTCACATGATCTGTATAATAGCTTTGCAGATGACAGTTTCTGTTCCTGATGGAGCAGTCCGAAAAGTCGTATGCCGCAGCTTTGAAGCGCGGCGGCGCACACCGTGAAATCCAAAATGCTATGAAATGAGGCCATATTGATATTATGGATAAATATATAATTAACGGAGGCAGACCGCTTACAGGTACTATAGAGACCAGCGGAATGAAAAATGCTGCCGTGGCAGTGCTTTTTGCATGCCTTCTGATCAATGACACGTGTATAATAGAAAATGTTCCGGATATAATCGACGTCAGTGTTTCTCTTGAAATTCTGTCGGGTATAGGAGTAAGAGTCAGACGGCTCGGAAGAAATACGGTGGAGCTTGATTCAACGCACGCCGTAGGAGGTATTTCCTCATATGAGCTTGTACGTAAGATGCGTGCGTCGTATTATCTCATGGGTGCGGAACTCGGACGCTTCGGCAGCGCTTATGTTGCGTATCCCGGCGGATGCGATTTCGGAGTTCGTCCGATAGATCAGCATATGAAAGGCTTTGAGGCGCTCGGAGCAACGGTTGACGTTGAGCGCGGATATGTCGATGCAAACGCTCTCGGAGGGCTGCACGGCGGGAATATCTTTTTTGACGTTACGACCGTCGGCGGTACGATAAATGTGATCCTTGCAGCTGTAAAGGCTGACGGTGTTACCGTTATAGAAAATGCTGCCCGCGAGCCTCATGTAGTCGATGTTGCAAACTTCCTCAATACCTGCGGAGCGCGAATAAGCGGCGCGGGCACCGATACGATAAAAATTCGCGGAGTCAAGCAGCTTCACGGATGTACATACGCTATAATCCCAGACATGATAGAGGCGGGAACATACATGATCGCCGCAGCTGCGACATGCGGATCGCTTCGCGTGACAAATGTTATACCGAAGCATCTCGAGTCTATCTCTGCAAAGCTCGAAGAAATGGGCGTCGGAGTCACCGAAGAGGATGATTCTGTGCTTATAACGCGAAGAGGACCTCTCGGACGCGTTAATATAAAGACTCAGCCGTATCCCGGATTTCCTACCGATCTTCAGCCGCAGATATGCGTACTGATGTGCCTTGCAAACGGTGTAAGCTATCTTAATGAGAGCGTGTGGGATAACCGTTTCAGATATGTTTCAGAGCTTAAGCGCATGGGCGTTAATATTAAGGTCAACGGAAAAACTGCGATAATAGAGGGCGGCAGACCACTGTCTGCGGCGGCGCTTAAAGCATGCGATCTTCGCGCAGGCGCTGCAATGGTTATCGCGGGGCTTGCAACCTCAGGTATTACCGAGATCGAGGATATATACTATATTGAGCGCGGATACGATAACATCGTAGGGAAGTTGCGCAATGTTGGTGCGGATATATTGCTTCGTACGATTCCCGATGTGGCTCCGTTCGGTAAGGCAAACTAATTTGTTGTAATTATATATTGATTTTGTAATGATTCAGGCGGCTTTTCGTAATCAGGCAGGGAAGAGCGTTTAGAATGTATCAGATCACAAAAGTATATTAGTTAGAAAAAGTATATAATGCAAAATATGTATAAAATGTATTTTATTAAGGTTCGTTTTGACATGTTTCAGGTGATTTTTTAATAAAACATTATGACAAAAACCGATTTTTAGCGTATAAATAAGTGCTTTGATGTTGATTATGCGCCAAAATCCGATATTTTTCGGTTTTTAGAAATCGGAAATAGTGTATACTGTGAAGAGAACTTATCGCAGGGCGGTGTATAAACGATCCGTAGACATCGCCCTTGCGAATCGAATTTTATTTTAGAAAATTCGTAAGCTGTGTTTTGCGTGTCTTTTGTAATATTAAATTGAATAACTATCGGGGTGTGGCGCAGTTGGTAGCGCGCTTGCTTTGGGAGCAAGATGCCGCAGGTTCAAGTCCTGTCACTCCGACCAAAACCGGACACCATTTTTGATACAATGTGTATTGAAGCGGGTGTCCGGTTTGTACGTAAAGCTTTATAAGAAAGCTTGTTCAAATAATTTTTCAAAAAGTTCCAACCTTTTCAGATTCGCGTGTCTATATGAGTGAAAGCTTTCAAGAGGAGAAAACAAGTGAACAGACAAGATGTAGAGAAAATCATAACTGAATACTTGAAGCCCATATTCGGATTTGCGTTGAAGAGGTGTAAAAGCATCCACGATGCAGAGGATCTGTCGCAGGAGATTGCGATAAGAGCGTTCCGCGCGCTCCTTGTTAAGGATGACGTCCGGGACATGGGTAAGTTCATCTGGACTGTTGCCCACAACGCACTAAGCAACTATTATCGTGATGCTGCTAAAAGTATGGTCGGTGTTTCTATTGATGAGGTCGCGGAGCTGATCGCAGATCCGTACTCTGAGCCGGACATCGACGACAATCATGACGCCATCCGTCGTCTTCAGACCGAGATTGCTTACCTTTCCAAACTGCAAAGAAGAATAGTGATTGCGTATTATTTTGAAAATCGCAAACAGGCAGATATTGCCGGAGAGATGGGTATTCCTCTCGGCACTGTCAAATGGCACTTGTTTGAAGCAAAAAAAGAATTGAAACGAGGTATTTTTGCGATGAGAAAAGCAAGCGAACTCAAGTTTAATCCTATTAAATTCCACTCCTACGGCATAAACGGTTCCATTGGCACAAAGTCCCCGGATGAGTTCTTACGTTCCACACTGTCCCAGAATATCTGCTATTGTGTGCGTGATACGGCAAAGACAGTGAGCGAGATTGCCGATGACCTTGGTGTTTCCCCTGTGTATGTGGAAACAGAAGTTGAATTTCTTGAAGAATACGGCTTCCTGCAGGCACAAAAGGATAAATATATTGTGGGCTTCATTATCAGTGAGCCGACTGCAGAATTGCTTACCATGCAGAACGATATGTACAAGCGTGCCGCCGAGCTGTTTGCAAACGATCTGTATGATGAGCTGACCTCTTCCGGCATTCTTGATGATCCGGATATTTGGTGCGGACAGACTGACCGGCCTGTCTCCCTAACCGAGTCTCTTAAAGCGGACCGGAACTTCATTCTGTGGTCGCTGATTCCTTATATCGCCGCTTGGTCCGGTGAAAAACTGATGGATGAGGGCGTTTCCTTTGAGGAGGTTGCCACGATCCGTCCGGATGGTGCGCATAATATCTATCACGCATCCGTAGTGCCGGATGAAATGGTTCTTACTGATGACTATGTGTATATGAAGAACTGGTGCGGACCGATGTGGAATGAAAGCGGCGAACACATCCTTTGGCAGATCGACAGCGAGTGGTCTGACCGTGGCGAACACCATGACCTCCGGTATCCTGAAGAAGCCAAGCGCATTCTCAGTCTATACGAAAGAGATCTTGAAGACCGTCTTTCAAAGGATGAGTATGCATGGCTCGCTGAACGCGGCTATATCAAAACCAACAGAGATTACGACGGGGACTTCAAATCAGCATGGCAGATCGTTGTTCTGGCCGGCAAGGAGATTCAAGATAAACTCCTCGCTATCGGCGAGCGAATCAAGGAAAAGTACCAGACTGACTTTGATGCGCTGAAAGCGCCCTATGCCGAGGCGGTACTGGAATCGGTTCCTGCACACCTCAGAAAGATAAAAGAGTATGAGCTGCAGTTTGTATTTCACGCTGACGGAGGGTTCCTGGTACACTGCATCACAACGCTCCTGAAGAACGGCAAGCTGAAGAAGCCTACCGAAGGACAGAGAAAATCTCTGACTACACTGATTATCAATAGATAAGAAAAGGACACTGTAGTTTACATGCTAACGGATTGCCATTAAGGCTGCATTATTAAAATTTATTATGAATACTCCAACCGAAAATCCTCTGAAGCGATTTGTTTCAGAGGATTTTTCATGGCATTAAAATATGTTTTCTTTGTTTACTGCAACGCAAATTTTGGCTTGAATTCGTTGTCGATTAGAGTTATAATAACGGCAGAAAAGAAAAATGTCCATCGTTCAAAAGCGAGAGGCGTTGACCGTATAATTCCGCCCAAAATCCTGCTGACCATATAACTGACCACTTACTAGGCGATATCTAAATTTTTTGAAATTCATCGAATCAAATCCAAAATCCGCGACTTATAGATGAAAGCTTTCAAAAGAGGAACAGAAGATGAAAAACGAAATCTCAAATTACATAGAGTATCTGTTTTCAGTTGCTTTGAAGAAAAGCGGCAATCTTACGGATGCAGAAGATCTGACACAGGAGGTACTGCTTGCGGCCTTATCATATTTGAACCGTGGCGGTGTAATAACAAATATGCCGGCATGGCTGTCTTCTACATTGAATCATAAGTGGAGTGATATGCTAAGGAAAAAGTATAAACTTCCGACAATCAGCATTGATGTGGTAGTTGATGAGCTTGAGGATGAAAGTATTCCTGATGAGCCCAGTGTAGAACAAGTGCGGCGTGAGGTGGCTTACTTGGCAAAATTACAGCGTGATGTGATTGTAAAACACTATCTGCAAGGCAAAAAAGTGCAAGTTATTGCCGATGAGTTAGGCGTTCCAAAAGGGACAGTTTTATCAAGGCTATCTTCGGGCAGAGAGCAGATGCGGAAAGGATTGGAATCAATGGAACAATACGAAAGACAGAGCTATATCCCTGAGCGATTGGATTTAACATATCATGGTACTCCGGGACTGCATGACGAACCGTGGTCGCTTGTTGCAGATGACTTAATGAAGCAGAATATACTTATCATTGCTTACGAAAAGCCGGTTACAGCGGTAGAGATCGCGAAAGCATTGGGTATTCCTACTCCGTATATCGAGAGAGCGGTAGATGATCTTGTTAAGTCCCAATTAATGTGCCGTAGTGGCATAAGGTTTTCACTGACTTTATAATGGTAACACCTGACCAATTATTAAAAGGTTTGGATGAACAGATTGAGATTGCCGAAAGGAACTATGAATCCATATGGTCATGCTTGAAGAATCTGCTTGACAAAATCAAAACATTGGCTTGGTATAACAAGATGGGCGAGCGACAAAAAATCATTCTTGAATACTATACCATACTGGATGTATTTACTCGTGGAATATATACGGCAACAAAAAGAATCGTTGACGTAACAGAAGAGTATCCGGATCGTCCGAACGGAGGTGCTTGGATTGCGCAAGGTAACAGATATCCGGCAGATTTTGATTTTGAGAGCTATCGTTTGGCAAAATACTGTTACGGCGGTGAACGTCGTGCATACTGGGAAAATTTTTTAAGTTCAAAATCCATCGATCTCCATGTATATGACACACAACCGGATCTTAACAAGTATGAACACGGTCCTGTAGAAATACATGACGATAATCTTTGCAAATTACTTTATATACTTTATCAAGGAATACCTTTTGACGCTGTAGGCTTTGATCTTATGTATGCTGAGGACGTTCCCCATCTAGCAGAGTGTGGCGTGTTACGATATGATAATAATGAACCAAATGTTGCAATTCCGGTACTAAGTAAAACTCAATATGACGAGCTATGGCAAATAATATTGAATCATATGCATTTACTTGCTGATATTCTGGAAGCTCCTTTGCGTGATGCATTTCCTAAGTTAAAAATGAATATTCCAAATCATCTTGAGGGGCGTATTGCAGAATTTCGTAAATATTCATGCTACGCATTGCCGATGGCAGTAATCAAGAAAGCAATAAACGATGGAGATTTTCTAAAAGGGGTTGATTACCCTACTCCACCCATGGTATTGATAATAGAGGCGTAGCGACTAAACGAATTAAATGATAACAAAATAGTGATTGTTTATTGTGGTGCCGTCAAGCCTTTTTCTTTGTCTACAGCGCCTCGAATTTTGGCAGGGCGACCAACAATGGTCATCCTGTCATTTTCTCTTTTTCCGCCTTGACCTCTACAATCATTTCCGCAAGTCTTTCTTTGTATTTTTCTTTCATTTTTGTGTAGATATTATGGCTTTCCCGCTTTCCGTTCGCATTTGTCGGCATGTACCGGACAAGCGAGGTTAATATATCATAAAAGCAAGGCGTAAGCCTTGATAAGAGTTACGGCATATATACTAACAAGGCAGTAAAAAACAACGGTGATTTGCTGTATCAAAATGAAGAAAACAAGGCGGAAGAAGCATGTCGCTATTAGTACTTTAATACCCACCTGCCGCCATGATGTTTTGCGTTCTCAGCGGTATTACTTTGCTTACTCATATTTATAATTTGTTTGAAGTTGCTCTCTTGACACACTTTGCATATCCGAATATAATAAATATATACTTCAGACAAACGTATGGATGTTAAGAGAATTTATAGATGGATTATATGTCAGTCAAAGAAGCGGCTGAACTTTGGAATGCGTCAGAGTGCCGGATTCAAAAGCTGTGTGAAGAAGGACTGATTGACGCTGTGAATCGGATTGACCTTTTATGGATCATTTCATAGTAAGCAAAAAACGAATGATTTTAGAAAGAAAGGAGTCGGAAAACATGTATAATCCGCGGCTTGATACATTTTTGCACGTGGCAGATGCAGGAAGTTTTAATAAAGCAGCAGAGGAATCGTATATCACGCCGACCGCAGTCATTAAGCAGATCAATCTGCTGGAAGCAGAATTGGGCGTCAGGCTTTTTGATAGAACACACCGCGGTCTGATACTTACCAAAGCCGGAAAATCGTTGTATCAGGATACAAAATATATCATTCAGTATTGCAGAGACTCGGTCACGCGTGCAAAGAATGCCATGCAGGAGGACACGAATATTGTCCGGATCGGTACTTCTCCCATGACTCCGGCACAGCTTCTCATGCAGCTCTGGCCGAAAATACAGGAACGCTGTCCTGACATAAAATTTCAGATCATTCCATTTGAAAACACGCCTGAAAATGCACGGGAGATTCTCGCCAATCTCGGTAAGAAGATTGATGTAGTCGGCGGTATTTTTGATGAGACTATGCTTGGACTGCGAAGCTGTGCAGGGCTTGAGTTGTCACGCGAACCGTTCTGCTGTGCAGTTTCCGTTCATCACCGCCTTGCTGCAAAAAACAAATTGACTGTTAAAGATCTGTACGGTGAAAACCTGCTTTTGATGTGCAGAGATTGGAGCCACTATGTAGACGGACTGCGTGACGAGATCTGGAAGAATCACCCTGAAATCAACATTGTAGATTTTGACTTTTACAGTATGGATGTGTTCAATCGCTGTGAAAACAGCAATGACGTCCTTCTTGCGATCTCAGGATGGGCAAATGTACATCCGCTTTTGAAGGTGATTCCCGTAGAATGGGATTACAGTATTCCATATGGTTTGCTTCATTCTCCGAAGCCTTCTGAAACAGTAAAAAAATTCCTGAAAGCGGCTGCTGAAGCGGTCAGGGAATCATAAAATGCAGTTATAACCTTTGAGTATAAACTGCTGAACGTATCGAGACTTCTCATGAGGTCTCGATTTTTTTATAATATAGACAGGAAGATAAAGACTCTTCTGCATATATTTCAAGGTTTCCGCTGCGGTCAGGATCTGTGATTTTGAAAGCCGCAGAGGTTCTTATAACCTTCACGCAGATGTCCCTGCCGCTTATGCGGTGGGTTACATATCATCTTCAGTGGGAGTTAAAATCTCCCGTTGAAGCCCTGCAGAACAAAGCTCATTGCGTGGCTTGCAGTAGTTGCAGCTTGATTAAGCGAGTTTATAGGACTTTGTCCCGATTTTAATATAAATCACAATAAGAAAAGGTAGGTGAGGCGATTGAAAAAATACGCTTTGTTATTCTTGATTTTTTGTCTGCTGTTTTGCGTTGTCGGGTGCAGCGGAGATAAAAATACCGAGATGCGCGAAAGCACATCAGAAAATACTTCTTCCGGAGCAGAAAGTACAGTGAATACGATCGAAAATACCGGCAGCCCCTATACGGCAAATACCGAGATATCAGATGTGATCTCCGATCCTGTGTTCGGAAATTTTGGCAGGCTTATCTTTCCGGTAAACAGCGGATACTACAGCGGAAATACACTCGGAGAGCTTCGTCTGACTTGGTATAACAATATTGATGCAAGCAAAACGGTGGAGATCGCAAACTATATGAAAACCCATGCTGAAGCAGGCGAAACGATTTTTTACGATATCTATACCGAGACAGAAAAAGAAGCTGATCCCGCCAAGCGGGATACCGGACTGTTCTTTTTCAAAGGTAATCCCGGCGCAAAGTTTGCAATCTGCAATGCAGGCGGCGGATTTGCCTATGTGGGAGCAATGCACGACAGCTTTCCTCATGCTTTGGAGCTATCTAAAAAAGGCTATAACGCATTTGCTCTGATCTACCGTCCAGGTGCGCAAACCGCCTGTGAAGATCTGGCACGGGCAATCGGTTTTATTTTTGATTACGCTGATGAACTGGAAGTCGACATCGGCTGTTACTCCCTGTGGGGAGGATCGGCAGGCGGCAGAATGACTGCTTATCTCAGCTCTTACGGAACAGAAGCGTTCGGAGAGGGAAGCTATCCGCGTCCGGGCTGTGCTGTTATTCAATACACAGGACACCGCGAATATACAAGAAACGATCCACCCACTTATATGTGCGTCGGAGAAAACGACGGAATTGCAAGCTGGCGTACGATGGAAAGCCGTGCTGAAGCAATGCGTTTGGAAGGAATCGACACCGAATTTCACAAATATCCGGGACTTAGTCACGGATTCGGCATCGGAACCGGAACCGTGGCCGAAGGATGGCTTAATGACGCAGTCGCGTTTTGGGAAAAGCAAATGTAATTATATCTGAATATCCAAGGGAGGAACACACCATGAAAAAAAGAATTGTTAAGTTATTATCCGCCGTTACCGCAATTTTAACGATTTGCTCAGGTCTTAGCGCCTGCAGCGGCGGAAATCACAGTGCGATCGACAATGCGCCGGAATCGGCGGTCGACGGAGACAGTAAGGTTCTTGTCGCTTACTTCTCGTGGTCGGGAAACGGACAGCAGATGGCAAGATGGATCGCAGACGAGACCGGCGGCGATCTGTTTCGTATCGTCCCCGCCGAACCGTACGGTGAGGACTTCGATGCCTGTGCCGACCGTGCCAAAAATGAATTGGACAATGGGATTCGACCGGAGCTGTCCGAACACATCGATGCCGATATCATGGCACAGTACGATGTGATATACATTGGTTTTCCGGTATGGTGGTACGACTTGCCCATGCCTGTATGGACTTTCCTTGAAGAATACGACCTGTTAGGCAAAACAGTGATCCCGTTCTTCTCTCACAACGGAAGTTCAAGCGGAGCAAACAGTGTAAACAGAGTTGCGGAGCTTGCCGATGGTGCAACGGTTCTCACGGATGACGCGCTGTCCGTCAGAGGAAGCTCGGTTGCAAACTCAGAAAAAGAAGTGAAAGATTGGGCTGCTAAATTTAAAAAAGAAAACTGATTCGGAGAAAACAAGATGAACAACTTTATTTATGAGAACAAAACAAAAGTTTATTTCGGCAAAGGCGGCGTAAAGGAGTACCTTGCCAGCGTTGTCAAAAACTACGGCGATACTGTTATGCTTGCATACAGCGGCGGTTCGGTAAAGAAAAACGGGATATATGGTGAGATCACTGCCATTTTACAGAATGCAGGAAAAAAAGTGATCGAGTTTTTCGGCATCATGTCAAATCCCACATACGCAAAAGTGCAGGAAGGCGCAGCGCTTGCCCATGACAATAACGTCGGCCTGATTCTTGCGGTGGGCGGCGGATCTGTTATCGACTGCTGCAAGATCGTATCGGCACAGGCAAAGCTTTCGGAAGATATTTGGGATATGGAAACTGTACGAAAAACCTATCCTTCCGAATTCATTCCGCTGGGAGCCATCGTAACTGCCACCGGAACGGGCTCGGAAATGAATGCAGGCGCGGTAATCACTCACGAAGAGAAGAAAATTAAAGCAGGTATCTTCGGCGCGCAGGCAGATTTTGCATTTATTGATCCGGCTTACACGGTTTCCGTTCCTATGAGACAGGTGATCTCCGGTGCTTTTGATACACTCAGTCACGCAATGGAGACCTACTTCGGGAAACCGGATAGCAATAATCTTTCCGATGATATAAGCGAAGCTGTTATGCGTATCGTTATCTGTAACATGCGTAAACTGCTGACCGACAGCGGGAATTACGAGGCGCGCAGCGAGCTTGCCTGGGCGTCCTCAATGGCGGAAAACGGTATTTTGAAAATCGGTAAAATTACGGATTTTCAGGCGCATCAGATTGAGCATCAGCTTGGCGCTTATACCGATTGCAATCATGGTCAGGGACTCGCCGTCATTCATCCTGTCCTCTACCGTCATATTTATAAAGACGGTACGGAGCGTTTTGCCCGCTTTGCAAAAAATGTCTGGGGTATCGAAGATAAGGGCAGCGACGAAAAAACCGCGCTTGCAGGAATCGAAGCTCTTGCAGACTTTATCAAAGAAATGGGACTTCCGACAAGCTTCACGCAGATGGGAATTTCGGAGGATACCGATTTTCGTGCAGTTGCCGATTCAACCAATATCACAGCAGGTTGCTGCAAGAAGTTGAGCCATGATGAAATTTATGAGATACTGATGGAATGTATTTGATCTGAGAGGAATGTGAACGGGACAAAAGAAGCTACCGTACATCTTATCGAAAGAAGGAACACGAAAATGAAAAAATGGACATCTTTTTTAATGAGTATACTGCTTGTGTTTGGTCTTGTTGCCTGCGGCAATACGACTTCTGAAAAGGAGAATTCTGCAACTGATTCGGGTTCGAAGGTATCAGATCAGGCAACCGGCACGGTCAAAGCGCCTGATACAACTTCAGATAACAGCGGATCTGAACCGGAAAGCACTTCTGATCCGGCAACTGCTGCAGGAGGAAAAACACTGATCGTCTATTATTCTGCATCAGGTAATACTGACAGAGCAGCCGGTTATATCGCAGATGCAACCGGCGGAGATACTTTTGAATTAGTACCCAAAGACAATTACATCGATGCGGATTTGAATTACCGTGACAGCGACAGCCGCGTAGTTTATGAACACGATCATCCCGAAGCAAGAGACATTGAACTTGTGAAAAATACCGTTGATAACTGGGACGAATACGATACTGTATTTGTAGGTTATCCTAAAATGGAGTATTTAAATAAGAGTGTATATAGTGTATAGCGTTTGAAAATTGAGGTAGAAAGAAACACGATACACAAAAGAGATGAAAAGTGTGTACCGTGATGCATATAGAATAGGACATGAAAGGAGTTGCTAAAGATATGAAAAAAAGAGTTTTATCCCTGCTGCTTACAGGGGCAGTTTTGGTTGGTCTGTTAAGTGGCTGCGGTACGGTTAAAGAAAAAGAGGAAAACAGTGGTGCATCACAGCCAGCACAGGCGGATCAATCGTCACAAAATACAAATACATCATCTGAAGACGGCAATACAGATAAATCGGCAGAAGGAAAAACACTTGTCGTGTATTTCTCAGCGACGGGAACAACCGAAAAAGTAGCAGGCATGATTGCTGAAGCTACCGGAGGCGATTTATTTGAGCTTGAACCTGTCAATCCATATACCGATGAAGATTTGAATTGGAGAGATACGGGCAGCCGTGTAAGCCGTGAGCATGATAATGAATCGGAAAGAACTGTAGAACTGGTTTCAACCACAGCCGATGGTTTTCAGGATGCAACCGTGGTTTATGTAGGCTACCCTATATGGTGGGGGATTGCTGCATGGCCGGTCAATGATTTCATAAAGAACAATGATTTTTCAGGTAAGACAGTAATTCCGTTTTGCACATCTTCAAGTTCAGGGCTTGGAGATTCCGGAAAATTACTTGAAGAAATGGCGGGAAGTGGAAATTGGCTTGATGGAGAGAGATTCAGTTCCGGTGTTTCCGCAGAGGATATAAAAGAATGGATTAACAGCTTGGGGTTATAAAAAACAGTAAATCTATGAGGCATGATTCGGAACAGAATTGTGCCTTATTTTTTTAGTAAGAGGCGGTTAAGCCTTTTTAGGCTTAATCGGCTTAATTGCCACAAAGCAGGAACAGGCTGGTGTGTCAAGGACGGCGAAGCCGGGAGTGGAGATTTTGCAAAGCAAAATACTACTCCGTATCCTTTACACATCAGACGGTTCCTGCTAACAGAAAACATAGCTAAATTACATTGCAGGCACATGGAAGAAAAAATCCATGTGCCTTTTTTTATATTCAAGTTCAGGAAAGGAATCGCTTATGAAAAAAGAAACAGATATGGCAGAGGTAAAATCCGTTGCGAAGATGCTGCTTATGACCGATGTCCATGAAACGGAATTCTCGCCAATCGTTGTGCAGCATCCATTCACTTCTTCCGGTATTGTTGTTCTGCCGGAAAAGGGCAGCAAGAATTTCAAATCGATGGATATTACGCAGGATGCGGAAAATCTGAAGGCATGGAGAAAGGCGGTCAGTTCCGCAATCGACCATACGGAGAATCCCTATGAGCTGTATATGATGGTCAATAAACCATACGGTCTGACATTCCTCAAATATTCAGCTCCCCATTTATCAAAAAAGGACTTTTCTGAAATCCTTTCAAGCGCATGGATTATGTGCGAAGCTCCCCACAATGATCCGGATGTGGGCTTGGGAAAGCTGGTCGCTATGTTTCAATCCGCCGATCCCAAAGTCCTCATGGATGAGGATGAATACAGGGACTTTCAAAGGTTTGGCGATATGCTCACCGTTTATCGAGGTGTGACCTCATATAACGCGGATAATATCAGGGCGCTGTCATGGACGCTTAATCAGCAAACCGCCGAATGGTTTGCACACCGCTTTGGTGAAGACGGCACAGTATATGAAGCAACGATAGCCAAAGAACATATCTTTGCCCTGTTCAACAGACGGAATGAATCGGAGGTTATCGTTGATCCCAAATATCTGACAGACATTACGGAGGTGCAGGATATGGCCTCCGATTTTATTTTATCTCAATGAAAGGACAAAAACCTATGTATTTTACAGAGACAGACGCACTCAGGGAAATGGAAAGGCTGATGCAGAACATACCAAATTTTCCGCAGAAAGGACGCAGTATCGTCATTTTACAAAGCGGCAATAGAATCCGTGACGATTGTATATGCTGTATGCACCGCAGAGGAAGACCGCCGAACTATGTTTGCGGTTATGGCGAAAGCTCCTGCATTGTGCAGAAAATCAGGCATGGAAAAGCCTCTCCCGGCGAAGTGTTCAGGGAAACGCTGTACGCTGCAGTTTTTCCTCCGTTTCAAAAGCGGCTGAATCAATATATCAAAGAAAGTGAGAAAGAACCGATGGACTATAGAAATGAAAAGCATCGTGCGGTATTTGAGAGTTTCATCAAAAAAAGGGATCAGAACAATCAAGCGCTTATGTCCGCACTTTATCTGCTGACTGCTGATTTTATGCTGTGGCGATCCGTCAAATACTGCATCGGCAATAATGTGATTTGCTTTGAGCAGATACGCCTGCACGGAACAACCGCATACAGCTATCCCCTGTTTTGTGCGGCAAAGGACTTGTATCTCGGAACAGGCTGCCTTACCGTAAGCGATCTTGCCGATAAGAGCCTTGTGCCGCCAAAGGCATTCAGACTCATCTGCAATGCGATGGCAATACGACGATTCGGACTTGGGGCAATTACATCCATGAAACGGGGTGATGATAATGCCGACTGAGGAAAAGAGAGGTATTACGGTTAAGGTGGACGCCGAGCTTCATGCGGAGGTCAAACAGTATATTGAAAGTCACGGCATGACGATGGCAGAGTTTGTAACGCTGGCATTGCAGGACGAACTCCACCCGAAATTTAAGTCGAAGGAGGATATGGGAAATATGAGAACTTTGGCATTTCAGGTGCCGGACGATTTGTTCAAACAAATCAAGGAGTACCTGCAGCGCAACAACATGACACAGAAAGAATTTATCATCGGGCTGATTGAAACCGAGCTGGAACGGGATATGACCGAGCGTGAGAGCGTCAGCGACACACAGACGGACGATTCCGAACAGACCGAGGAAGATACCGAGCCGGAGGAAACAGCCGCTGTAGGCGATTTTGAGGACGATTCTGACGAGGATGAATCTGAAGATGAGGAACAGGGCTTTACTATGGGAATGTGAGGTGGTACCGAAAAAAATAAACCAAAGGAACGGTCGGATGCTTTATGGCAATCCGATTTTTTGATATGTTCGCAGGCATCGGCGGATTCCGTTCGGGTCTTGAAGCGGCGGGAGGCTTTGCGTGTGTCGGCCACTGCGAAATCGACAAATATGCAAATAAAGCCTATAACGCACTCTATGAACCGAAAGGAGAAATTTATTATGAAGACGCAACCAAAATCAACCCAGCCGAAGTTCCCGACATCGATCTCATCTGTGCGGGATTTCCTTGTCAGAGTTATGCCGAAGAAATAGTAATCCCGAAGTTTAAACTGCACCCTCAGTAAATAA
>CABUHS010000036.1 GCA_902491535.1 uncultured Eubacteriales bacterium
CTCACTGATTTTATTTGTCGACCTCTTCACCTATATAGACAGGAAATACACCTCTAATATTACAGGTAATTAAAAAAATTTTTTTATTTAATTTTTTGAGGCTGTTTGCATATCTGAAATTAATACGGTTCTAAAGATAGAACTGTTATTAATTTTCAAAAAAGCATACTACTCCCATAGACAAAGTATATGACAAAATTATCGAAAAGTCCAGAGATTTCGCAAATAAAATCATAAATCAAATCCGAAATATTCGAAGGAATGTTCTATATCTTCTTCTGTCGATCCGCATATCTCTAAAAACTCTTTTTCAGACGGAAGATCTGTTAATTCAAACGATGCATGCAGTTTGACAGGATAGATTTCATCTCCAAAAGGATTGTTATTTACTTCCTCATCATAGAACCGTTCTGTTTTGTCAAGCGGATCCAGATTATCTCCAATATATACTTCAAAAGTATTCTTGTCAAAATCAATTACATAAGCCCATTTACAAATCTCACTGTTCAGTGAAAAATCAAGATCATTTTGCAATTTTATTTCACCGGTAGAGTCAGCTACTATATTCAGTATTTTGGCGCCGCTTCTGTCGTCAAGTTCGGGGTGCATACTGTAAAATGAATTAAACACTTCAAATTCTACATATTTCTCGTTTTTATTCACACCTAAATCCTGCCATAGCTTACTGTATTCGTCATCCGTAATCCACGAACAATTGTTTAGATTCTGCTTTAGTTTGGATACATCAGGACTTTTCAGAAAAGAGAGAACCATCATCCCCTGTACTTCAGGATATCCGTCAAATTTACCATACTGTGCGATACGGTATTCACCGCCGCTTGCTACACATATTAAATGTTCTGTTCCCATTTATAATTACCTCATTTGTTCTTTTATTATAGAATTGTCCAGATATACAAGGGCGCGGTCAGTGTAAAGATCAGGCATGCGAAAAGTATCGCAGGCGCCGTGAACTCAAATTGTCCGTGCTTTCTATAGTCAAAATACGCAGTACCCAATTTCACGAAAAACAGGATTGCGAGGATCATATCCACTACGGGAAAGACCACTTTGTTGACCACTGTTTTGATCTGTGTCTGTGCGGTAGTCCATGTATTTTCAATTGCTCCCGCAACATCTCCGGCGGCAAATGCTGTCACCGAGAGGCAGGCAATCAGAATTACCATGAGAGACATGCACACAATGATTTTCATAGTTTTCTTTTTCATGCTGTAATACCTCCAAGCACTATATATATTTCACTATTCCGAATTTTTCGGGTTTTCAGATTCAAGCTCCGGCAGAAATCTATCTCAGCTTTCATTCCGTCTGTCACTTCATCGCCGAATATCCATACTTCATCGCAAAACCACAGAAGGCTCATACCGGCTTTTCTGCCGATCTCACGCTCTTTAGGATCATGATCGTCAAGACAGAGGGCATAAAAATGCGGAGTGACAGGAGCCACTCCGCATCGCAGTGCATATTCGGTATAGCGTTTTGCTTTTTCAAGATTGCCTTTGACATCGCCGCCAAGCGGGGCGCAGATATACACTTTTTTCAATTATATACCTTTCCTTTCTGTGAATGTGCGGAAGTTATTGTGTGTTTTCGATTATATCGAAATGACGGTCATTGACCGTCAAGTACAAAAACTTCCTGTCTGAAAGAAAGCCATCGGCTTTTTCAGACATTATCTCCTACTGTCTGCCGATATGCCAGTCATCATAAGCGGAATTTTTGATCACTATTGTATTTGTCGGTCTGCTTGAACTGATCATACCGGAGGGCGTCCACATGTCGGTCTGAGTGATCTTGGCAGTGTAGTTTCCGTTCGGATACCACAAAGGAGTAAAGTGATATCTGCCGTAGCTGCCGTTCTGCGGTAATACCCAATAGCTGCCTATCTTTTCAAGTGTTCTGCACTTGCCGGAACTGTAGATATATTCGTATTCGGGCAGTGTGATATACGCATACTGTGCTTTGGTATACATACTCGTTGCTGGGGTAAGATAACCGCTTACACTCGCTATACCGATAACCGACTGTACCGTAAATCCGTATCCAGACTTCATCTCCCATTTTCCGTTTCTTATCTCTGATGATGTTCCGCTTTTGGGGGTAACGGTATTTATTCCGCTTGTGTTGAATCCTATAGCATAATTGCGTTTAACAAAAGTGTTTCCTGCATAACCGTATTCCCACCATGTTGCATAGTCTGAGTTTGACACGGGGACAGACGGTACCCCAAACCCTGACGGAGCTTTTTCCTCGTACTGCGTATCGGGCGTAGTGTACTTTCGATACGGAATCGTTGAATAAGTCTTTGATACAAGTCCGGAATAATTACCGTTTTCAAGTATATCAGCCTTGATCGTTACATTTCTGTAACTCAGTCCGGTCGGAACAGTCCATTTGAAATATACAAGGTTTTTGTCGTTGCCGGGTACAATTGCCTGTGTCTTGGTTGCTGTTTTTATAAGAGTTCCCGATGCGTTATATACACGGAATCGTATGCTGATATTGCTTGACGGAGTATAATTTGTCGATCCGTTATTTATGAGCCAATAGCTTGTAACAACCTCGGTATCTTCACGATAGGACGCATTAGGTGTAATAGGTGAAAGTATTAACGGGCATTTTGCTTTGCAGAGAATTAAGCATGTATTGTTATACTCATCTCGTTCATTTTCAGTATTTCCGCGACCTGCTCCCTCAAGATATACGCCTCCCCAAACTGAAAAATTTTGTTCATTCGGAACGGTAATTTTTGAACCGTCTACATTGATTGTACCTCCTGCGGGGATCGCATATACACCGCTAATCTTTGATTTATCATGGTTATATCCCTCCACATAAATCTTGCAGTCGGTATTGTTTTTGTAGAAATACCGTACCGTTACTTTCTCTCCGACAGTCAGATTCTGCGGATCAGCATAGTATCCGGCTTCGTTTATCAGCTTGATATCGTAAAGCTCCACATCTGCCTTAACTATAGGTATGTCGATCCAGCTTTCCTCCTTGGTATGAGACGGATCAACATTCCACTGAGTCGTAAGCTTAAAGTGCATTTTATTGCTTCCGCTTCCGCTGTTGTCCGGCACACGAACATATCCGAGAGTGCTGTATGCATTAACAGGAGTTGATTTCACCATATTCCGCTTGGCAAGAGAGAGATCAGTCCCGTTCACAGCGCTCCATTTTGATCCGTTCCACTTATGCATCGTACCTGTGAGATCGTCTACCGAAGTCCATGTGTTATCGGTGGTAAAGGTGTACTTTGCTTTCACCTTTTGACCGACATATACCTTGCCGGACTGTCCCGCCATTCCGTTGTGCGCCACCTCTGTACCTTCATAGCCGTACATTGTAACCTGATACCGGTTCAGAGTAGGCTTTATCGGTATATAGAAGGTTTTCTCCGCACCGTATTTCAAGACTTTACCGCTTGAATCGATCCAGTCCACACGTGCTTTGACAGGATAATGACTTCTTCCGTCATCAACCACCTTCGGGTTAATCTGCACGTCGTACCAAGTGTTACTGTTCGACCATCCTGTTCGTGAGGTTGATCCGTATCCGTCTATCCATACAGTCTGCTTTACATAGCTGTTTTCAGATTCCGCAGGGAAGTATACTGCAAACCATACGGTATCGCCTTTTTTCGGATACCCATGACCGTAGCTCCAATTTGCAAAGGAATTTCCTTTACTGATACCGTAATGGTTGTTGTTACGCACGCCCTTATTGCCGGGCCATGCTTCGCAAAGAACAACAGACAAGCTCGGAGAAAAATCCGACTTTGTTTCGGTGTATGCGATCCCCACGCCGTACCCCTTGTTTATCATATTATAAAATGTGAGCTGGTTTGTCGTCGCGCTTACTCCCGTCCATAATCCCTGACCGTCCGGTGTGAACAGCTCGTTCGGATAGTGCATGTTTACATAGGGAGCAATAAATCCCCAGCTTTCAGAGGTATATGACCACCCTCCGTCACTGTTTGCACCGAGAATGTGTTTACCGTATATGGCAATTTCCGTTACAGTAAGCGAATGATAGACTCCTTCAAGTCTTACGTGGTAAAGCGGTTCTACAAGGATTTTGTCTCCGTTTTTAAGCCCGCTTATTGTGCCTGCATTTAATACAGATAATATCCGATTGAGGTTTGTTGTACTGTTCTGCCATGTTCCCATGCCTGAAGGTGCAGGAAGTCCGGCTGCAAATCCCATGTCTGCTTCTTTGTAACAATTTGATGTGCTGCGTCCTGTTGAAAATCCTGCATTCTGATTGTTTATGAGCTGCTTCTTGTTGTACTTGCTTGAAAATTTATGTCCTGCTGAATAAGCATCATTTCCTGCAGATGTGTTCCGGAACACATCTATCACCTTTGCAACTTTATTTGCACCGCTTTTATTAACGATGGAAAAACGGTATCCGATACAGTTATCTCCCGTTGTTCCTACAGCATATCCGTTTGGTCCGGCAGCAGTTCCCCCGCCGCCGCCACCTTGTGAACTTCCGTCCCATGACAGTGAGGAGACAGTCAGAGCGAATGCAGACAGCATCGTGCAAAATACAAGAAACAATGAAAGTATTTTTATTGCTTTACTTTTCATGCTTTTTTCCTTTCCAAAATAAAAAAGGCTTGACCGTTTCGATCAAGTCTTTCTATTTCATATTTTGTTGTTATTTACATGTGTGACACGTCCAGCCTTCTACCCACTCTCCACATTTAGGACAGTTATCTGAGTTTACAAACTGTACGCAAGTGCCGTTTGTTCCATCCCAACATTTCTTTCCGCATTCTTGACAGTAATATACCGGATCTTTGTGTATATCATATTTCGGGCAGAGTTTCGGGAAAAGACCGCCGTTGCCCCATTCGTCAGTTCCGTAGAAAGAAGGACAGTTATGCGATCCGCAGAACGAACATCCTTCGAGTTCGAGATTGAGAACAAATGCGTGTGTTTCAGGTGCATTACAGTGATGTCCCTCGACTCCGCAGCTATATGGCTTCGGCTGCTCCCCGCCTCCGATTACCACACCGCCACCGCTGATGCTGCCCTCATCAGGCAGAGGACTCGGCGTGACAGGCTGTTCTGCTGTAGCAGGTTTCTCTCCAGTTTCTTCGGGAGGATTTTCACTTTCTACCTTTTCATCCGGCGTCAGTACATTTGCTCCGTCGGGTATTTCTTCGGCGGTCACATCTTCGTTTTCTCCTTCGGTGTCGGTGGTTGTATCATCTGAGGTTTCGACTGAGGTTTCGTCCGCTTTGTCCGGTTCTTCAATCGAGATGTCCGATACACTTACCGTATTGCCCGTGTCCGGCTCGGTTTCTGTGGGAGTCTGCGGTGATTTGCCGGGTATCAGAACTGCACACAGAATCACAGTTAACAGGATCACTGCTGCGGCTGCACCTCCGATAATAATCCATTGCTTTTTTGTAAGCTTCATTTTTAGTTTCATAGTGATTTTATTCCTTTCTGTCGGCTAAAATTTTTCATCGAAGCGTGAGACTACGGTCATCGGGATGACAGCTTCACTCACCTTGAGCCCTGCGAAGTACAACGGGATTCTGATCGTGTATTGAACCTGTATTTTGAGGTGATTGTCCTGTACGAAGGAGATCGTCGGTTTGGTGAGCCTGTATTGTTCGTTTCCATCCCCATCATAACTATACAGCATATTTCCGCAAATGTCCAGAGAGTTGAACGAAGAAAATTCAGAAATATACTCATTTTTGTTCAGTGAAGCGGTAATATCGTTACCTTGCTTGATAGAGTTATATATGACAATGGAGTTTTTCATAACAAAGCTATCCAGTACCACACGGGAATTGCGTTCCGTCTGTCTCACGATGTTTACAGCCGATGCGAAGGTTACAAAAATTGAGATCAGCATACAGAGAATCACCACGGCAACGCATATAGTGATATATCCATCGCCGCGCTTGTTTCTTAACGTTCTCATAGCTTCACCACCTACTTCCAATACTTTTCTGACAGTCCTGATTTATGGACTTTCAGTGTGACGGGTATTTTGAACACACCGAGTCCTTTGATATAGGTTCGTACTGAGACTTCTACCCACATCTTTTTTCCAAGCTGTACGCGCTTGTATTGAGTATTAAAGTAACTGTTTGCACCGTAGCCGATGTCGTAATGGAAGTATTCGTCAAGCATATCGTTATAACGGTTTGTGAAATCACTGCCGAAACAGCCGGAATAAGTCGCAGCTTCGATCAGCTCGTCTGCGATCTGATCCATCTCGATTCGGAGTGTCACAAAGTTGAATATATTGATGGCGATCACAAGCACCATGACGAACACAATTACGCCGACGCAGATGTCGATATATCCTTCGCCTTTTTTGGAGGCGGCTAATTTCTTAAACAAATCAAGCACCTCCTACTGAAATAAGACACCTATAGATGTCATTATTTGTTCGAGAATAACCACTACATAAATTAGCATAAAGCACAAAAGCAGGCACATGGAAAGGCGCTTGACCTTTCTCGGCACTTTCTGTGCCTGCAGTCTGAGCTGCTGTCTCTGAATATCGCTGAACTTGATTGACAGCGATGCCCAATACATTTCTGTATCATCCCCTCGAAGAATACCGATCAGTCCGCGGCAGACATCGCTCATCATGGATGATCCTACACGGGATTCAAGGCGAGTGATCGCCGCTTCGTAGTTACCTGACCGCATATCGGCAGCGGTGATGCTCAGTTCATGCTTCATTTCTGTTCCTGCATTCTCCGCATAGCTTTCAAGCATATACAGAACATCACGGTTGTGTTTCAGCGTCTTTTCGATAGTGAATACAAGTCTCGGCAGCTCATACTCGATCTTCTCACGCTTAGATTTGATTCTTGCGCCGACCGACTTTACTTCTCGCCCATACAGGAACACGGCAAGGAACAGCACCACAGGGCAAAGCAAAGGCAATATGAAAACCATCGGAATTGCAAACACACCCACAAGCAGAGCCTTGACGATGGCATTTGCCTTGAACATCTCCGGTGAGATATCCATCTGTGCGGTTTTCAGATCCGCTTCAAGCTGCGCCCGTTTGAATTCATTGAGCTTCAGCCTTTTCGATAGCCAAGTGGCAAGACCTTTCAGCCACACATCCAGTCCCGATGTCTTTTCTTTCTGCTGTTTTGATAAAGATTCCACAGCTTTGGAGGTTTTGTAAAAAGGTACAGCATACTTATCTGCAAGGACATAGAACAGTCCTATGCCGACAAGTATGCCGATTATTGCTTGTAACATGTTTTCAAAGTCCTCCCTTACCGTTTATATTGAATCGGCTTTGTAAACTTCATCATGAACAGCGCCGTCACAAGAATGACTATGCCGCAGATGCCGAGTACCGCCTTGCCGGGGGTAGAGTACATGAGTGTTTCAAACCATTCCTTGTTAAGCAGATACAACAGCGGAATATTGCCGACTACAAGTGCTACCATCATCCAATACTCATTTTTTACCGAGGACAGCATGGTTTTCAGCTCGCTGTTGACAATACGCACATCGGTCAACTTGGATACCACCGGTTGGAGTGTATCCTTTAAGGTACGGTCATCCTGACATTGAATGAGGGTATCGCACCATTCACGAAATATCTCATCATCCACCTTTTCCTTGAGGTTGAACAAGGCACGCTTGATATTTGAGGATACAGCGGTGGCGTCTCCCTCAAAAGCCTCAAATACTTCTCGGAGCGGCGGCTTGATATACTGCAAGTTTTCCCTGACTGCCGAGACGATATCGTCACTACGAACATAGGATGTTGTCACGATGGACAGTGTGGTTTCCAGTTCCTCTTTTGTTCGCTTATCATAGTAAGACAGCGTATTTGTCGTATAGAAGAACGGAAGAAGTGCAAAGGCTACCGACAGAACGGGAAGCAGGAAGAGGTTATCAATAAGGACGGACAATATTGCTCCTGCGGCAAACAGTACGATGGAAAGAAAGCAGACGAGCGAGAACTGCTTGGACTTTCCCGTAACCGAAAGCGCTGTTTTCATCTTCATGAGCGTTTTGTATATGCCGTGCTTTTTCTTGTTGCCGCGGAGCGCTCTTGCTTCATCTCTGAGACTGTCTTGGGGAGTGATGAGCTTCATGAGGTCATCGGTTACCCGTTCGGGGGACAGATCCATGAGCATGGCGATGGCGACAATGATCAGCACAGATGCTATGATAGAACAGGTCAAGCGTAATCAGCTCCTTTCCTTAAAAACTTATTTAACTCATCTATCGGGACACCGAACTGTAAGAGCTTCGCCTTGAGGTTATCGCTCATCAGCTCCGGCTGTTCGAAGTGTCCCTCCACTATGAATTTGCCGTTTCGGATTTCGTTTTTTGTTATGACATAGCGGAACAGCGTTCGGTATGACCTGCTGCCGTCACTTGCTATCACGCATTCCGAGATATCCATGATCTTTCGGGAGTTGTCCTCTAACTTATGGGCATAGACAACAAGCGGGAACGCCTGACCTGCCTGCATGAGCGAGGTGTTAAAGTCAATGGGGAATCTCTTTTGACACAGCAGTGCAAGTCGCATATGAGCAGCATCGGCAGCAGATGCGTGTACTGTTGAAACAACGGTATGTCCCGTAAGACTTGCTTCTACGGCGGAGTAAGCCTCGACATCTCTCATTTCTCCGACGACAACAATATCTGGATTGAAACGCAATGACGCCACCACTAAGTCCTCTTGGGTGATGTCGTATGCTTCGTTATCCGAGGGACGGGAGAGTGTATGCACTACATTGTTCATGACCTTGCCGTCACGGACTCGGACGAGGGACAGTTCGCGGGAGCCGGACTCGATTGTGAAGATACGCTTGTTGTCGGGTATGGAAGTTAAAAGCGCATTGAGCAATGTCGTTTTGCCGCTGGATGTTGCACCCGCTACAACAAATGACACACCATATCGCAGGCACATACAGAGAAAGTCGATCATCTTCTGTGTAGCATTGCCACCTTTGACAAGTTGTTCGCGGTTGACACGTGAGGGATGAAGCAGTCGGATGGACACGCTTATTCCACGATCCTCGTCTACGATAGGTTCTTTTAATGCCGTGATTCGGGTATTTCCGGGCAGGTGTCCCTGACTCATCGGCGTTGCGTTGTCGATGATCATGCCCGAATGGTGGAGCAGTCTTTTCACGATGTCAATAGCGTGCTGTGGGTTGTAGAAATGCTCGGCGGCTTTCTCGATATGTCCGTCTGTATAGGTGATAGCGATATCGTCCCAGCCGTTGATGTTGATCTCTTCAATTTCATCTCTGCCGAGATATTTGGTGAGAACGGAATACTCCGCCATTTCGCTGTACAGCTTCTCTGACAGTTCACGGAAAGACATTTCCTCGACCGTATATCCGTTATCGTAGAGGTATTTCTCGATATATGACCGAAGCTGCCCGTACTTGGACGAGTCGGAGAGCGATGCGGCATAGTGTTCTGAGATATACTGCTGAACCTTGTGCAGCAGAGGCACAAAGCTGATTTCTCTTGGCATTCAATCACATCCTTTAATCTATTTATTTAATCTATTGGGACTTTGTCCTAAGCCCTACCAAAGAAACTTTTTGAAAAAAGTTTCTCCGGACTCTTCAAAAACTTTTGATAAATATTTAAAAGTTTTGAGGGGGTGCCTGCGCGGCAGGGGAACTTTTTCAAAAGTTCTCCGAGAGCGCATCTTTTGACATTGTCCTAATTATTTCAGCTTTTCAGCAAGTTCAGCTATAGCCGTTCTGTACTTCGTATCCGACAGTTTCTCCGAGAGTGTTCCGGTGTAAACCTGTTTCTTGAGCATCCAACTGTACGGAAGCTTGAACTGTACATCCTTGAAGTGTGCCGCTACTTCTTCTGTCGGCAGGAACATATCTGATTCTCCCATTGTCATGACTTTGACCGAGCGGTCGCTGATTGCCGCAAACTGTTCTGCATTCGATGCATAATATGTCATGCACTTTAGGTCGGGCGATACTACCTGAACGATGGTATCCGCTTCGGATTTTGCCATTGCGGATATGAGATCGGAGGGATCGCTGACGCAGTCTGCGATCACATATTCTGCAAGCTCTCGCATACAGGAGAACAACTGCAGCACCTTATCTTCTGTCGGTCGGGGATAGGTGTATTTGTTCTCTCCCGCCTTGAATCCGAGATACCCGAAATTCATCATGGTCTTGACAGTCACGATCCGGCGGAGTATATCCTCTTTGTAGATGTCCGTCTGATCAAGCGCTTTTCCTACCGAGTACAGATCGGACTCCTTGCAGTGCGGAAACAGGTATCCCATGAGAGGTACGGACAGATCCGGCGAGAAGAACAGCACACGCGCTTTGGTTTCCTCATAGATTTCCTGTGCGAGCTTAAGTGCAGTGACCGTCTTTCCGCTGTTCGGCGCACCGCATACGGCAATGAATTTACTCATCGGCAGTTCCTCCCGAATTGATAATGTCATTTGCCTGCTTAATTATATCATTACCTCCGGCGCTTTCACTGTTCTCCGAAGTTTCCGCACCGTCTCCCGATTCGGCTTTGTTCTTAAAGTATTCATCCTGTTTATCAAGGAACTTCTTTGCATTCTCAGATGTTCCTCTGTATACGAGAGCGGTCTGCAGAGTGTAGTCTGCTTCGTATTTGGAGAGCAGCTTTGCTTGTTCGGTATTCACAAGCACGGTAATGGTACTCGGTATCTCATAGCTGCCGTCATCGTTCTTAACAATATCGTCCTGATCAATTCCTCCGGCTGTAGTGGTTGTGATCACCTTTACATATTTGAACTCACCGGGGATGGAGGCATCTTTTGTATTCTTGTCTACCACAATAAGGCTGATAATATCTCCGTTTTCCAGCTTACCCGAAAGTCCTGCGGCGAAGGTGTCTATGGTCACGCTGACTGCTACCTTTGAGCCGTCAAGAGAGGCAAGCACATCGCTTGCAGTGTTGGAATTACCGGACAGCTTGGTTTCGGTCAGATAATCTCCCGCATAAAGCGGTGAGGACGCATATTTGCCGATTATATCTGATTTGTTTGTCACGATGCCGCTCGGCAAGGTATCCTTTTTCACCTTTACGGATTCGAGCTGATCTTCACCGATCTGCGAGCCCTGCTTTACATCCTGCGAAAGACGGGCTACCGTTACGGTATCACTGGTCAGTCGGTTTACGAGAGGTGCCACGGCAAAGGTGATGACTACGGCAAGCACCATACAGATGATGCCGATTATTGTTCTGTTTTTCATGTTACTTAATCAACTCCTTAAATGAAATATGCCGCCGTAAACCCGACAGCGAGGTATGGGATCAGAGGAAAGCCTGCCCCTTTTTTATTTCTGTTTTGTACCCCATTGACCGCCACGGCGAGGAGTAGTCCGAACATCAATCCGATCATGCTCCGCGCAAATCCGAGCAGAAAGGCACAGGCTGCGGAGCATTTGATGTCCGCACCTCCGAGGGAGCGTTTTCCGAGAAGTGCCGGAATGAGCATGATAATTCCTGCGGCTATTCCCGAAAGTATCATACCGGGCAATGCCGACAGCTTCGTTCCGATAAATGCCGCAATCACGATCATAAGGTGCAGATAATCCACGCATTCTCTTGTATGGATATCGCTATAGGAGGAGAATGCGAGAATCAAAGTAAAAATGATACCACGGATCGTAACTGCGGCACATCCAAAAAAACACAGTAAAGCAAGTGTGACAAGTCCCGTAATACCCGCAAATGCAAGGACAGTTTTCTTTTTGTTTCCTCCGAAATGTCGGGCAGCATATGCACCGAGACACCATGCTGTAATGATTGTGCCAATCAGTAAAAGCAAGGCACAGAGAATTGCAATACCGTTTGTTTCCGCAGGGATTTTGTTAAACGGAATGTACGGAAGCATCGGACTGATCATTGCGTTCATAGATTTCCTCCTATCGATGAGATTGGCGGAGGGACTCTGTATCAGAATCCCTCCGCTTTGACGGTATTTGATTTGTTATCAGGTGCCGGAGTAACTGAACAGACTCGTGATCTTGCTTGTGACAGTCGGCATGATCGTGGAATTGAACAGCGTGTAAAGACCTGCGAGCAGAAGTGCGCCGATAACTACAGCGATTAGAATCTTCACGCCGCTGTCGACATAACCTTCAGCCTTGCGGTTATCAATGGCACACTTTGCGGATACGATTGCGGAATTGACCTTGTTTCTGATTTTCTTGAACATATTGATTACCTCATTCTTTCTGATTTTTAGATTTGATTTGTGTTTACGGATACGTTTCGTATTAGGTGCCTGAGTAGTTAAACAGACCTGTTACCTTGCTTGTTACTGTCGGCATAATTGTTCTATTAAACAGCGTGTAAAGACCTGCGAGCAGGAGTGCGCCGATGACTACGGCAATGAGAATCTTCACGCCGCTGTCTACATAGCCTTCAGCCTTGCGGTTGTCGATAGCACACTTAGCGGATACGATTGCGGAATTGACCTTGTTTCTGATTTTCTTGAACATATTTGATACCTCGTTATCTTTTTTATATATTGGATTTGTGTTTATAGTAGCGATTAATGGTTTAGCCTGCGTAGTTGAAGAGTCCCTGAATCTTAGTAGTTACCGTTGGCATAATTGTTGTCTTGAAGAGTGCATACAGACCTGCGAGAAGAAGCGCGCCGATGACTACAGCGATCAAAATTTTCACGCCTGAATCTACATACCCCTCCGCCTTGCGGTTGTCGATGGCACACTTAGCGGATACGATTACGGAATTGACCTTGTTTCTGATTTTCTTGAACATATTTGATACCTCATAATCTTTCATAAAATTTTGTTGTTAAAATGAAAAAGTGCCTTTAGCGGTCGTTATCGTTACATCGACTGCGTAAAAGCGCTTTCTTCGGTTTCCTGTGATTCGTTTTCTTCCATATGAAGCCGCTGTTCGTAGGCTTCGAGTACCGCTGAGTTCAGTTCATTTCTTGAGTCGGCGGTAATCGGATGGAAAGTTTCATTGTACTGCTTTTGGCCGTCCTTTTCAAATGAAGTCTGCGGCATTTGTACGAACAGTCCTTTTTCGGAATCAATAACCTTGATCCCATGAATGGCAAATGCTCCGCCTATATTAGCGCTTGCAATTGCCTTGACCTTTCTATTGGGTGAGTCCAACATTCGGTCGATTCGTGCTTTGATTTCCATATTCTTTCTCCTTGTTTTACATACCCATATAGAATATAAAGCCTGTATCAGCTTCTACTTCTTCGGAACTGATATCCTGCGGCTCTGCGAATTTGTCCATATATTTCACCACCTCCTCATCTGTAAGTCCACGGAAACTGTCCTCGGTAAGACCGCATACAAAAAACGGTCCGGCAATGATCGAATTCCCGTCATCAAGATAACGGTTGCCATCCATTCCGATGAGCTTAGCTTCCTCATTTCCCACAAGGCAGGTGCCGTCATCGTTATAGATTGGTTCGATCAAACCGCCGACCGCTTTCTGTTCAGCCTCCAAGCTATGCTCAATTTTCGATATATATGGAGCCTTATGCGGTTCGACATACACGATCTGCATAAGGTTATCCGGCTTTAATGTTTGGGACTCATCGAAGTCCACTTTTTGAAATCCGACGCTGTCGCAGTAATAGGCACCGCATTCTATAGTCGGAATATTCTGATCGCTCAGTTCCTCCACCTCAATGGTTCTGCCTACCTCATATGCTTCATGAATGTCTCTGTGAAACCTTTCTTCATCTGTGTAGTTACATTCTTCAAAAGCGGATGAAGAGTTAAAAAAGCGTAATCTGCCCACAAGATTCGGAACATCTCCGTCCACAATTACAATATCCGAAACAGACAAAGAATGTCCTCTGTGAAGCGGGTGTCCTTCCGTGTTGAATTTTCGGAATACATCCTCTAAATCCATGCAATCCACATTACCGCAGAATACCTCATCATAGATAGAGGAGTTAATACCTTTTGTTTTCTGAAAACTGTCAAGATGATCGTAATTCAGAAATTTTACATGATTTTTATCACGCTCATAGTTGATCTGATAGATTTTAATGTTCATTCACATACCTCCCATCGTTATTCCGTTATCCTCGGATGGAGATTCAGTGTCGATTTGGGCGTCTGTATGGCTGAATTTTGCAAGGTTTTCTTTTGCCCAATCAGGAATATTTTCATCTTTGATTGCACCTACAATGTCGTACCGTCGGTAATATCCTTTTTCACCGTTGTCCAAATGAAAGCCGTATACTTTGGTGCCTGACGAATTTGGTCTACATCCGTTTCCGTGCTGTGCGAAGAACAACTGACTTTCCGGTGTTTTGTATTCATCTTTCAATACGGTCGGCTTCAATACGACAACCTTATCTGTATAATCAATCTGACCGTTGGTTTCGGGAATACAATGGCTGTAATCAAATAGACCAAGTGACTGCCATTCCTTCCGGACATCATTTATGAACAGATTGGTCAGTCCGGGATGGCTTTCCACTGTGAATTGCCATCTGACGTCGTCACGGGGAATATGGATTGATCTTGCCCATTTCTTATTCTCCTCGGATATGCGCCCGTCATCTTTTTTCTGCTGTACTGTGTTGGCAAGCACAAAATTGACACGGTCAAAACCGTATCGGTCAATGACCGGCTTCGCACAGTCATCCAGGCAGTAATCGTGATAGTTTTCATTGATGGCTCTCTCTATGGCTCTTGCACAGTCGCAGTTTTCCTTGTAACTTTCCCGCCACAAATCACGCTCGTTATTTCGAATGGCATCTTCAAGTGACCATTCGTAGAGTGGAACTTGTTCAGGCATTCTTCGCACCGCCTTGTTTTTCTGCCCAACGCAGGGATAGATGGACGAGTGCCTGTCTTTGTTGATCTACTGAGAGATCGTCGAGAAAATCCTCTAAATCTACCGTATTTGTAAATTCTGTCGGCTCACGGTTGATACAATCATCGCAGATTTTCTCGCGCCTTACGATAACAGTTCGGCCGTCTTTGGCTTCGGTAAAGGACAGCACATCGTTATATGCAAAACCAACGCGCTGCCTGATCTCATAGGGAATCGTGATTCTTCCTCTCTTGCCGAGGATACGGAGCTGTTTAGTCATCTTTGAATACCTCCGAATCATCACATTCATCCCAACAGGGACAGTTCAAACAGTCATTGTCACAGTCAATATCACTGATTGGGCAATCGGAACAATCTCCGCCGCAGATAAAATCATCGATATCATCAAGATTTTCAATGACAAGTCTGCGTCCTTCCACATACATCTGCATAGGATCGCCCTCAAAAATTCCTGCTTCAAGCAGCATATCTGCCGGAACTGCCAGCATTACCATTTCAGTTTTCATTGTTCTTTTTTGCATCGTATAATACACTCCTTTAATTTTTCGTAACTACAGCCCATTTCACCGTCCAGATCGTAAAAACTGAACAGCGTGAGCTGTGTTGGTTTCGCTTTTTCCCGTTCGAACATATCATAGTTGGAGATAAGCAGTTCGGGGAATTCTTTGCCTGATTCATATTTCTGCACCATACTATGAACTCGCTTGAAATCAAAAAACATACAGCCGTCGTACAGATCACGTATTTCGGGACAGTCATTGTAGGAGAGCAGAAACTTGCTTTCGGCGCTCATCAGCGTATCTCTCAGCCGCAGGTGATCCTCCCATGTGAAGCCGCACTGATACACATATTCGCTTGAGTAGTACGGCGGATCGCCGTAAATGAAACTGCCGGGGCGGTCGTAGTGCTTAATGAATGTCTCAAAGTCTTGGTTTTCGATGACGACATTCTCACATCGTTTGCTGAATTGCTGAATAAGTCCGAACAGGCTTCGCAGATTAAAGGGCTGACAGGCAAAGGATTTTCCTCCGCTTGAGTAGCTGTACCGGATGAGCTTCAGGAACATCGCCGCACGGCGCAGGTCATGATCCTGTTTGACCGCCGAGTACAGTTCCCGCAGTTCCTCTGCCTGCAGTTCGGGGAGAAGGATGTTAGTCAGTTCCAATTCCTCGTTCATATACTCATCGGAGAATTCCTCTTTATCGAAAAACTGCTTCAGTACCATAAAATCATCACGGGAAGTGAGGCTTAAAAAGCCAAGCTCACGGATGAAGGCAAGAGGTCTGTCGCGCATACAGCGAAACAGGTTGATCAGATTGTGATTGTAATCGTTGAACACTTCAAACTTATCAGGCTTTGGCTTGCCGAGCAGCACTGATCCGCTGCCGCCGAAGGGTTCGATGTAGCGGTCATAGTTAAGCGGAAACAGTGCATAGAGGATATGGAGAATGGACGATTTGTTGCCCATCCATGATACTGGGGATTTTATTTTCATCACCTCGATTCCGAGGCGGTATTTCGTCCCAAAGCAAAAAACGGTATCAATCATTTGCTTTGAAACGATTGATACCGCCGTATTTAGTTATTATTTTCTTTCTGTTTGTTCGTTCGGTCAAACTGCAGACAGCACATAAATCCTATCCCTATGAAGCCGCCGACCATACTTCCGAGTATAAAACTAACAGCTGTCATTTACATTCCTCCGATTTGCATTTCGTTATTTTCGTATATATCTTCTGTATCCTCATATCCCGTAATATTCACATACTCGCCGATAATGCCGAGCGCTTCATCATAACTACCACTGGCGTAGATTTTATCGGTCATTTCCTTCACCTGTTCCGGCATACCATTTCGGCGCAGCGTTCGTGTGGCAATCCCCATCAGATTAAAGATGTTTCCATCTTCTCCGATTAGTTTACAATTCGGCCTTTTCCTTTCTGCTGTTTCTTCCGTTGCAAAGCCGCCGAGCCTGTTCTCAACATAATCGGACAGCCATGTACCACCGAACTGTTCGTGCGTCTGCAAGCGCCACATAGCAAGTTTACCCATATCTAACTGCACATTTTCCTCAAAAGGAAAGAGAATGTTGGTAAGGCTATCATAATGAAAAACAGAGATATTTTCAAACTTACTGCCGTTTTGAAGAATATCCGCATCGGTCAACATTCCGTTTATCCCGTTCAGCCATTCATGTGTTTCGCCGCCGCAGCCCTGCAGGATGAGTCCTTCCTTACCGTTCATTCTGCGAAGTTCATTTGCAGTGATTTCTTTTATGCTCATAGCTGCATACCTCTCATTTGCTGTGTTTCGTCCTCATCTATATCCATTTCGGCAAATTCTTTTACGCTCATTTCTTCGGAGAGAAAATTCGGGGAGCTGTCCTCAGTGAAGGAGATTGCTCCGCTTTCTCCGAAATCAAGCAGCTCTTTCATTAACACTGTACCGCCGTGATTTGCTCCGACCTTCGGTTCAATGGAAACGAAACGGTTTTGCTCATCGTTGAATCGCAAGTCATAGGCATACAGCCCTTCGGGGATTTCCTCTGGTGCGAGCCTGCCGTTTGAAAACAGAGCCTTTCGGTCAAGCAACTCGATCACATCCAACTTTTCATCGGTTATGGTCTGAGCAGTCAGTGCCTGTTCACGGTACGGAACAAGCTCGTAAAGAGAGCGTCCTCTTGCGGAGATCGCACCGTAATCGGTAAGCGTAGCGCCGAGACTCTTGAGCAGTTTTTCTCCCTCATCATTTGCATAAAGCGAATCCAGCCACTCGCTGTCGAAGTGTGAATCCATGTGATGCTTCAAATACATCTTGAATAACTGATCGCTTGTTTCAGGTTTAGCAGAAAACCTATACCGCCAAAGGTTTTCGGAAATGTTAAATGCTTCGGCGATATCTTTCGGTTGCTCTGCTTCAAACGCAGCTTTGCACTTTATCTGATCTGTAGACGACATTAAACTATACTGCCATGCAAGTTTATTCAGCTTATTAAAGTCAAGCATATCGTCAAACATCTCAGAAGTGATCTGAGGAACCGATGACTCAAACTCATAGCAGACACAGGATTCGATAGACGGTTCATGATGCTTTGCCGCTATATTTTCCGCTTCTTCTGCATTTGCAGGCAGATTGATCCATTCGGCGTCATCCTCTGTTTCTGTAGTTCCTCCCGTGGGATATTCACCAACCCTCAGACGAAAAATAAAGGATTCTGTTTCCTCGGTTTCGGGCAGCTTTTTGCCGTTATAGATTTCCGGTTGCTCGTAGTCCCCGACAAATACGGCAGTTCCGTTTACATACTCGCATCCGTAGGTGGTTCTGAATCGCTCGCCTATTTTCTTGCGGTCAAGTAAAGGAATTGCTTTGTCCGGCAAGGCATTGACTTCGTCATCCAAATCTCCTTCAATGACAAACTGACCGAGCTGTTCATCATTGTAAATATTGGACGCAAACATTACTCCGTCTAGCCCATAGGTACTGTTGATCAGATCCTTCATGCTGATTATGTCACCTTGGGCATCTTCCGGGATTGCCTGACGGATGACAGCGTCAAACACGATCCTTTCTTCCTCCGGCATTGAAGCAAGCCGTTTTGCAAAAAAGTTCAGCTCGTCAAGTGTCGGCGAATCCAACCGAATACCTTCAAGTGCAGGGAGTTCGCCGCATTCCAAAACGCTGATCCATATGCTGTCCTCTCTGCCGACAGCACGGAGTTTCTGCATGGTGTCTCGGATTTCATATTCCTCAGCGGGAAGCAGAAGCTCGGCGTAATAATAGCCGTCATTGTTCGGGCTTTCTGCAGACAGGTCAAGTCTCATTATTTTTTGTGTATAACTCATTTATCCTCCTACTGTGATCTTCGTTGTATATTTCTTTTATTTTCTGCCCGATAGCAGAAATGACGGGAACGCTCACTGCGTTTCCCGCCATCTTATACAGCCGACCGTCCTTGAGTCCTGTGGCAGCTGCTTTATAGAATTGTTCATCGGTAAATCCCTGTAAGCGCCAACATTCAATCGGCATGAGCTTTCGGATTCTGCCTTTGTGCCAGACACCGTGTCGATCCTGTGCTGTGATCGTAAACATCGGCTCGTTCGGTTCTTTGACTCTGCGACCTTGCTGACGGACTTTTTCTCTGTCGGGAGTAAGGATTGCTCTTGGCTCGTCTGTCACAAGGACAGCGGAATGTTCGCCTCTGCGATTGCTGACTCCGCTGTCTTGCCTTGCCGTAATGCATCGGGCGTGGTCGGTAATAACGGGATCAGTATTCATATCAATGAAATACAGTCCTGTTTTTCCGCCCCAACCGCCTGCTCCGGCTGTCTGCGTACAGGCTACTCCTTTTGGATCATAGACTCTTGCCCCCTGCGGTCCGGGGATAAATTGTTTAAGATTTTCCGCATCGCCGCAGTCGAGAGGAAATATCCGTCCGGCACTTCGTCCTCCAAGACTTGCGACAATGTACAGCCGCCTGCGCTGCTGCGGGACTCCGAAATTTGCGCTGTTATGCACACACCATTCGAGATCATACCCCAACTCAACAAGCGCGGAGAAGATGGTATTAAGCGTCCTGCCGCCGTCATGCGATAACAAACCGGGGACGTTTTCCAACAGAAGATATGCAGGCCGTTTCGCTTCAGCGATTCGGGCAACCTCGAAGAAGAGAGTACCTCTTGTATCGTCTGCAAATCCCAACCGTTTGCCAGCAACCGAGAAGCTTTGGTTATTCCGACATCGGAATAACCAAAGTTATGCCGAAGAAATAGTAATCCCGAAGTTTAAACTGCACCCTCAGTAA
>CABUHS010000037.1 GCA_902491535.1 uncultured Eubacteriales bacterium
TAACTCCATATGTATAATTGATTCCCATCATTGTGAAATATTTTTCGGGTTCTTCATTGTAGATTTCTACGTTTGAAGTCTGATACGGCGTAAGCCTGTCCTGCTTTGCCGCGGCAGGCACGTGCATACATAGCGCAGAGGCAGTGACAAAAACCGCTGCAAGACCGAACGATATTATTTTCTTTAAATTAAGTTTCATTTTTATTTCCTTTCTATAAATAATTATAATAATGATAGGTACAATATCAGTATACCAAAGTATTTTGATTTCGTCAAGCAAAATATTACAATAGTATTGTAATATTTTTATTTTCGGAGAAAATTTTATGTTCGGAACAAGAATAAAAGAGCTGCGGCTCGCATTGGGACTGAATCAGGTCCAATTCGGAAAATCGCTGAATGTGACAAAGCAAAGCGTATGCAACTGGGAGAACGGAAACATACAGCCGTCGATAGACATGCTTATAAAGATAGCCACCAAATATTCGGTCAGAACCGATTATCTTCTCGGACTCGATGACGAACGCGTGATCGACGTTTCGGGTCTTACCGATACACAGATCGCACACATTCAGAACATCATCCGCGATATAAAAGGACAGTAATATCCGGATAAAAAAATTAAAGAACATCTGCGTAAGATCCGTATATTCCGCAAAAAGCAGCCGGATAACAGATACAGATGTTCTGCGTCAATAAATTAAATAATGAAGCCTTTCGGACATATGTGCTTATAAGCACATATGTCCTTTTTACTCTGAAGCAGCAAGGCTGCGGGATACCTGCCCGCAAGCTTTGATTGCGCCCGGCGGGGCGGGTTCTTCTTTTCCGGGCAAAAGAAAAAGTTAAATCCGGCCGTCCGAATATCCGCCTGCAGCTATCGCGTCCGCGATACTGTCCGCAAGCTCTGAGCAAAGCTCACTGCTCTGCGCCTCAACAGTTATTCTTATCACAGGCTCGGTGCCGCTCTTACGGATAAGCAGCTTACCTTTTCCGCCGAGCATTTGCTCAGCCCTCTCCGCTGCGCGCACAACTTCGGGTTCGTGCAGCGCCGAGTCACGGTCACACGAGCGAACGCTTTTGGTTATCTGCGGATACATAAAAAGGCCGTCATACAGCTTTGACGCGCGTCCGCCTTTCCGTGCAAGCAGTCTCGCAAGCATTATTGCCGTAACAAGACCGTCTCCCACCGTTTCATATTCGGGTATTATAATGTGTCCGCAGCTCTCTCCTCCGAGACAAACTCCGCTGCGGCGCATCTCCTCGCTGACATTGCGGTCGCCCACGTCGGTAAGCCGCAGAGATATTCCTTTTTCAGCAAATGCCTCTCTCAGACCGCTGTTCGACATTACCGTCGAAACGACGGTATCTCCCGCAAGCTTTCCGCGCTCCTTCATATTGCAACCGAGAATATACAGTATATGATCTCCGGTAATAATGCCGCCGTTTTCATCAACAGCGATGCACCTGTCCGCATCTCCGTCAAATGCAAAACCGATATCAAGATGTTTTTCACGTACAAATTCCGAAAGCGCCTGCGGCGAAGTTGAACCGCATTTCCGATTGATATTGAAACCGTCCGGCGAATTTTCTATAGCGAATGTCTTTGCACCGATAGCTTCAAATATTTCCTCTGCCATGCCCGACGCACTTCCGTTTGCAGTGTCGAGTCCCACTTTCAGTCCGCCGACGCCGTCTCCGCCAAGTCCGATCAGATGCTTTATATATCCCTCGCGCCCTGCTTCATAATCGACGGCTGCACCGATATCTCCGCGCACTGCCGGAGAAAACACATCCGTCATTCCGTCCATTCCGCCCATTCCGTCGAGATACATTTCCGCACCTGCGACTGTCTCATCTCCGGTCTTTCCGCCGATTCCGTCTATCAGCTTTATACCGTTATCGTAAAAAGGATTATGGCTTGCCGATATCATTATCCCGCAGTCAAATCCGCCGCTGCATACGGCATACGATACCGACGGAGTCGTCGTCACATGCATAAGATAAGCGTCCGCGCCGACCGACATAAGCCCTGCGGCAAGTGCATATTCAAGCATAGATCCGGACCACCGCGTGTCCTTCCCTATCACGGCGCGGCAGCGATGCTCTTTTCCGAAGCAGATACCGAGATACCGTCCGATCTTGAATGCATGCTCTGCCGTAAGCTCCGTCCCGGCCTCACCGCGGAAGCCGTCCGTTCCGAAATATTTTCCCATAAGATGTCCTCTCTCCGCTCACTCTACGGTAACTGATTTCGCAAGATTTCTCGGCTTATCGATATCGCGGCCGAGATACAGCGCGGTGCGGTATGCGATAAGCTGCGCTGCCGTCGCCGCAGGCATCGGCATGAAAAGCTCGCTCACCTGCGGCAGTTTTATAATGCTGTCGGCTGCACTGTCAGGAACTTTGATATTTTCACTGCACAGAAGAGTGACACGTGCGCCGCGGCACCTGACTTCGTCGATACTGCTCAGCATTTTATCGCGGAGACTCTCCTGCGTCAGAAATGCAAAAACAGGAGTTCCGTCGCTTATAAGAGATATTGTACCGTGCTTCAGTTCGCCTGCCGCATACGCCTCGCAGTGTATATACGATATCTCTTTGAGCTTAAGCGCCGCCTCGGCGCATATTGCATAGTCCGCGCCGCGCCCTATAAAAAATATGCTTTCCGATCCGCTAATGCTCCGCGCAGCGTCTGTACATATGCCGTCAAGCTCAAGCGCCCGCGCTATCGCTCCCGGTACTCCGCTTTCAAGCTCCGCCGCAAAGCTTCTTATCTCTTCCTCCGGAACACTTCCGCGCACATGTGCGAGCCTGAGAGAAAGCAGATAAAGCGCGGCAAGCTGAACTTCGTATGCCTTTGTACTTGCCACGGCGATCTCCGGACCTGCAAGAGTATATATAACACAGTCCGACTCCGTCGCAATGACCGAGCCTGGAACATTGACGACCGCAAGGATATACGCGCCGCGTGATTTCGCAAGGCGCATGGCGGCGACAGTATCGGCAGTCTCGCCCGACTGCGATATAACGACGGCAAGCTCATTTTTTCCGATTATCGGCTCGCGGCAGCGGAATTCGGAGGCGATCTCCACACTGACAGGAACACGTGCAAGGCGTTCTATCGCGTATTTTCCCACAAGTCCCGCATGCATGGCAGTTCCGCAGCCTATCATGTAAATATGCTCAAACGACGCAAGCCGTACATCGGTAAGTACGTCCCCGCCTATGCACGGAAGTCCTCCGCGAACAGCTCCGCTGACGGTTCGCATGACCGCCTGCGGCTCCTCATGTATTTCTTTGAGCATGAAATGCGGATATCCGCATTTGCTCACCGCTTCCGCCGTAATTACCGATCGCTCAGGCGTTTTTCCGACAGGCTCTCCGCTTTCCGAATAAAAGCGTATACCGTCGCGGGAAACAACCGCAAGCTCGCCGTCTGCAAGGCGGTAAAACTCATCTGCATGTCCGGCTACAGCCGACATATCAGACATGATATAGTTGCCGTCCGCGCCGTATGCGGCTATAAGCGGACTCTCCCGCTTAAGTGCATATATTTCTCCCGGACGGTCTGCAAACACCGCTCCGATAGCATAAGAACCGCGGAGAAGTTCAGCGGTTCGCCTGAGCGCAAGTATAGGGTCGTGAGTTTCCGAATAAAAAAGATCGGTCAGCTTTGCCGCAGCTTCGGTATCGGTCTGCGAGTAAAAATCATATCCCTTCTCTTTCAGCATTCCGCGAAGCTCATCGAAATTGCCGATTATCCCGTTGTGAACGATCTGAACCGCACATGTCCCGTGCGGATGCGCGTTTGTATCGTTGGGAGCGCCGTGCGTCGCCCAGCGCGTATGACCGACACCGCAGCCGGAAACGAGCGTATCAGACAGATCCCCGATCCTTTCTTTAAGTGCGTCAAGCCGCCCTGCGGCTTTCACCGTTTTCAACTCCCCGCTGTCGAAAACGGCGATTCCCGCCGAGTCGTATCCCCTGTATTCAAGCGACGAAAGTCCCTCAAGTATCCGTTGCACCGCGTCCGCCGTGCCTGTATATCCTATAATTCCGCACACATGTATCACACGCCTTTCTGAATTTTCTGTATAGCGGACAGCGCTCCTGCCGTCCGCATTTTTTCTGTCCTGTATTTCCTTTGAGACTCGCGCTGACTGCCTTCCCGGCAATATGCCGCCAAGAGCAATTATCTGCCGATATCGCCGCCGCAATCCGATCCTTTATCAACACCATGCTGCCGCTTCGCCGTTATATCGTCCGCCGACTTGAATATACAGCTGTCCGGAATACAGCCTCTGACGAGCGAGAGCGGATATACCGTGCAGTTCCTCCCGATAACTGCGCCGGGGCAAAGCACGCTTCCGCAGCCTATCTCACTGCCGTCTCCGACTGCCGCACCGAACTTACGCCGTCCGGTTCCGATCCTGCCGCCGGGCGACGCGACGGTTACCTCTGTTTTATCGCATTTGACATTCGATGTGACCGCACCTGCGCCGAGATGCACCTTGTAGCCGAGAACGGAATCACCTACATAGTTATAATGCGGAACCTGCACACAGTCAAAAAGAATACTGTTTTTAACCTCTGTCGAATTACCTACGACGCACTCATTTCCGATCACCGCGTTTCCTCTTATATAAGCGCAGTGGCGTATCTCGGAATACTCTCCGATAATACACGGTGCGGATATAGACGCCGTCGCGGCGATGCGCGCGCTTTTAGCCGCCCATACTCCGTCCGCTATCTGCAAAAAACCGCACGCCGAGGCAAGCTCCGGTATAAGTCCGCCGATACCGTCAAGCGCCTGCCACGGATACTCATACATTCCCAGATGCCGCGCCACCGCGGTATGACTGAGATCAAAAAGCTCCGATATTTTCATTATGATCTTCTCCGAAATTTTTTCATATAAGCTTATTATACGCAGCGCACGCAAAAACTTGCATCGGACGGCAAAAAATCCGTCCTGCGGACTATTCGTTTCCGATAACAGAGGTCATATACAAAATATTTATTATAAAAGATAATAAACCGGGAAAATACCGTCAATCATAGCTATGAGACGTTCTGAATGAAAGTTCATGAAAAATTTTCCTTATCAGTAAAAAAAGCATAGTTTTGGAACGGTATTGGAACGTCTCAGGAATAGGTATGGAACATACCGCTGATATAATTTAATATAAATAAGCTATAGGCTTGCTTAAATATTTTGGAGGAATTTTATTATGTACTTTGAAACAATCGCTAAGATTATCGCTGAACGCACAGGATGTGATGTTTCCGCAGTAAAACCCGAAAGCACCTTTGCAGAACTCGGCATCGATTCTCTCGACACTGTAGAGCTTCTCATGAGCCTTGAGGACGAGATCGGCGTTGAGATCGAGCTTGATCAGAAGGTTGAGACAGTAGCTGACCTTGACAGCTTCATCCAGAGCAAGACTCAGGCATAAACAGTCATGATAAAGTCAGAAATTTGTGAGATGCTCGGTATAAAGTACCCCGTATTTCAGGGTGGAATGGCTTGGATCGCTGACGGAAAACTGGCCGCCGCCGTCTCTGAGGGCGGCGGTCTCGGTATTATCGCGGCGGGAAACGCCCCCGGAGAATATGTACTCGAGCAGATAAAAATTGCAAGATCGCTCACCGACAAACCTATCGGCGTTAATATAATGCTTATGAGTCCGTTTGCAGACGATGTAGCCAAGGTCGTCGCGGACGAAAAGATAGAAGTCGTTACGACCGGTGCCGGAAATCCTTCTAAATATATGAAGGACTGGAAGGAAGCCGGAATAAAGGTGATCCCTGTCGTTGCGTCTGTCGCAATGGCTAAGCTCATGACAAGGCTCGGCGCCTCCGCGCTCATCGCTGAGGGCGGAGAGAGTGGAGGTCACGTAGGAGAGCTTACTACTATCGTACTTGTTCCTCAGATATGCGACGCAACTACCCTTCCTGTCATTGCGGCAGGAGGAATCGCCGACGGACGCGGCGTTGCCGCGGCATTTATGCTCGGCGCATGCGGCGTTCAGCTGGGAACACGCTTTCTCAGCGCATTCGAATGTACGATACATCCGAATTATAAAGAAAAAATACTTAAGGCGAACGATCTGTGTACTATGGTAACAGGTAAGCGCCTCGGACATCCCGTCCGCAGTCTGCGCACACAGTTCGCGCGCGAATATTCAAAGGCAGAATACGGCGGAATGCCCGACGACGAGCTTGAAGCTCTCGCGACAGGCGCGCTTCGTCTTGCCGTAAAAGAGGGCGACAATGAAAAAGGCTGTTTCCTTGCAGGACAGATAGCCGCTATGGTAAAGAAAGAACAGCCCGCCGCCGAGATAATCAAAGAGATCATGGATGAGGCAGAGCCTATCCTTAAAAGAGGTCCGTCATGGGTAGAATAGCCTTTGTTTTTTCAGGTCAGGGAGACCAGCACCCCGGAATGGGAAAAGAGCTGTACGAAAGCTATGAAAGCGCAAAAGCCGTATTCAGCATGTGCGACGCGCTCCGCCCCGGAACGTCGGAGCAGTGCTTTGACGGCACAGAGGAACAGCTCAAGGAGACAAAAAACACTCAGCCCTGTCTTTTTGCGACAGAGCTTGCCGCAGCCGACGTACTCATCGGCGAGGGCATAAAGCCGGACGCAGTCGCAGGCTTCTCTCTCGGAGAGATAGTGGCGGCAACCGTCGCAGGAATATTCGACCGTGAAACAGGTTTCCGCCTTATATGTAAGCGCGGAGAGCTGATGCAGGAAGCCGCGCTCAGGCATGAGACCTCTATGGTCGCAGTCGTAAAGCTCACTCCCGAAACGGTCACCGAGCTTTGCTCGAAATTTCCGGAGGTATATCCGGTAAACTTCAACTGTCCCGGTCAGATATCGGTATCGGGACTCTTGAGTAGCATGAAGGATTTCTGCGACAGCGTCAAGGCGGCAGGCGGAAGAGCCATTCCGCTCAAGGTCGCCGGCGCATTTCATTCCCCGTTCATGAATGAGGCGGCTGACGCATTTGCCGGAGAGCTTGCTCAGGCGAAGATATCCGAGAGCAGTATCGACGTTTACTCGAATGTTACGGCTGAGCCGTACTCATCGGATGTGCGCGGACTTCTCTCCCGTCAGATATGCAGTCCTGTACAGTGGGAACGCATCGTTCGCCGGATGATAGCATCGGGAATCGACACATTTATAGAGATCGGTCCCGGAAAAACGCTTACAAATATGATAAAAAAGACAGATCCCGAAGTAAAAGTCTATCCTGTGACCGAGCTTCAGACTATCTTATCTGAGCTTAAAGGCTGAACGCCGTCAAGGCTTCGCCTTTCAATAAGGGGCAAATCCCTGTAATTCAACATTTCAGTGGTGGTATAACCCACCGCTGAAAAAAGCAAGAGGAACCCGCCGCCTAAGCGGAGGGAGACATCTGCGCGAAGGATAAAACACTGAAAGGAACAAAAGTTATGCTAAACGGAAAGGTCGCACTCGTCACAGGCGCGTCACGCGGAATCGGCGCGGCAATAGCCGAAAAACTGGCATCACTCGGCGCAAATGTGGCGGTTATCTATGCTGGAAATGAACAGGCTGCAAACGCTGTCTGCGAAAAATGCATCGGTCAGTACGGAGTTCAGGCGAAAGCATACCGCTGCAACGTGGCTTCTTTCGACGAGGTAAAAAGCACGGTAGCGGCTGTCAAGGCTGATTTCGGCACGGTACATATTCTTGTAAACAATGCCGGAATCACAAGAGACGGACTCACAGCGATGATGAAGGAAGAGGACTTCGATTCGGTAATAGATACCAACCTCAAGGGCGCATTCCATATGATACGCCACTGCACCGGACTTTTTCTGCGCAACCGCGAAGGCTGCATAGTCAATATCAGTTCGGTCGCAGGTATAATGGGAAATGTCGGTCAGAGCAACTATGCCGCCTCAAAGGCAGGACTTATCGGTCTGACAAAATCGGTTGCAAAGGAGCTTGCGCCGCGCGGAATACGCTGCAACGCAGTCGCTCCCGGCTTTATAAAAACAGACATGACCGGAGAGCATACGGATAATCCGCTGCTTTCGATGATACCGCTCGGAAGGATGGGCGAGCCGTCGCATATCGCGGACGCAGTCGCTTATCTTGTCGGCGCAGAATACGTTACCGGAGAGGTACTGCGCGTCGACGGCGGAATCGCAATGTAACATAATAAAACACAAAAAATATCAGTTAAAAATGCCGCGCAAAGATCGCGCGGCACTGATACTGCCGCTTCCCGGAGAAAAAACTCTCCGCAGTCGGTCAAAACCATCCCGCGGCGCATGCCGCACCAGCGCTGCCGCGCAAGGACGAAAATTACTGCGGCAAAAACAGATATGCGTCACAGCCCTATGAGGCGGTGCGCTTCGGAAAGGTACGGTCTTAAACAAATGAGCGAAAACAGAAGAGTTGTCGTAACCGGACTTGGCGCTATATCCCCTGTCGGAAACAGCGCACACGAGGTCTGGGAAAATCTTAAAAACGGAAAAAACGGTATCGGCAGGATCACGCTTTTCGATACCGAAAATTATAAAGCAAAGCTTGCGGCAGAGGTAAAGGACTTTGATCCGCTGAACTACATGGAGCGCAACGATGCGCTGCGCAGCGACCGCTACGCGCAGTTCGCGGTAGCGGCTGCAGATCAGGCTGTCGAGGACAGCGGGATCGCCGGAACAGTAGCGCCCGAGAAATTCTCGGTATATTTCGGAAGCGGAATCGGCGGTATAAGCACTTTCGAAACAGAACACACAAAGCTGTTGGAAAAGGGACCGAGACGCGTTTCTCCCCTGTTTATTCCTATGCTTATAGCGAATATGGCAGCAGGACTCATAGCAATAAAGCATGACTGCCGCGGCTCGGCGCTTCCGGCTGTATCTGCATGCGCCTCCGGCTCAAACGCTATCGGAGAAGCAATGAGAATGATAAGACACGGATATGCAGACGCTGTGATCTCAGGCGGCTCGGAAGCTCCGATCAGTCCCTCTGCACTGTCCGGATTTGTAAATATGCACGCGCTTTCGACATCGGAGGATCCCGATGCGGCTTCGCTTCCCTTCGATAAGCGCCGCGGCGGCTTCGTTATCGGAGAGGGCGCGGTATCGCTCATTCTCGAAGAATACGAGCATGCAAAAGCGAGAGGTGCTAAGATATACGGAGAACTGTGCGGATACGGCTCTACCTGCGATGCATACCATATCACCTCACCGCATCCGGAAGCAAGAGGCGGCGCACAGGCAATGAAGGACGCAATGGCTGAAGCAGGCTATACCGAAAGTGATTCGGTATACATCAACGCGCACGGCACGGGAACATCGATGAACGACTCGATCGAGACAAAGGCTATCAAGCTTGCTCTCGGAGAGGATGCAGCGCGTAATGCACTTATAAGTTCCACAAAGTCTATGACAGGACACATGCTCGGCGCAGCGGGAGCTATGGAAGCACTTGTATGTCTGCTCGCGCTCAGAGACGGCATAATTCCGCCGACTATCAATCTGCTCGAGCCTGACGAAGCGTGCGATCTGAACTATGTACCCTGTAAAGCGATAAATGCCAAGGCGGATCTTGCACTGTCAAATTCACTGGGCTTCGGCGGTCACAACGCCTGCCTTGCCTTCAGAAAGATCTGAGTTCGGAACCGTCCGCACGCGGACTTTCCGGATATCGAAAGATATTGAAAGGAACAGACAAAAGCCATGAAAGAATCAGATATCAGAAAATACGCCGGTCTGATGAGCGAACTCGGACTGACCGCGCTTGAAATAACAGAAGACAACAAAACAGTACGCCTCGAAAAAACGCCTGTCCGCGCATCCGAGACAGTACCGGTCAGTCTTCCCTCTGCACCGGCAGCCGCCGCTGCGCAGCCTGCCGCTCAGGACAAGGGCGACTATATCAGCGTAAAATCGCCTATCGTCGGAGTATTCTATGCCGCTCCTGCGGAGAATGCGGAGCCGTATGTTTCGATCGGCGACAAGGTGGAAAAAGGCAAGATCCTCTGCATCATCGAGGCAATGAAGCTCATGAATGAGATATGTGCGGACGAGAGCGGAGTCATCTCTGAAATATGCGTAACAAACGGTCAGGTAGTCGAATACGGAACAGAGCTGTTCCGCATAAAGAGGTAAAAGCATGAACAGAGACGAGATCATGAATATACTTCCCCACAGAGACGACATGCTCCTGCTCGACGATGTGGAGAACACCGACGGGACCGCAGTAGGACACTATACCGTAAAGGGAGACGAATTCTTCCTGCGCGGACATTTTCCGGGCAATCCGATCGTGCCGGGAGTCATTCTCTGCGAGATACTCGCGCAGTCGGCATGCGTTCTTATGCAGGACGCGCTCGGAGACGGTCAGCTGCCTGTCTATACAGGACTTAACAACGTCAAATTCCGTTCTCCGGTAAAACCCGGGGACACTGTCGAAACACGGTGCAGCATAAAGCGCGCTAAACATCCGTTCTATTTCGGAGAAGGTACGGTATGCGTAGACGGTAAGCTTTGCGTGTCGGCTGAATTTTCCTTTGCAATAAAAGGAGACTGAAAAAGCTATGTTTTCTAAAATACTTATCGCAAACCGCGGCGAGATCGCAGTGCGTATAATAAGAGCATGCAAAGAAATGGGCGTCGCGACCGTAGCCGTATATTCGGAAGCGGACAAAAATGCCCTTCACGTTGCGCTCGCCGACCAGAGTTACTGCATCGGACCTGCCGAAGCGACAGAAAGCTATCTCAGCGAAGATCAGATAATAAGCACCGCGATACTGTCGGGCGCGCAGGCTATTCATCCGGGATACGGCTTTCTCTCAGAAAACGCTCATTTTGCCCGTATGTGCAGAAAAAAAGGACTCGTATTCATCGGTCCCGATCCCGACAGCATGGAACAACTCAGCGACAAGGCGCTGCTCAAGGAGCTTGTTAAAAACACAGGCCTCTCTGTAATTCCAGGTACAAAGGCGGTACCCTCCGCCGAACAGGCGCGGCGGGAAGCCGACGCTCTCGGATATCCTGTCATGCTCAAAGCATGCGCCGGAGGCGGCGGACGCGGAATACGTCTTATCAGATCGGGCGACGAGATCGCAGAAGCATACAGCCAGGCTACCGCCGAAGCAATAGCCTCCTTCGGAGACGGCTCGGTATATATCGAAAAATACATTTTTCCGGCACGCCACGTCGAGCTTCAGATACTCGCCGATGAGCAGGGCAACGTCGTATGTCTCGGTGACAGAGACTGTTCGCTCCAGCGCCGCAATCAGAAGCTTATTGAGGAAACGCCGTCTCCCGGTGTTTCGCCTGAGCAGCGCAGAAAGATAATAAAGGAAGCGACCGACGCCGTAAAGCAGATCGGTTATGTCGGAGCGGGAACGCTCGAATTTTTGCTCGACCGCGACGGAAACTTCTGGTTCATGGAGATGAATGTAAGACTTCAGGTCGAGCATTGCGTAACTGAGATGCTGACGGGAATCGACCTCGTCAAGTGGCAGATACGTGTTGCAGCGGGAATACCGATAAACTTTACGCAGGACGATATAAACCTTGAAGGATCGTCAATCGAATGCCGGATCAATGCTCAGAGCTGCGGAACATGCAGTATGCTGCATGTCCCCGGAGGCCCTTCTGTCCGCTTCGATACCTGTCTTATAAATGGTGCTTCTGTATCGCCCTACTATGACTCTCTTCTCGGAAAGCTCGTCACCTACGCGAAAACGCGCGAGGAAGCGCTCAGAAAGCTCCGCGCCGCGCTGTGCGAGCTTCTGATCGAGGGAATTCCCACGAATATCGAGGAGCAGCTCAGCTTTGTCGAGGACGAACGTTTCACATCCGGAAACTACGATCTGACCTTTATGGGAAACAGATAAGGCTGACGCCTTAAATATCGCAAAATTCGAAAGGTACGGTCATAAGCTATGGCTTTGATAAACTTTTTAAATCCAAAAAACAAGCTTGAAGAGGGCGGACGCACGGCAGCTCCGGTCCAGCGCGACGAGGGCGAGCCTGAAAAGAACTGTCCGAACTGCCACAAGGACATACCGCTGAGCCGCCTTTGGGCAAACAAGCTCGTATGTCAGTGCGGATATCATTTCCGTATGAAAGCGCGTCAGCGCATCCATATAATAGCCGATAAAGGAACATTTCATGAGCTTTATTCGGAGATGAAGTCCGCAAATCCGCTCCAGTTCCCCGGTTATAACGATAAGCTCGACACCGTCAAAAACGTAAGCGGTGAGGAAGAGGCTGTCATCTGCGGAACTGCAAAGATCGGCGGTCAAAGCTGCTGTATATTCGTCATGGAATCATATTTTATGATGGGAAGCATGGGAACCGCTGTCGGTGAAAAGATCACCTCACTGTTTGAATATGCGCACAGGCACAGAATGCCGGTCGTCGGCTTCACACTCTCCGGCGGTGCGCGTATGCAGGAAGGGCTTCTGTCGCTCATGCAGATGGCAAAAACAAGCGCGGCGGTAAAGCGCCACAGCGACGCTGGACTGCTCTATATAGCCGTTCTTACAGATCCTACTACCGGAGGAGTAACTGCAAGCTTCGCAATGGAAGCTGACATAATTCTTGCCGAGCCGGGTGCAATGATCGGCTTCGCAGGAACACGCGTCATCGAGCAAACGACGCGAAAATCTCTGCCGAAGGAATTCCAGAAAGCTGAGTTTGTACTCGATCACGGATTTATAGACAGCATTGTAAGCCGCGGAAATCAGAAAAAAATGCTCAGCGAGCTTCTGAAAATGCACAACGGAGGACGTGGAAATGAGTCAGACACCATATGACAGAGTAAAGCTTGCCCGTAACAGCGCAAGACCTACGGGACTCGACTATATAAATAACATTTTCGAAGGCTTCATCGAATTTCACGGCGACCGCCGCTTTGCGGACGATCCCGCGATAGTCGGAGGAGTTGCAAGGCTGGACGGCGATCCGGTAACCGTGATCGCAATCGAGAAAGGACACACCGCAAAGGAGCGTGCAAGACGCAATTTCGGAGCGCCGAATCCCGAGGGCTACAGAAAAGCACTGCGCCTTATGAAGCAGGCAGAAAAGTTCGGAAGGCCGATAGTCTGCTTTATCGATACCTCCGGAGCATACTGCGGAATCGGAGCAGAGGAACGCGGACAGGGTCAGGCAATCGCCGAAAATCTTACGGAAATGTCTACACTCTGCGTTCCGATCATCTCGGTACTTATCGGAGAGGGCGGAAGCGGAGGAGCGCTCGCGCTCGCCGTTGCAGACAGAGTATGGATGCTTCAGAACGCCGTATATTCGGTCATATCCCCCGAGGGATGCGCAAGCATTCTCTGGAAGGACGCTTCAAAAGCGGAAAATGCCGCCGCAAGCCTGAAGCTCACCGCAGAAGATGCTAAAACACTCGGCGTTATCGAACGTATACTGTCCGAAAACGATATCGGCAAAAAGGAATTTTACGACCGCATTCGCTCGCTTCTCACAGACGAGATAAAACTGCTTAACGAGGACTTTGATCTTATGGAAAAACGCTACAGGCGTTTCAGATATATAGGATCGGAAGCCGCGGGAGGAAACACGGCAGACAGGCAGGAAGAAATATTATGAGTATCAGCGATAAATATTGCCGCGAGACGCTTAATGCGTCCGGCGGACTTGAAAAAATTGAGATAAACTGTCCGGATAACTTTAACTTCGGATACGACGTAGTCGATGCGATAACAGACAAAACCCCGGATAAAACCGCTCTTGTATGGTGCAATGTCGAAAATGAAGAACATATCTTCAGCTTCTCGGATGTAAAAAAATACAGCAACCGAATCGCAAATGTATTTACAAGCGCAGGACTGAAGCGCGGCGACCGCGTAATGGTCGTACTGAAACGCCATTATGAATATTGGTTCGTAGCGGTCGCGCTTCACAAGCTCGGAATAACCATGATCCCTGCCACACATATGCTCACCGTCGCTGATTTTCTCTACCGTATAAAGTCCGCAAGGGTAAATGCGATCGTATGCACACCGCAGGACGGTGTGCCGGATAAAGTGCTTCAGGCACTCCGCATGTTTGAGATCCCGTGCAAGCTCTGGACCGTTCAGAAAAACATACCCGGATTCCGCAATCTGTCAGAAGAGCTTCGCCATGTATCGGATGAGCTTCCGCGGGTTGCAACATCCGTAAACGACCGAATGCTGCTTTACTTCACATCAGGTACTACAGGATATCCCAAAGGTGTAATTCACGACTTTTCGTATCCGCTCGCCCATGTCGTAACCGCGAAATACTGGCATCAAGCAGAGGACGGAGGCTTGCATTTCACAGTTGCCGAAACCGGATGGGCAAAGGCGTCGTGGGGTAAGATCTACGGTCAGTGGCTTATCGGAAGCGCTGTAATGGTCTATGATTTCGACAATTTTGATCCTAAACAGCTTATATCTGTAATAAACCGCTACGGAGTCACCTCATTCTGCGCGCCGCCGACGGTATACAGATATATCGTAAGGAAAGGTATTCCCGACATGCCTACGCTGAAGCATGCGACGACTGCCGGAGAGATGCTTGCCCCGGAGATATCAAGAAAATTCACCGAAAAAACAGGAATACAGCTCTACGAGGGTTACGGTCAGACCGAAACCACTCTTCTTACCGCAAACTTCAAGGGACGCTCACCTGTCGAAGGATCTATAGGCACCGGTTCGCCTCTTTATAACATAGAACTGCGCGGTAAAAACGGAGAGAAGGTCTCTGTAGGAGAACTCGGAGAAATCGTTATCGTGCCTCCGAAAAACGGCAGACAGATAGGCGTTTTCTGCGAATACCTTGATAATGAGGAACAGTATAAACATGTATGGCGCGGCGGAGTGTATCACACCGGAGATTCCGCATATATGGACGAAAACGGCATGTACTGGTTCCACGGCCGCTTTGACGATATTATAAAGACCGGCGGATTCAGAGTCGGTCCTTATGAGATCGAGAATATACTTGCAGAATATCCCGGTGTAGTCGAATGCAGCGTCATCGGCGTTCCCGACGCCCTGCGCGGTCAGGCAATCAAGGCGGTAATCGTACTGTCCAAGGACTATGAACCGTCGAAAGCGCTTGAAAAGGAGATCAAGGACTTCTGCAACAGCAAGCTTGCAGAATACAAATGGATCAGAATAGTCGAATTCGTTGACGAAATGCCGAAGACAATAAGCGGAAAGATCCGCAAGGTGGAGCTTCGCGGCGAAGCAGATAAATAAACATATTATGAGTATAAAAAAGCGGCTGACAGTTGTCAGCCGCTTTTTAAGCAATATTTCTTTTTGCACAATATTGCTTTTGCCGTGAAATATTTTACTGCGTAAAATATTTCCGAAACCCGATCAACGATTCTCCTTCATGAATGATTTCATAAGTGAAATTATACCCTCCGTCGGTTCGGTTAGCACGCAACAGCGTTTGTAAATAGTCACAATCGAATCTTTTTCGCCTTTTCTTTGCAGTTCATAACAGCAGCGCATTTGCGTCAGGTGATTTTCTTTCCTCTGTATAATTCCGGTACGATCCCACGAGAGCAATTTTTTCGATACCTATGCCTTATGATCGTTTCGGACAGCTCTCAAATGTTTTCAGCGCGCCGAGATATTTTGCATCGTCCTTGAGTATATTGTACATCGGGTCTTTCAGCTTGCCGATGTAATACTCAGGCGAGCCGCACGGACCCATGACAAGGTCTTTATCTTTATCAAACGGTACATGATCCACAAGGAACGATGTACGTCTGATATAATTCGGGAGTGTCTCGTACTCAAAGCTATACGCGGCAGCAGCAGTCAGATATTCAAGTGCGCGCTCGCGCTCTCCTTTACTGAAAAAAAGCGTAAAAAGTCTGAAAGAGTCATACGCCATACGCCATGTATAATCTCCGAAGTCACCGTCACTGAAAATGCATTTCAGGATCGCAAGCTCCATCTTAGAAATGTTGATCAACGTATCCGCATCCGGCAGACTTTGTGGCTGTACACCGTCATATAAGCCGCACAGCTCGTAAACTTCATTTATGAACCACCAAAAGAGTTCCAGCATGTTTTCCTGACGCAGTTTTATTCCCTTATCAGTGCTTATCGAATACACTCCCTCAAGCCACAGCTCGCGTGTGAAGTCAAACCCATCGGGAATGCGCTCGCAAAGCTCTTTGTATTTCTTTTTATCAGTGCTTCCGTATACACTGTGCAATATTTCAAGCGCATCGTAACGTATGTTATCGTCAAACGAGTCCTCAAGAAGCGTTTTTGCTATTTTCTCCGCCTCGGGATACGCTGCGGTACGCGCGTCTCCCTCGCAGTATAACATAAGATCCTTGCCGTACCTTGCCATCATCTTATGGCTGTACGGATACTTATGATATCCTTCCCGGGACAGCTCAAGCGCATCTTCATCCTTTGATTCTTTTATTTCCGTGATTAGTTCATCGATCTCCTTTTCGACCTGCGCGCTGTCGTTACCCAAAAGATCATCTATCGTAACACCGAAATGATTCGCAATCGCAGGGAGCAGCTCAATATCGGGGTATGTTTCCGATCGCTCCCATTTGCTGACGGTCTGCGCACTTACTCCGAGATAATCAGCGAGCTTCTCCTGGGTATAATCCGAGCTGTATCTAAGAGTTTTAATTTTTTTTGCAAAATATTGTTTCATGGATATTCTCTCCTGAAAAAGATGATTTTATCAGTACTGATGCTATAATCATACACGATTTTTATCACAAAATCAACAGCGCAAAACGGGAAGTTTCTCTCTGTTTGCGTTATCGTTAGAAGTCGGTCGGTCATTATGGCCTTCCAGCAGGACAAAAGTTATACGTAAGCCGGCGGCACGAGCCGTCATGAAAGATGAGTTTTGACCGTCGGCGTGACGCGAGTCGTCACAAAAGACAAATTTTAACTGTCAGAATACGTTTCTCATTAAGCTTGAAAATTATTCCATTTTAAATTGACGGAGAGTTATTTTTGTGCTATAATAACCTCACGGCGTTAGCAAAAGCCTTGTAAAACAAGCCTTTTGACGCCTGAGAGAACATTGAATGACTAAAAGCAAAACGTCTATGCCGTTTTGACGCAGCATAGCTGCGTATCAAGGCTTGCGCCTTGCTTTTATGATATAATTAACTTGTTTGACCGCATCAGCGGAATAAATCAGGATACCTTGTTATTTTAGGAGATCTTATGAAAAATATGATAGGAAATACGGAGGAAATATTAAGCCGCGGAATATACGGCTTTCATCAATATATTCTCAGCGATCCCGTTCGTATAAGCTTTGCAAGCAACGGTCTCTGTGAAATGCTTGAAGTTACTGAAAAAGAACTCGTAAATGCAAAAAAAGATCTTTATGAAAATTTTGTCCATGCAGACGACCGTAAAAGCTACAGAGAATTTCTGAAAAAGCTTGCCGGCATCGCGCAGACTCTGTCACTTGAATACCGTCTCGTAAAAAAAGACGGCAGCGTGATCTACGTAAAAGATACCTCCACATCGGAGAAATGCCGCGGCGGCATAATGACCTGCTGCTCCGTTCTCGCTGATATAACCGCGCTTAAAACAGATGCCGGCGACCTGCATTTTATAAACGAAAGCACTCCGTGCGGACTGGTTACCTTCACCTGCGAAAATCAGCCTAAGATCACGTATGCAAACAAAAATCTTCTCGAAATACTCAGGTTTCCGGAAATCAAAGACGGCGAGATAGACTATTACGATCTGTACAAAAGTAATATCTATCTGATGATTCCGATGGAGAACAGGCGAAGCGTCGCGCTCTATCTCAACCGCGTTTATACCCAGAACAAGCCTGCGATCGGAGAATTCACCGTATTCAGATGCGACGGCACAAAGGCATATCTTTTCGGCTGTGTCATGAAATGCCGCGGAGAGTCCGGACAGGATGAATTCCGGTGCATATGCATGGATATGACCGAAAAATACTATATGAAGCGGGCGGGCGAGACAAACCGCTATCTCAAAGCGCTTACCGCCGTATATGACAAAATATTCGAATACGATCTTTCCAACAATACCGTAAAATGCCTGTACCGGCGAAATGCGTCTCCGGATCCCCTGCAAAGCATACCTATGCAGATGGAAGATGCGACCGACGGTTGGATCATCGACGAAGTAATCGAGGAAGACCGCGAGGGACTGCGTGATTTTTTTGCAGAAATGTTCCGCGGCGAATCTGCCGAAAGCGACAGCCCTCCGCAGATCTGTTATAAAACAATGTCTAAGGACGGCAGGATCGTTTCCAATACGGGAATAATACTGAAAATCGACAACTCCGCGGTTCTGTTCTGCTCGAAAAAGATTGCAGACAGCGGAGAGACCGACCTGCTCCGCAGCGAAAACAGTTCACTGAAAAGTATCAACCGCAATATGCATGACATCGTTATGCGTTTTACGGACGGGATCGCAGCATTTGAAGTAACCGACAGTGAAAACGTAAAGCCGCTGTATGCAAGCGACAACGTGTGCAACTTCTTCGGATTTTCAAAAGAAGAATGGCTCTCGCTTATGCAAAAAAGCAGTTCTATAGAGAACTTCATAAGGGACAGCAGCATTACATACGAGGATTTCAGACGGCTGCTCGACAGCGGAGAATCCGAATTTTCGTATTACGATATCAAAGCAGGAAAAAAGCGGCTTATAAAGGCTGTCTGCTCACCTGCACAGAGCGGCGATAATACCCGCCATGTCATGCTTTACAGCGACGGCAGGCGTGATATACCGGACGGAAGAAATATATTTATCCGCACATTCGGATATTTCGATGTTTTTGTGAATGAAAGGCCGATAGCGTTCCGAAGTCAGAAGTCAAAAGAGCTTTTCGCTCTGCTTGTCGACCATCGCGGCGGTTATGTATCGTCAAAAGAAGCAATCGGATTTCTTTGGGAGAACGATCCGGTCGATTCAATGACGCTCGCACGTTACCGAAAGGTCGCACTCAGACTGAAAAATCTGCTTGAAGAATACGGAATAGCTGATATCGTCGAATCGGTAAACGGCAAGCGCAGGATCGTAACCGAAAAGGTAAGATGCGATCTTTACGATTATCTTTCGGGAAAAGAAGAATTTTCTCAGCTTTTCAGGGGAAGCTATCTTACGAACTACAGTTGGGGCGAAACTACCCTCGGCGAGCTGACGAATGAACATAATTTTTAAAATTTCAGAAGAAGGCACGGAAAATGGAAAATTGCTACTATCACAAGGTACACTATTATGAGACAGACAGAATGGGAATCACACACCATTCAAATTATATAAGATGGATGGAGGAAGCCCGCGAATTCGCACTCGGAAGTATAGGATTCGGTCTGACAAGGCTTGAAAAGCTCGGATTCACTTCTCCGGTCGTTTCCGTCGAATGTGAGTATAAACGCACGACGACCTACGACGACGAGATCAAGATCGAAGTATCCGTCGAGAAATACACAGGGGTAAAGCTGTTTCTGAGCTATATAATGACTAATGTCAAAACAGGTGAAACGGTCGTTGTCGGAAGATCCTGCAACTGCTTTACCGGAGAGGGCGGACGACCTATCGCGATAAAAAAGCACTT
>CABUHS010000038.1 GCA_902491535.1 uncultured Eubacteriales bacterium
TGCCTGATCCGGTTTGGAATGATTAAAAAAACTTTGTTTTCATGTTGGATTGAGTTTGGAATAATTAAAAACTTTGTTTTTTCGGCAAAAGCTTGTCTTTTTGCTTCGGATTTAGTATAAAAAATTTTCCGGATCGCTGAATCATACAGCAATACGGTCAGAATAATATTATTCTGACCGTATATTTTATGTCTCAAAAAAGGAGCATAATCACTGCTATGGAATCTCAGGTAATTCACGGCAATAAAACATGTATCAGAAAAAGCCATATGGACGCGCTTCGCATTGCGGCTGTATTCATGGTTCTTTTCAATCATACAGGAAAAGACGGCTTCGTGCTTTTTACTGCCGCGCGCAGCTCTGCGGCATATCCTCTTTACCTGTTTATCTCTATATTCATAAGAATAGCCGTTCCGCTCTTTTTTATGGTATCCGGAGCGCTGCTGCTCGGCAGGGACGAGCCGTTTAGAATTATCCTCAAAAAACGCGTCCTGCGCTTCGCGGCCGTACTGATCGCCGGCTCGGCGCTGATATACCTTTACAAATACAGCAAAGGTTATATATCCGGAATTTCACCCGCAGACTTTGCAAAAAGGGTGTATACCGGCAATATCACAGTTCCGTACTGGTATCTCTACTCGTATCTTGCGTATCTGCTCATGCTTCCCTTTCTGCGAAAGCTCGCAAAAGCAATGAGCAACCGCGATTTTATACTGCTCTTTTCTCTGTATTTTCTGGTTCAGTCGCTTCAGCCTCTGCAATTTCTCATATGGCGTGACGGCACAGGCTACAGTCAGTATTTCACCTTGTTTTTCAGACAGAAAAACATCATCTTTCCCCTGCTCGGTTACTATATAGAGCATCGCATGCCGAAGCGTTTTTTCAGAAAAAAATACTTTCTGATCCTTGCAGCGGCAGGTATGGCAGCAATATGCATCTGCGGTGCGCTCACACATTACAGATGCGTACTCACAGGCGATTGGAGGGAAAGCACGTGCGGGGTATTTTTCGACACTTGGATCTTCATTCCGGCAGCCGCGGCGTACTTCGGGACAAAGCTGTTTTTTGACACACATAAAATTTCGGGAAAGCTATCCGGATTTTTGTCCGCCGTCAGTGCATGCACTTTCGGAACCTATCTGTTCGAGTATATATACCGCAATGAGACCAAAGCCGTATTTCGGGCGCTTGTCCCGTATATACACTCTCTTCCGGCATGCCTTATATGGATATTCACCGCATGTCTTGCCGGAATCGCAGTCACTTTTATTCTCAGAAAGATTCCCGGCATAAAAAAGTTTTTGTGACGGTTCACAGCGGCGCGATATGTTACCTGAACAAATTGAAACAAATAGGCGGCTGACTTTTGTCAGCCGCTTTTTTCGATGATTAGTACCGCTTCATTGCAGAATATCTTTTCTCCGTATACCGCAGAGAAGCTTTTTAAATTCGTAAGAAGCTTTTATCTTTTCAATATCGTTATTTTTAGTCCACAAAACAAAAGTAAACTCCGTACTGCCGCTTTCTGTCTGCGCTGCAAGGAATCTCGCTTCATAATACTGTTCTCTGCCGTCGGCGTATGTCGAATGATGGCCTTCGAGTCCGTTAAGCCCGATCGGATCGACAGAAAAGGGGACCTCACTTATCTCCTTTATTGACTCGACAAGCGATGTTCTTGTGTCCGTGCCATTATGGCTTATCTCATAGGCGAATGTGTACCCGCCGCCGCTATGATTGAAAACGAGCGAGTTTTCGTCTGTCCAATCAGAGTAAAAAACCGCGCCGATTTCTTCGGGAATTTCTACACTTACGCCGCAGACCTCAAATTTAAGATTTCTGATCAAAAACATTTTCATTACCTCATTTTTTGAATTATTTATAGATGCTATAAAAAATGCGGCAGACAAAAGTCTGCCGCGGCTGAGTCCGCTATGCGAACTCAGAAGCTAAACTCCCGGATAAAAAACGAAGCGGGAGCGGGAACACAGGATCGTGAACTTATCGCGCCGATACGATGGTAAAACTGAGGCAACAGACTTTGCCTAGACATATCAGACGCGGCGTGCCGAAGCTTTTTGCTTTAACGCCAAGCACAGGAATCGTTAATCTGCAAAAAAACTTTTGTCAATCACATTTGTTCACAACACTTTATCTTTGATTCAAAGACTGTAGCTTACAGCGCACCTCTGCTATGTACATATACATCCCAATAGTCACGAATAATGCACGGAAAAAATATCCGCTACGTACTAAATACGGCTCAATTGTGTGTTGACTTTGGATGTAAAATATGTTATCATATCTCTGTCGCAGAAGTGACTTAGGTGTTGTTTGTGCCAACCCTGAGTTCGGACACGGAGGCCGTCAACCTCCGTGTTCCGCTGCGGCGATTTGTTTTATCGGGAGATCGCTCCGAATCAAGGCGATCCCGCGGTAAAGGATATTACAGTCTTTTAATAATATTCAGTTGTCATTTTTTCAGTACATAGCTTACAATATGTACTTCCGCTTGGATCTGACATTAAAGGTTCACATCCTTTAATTTTAATTAAAAAATACCGGACAGATGTGCGCACAAAAAACACATCTGCCCGGTTATATATTTAATCGGGGAAACGCCCCGAAATCACAAACTTTTTTTAAAGTTTTTTCGGCAAAGCATTGTTACCCCCTTGAAAATATCGGGGAAATATGATATAATCATGGATACAATGTCGGTGCCGGGATTCCGGTGGGTATTTATGTGTTTGTGCCACATGAATATCAGTAAATGATGATCCGTCAAATCACCATTTCTGCCGGCATTGTTTTTTTGTCTCGCCGGAAAGACTCGGTATTTAGTTGTCTATATTTTACCACACTTGTCGAAGTGTGTCAAGAGATTTTTTGAAAATTTCTGTTTTTTAAAAGCCTTCCCCTCAAGGGGAAGCCTATCGAGTTCAGCAATACCCCCTAAGCCTTCCCCTCAAGGGGAAGCCTATCGAGTTCAGCAACATAACCTAACGCAAACTACTCATTACGGCGCAAAGCGCCGAGTAACTGAAAAGGCTTCGCCATTTCAGGAAAAAGCTTTGCGGGGTATAGGGGAGCTTTCACGAAAGCTCCCCCTAAATAAAACAAATTACAGGCTCAGCAGTGAAGCAAGGAAGCGTTCTGCAATCGGGTTTTCGGTGCGGAGATCGGCATTGCAGATAACATAGCGCTTGCCGTCATACAGCTTTTCGCCTGCTATCATTACCTTATGCCAGTTGCCCTCATCATCGGTATTTCCGCCGACGAGAATAGGCGTGAAGCCGTCCGCTTCGAAGGTATGCGTCGTTATCGGCGTGATCATATCCTCCTCTGCGTCGAAGAAATAGCTGATATCTGACGGCTCGAACTGTGCGACCGCCGGATGCCCTGTCTTACGCGATGCAAAATGCACGGGACTCATGCCGCAGGGCTTTACCTTTACGGTCTCGCCTGCGACCACGGTATCCTCCGTGAGCATGCGTACAAGCTCGACATTTGAATTTTCCGGCACTGCGACATGCCTGAACACTTCAAGCTTCTGCTCGTTCCATGCAAGCACCTCGCCGCTCTCGGACATGAGGATTCCGCGCAGAACATACTTTGTGCGGTCGTCGGTCTCGGGCGCTGTAAATACCGCGCTGGCGGAATATGCCGCTCCGTTTTCGGTTATCTCGGCGCTTGTCTCGCCGCTCTGAACGAGCGCGCCGTCCTTATAAAGCTCAAAGCGGAGCTTTGCCGCGCCCTTTTTATGCGTATCGTTGCAGATATGCGCTTCGACGGCGATGCGCTCGCCCTCAAAATAGGTAAAGCGGTCTGTACGCAGGCTGAGCATTATCGGCTCGAGCGCGTTTCTGTATGCGAAATATCCGGGTTTCGGATTACGGCGGCAATCCATTATCGTTTTCATCCAGCCGCTCGGGAATGCGTCTATAAACAGATGCAGCGCGTTCGTTACCATGCGGTTATCACGGCGGAACGCCTCCATCATCATGCGCACGCCGAACGCCTGGAAGCGCTGGCTCTCCTCTACCCATGACTCCATTGAATCCTGTTCATCATAGAAGAAGTAATGGAAGTTACCCGTCTGCGCGCCGCCGATATTATTCGGGTGGAACGGCTCGCGCGTCCACTCTGCGGGATAGCACTCGCGCATGACCTCAGGGAAATCGAGTCCCTCTGTGCCGAACTCGCCGCAGCCGTAATACCAACCGGGCTTGACGTGCATCCAGTGTCCCTTATGAAGCTCTCCGACGTCGATTCCGTGACCGTTATACCACATTGTATAGCAATGGTTATCGGGAAGCGTCTTTGCCGGAGGATCGTAGTCTCCGTCGACGTGCTTTATCACCGCGTCGGGGTGATTCAATCTGAGAGCGATATCGCACGCGTCGAAGAAGCTCTCCATCTCCGGTCTTGTCATATGTCTGTGCGGCTTTCCGCCTGCGTTCGGCGTAGGCTCATTCATGTACGAAAGCACGGTGTTGCAGGCGTGTCCGCGAACCATGCGCGCCATTTCCTCGACCTGTCTTATGCCCTCGGCGAACTTCGTGCGGCGCATCTTCGAGAATAGCGGCAGGTCTGTCTGAGTCATGAGTCCGAGGCGGTCGCAGTATGTATACACCTCGTCCTGAACAGGGCGCTGCGTCAGGCGGAGGAAGTTCATGTTACAAAGCTTTGCAAGGAGAATATCGTCGATAAGCTGCTCCATATCTCCGCGCAGAACGTCCTGCTGCTCAAATCCCATTGTATTCGCGCCGCGCAGGCGGATACTTCTGCCGTTCAGGAAGAACATACCCTTATAATCGCATTTTTCGCCCTCGTTATCCTGCGTGAAGCTGCGCATACCGAACTGCATCTTTGCCTCGTCGGTGATCCTGCCCCCGCAGTGAAGCTTTACCTGTACCTGATAGAGGTACGGCGTTTCCAGATCCCAGATACGCGCGTCCTTCATCGGCACTCTTACCTTATATATATTCTTTCCGTGTTCGGCAGGCATCGGAAGTCCTTTTCCATAACTATCGGTGTCGATTGCCGCCGAGAACGTGTCTCCGAGACCGCAGACCTTCAGCGACGTAGGCTCGATCATGAGTCCCTCGACCACAGTCTGCTCATGGTTCTGTCCGTATACCGAGATCTCGAGCATTACCGGCAGCGCGCTATAGTCGGCGTTCTGCACCTCTATCCAAAGCTCAGCCGCTTCCTCGTCGCAGAGGGGGCGCGCCCAGAGGTCGCTGACGTGGATACGCTCGCGGACTTCGATAGCTACGTCCTTATAAAGTCCTGTTCCCGGCTGGCAGTGATGCCATCCGAACTCAGGCTCGTCCCAGCCGAGTCCCGTCGCCGCGTAAAGCTTTTCGCCCTCGCGCGATACGCCGTCCATTCCCTTATTTCCCATGAATACATAGTCGTTCATGAGCTGTATGCGCAGGGTATTCGCACCGCGGTTTACGTAGTCCGAGATATCAAATTCGAACGGTGAGAAAAATCCCTCATGCTCGCCGACACACACGCCGTTGACGTACACTCTCGCGAGATAATCGGCTCCGCCGACGCACACATATATTGCCTTATCTCCCGCAGTCTGCTCCGGCGTGAGCGAGAACTGTGTATCATAGAGCATTTCATTATTTCCGACAGGTCCGCCGTAATGCGGAAGCGTTACCTTTTCAGGCTCGGCGTTATCGCGGTAGAGCGTGAAGTTTTTAAGCTCCATACGCTCTCGGTGCGACTGCTGCTTCGGCGCGAGATCGCGCAGAAAGGGCGCGTACTGCTCTCTCGCCTGTGCGAGCTTCTGCGCAAGCTCCTCACGTGTGGAAGGCTTTGCGGGAACTGCTACGGGTGTACCGCCCGCTGCAAGCTTTACCGCGCGTTCGGTGAATTTTTTCGGAGCAGGCTTTTCGAGCAGCTCCGTGCGCCCGCCGATTCCTGCGGCGGCTATATTTGCAAAAATGTCGTTCTTCATGGTTTTGTCCATTCCTTCGGAAAGATGATCTTTCAGTGCCTTGAAAGATTTGTCTTTCGTTTTTTTCCTTTCGGATCATGATATTATTATTTATTTTTATTAAAAGCCATGACCGCATGCGCGGGGAGGGCTGATAACAACGAGGGGGAGAGATAATTCTTTACAAAAGAATTATCTGAAGAAAGTCTGAGTTGTATCAGACTTTTAAGTATGATTTTATATAAGCGTTTCTTTCTTCTAAAAGAAAGAAATGCTTAACCAAAGAAAGATTACGAAAGGGAAAGAACCGTGCGACGGTTCCAACTCTTTGTAAAACTTAATTCGGAGAAAAAAGCGTAAGCTTTTTTAGATGATAAAGCGAAGCTTTTTCATCGCTCCACTTTCCGCTTCACACGCTTCGCAGAAGCGCGAAGTCAAACAATGGGAAGTTTATGCTGTCAAAAATCCGCTCGGGCATTATGAGCGAATTTTTGACCACGGGTTCAACGTAAGCCGTCGTGAAAGATATAGTTTTGACTATGGGTTTATATAAGCCTTCCCCTCGAGGGGAAGGTGGGCGGCATAGCCGCTCGGATGAGGTGTAAGACACGCAGTGCCCGTTATTTAGACAACTGATTTTATATGGATAACGCTTGCTAACGCAAGCTACACCTCATCACCCCTTCGGGGAGCTTCCCCTCGAGGGGAAGCCTAACGTGTTCAGCAATAAACCTAACACAAACTAACTGATACGGCGCTACGCGCCGTATTTTGCCGAACTTAATTCGAAGAAAAAAGCGTAGCTTTTTTCTGAAATAGCTTTGCTATTTCAGCGTCACTACCTGCCCAAGAAAAAAGGCCCCTCAGTTAAAAGCTTTTGGATTCTTAAACCTTTTCTCGAAAAGGTTTTCTACGCACGAGCGATAGCGTGCATAGCGCCGCACGGAGACATCGTCGTCCCCTACATTAAAGCCGGGCGCGGAGTTCGACTACCTTGCCGAGTATGCACACGGGGAGAGTCTGCACCTCGCGCGCGGTATACACCATAGGATTGTACTTTGGATTGTCAGAGATGAGCATAATGCCGGAGGGCATTTTTTTTATTCTTTTGCAGGTTGCGTCCTCGCGGTCGATAAGCACTATCGCTATCTCGCCGTTCTCGCAATCGGGCTGTCTGCGGACTATGACTGTATCGCCGTTACTGATCTTCGGCTCCATACTGTCTCCGCTGATACGGAGCGCGAAATACTCGCCGCCGCGCGCCATCTCCTCGGAAATATCCTCATAATCCTCAATATCGGTGATCGCCTCTATAGGTATGCCTGCCGCTACCTTTCCGTACACCGGTATACGCACGCCTCCGTTTACAGGCGCCGATCCTTCCGACGATTCAGATCTGTCCGAAAAAAAACTGACAGGCACCGCAAAGAATTCGGCTATCTTGTAGAGAGATGTAGCTCCGGGCATAGAGCCTTTTTTCCAATGGGTTGCCGTCGAGCTTCCGAAGCCGAGTCTCGCACATACGGCACTCGGCGAAACACCTCTGCGGGCGCAAAGTTCTACAAATTTCTCCCAAAACATGGCCTTACATTCCTTTCATATTTAGAAAAGTATACAAAACTACATTTTCTACGCAGAAAAGTCATATATCGCATTGACATGGTAGAAAATGTAGAGTATAATAATATACACAGAAACGAACACGCACGCATTGCTCCGCAAGCGTGCGTGAGCAGGATCTTTTCAAACTATATTCGGAGAAAAAATCGCAGCTTTTTTGCATGAAAAAACTTTGTTTTTTCATGTTTCCTCCGCAGTTCCGTTCCGTTTTTACGGATTCTTAGATTCTACATGGCAACAGCTATCTTATTCTACATTCTGAGTATATCACAGGCGGAAAGCTTTGTCAAGAACAAGAAGCAGAGGAACGCGGCTTTCTTGAAAGAAAGCCTGGCAAAGAACTTTTTACTGGCTGAAAATTTTTCTATGGCAAGTGTTCATAAGTTTATTCAAAAGTTCTTACGCGACTATGCGCCGTAAGATTGGGCGTGTAAACATTGCCACAGCGTCCTAAATAAAATCCCCTACCTAAAAGTTTTTGCGCAGCTTTTTTCAAACGCACGACTTGCATAGCAAGTGTGCGTTGCAGCTCCCCCGTCGGAGACCTTCGTCAGCCGCACGGAGACATCGTTCCCCATCGCACTTATTCACAGCTTTTGCTGTCAGAAAACGCGGAGATAAAATTTTCCGCAGCCGGAGCAATGAAAATGAGCCTGTGGAAAACTCGTGCGGTGCAGTTTTGCACAGCGCGGACCGGAGACAGACCGGACGCGGAAAATGATTCGATCCGCTGTTGAAAAGTTCTGTTTCGACAGAGGCTGAAAGTTCCGGAGCAATGTCAAAAAGGCTCCGTTTCGGAAGTGGACAAAAATTCCGGAACGATATCAGACAAAATGCCGCGGCCACTCGGCGGCAAACAATAAAAACCCATGTACGGAGGTACAAAATTGAACGAAGTAAAATGGATAAAAATAACGACCGATCTTTTCGAGGACGATAAGATAATATTGCTCGGCAGCATGCCGCGCGGCAGCAGCTACATCGTCATCTGGATACAGCTGCTGTGCATTGCGGGCAAAGCCAACCGCGGAGGTTACCTTGTCTACAGCAACGGAACTCCGTACACCACATCTTCGATCGCCGCAATGATGCGCCGCAAAAAATCTCTTGTCGCCGAAGCACTCGTACTGTTCGAAAAATACGGTATGATAACGCTTGAACAGACAGACGGAGGATTCTGCATAAAGCTGACAAACTGGACAAAATATCAGAACGCGGAAGCGCTTGAACGTATCCGCGAGCAGAACAGGATTCGCAAAGCCAATCAGCGCGAGCGCGAGAGACTTTTAAGAAAATCTCCTGATTACAACCTGTAAAACGGGTACAAAAAAGTTCGGAAGCTTGCTTCAGAACTTTCCGAATTCCGCGAAGCCTGCAAAGCGAATTAGGAAGCTTGCAAAACAACCGAAAGTTCGGAAGCTTGCTTCAGAACTTTCTGAATTCCGCGAAGCCTGCGAAGCGGAATTCATAGTCACGTGACACAGTGCGTGACGTCACGTATACAGATAAAGAACAAGATAAAGATACAGAAGTTATCTTAAATATCTATTTTACTTATTTACTTATTTAAAATCGGAGCAAAGCTCCATAAGCCCGCCCGGCAAGGCTGCGGCGATTGCGATCAATGCAGGGGCTTCAGCGGAAAGTCCGATACTGACCCCGCCGCCTATAGAGGCGGAGACATCTGTGCTTAGGTTATAAGGCGCTGCCGCGCAGCGCGGAAAGTGAGACTTAAAATTATGAACGATGATATAAAATGCGATTCACAACACGGATCCGATAGTTACAGCTGCGGCTATATACATACCGAATACTGGAGGGAAAAGACATGTCCCGTATGCGGAAAGATATTCTATCCGCCGAGCGATGAATGGGGCTACAAAGAGGGCGAAAGCCTTATCTGCTCATGGCACTGCCTGTGCGAGCTTCGCCGCAGAAATGCTGCCTCCGTCCGCAGAATATGCAGGCGCTCTGGAAAGGCGGCATCTCCGCGTCTGCGCGCCGATCAGATCAAAAGGCGCAACGAAAATATACGCTTTGATTTTGCACAGGGCGATTCGGTAAAAACTCTGGGATGCAGATACGGTCTTTCCTATACGCACATCAAGAGGATAATAAGCGCCGCACCGAAATTAAGCGAAGCCTGCATTCACGGCAGGACAGCCGCAAAAATGAAAGCAGCCGAAAAATCCGGTGCAAGCAAATTTGCGGCATTCTGTGGAGCTTCGAAAACGGCAGAGAAAACGGCGGATACATATACAAATCTTAACGGAGGCGGCGTGTATGGCAACTGTTTACGCTGATGAATGCTGCATGTGTCCGCCTGAGCTTGGCTGTCTCGGTATTTTCTGTCCGAAGCGCAGCAGACGCGTGCATGTATGCAATATCTGCGGAGAAACAATTACGGAAGATGACGGATATCAGGCAGGCACATCACACACGGCAGACCGTGAACTCTGTGCCGAATGCGCACGGAGGGTAAACATATGAGCAGATGTTCTTCAGAAAAACGAAAAAAGACCGACGTATACGAAAGCACATCGGCGCTCTGCCCTTTCTACCGCGGAGAAGTTTCATGCTCGGTCGTATGCGAGGGAGTAACGGACAGATCGTCCGTAAAACTTACCTTTGTCCGCAGCGAAGATCAGAAGCAGCATCTGTACAGATTCTGCTACAACGATTTCAGCAGCTGCCGGGTGTGCGGCATGCTAAACGGTAAGTACAAATGACCGATCCGAAACGCAAGAAAAACTCACGTCCGGCCGACAAAAGACCATCTGCCGCTCCCGACGCTGCCGGAAAATGCTCTGCCGAAAAGCCGCAAGACTCTCCGGAGCTTTCCGAAAACAATACCGAATCTGCCGACACACTGCCGGCGCGCGGATCTGCCACATGCAGCACTTCCCTCTCAGAAGCTCCGACGCTGTCAGAGTCGGATTCTGCGGAATCCGTTTCGCAGCCTGAAAACGATTCTGAGTGCAAACAGACAAATTCTGCTGATAACCACCCCGAGGACAAACAGACAAGCTCCGATAATAACTCTGAGGGCGAACCTGCAAACTCCGCTAATGACTCAGAATCCGTCTCCGGCAGTTCCTCCCGGACGATTACCGACACCGAGCGTACAGACCGCATTATCCGCATCACCGACCGGATCGTCGAACGTCTTTCCGAAGCAGTCGAAATTCTTGATCCCGACGACACTCAGCACATGAAACAGATAGTGTCGTCTCTCAGTGAGATCATCGACATCAGAAAGCAATCCTCATCCGAAGCTTCCGTTATTACCGTAAATTTCGAGGGAGACGAAGATTACAGCGGTTAAGAAATTTGACAGAAGCATTGCCGGACACGTCAGTTCTCCCTTTAAAGAGAGCGCGCTGAAAGACTTACGGATCCGGAAGTCTTTCACCGCGGAATCTTCCGTCAGATGAGCGAACACGGTAAATGTTTTACCGTGCGGCAAAGCTTGCAGCGCAAGCATTTTTCCGATAAAAATGTAATCAAGAAAGGACAAATCATGACAAATACAATACCTGATAAAGCCGTACCGGAAGCGCCTGCCGTCGGCGCAGAACAGCTCCGCCGCGCACACGCTATCCTGAGCAAATACAAAGCCGGCAAGGCGGCGCTCGAAAGACGGATCACCGAAAACGAGCGCTGGTACAAGCTCCGCCACTGGGACTGCATGCGGGAAAGTCCGTCGGAGGTCGAGCCTGCTTCCGCATGGCTGTTCAACTGCATTGCAAACAAGCACGCGTCGGCTATGGACAACATGCCCGCGCCGTGCGTACTTCCGCGTGAGGCGAGCGACAGCGGCGAGGCGAAAATGCTGTCCGCGATCATTCCCGTGATCCTTGAGCAGAACGATTTCGAACAGGTCTACAGCGACGCATGGGACCGCAAATGCCGCTCGGGTACCGCCGTTTACGGCGTTTTCTGGGACAGTTCAAAGCTCAGCGGTCTCGGCGATATCGCCGTGCGCGACGTCGATATTCTTTCCCTCTACTGGGAACCCGGCGTGCGCGATATTCAGGATTCGCAGAATGTTTTCAGCGTACAGCTGACCGATACCGCACTTCTGCTCGACACATATCCTTTTCTTGAAGGAAAGCTTTCCGGCGCCGCGCGCGACTTTGCCTCATACGTATCCGACGAGGCCGTCGACCTGTCCGAAAAGACCGCCGTGATCGACTGGTACTACAAAAAACGCCGTGGCGGACGCACTGTTCTGCACTACTGCAAATTCGCAGGCGACTGCGTTATCTACGCCACCGAAAACGATCCGCTCCTCGCCGAGCGCGGACTGTACGACCATGCAATGTACCCCTTCATCTTCGACGCGCTCTTCCCTACTCCCGGTACGCCCGCGGGCTTCGGCTACATAGATATCGGCAAGAGCTGCCAGTCTTATATCGACCGCGGAGGTCAGGCAATCATGAAAAATCTTCTCGCCAACGCCGCTCCGCGTATCCTCGTCAGCGACGACAGTACCGTTAACGAGCAGGAATACTGCGATCTTTCGGTCGACGTGGTTCACGCCGCAGGCGCTCTGACCGACAACACCGTGCGTCCGCTTCCGCGCGGCTCTTTGGATTCAGTCTATATCACCGTTCTGCGCGACAAGGTCGACGAGCTTAAAGAAACTACCGGAAACCGCGACGTAAGCACAGGAGGCACTTCGTCGGGTGTTACTGCGGCTTCCGCGATCGCCGCAATGCAGGAGGCGGGCAGCAAGCTCGACCGCGATTCATGCAAGGCTTCCTACCGCGCGTTCAGACGTGTCTGTATCATGATCGTAGAACTGATACGGCAATTTTACAGTGCTTCACGCTGCTTCCGCATCACCGGTGAGGACGGCGAAACAAGCTTTGTAAGCTATACAAACGCCGCGCTCCTGCCGCAGCAGCAGAGCGTTCTGCCCGGTACCGAATCGCTTTACCGTACCCCTCTTTTCGATATTGAGATCACCGCCGAAAAGGCGTCGCCATATTCCCGAATGGCTCAGAACGAAATGGCGCTTCAGTTCTACGGAAACGGATTTTTCGATCCCGAACACGCCGAGCAGGCTCTCGCATGCCTTGAAATGATGGATTTTGACCGCAAAAATGCCGTCATGCGCAGCATTGCCGCCGCCGGCGACCGATATAAATTGGAACAGGAGCAGCGCGTGCATGAGATGCTCCTTGCCGCTTCGCAACAGGAAGACCGCCCGACTGCGGACATGTCTGATGAAAGCTCTTCACATCCCCGCCCGAAGTCCGGCTCTGCTCACCTCGAAGCCGCCGCCACGCGCGGCGCTCGTATGCGATATGCCGAGGGATGAAGGGAACGATGCCTCCGGCGGGCAGCTTTTTGAAAAAAGCTGCGCAAAAACTTTTAACTGGCTATAGCTTTTTCTATGGTAGGCGTAACGATGATTTGTACAATGGATTTTACGCGACCATACGCGCACACTTCGTTCAATGCGTATGCGCACACTTCGTTGGTGCGCGACTGAAAAAGCTGATTTGCAGACTCGTACCTACCGCTGTAGTCTGTAGAATTTCGGCATTCGATGAAATGGCAAAGCCTTTTCAGTTACTCGGAAATCGAAGATTTCCGTAATGAGTAGTTTATGTCAAAAAACATACCATTTGCGACGGCTTACGTCGGATTAGCGTCCCGTCGGAAGGTCATAATGACCGACCGACGACGGGACAAGTAAAACTCTCCTCTGTTTGCCACTGCGTTGTCACGCAACGCATGATCGAAGAGTGGTGAGTCAACACGTAACGCAACTGCGTAACGTGGGGAGAGAAACGGAGACGGTTTCTCTCCGCTCTTGTAATCTTTCTTTGGTTAAGCATTTCTTTCTTTTAGAAGAAAGAAACGCTTATTAAACCATTACTTGAAAGTCTGATACCACCCAGACTTTCTTAAAATGCTTCTTTCATAAAGAAACATTCCAAACATCTCTTTTGTAAGCTTTTCTCCTGTAGAAAAGCAGAAAGGATACCAACATGACCGACATATCATTAAATTCCGCTCCGTCCTCCGGCATATCCGCGCCTGCGGATAATACGCCGGAATCACCCGGCGCGCATAAAAATCAGGGAGGCGCGCATATGCAGCCCGAAGCTCACGCATCGGACAAAACCGACACTCACATCATAGCTCACAGCATAACGGAAAATAAAACAGAGCCGTCCGATCCCGAGCGCACGGACGATGGCGGTGAGCCGGACTCCTACGAATCCCCCGCAGAGCGGCGTTTGCGCGCCGGCGCAGAGCGACTTTTGGGCAGCTGGCTAAAACAGTCCGAAGAGGCGGCTGCACTCTACCCCGGCTTTGATCTGTCACGCGAGCTGCACGGCGAGCGTTTCAGATCGCTGCTGCGCAGCGGTATAGATGTGCGTACCGCGTATGAGGTCGTACATCGCGACGAAATAATCCCCGCCGCCATGCGCAGCGCATTCCGCGACGCAGAAGAAAAGCTCGCAAGAAGTCTCGCGACAGCTTCGCTCCGCCCTGACGAAAGCGCGGGAAAAGGCGCGCCCTCATTCATCGGCGGCGTGAAGAACCTCTCGCGCGCCGACCGCGACAGTATCGCAAAACGTGTCGCACGCGGCGAACGCATTGTGTTCTGAGAGAGAACAAAAGTCTCCGACGGCTTAAACCTTTTCTCGAAAAGGTTTAAGAATCCAAAAGCTTTTAACTGAGGGGACTTTTTTCTTGGGCAATTATGACGATAATTTAACGTAAAAGGTTTTACGCGACCATACGCGCACACTTCGTTCATGCGCGGCGCACACAATGCAGATTTACAAGTTCAGCAATACCGCTGTAGTCTGTAGAGTTCCGCCATTCGGTGAAATGGCGAAGCCTTTTCATTTACTCGGAAATCGAAGATTTCCGTAATGAGTAGTTTATGAAAAAACAGTGGAAGTCGAGAGGGAGAGAACCGCCGCACGCTTCTTTCCCTTTCGTAATCTTTCTTTGCTTAAGCATTTCTTTCTTTTAGAAGAAAGAAACGCTTATTAAACCATTACTTGAAAGTCTGATACAACTCAGCCTTTCTTCAGATGCTTCTTTCTCAAAGAAACATCACCTTTCCCATGCTTTACGCGGATAATATCCCGTAAAAATATATCACAATCCTAAACGGAAATACCGTAAAGAAAGGAAACAAAACACATGGCAACACAGACCACATCCACACAAACTCTTTCGCATGAAATGAAAACATTTTATGACATGCGTCTGATCGACGAAGCCGCCCCGATGCTCGTTCATGAGCAGTTCGGACAGAAACGTCCGATCCCGCAGGGCAGAGGTAAAACGATCGAATTCCGCCGTTTCTCCCCTCTCGCCAAGGCGACCACCGCTCTTACCGAGGGCGTAACTCCAAGCGGAAGCTCGCTGAGTGTATCAGCTGTGTCCGCAACCGTCGCACAGTACGGCGATTACATCGTACAGAGCGACGTTCTCGAGCTGACCGCCGTTGACAACACTATTCTCGAAACGACAAAGCTTTTCGGCAGACAGGCAGGACTTACGATGGACACCGTCGTGCGCAATGCTCTGCTTCTCGGAACGAATAAGTCGTATGCATCCAAATACGTTACCGGAACTGACGGAAAGGTGACGGAGACGGAGGTCACAAGCGCTAAGGATCTCGACAAGACCGCAAAACTCACCGTCGACGCGGTTCAGCGCGTTGTCGCAAAGCTCCGCGCGCAGAATACTCCTACTATCGGCGGAGAATACGTCTGCATAATCCACCCCTATGTGGCTTATGATCTCATGCGCGATCCCGAATGGATCGACGCGCATAAGTATGCGGCTCCCGAAAATCTTTATACAGGAGAGATCGGCAAGCTTGCAGGCGTCCGCTTCGTGCAGTCCACCGAGGCAAAGATCGACAAGGGTACTGCAAATGAGCCCGAAGGACTCGCGGTATTCCACTGCCTCTTCCTCGGCGACGGCGCGTACGGCGTTACAGAGGTCACAGGCGGAGGTCTCCAGACTATCGTTAAGCAGAAAGGCTCAGCCGGAACCGCCGATCCTCTCGATCAGCGCTCCTCTATCGGCTGGAAGGGCATGAAGGTAGCTAAGATCCTCGTCGACAACTATCTCGTCGACTTCATGTGCTGCTCCAAATTCTCCGATACCGCAGCCGCTAACTAAGGACGGGGATGATGCGGGGGAGCCTCCGGCGGGGATACGCGGCTTTCTTGAAAGAAAGCCTGGCAAAGAACTTTTAACTGAGGGGCTGAGTTCGCTTACAACGAACTCAGGAAAAAGCTTTGCTTTTTCCTGAAATGGCGAAGCCTTTTCAGTTTCTCGGGCAAAGACGCTAAAGTTTATTCAAAAGATTTTACGCGACTATAGACTGCGCACATAATGCAGATTTACAAATTCAGCAATACCGCGTAAGTCTGTAGAATTTCGGCATACGCTGAAATGGCAAAGCCTTTTCATTTACTCGGAAATCAAAGATTTCCGTTTTAGTTAGTTTATGTTAAAACTATATCCCTCATAATGACTTACGTCGACTCCGTGTCCCGTCGGAAGGTCACGATGACCGACCGACGACGGGACAAGCAAAACTTCCCTCTGTCTGCCTCTGCGTTGCCGCGCAACGCATGCGTGAAGAGTTGGTTTCCAAAGGAAGAGGAACGCCGCTCGTTCCTTTTCCTTGGTAATCTTTCTTTGGTTAAGCATTTCTTTCTTTTAGAAGAAAGAAACGCTTATTAAACCATTACTTGAAAGTCTGATATAATCCCGAATTTCTTAAGATGTTTCTTTTTCAAAGAAACATCACAAAACCATCATGACACTTACATTTGATCCACCGAGCGAAAAGCAGAAACTTTTCCTCAAAGCAAACACAAAACATATCGGCTTCGGCGGCGCACGCGGCGGCGGAAAAAGCTGGGCGGTACGGACAAAAGCCGTACTGCTCGCACTAAAATATCCCGGCATACGTATCCTGATCGTACGCCGCAGCTACCCCGAACTGATAAATAACCATATACGCTGCCTGAGGGCAAAGCTCATCGGCGTTGCCTCATATAACGACAAAGAAAAGCTGCTGACTTTCGCGCACGGCAGCAGCATAAGCTTCACCTACTGTGACTGTGACGCGGATCTCGACAGGCTTCAGGGCGTCGAATACGACATAATATTCCTTGACGAGGCGACTCAGCTCAGTGAATTTCAGATGAAGTCGATAACGGCATGCCTGCGCGGAACAGGTGCGTTCCCCAAAAGGGTATACTACACCTGCAATCCCGGAGGCAAGGGGCACGGATATATCAAACGCATTTTTATTGACCGACGGTACGAATCCGGCGAGAATCCGGAGGACTATACCTTTATCCCCTCGCTTGTCACCGACAACACCGCGCTAATGCGTGCGCAACCCGACTATATCGAGCAGCTCCGGGCGCTTCCGCCGAAGCTCCGCGACGCATGGCTGTACGGTAAATGGGACGTTTACGAAGGTCAGTTTTTCGAGGAGTTCACCGACCTGCCCGAACATTACGCCGACCGAATAGGCACACATGTGATAGATCCGTTTGAGATCCCCGGACACTGGCGCATGTACCGCTCCTTCGACTGGGGCTATAATAAGCCGTTTTCCTGCGGATGGTGGGCGGTCGATCCCGACGGTACGGCGTACCGCATACTCGAGCTTTACGGCTGTACGTCTACGCCCGACGAGGGCGTGCGCTGGACTCCCGAACAGGTATTCTGCGAGATCGCAAGGATCGAACGCGAACACCGTTTCCTCTCTGGCAGACGGATAAACGGCGTTGCCGATCCCGCAATATGGGACGCCGAAACAGGCGAGAGCATCGCCGAAGTTGCAGCGCGCCACGGCGTGTATTTCCTGCCCGGAGATCATAAACGCATACCCGGCTGGATGCAGGTGCATTACCGGCTGCGATTCGACGAACGCGGAAAACCGATGATGTACGTCTTTCGCAACTGCAAGGCGTTTATCCGGACGATCCCTCTTTTGCGCTATGACAGCGTCCGCCCCGAGGATCTCGATACTACCGATGAGGATCACGTCGCCGATGAGGTGCGCTATTTCTGCATGTCGCGCCCGATAGCTCCGCGCGCAGCACAGAATCCCGCCTGCGGCGATCCCTCTCTGCGCCTCTTTCTCGATATCGATAGCTCCGCTCTCGTCCCCACGCCCCGCCGCGAAACAATCGAGATCATTGAATGATTTTTTCCGAGGGAAGCTTTTAAATGGGGGACTTTTTTCTTGGGCAATTTTGACGATAATTTAACATAAAAGGTTTTACGCGACCATACGCGCACACTTCGTTCATGCGCGGCGCACACTTCGTTCATGCGCGGCGCACACTTTGTTCATGCGCGGCGCACACTTTGTTCATGCGCGGCGCACACTTTGTTCATGCGCGGCGCACACTTCGTTGGTGCGCGGCGAAAAACACTGATTTGCAAACTCGTATCTACCGCTTTAGCCTCCAGAATTCCGGCATTCGGTGAAATGGCGAAGCCTTTTCAGTTACTCGGCGCTTTGCGCCGTATCAGATTTTATTGCTGAACCAGTTAGGCTTCCCCTTTGAGGGGAAGCTCCCCGAAGGGGTGATGAGGTGTAGCTTG
>CABUHS010000039.1 GCA_902491535.1 uncultured Eubacteriales bacterium
ACAACACCTAAGTCACTTCTGCGGTAAAGGATATGATAACACATTTTCTCCGAAAAGTCAAGGCAGCGCTGTCAGATTTTGAAGAAAACAATCGCAGCGAAACACGGAAGTTGGAGATTCCGTGTCCGTTCTCAGGGTTGGCGCGACACAACACTTGAGATTTACTGCGGTAAAAATCAAAGCAGCGTTGCCGGATATCAGAGAAAAGTGCAGCGAAACACGGAAGGTGGTGATTCCGTGTCCGTTCTCAGGGTTGCCTGGACAACACCTGAGATTTACTGCGAACGATACGGTATTATCTTCCCAAAACAGGCACAGTTGCCGATTTCGAAGAAGATAACCGCAGCGAAACACGGAAAGGTGGTAATTTCCGTGTCCGTTCTCAGGGTTGCTCGGACAACACCTGAGGTTTACTGCGAATAATACGGTATTATCTTCTCAAAAAAAGGAACAGTTGCCGATTTAAAAGAAGATAACCGCAGCGAAGCACGGAAAGGTGGTAATTTCCGTGTCCGTGCTTAGGGTTGCTAAGGACAACACCTGAGATTTACTGCGAACAATACGGTATTATCTTCTCAAAAACAGGCACAGTTGCCGATTTCGGAGAAAAGCGCAGCGAAGCACGGAAAGGTGGTAATTTCCGTGTCCGTTCTCAGGGTTGCCTGAACACCACCTGAGGTTTACTGCAATAATAATCCGTAACCGTGTTAAAATAACATATCCTTTACGCAGCAGCGCGCTGTAGGCTTACAGTCTTTGAATCTATAAAGATAACGTGTTGTGAACAAATGTGATTGGCAAAAAAGTCTTTTTGTTTAACGCTTGCTAACGCAAGCTACACCTCATCACCTCCTGCGGAGGAGCTTCTCCTCAAAGGAGAAGCCTGACGAGTTCAGCACCGATCTCAAGCTTTCCCCTTTGAGGGGAAAGTGGGCGGCGTAGCCGCTCGAATGAGGTGTAGGACACGCAGTGTCCGTAAAAAGCAAAGACTTTAACACACGCCGCGTTTTGCAAAAAATGCGATAAGTTCACTGCTTTGAGTTCTCCGCTCCCGCTTTGCTCTTATCCGGGAGTTTAGCTTCTTAGTTTGCATTACAAATTCACTTGCAAACTAAGTATAAAACGGCAGACAATTTGTCTGCCGTTTTTTGACGCTCATCTTCTATTGACAACATATGCGAAAACGGGTATAATAAACGTATAAATGCTTTTTGCCGAAAGGAGACATAGCGATGCCGAATGTACCTCGGTGTGTAGATGAGTTTATAGCATATATGCGCGTTATAAAGAACCGCACAAAGGAAACTACGATCAAATATGAACACGATCTGTGCATGTTTCTGCGCTATGTTTACGCGACGCGGCAGGGTATAAAGCCAGGTACGGAAGAATATGACTCGCTGAATATCCGCGGACTCGGAGAAGATTTTGTCAAAACGGTAACCTCTGAGGAGATACTTTCTTTCCTTTATCATAAGAAAACAGACGATCATAATGAATCGCGAGCGATAGCGCGCAGACTTTCGTCGATAAGATCGTTTTTCAGATATTTTACAGGTGTAAAGCATACACTTGACGAAAATCCTGCGGCTGATCTCGATACACCCCCGCAGAAAGCGACGCTTCCGCGATTTCTGTCCCTTGACGAGAGTATTGAACTGCTTGAAGCTGTACGGACGGATACACAGTCGAAAACGAGAGAGAGGGATTACGCTATAATCGCGTTGTTTCTCAACTGCGGAATGCGTCTTTCCGAGCTTACGGGAATCAAAATATCGGATATGGATCCGAAGCTGCGTTCGCTCAGAGTAATGGGAAAGGGCGCCAAAGAGCGTATTATCTATCTCAATGACGCATGCCGCGAGGCGCTGACCGATTATCTCCGTATACGCGCGGCAGATCCGGATATTAAGCCGGAATACGCGGATTATCTGTTTATAAGCAGCCACCACCGCAGGATAGACAATTCAACGGTGCAGAAGCTTGTTTATAAATATCTCAGAATGGCAGGACTCGGAGGAGAGCATTATTCGGTGCATAAGCTGCGTCATACAGCCGCGACTCTCATGTACCGCTCCGGCGGAGTCGACGTCCGCGTGCTTAAAGATATTCTCGGACATGAACAGCTCAATACCACTCAGATATATACGCACGTCAGCGACACTCAGATGGAAAAAGCGATGGATGCTAATCCGCTTGCGTCGGTCGGAAAGAGATCTGCAGGCAAAAAAACGGTAAATTCCGGCGAAGATACAGACTGAAACGGTACTGATATATCTTTTCGGTCAAAGATTTAACATAGAATAAAAAGGGACATACACCGAATAAAGAGGACATGCGTCCGTCGGGAAAGGACAGCGTAATTTATGGATAAAAACACAGGGGCGCGGAAGCAGGGAAGCAGGCGTCCTTCGGAAAATATACCGCGTGCATCGGCTGCCGCAGAAGCTCAGGTGAGAAAAACACCGTCCGGCAAAGCGCCAGCACGCACATCGAAAAACGGTTCGCGCCGTAATAACCCGGCAGGTGCAAAAAATACCGCGGCATACCGCAAAATACCTTCTGCGGCTCCTCAGCTTTTTATTTTTGCGGTGATGCTCATACTTTCGGTTATAATACTTTCGGTGCTGATATCAAAGCCGGTTTTTGTAAACGGCGATGAGGAAAACACGTCGGCAATGCTTGAAAGTCCCGCGCCGGGCAATGCATCTGATTTTGATATTTCCATGCGCGAGGGCATGATCAGAGAGATAACAGAAAATATCTCAAGCTCAAACGCGATACTGATAGATCTGCGGACCGGACGTACAGTTTGCGAGAAAAAAAGTACGGAAGTTATATACCCTGCATCTTTGACAAAGATAATGACCGCGATCGTTGCAATTGAAAATATGCCTGATCCCGACGGTACGCAGATAACGGTCAGCGAAGCGACTGTTCAGCGCATGATCCGTGAAAATGCGTCTGTTGCCGGATTTTCCGCAGGAGAAACGCTCACGGGAACGGATGTTCTCTACGGATGCCTGCTTGCATCGGGAGGCGACGCGTCGCTGTCGCTTGCTGAACATATATCGGGCTCGGAAGAGGCATTTGTCGAACTGATGAATAAAAAGGCCGCGCAGCTCGGATGCAGGGATACGAATTTTGTAAATGCGACCGGACTGCACAACCTTAAGCATGTAACCACCGCTTCCGATATGGCAAAAATATTTTCATATGCGCTCGAAAACAGCGTTTTTAAAAATATTATTACATCTTCAAAATATTATTCAAATCCCACAGAGCAGCACCCTTACGGCGTTACAATGACCAGTACGGTTTTCGCGGCATTTTCATCGGCGGGAGCTGATATGGGCGGTGTTGTCGGAGGAAAGACCGGATATACTCCGGAGGCGCGTCAGTGCCTTGCGACTTACTATGAAAAGGGCGATCTTAGATATGTTCTCGTTACGTTCGGTGCAGGCGACGGAACAAACAAGACGTATGACAGCGCAAAAGACGCGGCAAAGATCTACGGAAGCTATGTGAGCGGCTGATGTACGGACGGTGTCTGGCGGTATTGTTGCGTGACGGCTTGTGAAACATGTGAAAAACTGCACGGTATAATCACCGGTTAAAAAACAGAAAAGGATATCAAATAAATGGGAAGAACACTCGGAATTGATTACGGCGATGTACGCACGGGAATAGCGATCAGCGACGAAACAGGATTTCTCGCGAGCGGTGTCGGAACGCTTGAGGCGAGCGGCGACGCGAAGCTTATCGAAAAGATAGTCGGCACGATAGCGCAGTACGGCGGCGTTTCCTCTATAGTAGTCGGAGAGCCTGTCAATATGGACGGCACGCGCGGCGCGCGCAGCGAAAAAGCGCGTGAGTTTGCGAGAAAACTCGGACTGCGTACCGGACTTCCGGTCGAACTTTACGACGAGCGGAGGACAACTATCGCTGCGGGTGTTTTTATGAATGAGACAGATACGCGCGGAAAAAAACGCAAAGCGGCGATAGACACACTTTCGGCCGAGATAATTCTGCAAAATTATCTCGACAGAAAACGCAATCTGGAAAACTCATAATTGAGGATTAATGCCCTGACTGTCCCGGAATATTTTTTATGATAAGTAAGCCTTACCAGAAGGCGGCAGATATTCATAAGCTTTGAATAGAGGATTCTTTGCTCCCAAAAAAGTAAAAGTTATATAGGAAATACAAAAAGCCGATCGTAATGATCGGCTTTTCCTCAATTAAGTATTTTAATTATAAAAGCAAGGCGTAAGCCTTGGTACGCAGTCCTTTTAAATATCGTAAAATGCAAATTTAATATTGTTTCCTTCGGCGAAGTACCGAAGGTCGCTGTCCTTAGGCATAGACGATACGAGTCCGTGATGCGAAAGAGTCCATGCTCTTGCCAGAAGAGCATACTTTACTGCGTGATCTATGTCTCTTCCCATGTCTTTTATACCCCGTGTATAATCGAGCGCGAGCGAGGCGATAAAAGTTTCTTCGGTTCCCATGGCGTCGGTCATGCCCGACGTTATAAGGTACGGAAAGATATTGTGATACTTATTGTCACTGAGGAATATTCCGCGCCGCTCGTCGAGCAGTATAAGTGTATAACGGATATTCAGTTCACGTTCGATGACACCTGCGGCGCGCAGAGCGCTCTGCTCTCCCGATATAGAGACTCCGGAAAGCGCCTCAGCAGACTGCTGCGAAAGTATAACGATATCTGCGCATTTGAACTTTCCGAGAGGGAAGTCTCCGCCGATTTCTGTAAGGTCGAGTATTACCGGGATACTGAGACGGTTTGCATGAGATGTACCGAACAGGGCTGTTTCCGGAGAAATGCCGCCGCACTGGATCATTACTGAATCGGGCAAAGATCTGCCGATGGCTTCTTCGACGTTATCTTCCGGTATGTTGTAAGATACTGCCGGTACGGACATCAGAGTTTCTCCTGCCGGTGTGCGTATGAGAGTTGATACTGAGGTCTGACCGCCGCGGACCTCGCATATAAAGCGGGTGTCCACACTGAAATCCTTTGATCCTGCTGAATATTCCTTTACGGACGGACCGAACCAGTCGTCGCCGACGGCTGCGCAAAGCAGACTGTCACCGCCGAGCTTTGACGCTGCGATCGCGGAAAGCAGGCCGCGTCCGCCCGGCCACATACAAAACTTGTCCGCTGTCATTGATTCGCCCTGAGCAGGATAATATCCGCATCTCAGTGCCGTGACCATTCCTGCCGTACCGATTGTCAGAATACGCGTTCTCATCTTAAATATGTCCTTTCCGTTTGATCTTTACCGCCTTTTTTGACGGTATTTGTATATTTATATTTTATTTTATCATATCCTGAAGATAAAATCAATAGGTACGTGTCGGAGCTTTTGTAAATGTAATGAAATTTTGTGAAGTATATTACGTTTGTTATACGTATTATTACAGTGAAGGTTCGATCCGGCAAAAAATATTTCAAAACCTATTGACAAACTTCCTGTATTCTGATATAATAATTTCATCATGTGTATCGAAGCTTTGCTGTGCAAATCTTCGGACTCTGAGAGAACATTGAATGGTTAGATCACGGCTTTGCCGTCCCGCACCTTGCGGCGCTGCTGTGTTTCACACTGTGATTTATGATAAATTCATCGTTCGTAAAAGATGCTGCTATGGCTCAGTTGGTAGAGCACATCCTTGGTAAGGATGAGGTCATCAGTTCGATTCTGATTAGCAGCTCCATGGAAAGCTTGTCTTAACGGCAGGCTTTTTTGTTTAAATAAGGTACAGACTGTCATAAATAAACTTTATTAAAACAGGCGAAAGGGAAGACATGAACGGATATAATACCGAAAGAAGTATAACGTGCTGTTTCAGCGGACACAGAAAAATTCCGTACGGCTTTTCGGACGAGCTTGAATACAGAATTGCATGTACGATTGAATCGCTTGTAATGCGCGGCTTCAGAAATTTTGTGAACGGCGGAGCGCTCGGATACGATATGATGGCGGCACTGGCCGTGCTTGACATGAAAAAAAGATATCCGCATGTAAAGCTTATAATGGAGCTTCCGTGCGAAGATCAGGACAGATATTGGCGCATACATGATAAGGCTGTGTATGGAAGGATACTTTCGGAGGCGGACGAGGTAGTATGCACATCGAAGCATTATTACAACGGCTGCATGCATGACCGTAACAGGCGGATGATAGACCGCAGCTCAGTCTGCGTATGCTATCTTACCGAAAACAGCGGCGGAACATATTACACGGTAATGAGAGCGCACAGATCGGGACTTGAGATAATAAATCTGGCATAAATAAAAGACAGGCGCTTGTGGCACCCTCCGTAAAGAAGGGTGCCACAGTTTTATTCGCCAAAGGCGAGTTGTATTGCCTTGCGGCAGTGACATTGCTTCGCAGTGATATTCGGCTGCGCCGAGTTTTAGGGGCGAATAAAATAAAACTGAAAAACAAAGTGTTTCAATAAAACTTCCCGAAAAGGAAATATCACTTCATACAAAGTATGAAATAAAATTTATGTCTTAAGACTTAACGCGCATCGGATTTTGATACCAAATTCCGATATTTATTATTTGGGAGCAGAAAATAGTAAGCAGAAAACATAGATTTCTACTTCCTTATGTAGCCTCTCCGTTGTGTCGCTTTTTCAATTGTAACTTCATCGTGCCAACAGGATTGATTGTGCAAACAATTAAAATATTATCACCGTTATAAATCAAGGCTTGTCTTTATAATCGTTCGGAATCCCAAGTAAATAATTTGCAGAAATCTTAAAAAAATTACAAAAGGCAATAATATCCTCTATACTCGGCTGATATTTACCACACTCAATATATGAAATTTTTCGCTGCGTCATATTTAATTCTTTTCCTAACTGTGTCTGATTTAAATTTGCATCCTCTCGCAGTCCGCGTATTTTATCACCAAAAGAAAGTTTCAAAAAAATCACCCGAAATTATTATATGATAAACAGAAACTATCTATTGACTTTTAGACAGAAAACGTCTATAATAAAATAAACGTTCACACTTATGTCATCTAATAACATTAGTTTTCATTGTGAATGTATATTTATATTGGGGTGTAATAATATGGAAATTGAATATTTATTATTTCTTGACAATTTAAGAAATTCTGCCGGTCATTTTTTTAATTCTGCCATAGGCTTTTTATCCGGCATCGGTACTGAAAGATACTGTATTCTTATAACTGCATTTATTTATTGGTGTCTTAATAAAAAATATGGAATACTGACTCTTTTGACATTTGGTGTTACAGGCTTTTTTAATAGCCTTTTAAAACTGACCTTTTGTGTTTACCGTCCCTACTTAATCGATGAACGTCTTTCCCATCTTCCTAAATCAACTGGCTATTCTTTTCCAAGTGGACACGCAAGCAATGCTGCAGGATATTTAATACCAATAGGAAAATGTTATTATAAAACAAAAATAATACCCATATTATCGGCTATTGGCATAATAACCGTTTGTTTTTCCAGAAACTATTTAGGAGTTCACACCTTGCGTGATGTGGTTGCCGGGGTTGGTTTGGGGGGACTTTGTTTTATAGTGACTAACGCAATTTTAAAATGGAGTGAAAAAGGTTCAAACAGAGATTTAATAGTTATCGCCCTTACAGTATTATTATCAATATGTGCTGTTATTTTTATAAATTATAAGTCTTACCCTGTTGATTGTGATGAAACGGGAAAATTACTCGTTGACCCTTATAAAAGTTTTGGCGGCATATATAATTCAATTGGCTTAATTCTTGGGGTAATTATCGGTTCTGCAATCGAAAAAAGGTTTATAAAATTTGATGTGCCTAATAAAATTACTTGTAAAATAATCTACTACATAATAGGGATGTTATCGCTGAAAGGCATAGAACATATATTAAAAAATTATATTGATTTACACGAAATTGTAGACTATTTTATGTTAATGATTTTTATAACCGTTCTTTTCCCGATTTTTATTAAATTTTTCGCCAAAATTATAAAACCGATTATTAAAAACCTAAAAAAGCCGGTCTATAGGTACACCGACCAAAAGGAAAACATCACTTAATATGAAGTATAAAATAAAACTTTTGTCCATATAATCAGTGAGCATCGGATTTTGAAACATAAATCCGATATTTTTATTTTCGGGCAGAAAAAAAGGAAGTAGAAACTATAAATTTCCACTTCCTTACGTAGGCACTTTCTTGCCTGTCTTTTTTATAAGCCTAAGCCGCAGCGAATTTCAGAATCAATCCGTGCAGAGTAATTCATAATAACCGGATTTTACCTCAAGAGCCACCTTATCTGCATCGGTACGCGGCAGCTCGATAAAGCTGTTTGTTATCGCGGGAACACTGCCGTCTATCGCTCCGCGTCCGTAACGCTTTTCCATAATGACAGTCAAAGTATCTCGCGCAGCTTTGAATCATTATAAATCGGATCGCACATATCTTCATCCGGAGTTGATACTACAGCTATAGTATGATTTGTAAAATATTCTTCATTGTAGGCCGAATAAATACCGTCAGATTTTTTAAGTGAAACAGCTTCTAAGCTCTCTCTGAAGTTCTCTTAATTATCGGAAAGAGCAAAATTATTTTTGGATATCAGATTTTCAAATGCTTCATTGTCGAACGGATGCTCTGCGTCAAGCTTTTCGGCTATTCCCGAAGCTCTTCGGCCGAATTTATCACAGTAAGGACATGACTGCTGTCCATTTTGTTTACTACATCATAACTCTGCATTGTATAAAGTGTTGTCCTTTGCAAAAATTCCGATATTAACCGACGAAAACAGCAACATAAACATTAAAAGTCATTTGGAAATGCCACAAAAGTTATAAATAGGGATACTGTATTTTAACTGATATTCAATAACAGATTGGTTTGAATATGAAGAAAAAATATGATATTTTGCCGATAGCTATTAACTGTATTAAGTTTACCGTATTATGAATAACAAGTTAAGCAATTTTACAAAAAATTACTAAAAAAACAGACTTTGGCTTGCCTTTTTGACGGTTCTGCTTATATGGAAATTACTCAACTGATAAGTTAAAAATATTTAAAAATTGCTTGACTTGTTGTTCAAAACATGCTACTATCTAAATGGATTATATATTGTTATTATCAAATATGGCAAAATTTTATAGTTGTTTTGCATTGAGATCTGCAGTGTTTTTAATGTACGGTTCGTATTATGTATTAAACAGCAATGCTGTTATTATAAAATGCTTTGAAAGCGGGGAAATATGATATGAAAAAGGTATCGAAAAAAATATCGGCCGGAGCTTTAATTCTTGCGGCACTTTTGTCAGCGGCTAATATCGGTATTACTGCTGCCGGAGACAAAGGCATAGGTGCAGATTGTTTTTACGGAATGAGGGGACTTGACACGGATGTGGAAGAACCCGTAATAGAACCGTTTCCGCTTGAAAGCGGCAGAGGTGCGCGCGGGCTGAATGCGACTGTAGAGCTTTACTCCGATGCTGAAAAGACCGTTCCTCTTAAAGGAGATATGCCTGCCGACAGCTATGTGTACTATACTGTTAAGGCAAAGGACGGTTACATTTGCCGCAGATTTGTTATTACTGCGGATTACGTTGACGATGAAAAGTTTATGCTCGGCGATAGAGTATTTGCCGCATATGCTGAGACATATCTGATGGGTGACGTGACGAACGACAGAGTCGTCAATGCAGAGGATCTTGTACGCCTTATGAAATGTCTTGCAGACAAACACCACAATCAGTTCCTGTTTGAAGTAGAATGGCCGTGCGCCGATACAAACATGGATAATAAGGTTGATTCAAAGGATCTTGTCAGAACCATGCGTATCGTAGCGGGTGATAAGGTAGAATCGCCTGCGTGCAAGTCTGCGGCTGCCGCTGTGGAATCGTCGGAAACACGTCTTGATACCTTCCAGAAGAGTGATGTTATATGGGATATTGATGATAGAAATACAGGATTTACGGTAATAAATTCTGTCGAGGAGCTTCGCGCATGGGCAGAAAAGCGCGACGCAGAGTATCCGTTTGATAATACTCCGGTGGAAGAGCTGATAGAAAGCTTAGACAGAGACTATATTCATTTTAATGTTCCGGGCGGAAAAGATGCGGTTTTTCAGGAGATGAGAGATTATTTTGCGTCCATGGCGCTTGATAGCTTTGACGGTATTTACGAAAAGTATAACGCTGAATTTTTTGAGCAGCATACGCTTGTGATAGTATCGACGCCTGAATTGCACAATGTTTTTGCACCTCTTTATATTGATTCTGAAATGCGCGGAGATGTTCTTACCGTTATTATGGAGAATCATCCGGTCAGCGGAGTGATACCTGACTGTGTTCCAGCGATAGCAAACAGCTTTATTGAGCTGCCGCGTACCGACGCTGAAAAAGTGGCTCTTGAGGTAAAACCCGATTATTATCGGCTGCTCTGCATGAATGACTGATCGGCTCGGCCGGATGCAGAAGCACGCGGCTGTTTCTGAAAATACGGCAGGCTTCGCTGAATTATAAATAAGAACCCGTCCTACCGACGCAATCAAAGATTGCGGGAGGGTATCCCGGAATCTTGTTGTTTCACAATAAAGCAGTATGCCCGGAGATCCGGGCATACTGCTTTATCATTTATGCATATTATAAAATGCTGCTGTCAGCTGTGACGGCAGTGCCGACGGTAAGCGGATTTGTTCCCTGCCGCCTGCTATATCTCCGGAGCAAGGTAATGCCTTTCTTTGAGTGCAGCTTCTATGCGGTCAAGAATATCCTCCGATTCGGCTCTTACCGTATGATAGTGATAGCCTCCGGTAATATTCATAAGCTCGGTCGACTTACCGCTCCGAACGCCCTCTATAAACTGCTGTACGCCGAGCTTTGAAAAGATATTAAGTTTTGCTTCGACTCTGCCGTATACCTTGTGCCATACAAAAACATCGGCAACCGTTCCGCCGAGACTGACGATCAGGTCGAGTTCGTCTTCTGTCTGCTCAGACGTATGTCTGACCTTGAAAACTCTTTCGGCGAGCGGAGCTACCTGTATGACATATCCTCTGTGCGTTGCGAGAATATCGTATCCGGAAGCTTTAAGCAGCGAAATATCCTGAACTATGATCTGTCTTGATACCCCGAAACGCTCGGAAAGCGCTCCTCCCGGTATAGGCTTCTGTTCTGACATCAGAAGATTTACTATCTCTTTTCTTCTGTTGGCTGCCTTCATAATTCACCTCATTATATTATACGGCGTGAAGATTTTTAAGCGAAAGATCGAGGATAGGCGACGAATGGGTGAGCGCGCCGCTTGAAATATAGTCGACTCCGATATCTGTGAGCATGGCGATATTTTCTTTTGTGACATTGCCGCTGCATTCGGTCTGTGCTTTTCCGGCAGTCAGCTTTACCGCTTCCTTCATTTCATCTGCACTCATATTGTCAAGCATTATAATGTCTGCGCCCGCTTCAAGGGCTTCTTTCAGCATGTCGAGATTTTCCACCTCTACCTCGATCTTGCGGACAAAAGGAGCATATTCCTTAGCCATCCTTACAGCTTCTTTTACGCCGCCTGCCGCGCCTATGTGGTTATCCTTGAGCAGAATACCGTCGCTCAGATTGTATCTGTGGTTGTATCCTCCGCCGACCTTTACTGCGTATTTTTCAAAAACACGCATGTTAGGCGTTGTCTTTCTTGTGTCAAGGAGCTTTGTTTTTGTTCCTTTCAGAAGATCTGCGACCGCACGGGTATATGTTGCGATACCGCTCATACGCTGGAGAAAGTTCAGCGCTGTGCGTTCACCGGAAAGCAGAACGCGGATATCTCCGCGTACCGTGCCGAGCTTTTCACCTTTTTTGACGCTGTCGCCGTCGGAGCAGGTAAATGTAACGGAGGTGTTTTCGTCCAAAAGCTCAAATACCCTCTTGAAAACGCCGAGTCCGGCAATTATACCGTCCTCTTTGCATATCAGCTCAACTTCTCCGGGACGGAATTCCGGCATGACCGAATTTGTAGTTATGTCTTCGCTTGTTATATCCTCTTTAAGCGCGCTGAGAATAAGATCGTCGGCGCATAGCTTCATAGTAATATTATTCATGGCTCTGTTTCTCCTTTTCTATTGCGTCAAGAACCGATTTTTTGTATTTTTCCTGATATCCGTTATAATATTCCGCACCGGGAACAGTCCCAAAGCGCGGCGCAAGCTCGGTATATCCGCTCATAATATTATTTGCGGCACGGCGCGCGAAAACAAGACTTTCAAGCAGTGAGTTGCTTGCAAGGCGGTTTCTGCCGTGTACACCGTTGCATGCAGTTTCTCCGACCGCATACAGACGCTCCGCGGATGTTTTGCTGTAGCTGTCAACGTCGATACCGCCCATGAAATAGTGCTGCGACGGCACGACGGGAATGCTTTCCTTTGTTATATCGTAGCCCTCTTCAAGACAGTGGCTGTATATATGTTTGAAATGTGTTTTTATTACATCTTCCGGAATCGGAGCGAGGGACAGCCATACATGCTCCGAGCCTTCTTTCTTCATTTCTTCAAAGATAGCGTTTGCCACTACGTCTCTCGGCAACAGCTCATCGACAAAGCGCTCGCCGCGCGAATTGAGAAGCAGCGCGCCTTCGCCGCGCACCGATTCGGAGATGAGAAAGGCTCTGCCTTCTTTTTTGGTATAAAGCGAGGTGGGATGTATCTGAATGTAGTCTATGTGACTGAGCTTTATACCGTATTTCAGCGCAAGCGCAAGAGAATCTCCGGTAAGATGTCTGTAGTTTGTGGAATGTTTGAAAAGACCTCCGACGCCGCCCGTCGCAAGGACGGTATAGTCAGCGCTTACCGCGGTGAAGCTGCCGCTTGGATCATGGCCAATAATGCCTCCGCACACGCCGTCTTTGAATATAAGATCGGTCATCGTAAAATTTTCGATAAGGGTGATGTTTTTTCTCAGTTTTACCGCGCTCAGCAGGTGTGAGGTTATCTCTTTTCCTGTCTCATCCTCATGGAACAGTATACGCGATTCAGAATGTGCGCCTTCGCGCGCATAGGCAAATTCATCTCCGTTTTTTTCAAAGCGTACTCCGAAGGAGATCAGATCATTTATAACGCCGCGCGATGAACGTATCATTATATCGACCGATTCGGGGTTGTTTTCATAGTGTCCTGCGCGCATGGTGTCTTCATAAAAGGAATCGTAAGCATCGTCGCAGCGCAGCACGCATATCCCGCCTTGCGCAAGGTAGGAATCGCTTTTTTCGGCATCGCTTTTTGTGACGATAACGATGTTTTTTTCTTCGGGCAGATTCAGCGCGCAGTAAAGGCCTGCAACGCCGCATCCGACTATAACAATATCAGTATTCATAATTTTATTTTGCAAGCTCCAGCATTTTTTCGAGCGGGATCATGGCTTTGCGGCGCGTATCCTCGCTGATTTCGACGGTATTATTTTCATTTTTCAGGACGCTCAGAACGTTCTCGAGCGTGTTCAGCTTCATGTCGGGGCAGCAGGGATGCGGATTCGGGAAACGGAATTTTTTGTCGGGATTGTCTGACAGAAGCTTGTACAGAACGCCGTCCTCAGTGCATACAATAAAATCGCGGTGTTCCGAGCTTCCCGCATAGTTTATTATCTCCGCCGTGCTTCCGATATAGTCTGACAGCTCAAGTACTTCTTGCGCACATTCGGGATGAGAAAGCACCTGTGCGTCCGGATATTTGTCTTTTTCGGCGCGTACCTGAGCCGCAGAGATCGACGCATGAATAGGGCAGCAGCCGTCATTCAGGATAATATTTTTTTCAGGTATCTGCTCGGCGACATAGCTTCCGAGATTTTTGTCGGGAATAAAGAAAATATTTTTGTTCGGGAGTGCTTTTACGATCTTTACGGCGTTTGACGATGTTACGCAGACGTCGCTCATGCACTTAAGCTCTGCGGTGGAATTGATATAGCATACGACTGCGAGATCGTCGTATTTTCTTCGCATCTCTTCTATAGTTTTCGGATCTGCCATATGTGCCATCGGGCAGTCCGCGGTCATATCTGGCATAAGGACTTTTTTGCCGGGACACAGTATCTTGGCGCTCTCGCCCATAAACGATACGCCGCAGAATACGATGATATCGGCGGTACTCTGCTTTGCGATCTTGGCGAGATAAAAGGAATCGCCGACATAGTCAGCGATCTCCTGAATGTCGTCCGGAGTATAGTAATGGGCAAGAATAACTGCGTTCTTTGCCTTTTTTAATTGTTCGATCTGATTTTTCATAGTTACCTTTCCTTGCGGGCCGCTTCTGTTTCGTAACACGGCCTTGCATATTATACACCTAAACTTTACATTTGTAAAGACATATGTAAAGTTTTTTGTAAATAAATTTTGTGTAGGCATCGGAAGAGCAGAGATATTCGGTCGAAACCGAAAAGGACCGCAGACTAAACCCTGCGATCCTTTTTTATCAGAATAAAATATTTTTGACTGAAAAATTCTGCATATATTTTGCGGTGTTTTCAGAGCTTATTATCTTTCATTTTCAGCTCAGACGGTAAAGATGTCACCGGATCTGTTCTTTGACAAACACGATTTTAGAGGGATCATCTTCCGATATCTTTGCGGTAACGCTGTCGCCTGCGGCGATCTTACCGTCAAGAATTTCACCCGAAAGCGCATCTTCGATTCTCCGCTGTATCTCACGGCGCATCGGACGCGCGCCGTATACGGGATCGTTGCCTTCCTTTGCGAGCAGTTTTACTACGTCGTCGGTAAAGGTTATTCCGATATCCATAGCTGCGAGTCTCTTTGCGACGTTCTGGAGCATAAGCGATGCGATCTGAGCTATTTGACCGTCGGTAAGCTTCGAGAACACTATGATCTCGTCAATGCGGTTGAGAAATTCAGGTCTGAACGTGCTGCGCAGACTTGCCATTACGCGCTCATGGATACGTGCTTCCTCCGATTCCGCGGAGCTTCCGCCTCCGAAGCCGAGAGTTCCTGTTTTCTCGGTAATTCCGCTTGCGCCGACGTTTGACGTCATGATTATTATAGAATTTTTGAAATCGACGCGTCTGCCCTGAGAATCGGTGAGCATACCGTCCTCAAGTATCTGAAGCAGAATATTGAATACGTCCGGATGCGCCTTTTCGATCTCGTCGAAAAGAACTACCGAATACGGTTTGCGGCGTATCTTCTCGGTGAGCTGTCCGCCTTCGTCAAAGCCGACGTATCCGGGAGGAGAACCGATAAGCTTCGATACGCTGTGTTTTTCCATGTATTCGCTCATGTCAACGCGTATCATAGCGCTCTCGTCGCCGAAGAGTATCTCGGCGAGCGCCTTACAAAGCTCTGTTTTTCCGACTCCGGTCGGGCCGAGGAAGATAAACGAGCCCATCGGACGGTGCGGATCCTTGAGGCCTACTCTCGAACGGCGTATCGCTCTTGATACGGCGCTTACAGCGTCCTCCTGACCTATAAGACGTTTGTGAAGCTCTTCTTCAAGGTGCATGAGGCGCTGTCCTTCGTCTTCCGAAAGACGGGTTACGGGAATGCCTGTCCATGCGGTCACGACCGCAGCGATATCGCTCTCGCCGATAGCGAGATCCTGATCGCCCTTGTCGGCTTTCCACTCGGCTTTTTCCTTTTCGATCTTATCACGGACTGCTTTTTCGTCGTCGCGGAGTTTGGCGGCGCGCTCGAAATCCTGCGAGCTTATAGCCGTTTCCTTTTCCGCTGCAAGCTGTTTTAACTGCTCTTCAAGCTCGCGTACCGAATCGGGTGCGGTAAATGAGGATATGCGCAGTCTTGAAGCTGCCTCGTCGATAAGGTCGATCGCCTTGTCGGGCAGATATCTGTCGCCGATATAACGGACGGAATATTTTACTGCCGCGTCGATGGCTTCATCGGTGATCTTTACCTTGTGATGCGCCTCATATTTATCGCGCAGTCCGCGCAGGATGAGAATAGCTTCTTCGGGCGTCGGTTCTCCGACTGTTACCGACTGGAAACGTCTCTCGAGCGCCGCGTCCTTTTCGATGTGTTTGCGGTATTCGGAGATCGTCGTCGCTCCGATCACCTGCATGTCGCCGCGAGCAAGAGCAGGCTTTATGATATTGGCAGCGTCGACAGCGCCCTCGGCGGCGCCTGCTCCGATGATCGTGTGTATCTCGTCTATGAACAGAATGATGCTTTTGTCGGCGCTTACCTCGCTCATAACGCCCTTCATGCGCTCTTCAAATTCTCCGCGGTATTTTGCACCCGCGATCATTCCGGGAATATCAAGCGTTATCAGCCTTTTATCTGCAAGCGTTTCGGGAACCTTTCCGTCTGCGATACGCTGAGCGAGTCCTTCGACAACTGCGGTTTTTCCGACGCCCGGTTCTCCTATAAGACAGGGATTGTTTTTTGTGCGTCTTGAAAGTATCTGTATAACGCGCTCGGTCTCGCCGTCTCTGCCTATGACAGGATCAATTTTGCCCTGACGCGCGAGCGCTGTGAGATCGCGTCCGTACTGCGAGAGCATCGAGCCGCCCTTTTCGCCGCCGACCTGCTCGTCGGCAGTATCACCGGCATCGGTGCGCGATCCGCTGGCTGCCGAGTCGCGGAAAAATGCTGTGAGATCTTCGGCGATATCTCCGACCGATGCGCCCTGAAGAGAAAGAAGCTTTACGCCGACGCAATCAGGCTCGGACAGCATTGCAAGAAGAATATGTTCCGTGCCGATATAGCTTTGACCGAGCCGTACGGATTCTCTTGCGGCGATCTCTATCAGGCGCTTGGTGCGCGGAGTCATATCGCCGGGACCTACCTCGGTATGCTCGCCGCTTCCGGCGAGCTGTATGACCAGTTCTTTTGTCTTTTCATAAGATATACCGCGCGCGGTCATCAGCTTGCATGCCGCTCCGTTTTCCGCAGACAGCAGTCCGAGCAGAATATGCTCCGTTCCTATATATGTGTGACCGAGAGTGCGCGCGCTGGTCATCGCGGAGTTCAGAACGTCACTCGCGGATTTTGTGAATCTGTTAGCCATTTATATCATCCTTTCTAAGGTGTTTTCAGAAAATTTCGCGTGCTGCTTTCACTCTTTGCGGCATCGCAAAAGATGTGCTGCGCTGACCTGCATGCTGCCCGCTCGGAAGTCTTTCTTATATAACCTAAGCACGGATGTCCCCCGTCTCTATAGGCGGCGGGTTCCAAGGAGCTAACGCTCCCTGTGCCGGTTGCAAGCTGTCGCAGGCTTCGCTCTTTGCGGGCAAAGCAGAGCGTTGCTCCGATTTAAATGCATTTATAGAGTGTCTGAAAGATCATATCCGTATCCGCCGTCTGCAAAAGAGCTTTTTTGCTGCAGCGATGCTGCGTTTTACACTTTTGCAGACGGCACATGGGTGTTATTTCGCAAGACATTCGCGCAGATATTCGGCTCTGCGCCTGTCGCGCTCGGTTTCGCTGAGATGCTTTCCTGAGGACAGCGACAGCGTAGCGGGCATTACATGTACCATTATTTCGCCCAGCTTTTCGTATGAAAGCTCATTTTCGGGAAGTACGCCGAGAGCAAGGCCGAGCCGTACATAAGCAAACAGGCTGAGAAATTCTTTTGACGACATAAGATATGCGCTGCGGAGAGTTCCGAGCGATCTGTACGCAAGGTCGGTCATTCTGTCGGGATTGTCCGATTTCATGGTGTTCCGCGCACTGCGTTCAAGCTCCATTATCTGGGCAGTGACCTCCTCGAGTTTTTTTACCGTATCCTCTTCGCTGATTCCGAGAGTGGTCTGATTGGAGATCTGATACATGTAGCCGTCTGCCTCAGAGCCTTCTCCCCACATGCCTCGGATGGTGAGTCCGAGCTTGCCGAGCGATGCCGACAGCGCTCCTATGCGGCGGTTCATCGACAGGGCGGGGAGGAATACCATTACCGAAGCTCTCATTCCCGTGCCGAGATTTGTC
>CABUHS010000040.1 GCA_902491535.1 uncultured Eubacteriales bacterium
TTTGGAATTTAACCAAATCTGCGCTTTCGCGCTCGCGGACTCTACCGCCGATCGGGAATTTCACCCTGCCCCGAAGAATTTTATAGCTCTATATTATTATATTAGCACACAGCGCAGTGTTTGTCAATAGCCTTTCAAATTTATCTCATAAAATAATATCCTAAAATATGACCTAAAAACCCACCTTGCGTTCTGTATTTTTAACGTATAAGCTATTGAAAGCAAAAGAATTTTGTGGTAAAATAAAAATATGCGTATCTATTTCAGTAACGATACGCCATGTCATAAAAAGGATGTTTCAAAATGAAAATAGCTTCATTATATAACAAAGACAAGACGGTATTCTCCTTTGAGATATTCCCGCCGAAGCCTACTACTCCGATAGAAAGCATTTACGGCGTTCTTGAGGAGCTTTGCGCCTTCCGTCCCGACTACATAAGCGTAACCTACGGTGCGGGAGGAAATCCTCACGACAACAAGACCGGGAAAATAGCGTCTATTATAAAAAATAAATACGGCATCGAAGCTATGGCTCATCTCACATGCGTCGGCAATGACCGTAATGACATACTCATACAGCTCCGTGAGCTTAAAGAAATGGGTATTGAAAATATTCTTGCGCTGCGCGGAGATATCCGCCCCGACACCGTAGTAAAAAAAGATTTTCTACACGCATCGGATCTTGTAAGCTTCATCCGCGAAAACAGTGACTTCGGTGTTTCAGGAGCATGCTATCCCGAAACACATCCGGAAGCGAAAAACGAAGACGATGACATTGCAAACCTCAAATTAAAAGCTGACTGCGGAACACAGTCTCTGATCACACAGCTCTTTTTCGACAATTCTTCGTTCTATCATTTTTCAGAAAAAGCACGTGCCGCAGGAATAAATATACCGATCTGTGCAGGAATAATGCCTGTTACGAATAAAAAGCAGATCGAGCGTATGGTAACCCTGTGCGGCGCTTCTCTGCCTCAGAAATTTGTAAAAATACTTCAGCGATATGAAAGCAATCCGGAAGCACTTGTAGATGCCGGAATCGCATACGCCGTCGATCAGATAGTCGATCTTGTATCAAGCGGTGTCGACGGTATACACCTCTATGCTATGAATAATCCGTATGTTGTGAAAAAAATAGTAAACAGCATACACAACATCCTCTGACGGTTCACAGATGGGCAACGAAAAATATATAAACCGCGCTGAAGCAATGCGGTATCTTATGCTCGGCGAAACATTGCCGGAAGGACGGATAGCCGAGCTTTTGTCCGAATGCGAAAATGAGCTGATTCAGGCAGCAAAACCAAGATTTGTTTCCAGAGAATTTGAAATATCGGACTGTCCGATAGATATAAGCGGAGATGAAGTAAAAGCACACCTGTCCGGTTGTAAAAAAGTTCTTTTGTTTGCAGCAACACTCGGCATCGAACCCGACCGGCTTGTACGCGCATACCAGATAAACGACATAACAAAAGCCGTGATATTTAACGCATGTGCCGATGCCTTTATTGAATCATTCTGTGAAGAAGCCGATTCTGCGCTTGCAAGTGCATACAGCAAACAGTATCTTACATGGCGTTACGGCATCGGATACGCAGGTCTGCCGCTCTCGGAGCAGAAAAAACTTCTCGACAGTGTCGATGCAAGCAGGCGTATCGGACTTTCGGTCAGCGACAGCTTTATACTTACTCCGCTGAAATCCGTTACCGCCGTTATCGGCATATCGGATTCTCCTATCGATAAAAAGCGCCGCGGATGCGCCGTGTGCGCTATGAAAGAAAACTGTGCCTACAGAAAGGCTGGCAAACGCTGTGGATATTAAGACACTTTTTAAAAAAAATTTCATACTTCTTGACGGAGGATTCGGCACCGAACTGCTCAAAAAAGGCTTCCTGCCCTCCGAGCGCGCCGAACTCTCCTGCTTCACACATCCTGACTGGGTAAGAGATATACACCGCAGTTATATAGAAGCAGGAAGCGATATAATCTTTGCTAATACCTTTAATGCCAATCCGTTTAAATTCATCGGCGGAGAATACACCTTTGAAGATGCTATCAAACGCGGAATTGAGATCGCCAAGGAAGCAGCGGCAGGGACAAATACTCTTGTTGCACTTGATGTTTCGACGCTCGGAAAGCTTCTCGAGCCGTCCGGCAGCTTCACTTTTGAGGAAGCATACGATACATACTGTAAGATCATGCGTGCAGGCGAGCAGGCCGGGGCGGATATTATCGGTCTTGAAACTTTTACAGATATAAGCGAGCTTCGTGCCGCTGTACTCGCGGCAAAAGAAAACACCTCGCTCCCTGTATTTGCGACAATGAGCTTCGAGGAAAGCGGAAGAACCTTTACAGGATGCAGCGCTGTATGCGCCGCAACAATACTGGAAGGGCTCGGAGTCGACGCGCTCGGAGTAAACTGCGGACTAGGTCCCGACATGCTGAGCGAAGTAATAAGCGAACTGCTTGAGCATACATCTGTTCCGGTGATAGTTAAGCCTAATGCAGGACTTCCGGATCCGCTCACAGGACACTTCAATATCGACAGCCGCGAATTTGTAAAGCTTATGCGTCCGATCATGGAAAAGGGTGTAAAGCTCATAGGCGGCTGCTGCGGTACATCGCCTGAATTTATCGCAGGATTAAAGGAACTTTCAGAGCAGGTCATTCCCCATCGCAGCGCTCCGTCCGAAATACCTGTAGTATGCAGCGGTACAAGATCGGCAGAGCTTTCGCAGCCGCGTATTATAGGCGAGAGAATAAATCCGACCGGAAAGAAACTGTTTAAAGAAGCGCTCAGAAATAACGACACCGACTACATACTCCGCCAGGCGCTCGAGCAGGTAAACGCAGGAGCCGATATCCTTGACGTAAACGTCGGACTTCCTGACATTGACGAACGTGAAATGATGGTAAAGATCGTCAAAGCCATACAAAGCGTAACCGATGTTCCCCTTCAGCTCGACAGTACCAATCCTCAGGTTCTCGAAGCAGGTCTTCGGGTTTATACCGGAAAGGCTATAATAAACTCGGTAAACGGCGAAGAAAAAAGCATGTCGGAAATACTTCCGCTTGCATCCAAATACGGTGCAGCGGTCGTAGGTCTGACGCTCGATGAAAACGGAATACCGAAAAAAGCATGCGACAGAGTTGCAATCGCAGAAAGAATACTCGACCGCGCGCTCGCGCTCGGTATCAAGCGTGAAAATGTATTCATCGACTGCCTTACACTCACCGCTTCAGCCGAGCAGGATGCCGTTGCGGAAACTCTTGAAGCAGTTCGGACAGTCACGCAAAAGCTCGGTCTCAAGACCGTACTCGGTGTATCGAACATCTCGTTCGGGCTGCCCAACCGTGAGCTTGTCAATCATACTTTTCTTTCCATGGCGCTTGAAAACGGTCTTTCTCTGCCGATAATCAATCCGAATGTCGCATCAATGACAGGCGTGGTTCGCGCCTTCAAGGTTCTCCGCGCCATCGACAGAAATTCCGCGAATTTCGTCGCCGCATACAGCGGTGATGTACAATCAAAGCCCGCTTCGGCGTCCCCCGAAATTTCACTTGAATACGCTATTTCCGCAGGACTCAAAGAGGATGCGCGCCGTATAACAGCTGAGCTGCTCGAAAAGCAGGAGCCTACCGATATTATAAATACACGTCTGATTCCTGCTCTTGATGAGATCGGAATCCGCTTTGAAAACGGAAAGATCTTTCTTCCTCAGCTTATCCTTGCAGCAGACACCGCAGGAGCTTGCTTTGACGTTATAAAAAGCAAAATGAGTTCTGAGCGCAGGCAGACAGAATCAAAAGGCAGGATAATTCTCGCAACCGTAAAAGGCGATATTCACGATATAGGAAAAAATATTGTCAAAACCGTACTTGAAAACTACGGCTATGAAATAATAGATCTCGGACGGGACGTCCCTGAGGAAACTGTCGTAAAAGCGGCAATCGAAAAAGACGTACGCCTGATCGGTCTTTCTGCACTCATGACAACGACACTCGGAGCTATGGAAAATACGATAAAAATGCTTCGGGAACGCAAGCCTGACTGCAAGGTAATGGTAGGCGGCGCAGTGCTTACGGCCGATTACGCAAAAAAGATAGGCGCCGATTTCTATGCAAAAGACGCGAAAGAAAGCGCCGACATTGCAAAGAGCTTCTTTGCATAAATCACAGTATACTTTATGCCTCCGCTTACATCGGAATCGAGTACGAACTTTTTGAAATAAAAATAATATAATACAGAGCCTGTCAATCTCATATCAGAGAACTGACAGGCTCTGTGCTTTGTTATAAAGCTTCAGTACAAAATACGATGCATTGATATTTGAAATAAAATGTCGGCAACACCTGATTTATTTGTTCAATAATTTCTCAAAGCTATTTTTATTAAGTATGGTATTTGAAATAAACTTTCCGTTTTTAAAATTCGCCCAATTATTAAAAACACATGGGACAGATTTCGCTTTTTCAAGCGAATCGATCTTTACCACATTAAACGGAATTCCGCTATCGGAAGCATATTCTTCAAGCTCCTTTATACTGTTAAGAACGTACGGGCATTCGGGACTGTAATAAACGGTAAAAATATTCGTATCGATTTCCATAGATCTTACGCAGTCATTAAAATGCGGCTGTGTGCCGTCCCACGAAAGCGACAGCAATTCATATTCTCCGACTGAATCTGCAACTGAAAATCCGTAATGGGTAAAAAAGCTCTTTTCCGACAAAAACGGCTTTTTCTTTTTTGATGATAGAGTACAGATTCCGCTTTTTCCCTTGTCTTTTGAATCGTTGATAGCGTATTCAAGCAGTTCTGACGCATATCCTTTTCCTTTAAAGCTTCCGGCAACCCAGAGACAATATATATACATATACCCTGCTCCGCTCACAGGAACCCATGCTGATTCAAGCGGTGCATACTCTATGAATATTTTTCCTCTTGCGTCAAGTTTTCTGAATACATGTCCCTGCGCAATTCTTTCGGAAAGCCACTGTTTTTTCATGATCACACCGCTGTTGTGCTTGGGATCTCCTATAGCACAGCAGATATGCTCGTCCGATATGTTATCTTCCGTCAGATTTATATATGCATTCACAGAATCACCTCTTTAAATACTATTCAGTTACAGACATCCGTGCCATGCTGCATTATTTATCTGAATTACCGTTTGTTTCTTGTTTGGGAGAATTCTCACTTTTTCCGCTTTCACAGAGACGCTTCTCTCTGCCATTCTGATTTTCCAAATTCTTTTCTGCTCCGTCAGATCTGACACGCCTATTCTTCCCGCCGCGATTACCGCGCCTGTTCTTCCCGGATCGCTGACCTTTTTCGCGTTTGCTCTCTGCGGCTGTATTATTATCATCGCCTGCCGCTTCTGTATTCGGATCTAAAGTATTCTCACTCCCGTTTCGCTGTTCCGGAATATACATGTGCGATGTTCTGAGAGATTTCTCACGTCGCTGAGTTTTCTCCTGTTTATCCGATTTTTCCTCACGGTCAGCAGCTTTCTCGGCAGATACACCCGACACCGCATTCCTTACAGATTTTCTTTTATCTCCGGACAATACTTTATCGTTTTTCTCACGTGTTTCTTTTTCGGCAAACTTTTCAGCAAGAAATTCTTTAGCGGTCTTTCCTTTTATAACGGTAACCTCGTCACGCGGAAACAGTTTAACTGTAACATCGTTACCGCTGTGAATTTCTACTCTGACATTACCGGCAAGCGGCATAGTTTCCTTTACAATGCCGTCGCCCTCTTCTGTATGAACGACAGAATCGATCTTCGGAGTCTTTTTGATTTCCTCGCTGTAAACATCGTATTCATAGCGCAGACAGCACATAAGTCTGCCGCATGAACCTGATATTTTCGATGAATTAAGAGACAGATTCTGTTCCTTTGCCATTTTTATCGATACCTGGACAAAATCCGGAAGAAAAGCATGACAGCAGAACGGCCTTCCGCATATTCCCAGACCGCCCATAAGCTTCGCTTCATCACGTATTCCTATCTGCCGAAGCTCTATACGGGTACGGAATATAGACGCAAGATCCTTTACAAGATCTCTGAAATCTACACGCCCCTCCGCAGTAAAATAAAACAAAAGTTTGCTGTTGTCAAACGTATATTCCACATCGACAAGCTTCATTTCAAGGTTGCGATCAGCTATCTTTTCTACGCATGCATTATACGCTTCAACTTCTTTTTTCATATTTTCACGGTGATGCTGCTCATCCTGCTCGGTAGCAATCCGAACGACCTTGCGGAGAGGAAGAACCACTTCATTTCCATTTACCGTTTTGTTGGGAAGAGCAACCGTTCCGTATTCGATGCCACGCGATGTATCGACAATAACATGATCATCTTTAGCATAGCTTTGTCCGTCAACATCAAAATAATATATCTTTCCGGACTTTTTAAAGCTTACGCCTACTATCTCGTATTCTGATTCTGCAAGTGCAGAATCACCGACCGGATTATCATCGCGATAATCAAGAGATTCGGCATCGGCCTCATTTTCTATTTCGGTAATTACATCAGATTCCTCATGAAGAATATCATCAGCATGGGTCTCATCTGCATCTGTTATCTTGTTCTCATCCATAATATTATGATCCTGCCTTTCCGCAAGCACGATTTCATTTGAATTTATTTTTTAATATAGGAAAATTTTATATGCGTCATATTCCCTGCCGAAAAGTAAGCATGACCGCCTTTTCTGACAGAAAAAAGCATATTACCTTAATTGGTTTTCGAATAACTTGATCTTAACAGACTATACTTTTCAATCCAAATGCAAGCTCGTTAAGTATCTGTTTTGAATTTCCGTTAGCATTCAGTCTTTCCGCAATTCTGCCCAGCAAAGACACTACACGTATAAGTTCACCCTGAGAAATTCTTTGCGCAAGTTCTGCCGCGGTATCAAAGCTTTCATAAAAGCAAAGCGCTTCTTTATCATCGCGATCACATACAGTTTTTTTCAACATACTCATCATATGAGCTTTGCACCAAAGCAGATCGCGGCATGCCTCCGCCGCCATAGATATAACAGCCGACAGCTCCGAGCGATCGGTTCCGAGAGAGGATACAAAATGTATTATCGGCACACTTCTGCGTTCGGAAACAAGCATTATAAGCTTTTGTGCTTTTTCAGATATGCTCTTTCCTGCCAATGCCTTTTTTCCGGAAGCAACAAGCTCGAGCGCCCTCCCGATACAACCGTCTGCCATACGGATCGCAGCTTCATATGCATTTGCATCCTTTGCCTTCAGCGCAGATGCGCTCTTACTGTTTTCCGAAATATATCTTTCGATCTCCTCATGCCCGCACCGTCTCATGCGCAGCGACGGTGCGCGGGATCTTATAGTCGGCAAAAGTGCAGACGCATTCTCGCACAACATCAGGAAGTATACCTCCGCAGGCGGCTCTTCGAGCAGCTTTAAAAATGCATTCTGCGCCTGAACTGTCATCATATCCGCGTTTTCAATCACGGTAAGCTTGAAATCAAGTTCGTTAGGAGTAACAGACGATCTTGCTCCGAGATCTCTGACAAGCTCAACCCCGATAGTTTTCCTGTCCTGCGGAATTCCGACCGTCTGAACGTCCGGACATTTTCCCTCATTTATACGCGAAATCAAAGCAGGGTTATCTCCTGCAAGAGCTGACGCTATGCTATACGCAAGAGTATGCTTTCCGATTCCGCGGACACCCTCTATTATGTACGCATGAGAAAGTTCTTTTTTCTCAATAAGTCCGCTGAGAAGTTCTTTGATATCTGAATTGCCCACTAACGCTTCAAACATACGGTCCGCTCCTCCGTATAAATTTATAAATACAACGATACCTATAAATTATATCATAAAAGCAAGGCGTAAGCCTTGATGCGCAGCGAAGCTGCGACAAAGCGGCAAAGCCGATCTGCTTTTAGTCATTCAATGTTCTCTCAGGCATCAAAAGGCTTGCTTTGCAAGTTTTTGTCAATGCCGTGAGGTTATTTTAACACAATTTCATTGTGCCGCAGGCTCAATGAGCGGCAAAGCCGCAGAGCGATAGCTCAAATTGATGTTTCAATGTTCTCTCAGGCATCAAAAAACTTGCTTTGCAAGGTTTTTGTCAATGCCGTGAGGTTATTATAACATACCCTAAATGTTTTGTCAAATACAATCGCTAAAAGTAATCTTGTATGCTTAACAATGAAAAAATTCAGAGGGTCATCCTGTTTGGAATACCCTCTGCCCGTCTGTTTATTCCCGTAATAGCTATCCTGTGTTTCGATTCCGTTTCAACCTTCAATTATAAATAATTGTTCCGGTTTCTTCAATAAAAGTTATCAGTTACGCCCACGTACCGTCGGTAAAAATATTTTCACTGCTTCCGTCAGCACGGATACCGACAATATTCAGATCATCTGATCCGATCATAAAATCAACATGTATAAGCGAATCGTTTATTCCCTTTTCGCGTATCTCCGCATCACTCATATCCATAAATCCGTCAAGCACTTCAGAAAAACCTCTGCCGACCGCAACATGACAGCATGCGTTTTCATCAAACAGTGTGTTGCTGAACATAAGGCCGGAACGGTTAATGGGAGATTCCTTCGGCACAAGAGCAAGCTCTCCGAGCATAGAAGCACCGTCATCCATAGCAAACATCTGACGCAGAGTATCTTCGCCCTGCTTCGCATGGCAGTCCGTTACTCTGCCTTCCTTAAAATCAACAGTAAAATTATTGATTATCTGTCCTGACCAACTAAGCGGCTTTGTAGAAACCAGTCTGCCTTCACACCGTCCTGCCGCCGGACTCGTAAATACTTCTTCTGTAGGCATATTCGGAACGTAAGCCGCGCCGTTAACATGGTTTACATCTCTTGCACCTATCCAATTTGCTTCCGGAATAAGCTCCGCGGTAAAATCAGTACCGTTTTTACTTGTATAGTGCAGCTTTACAAAATGCTGACTGTTAAGCCACTCCGCCTTTTCAGCCATTTTATCGGTATGTGCTTTCCATACCTGCTCAGCGTCCGTTCCGTCTTCCAGGTAAACACAGTCGAAGATCGCGTTCCACAGCTTTTCTGTTGCAACATCTTCGGGCTCATTAGGAAATACCTTTTTCGCCCACTTAGGCGACGCCGCCGCAACGATCAGCCACTGATGCTTCCCGTCGATAGCATCGCGGTATTTTTTAAGTACTCTTGAACGTCTGCGGCTGACATCCGACAGCAGATCAGCCGAAATACCGTCCATTTCGTCGGGATCGGACGATTCTATAAATATACGTACAGGAAGATCGACCGTCATCTGTCTGAAGCGTTCCTCCTCCCACGCGGGAACTTCTCCGAGTACATCAGCGGAAGCATAGCTGTAATGAAGCTTTGAAATCTCTCCGCATGACCATATGACCTCTACATATGCCGCGCCAGCCTTATAACACTCTTCTGTCACCGCCCTTACAAGCGGAAGCTGATCTGTCTCCGCCTGAAGCCGGACACGCTGCCCTTTTTGTACATTTGCTCCGATCTTTACGATCAGTTTTGCATAATCGCTTAACTTCTTCTCATTCATATCTCTTTCTCCGTTCTTTTATATTTTCTGACGCTCCGCAGTCGGATGAATTGTTTCTGTCCGACTCAGCGCCATAGGTTTGCGTATATCTTGCAAGTGTAAATCCTCTGCCGCGAACTTCCTTGATCTTTGTTACTGTTATAAATGCCTCGGGATCGACCGATTGTATCGTCTCGGTAACTTCATATAGCTTTCTCGGTGAAATAACACATTGTATTCCCTTTTGTTTATTCTCAAAAAATCCTGTTTCGATCATAGTCATGGTAACACCGACATCTTTTTCACTGATAAGCAGCTTTCTGATCTCATTATATCTGTCAGACACTACATATACCTGAAGCTGTGATTTTCCGAATATCATTATCTGCTCAATCATAAGCGTTTCACAGACAAGCGTGATAATTCCGAGAAAAAACTTTTCGGGTGTCGAAAACAACGCCTGCCCGCCTACAACGATAATATCCGTAGCTGAAACAAATACCGCTACAGGAAGATGAAACCACTTATGAAGGACAAGATTTACAACATCCATACCGCCGGTTGACGATCCGACACGCATCAGCATGCCTATGGATATCCCCATCAGACACCCGCTGACAAGCGATGCAAGGAGGCTGTTTTCTGTTGCCGAAACCACTGCCGGAATCCGCTGCATCGCCGCCAGCATTATCGGATACAGCACCGAGCTTGCAACAGTTGTAAGAAAAAATTTAAGTCCGAGTACGATCCCTCCGAAAATAAGCAAAACTATATTCAATACAAGTATAAGTACCGCAGTATCGACCGACAATGCCTTATTCAAAACAATTCCGATTCCTGTCGTTCCACCCATAATAATATCGTGCGGAATTATAAAAGCCGCTACTGCATACGCCAGAATAGCATTTCCGGCAACGACGCTTGCACATATCTGTAACAGCTTGAAAATTTTATTTTTTTCCGTTTTCATAACCGCCGTCTCCGTTTCACAGCAACCGTCAAAATTTCAGTTAACCTTCCAGAAAATACTTTCTCTGTGATTTTCTTAAGGACTGCACACAATATTCGTATTTTCTTTTTAACAGAGGCGCTTATTCCTGCGAAAGAAATTCGAGAACGCTGTGCGCGGCGACGTTGCCCTCTCCTATTGCCTTTGCATACTGATAAGGACGGCCTGTGCAGTCACCGGCGGCGAAAATCCCCTTTATATTCGTTGACATACTTCGGTCGACAGATATGTGTCCGTCCTCTGTTCTGAGCTGCGGCATAAGCGCCGAAAGCGCAACCGAATCACGCAGACAAAATACTCCGTTTACATCGGCGGTGCTTCCGTCTCTGAGCTTTACTCCGCTTACTCTTTTTCCGTCACCGACGATTCCAACCGCTTTTTCAGTCTGTATTTCGATATTATCTGCACTGACCGACACATTTTTATACAGCGGAAAGTAGTAAACCTTCCCGGCAATTTCGGAAAGATATTTTACCTCATGCTCAAACCTTACATTATTGCAGATCACCGCAACCGTTTTTCCGCGATACAGGTTACCGTCGCAGGTAGCGCAGTAGCTGACTCCTCTTCCCACATAATCGGTTTCTCCCGGAAGTGTAGCCGCATTAGCTATTCCCGTTGCAAAAATAACGGTTCTCGATTCGTAAAATTCGCTGCCTGCCATTACAGCGTAATGGTCGGAGAAAGGCATTATTGAATTCACCATTTTCTCTGCAATTTCAATCTCCATTGCTTCGGTCTGAGATCTGAATGTCTCATTCAGTTCAGCACCCGAAATATTTATAAATCCCGGATAATTCGATATACATTCAGCCTTGCATACTTTATCACTCATGTTGCGGCTTCCGATCCAGATAAAATTTTTACCCCTGATTTTAAGTGTCAAGGCCGCAGACAGTCCCGCAGGACCTGTTCCGATTATAACCGAATCATATATCATATTTTAACGTTCCTTTCCCTTTTCAGAAATTACCCTTATAAAAGGATACAAAATAGCCTTATCTATTCACATTATCTGCACGTACATCTCTCATAAAGTAAGTATATCACATTTCAAATTTGCCTGTCAAGCAAATATATCATTTAATGTAAGTATTTGCTGTTCTGTTTCTTATATTCATATATAACATAATATAATCTACATAAAAAACAGAACCGATCTGTTTAGAATCGATTCTGCCTTTATCTGACCGACTGATGTATATAATGATACTCGGAATTACGTCTGTCCCAAATAATTATTACAGAGTGAGTAATATCGTCTTTACCGTCTTCTATATGTATGTATTTTTTATTTATCGTACTCAAAAAACAATAATATGAATCTTCTGCATATACGTTACTCAGATCAAACTTATAAAATTCGGGATATGATTCGGTAAGCCGTGCTAATGTCTCTTTCGACAATTCATACCAAATATCCGTATACTCATTTATATATCCGTTTATCTGATTTTGCTCGTCTGAGTTCAACTCATATCTCCAATACGTATAATCGAAATCACACAAATATTCATCTGCAATTCCCTTCGGAATAAATACACCGTATCTGTTAGCAACTTTATTAGACAATATCTTCGGTGTCAATATCCACCACCCTGAAACCGTTATATAAATAATTACTATAGTCACAATAGATATTTTTCTTATCTTACCCATCGTTTAACTCCGTATATTATATATTAAATGCCACGAGGTGTTACCATATAAGCTTATGTTCACTCTACGTAATAAATAAAATTTACTTCTTCATATAAGCCTATGTCAGAAAAATGTATAACTTTTGTATGATCAGAAATGATATGATTTTCTACTCCGTCAAATATAACAATGAAATGAAGTTTTTTTCCTGAAGCTATTCCATTTGAATGATATATTGGAATCCAAGACATAAAATTTTCAATATATAAGTAATCCAAAGATTCATTTGAAAAATGTTCTTTTAAATAACAAGCACCATGACCGATAGCATTAAATTTCCCGTTTTTTACTAACAAATCACATACAAATATTTCATCATTGTCGGTAAGTCCGATATACATATATGTACTATCAGTTACTTTAATTACGTCGATAGTTTTTTTTATATTCATATCCCATGATGATTCAGAAGCAGAGTATTTCATAATTGCCGCTTCAGGAGTCGGAGAAAAATCTGTTGTAAAATGGCATACTCCATTAATGCTTATGGTTACGCCTGATTTAAAGACGATTACACATATAATAAGTGCGAGTACAATAAATAAACCGCCTATTTTCTTTTTTGACATAATATGCACCACTTTCAAGTATATAAAATCAATAATGTTTTTCCGAAAGATCATTCATTACAATAGATACTATAATATCTATTTATCGGAATACACGGAATTATATACCTTATCATACGGTTCTCTGTCAAAGATCGTATCCGTCCCGCTCAATACTATACCGTAATTCTCCATATAAGACCATGTGCCGTCGATAAACACTATCCCGTAATTTTTATAGTAGTAAACCTTGCTCTCGCTAATCCCGGTCAATGCTTCGTAAACTCCAACATACGACCCATCGTTATTATTGACATATATAACACCTACATTAAAGAAATACACAACCAAAGAAATAACTACAGATACTATTACAGATGAGAGCAAGCTTAATACTTTTATAACACGTTTTTTATAAGATATTGATACCATAAAAAACAGTAAAAATATATTTCTTAATAATATGACATTTTTAATAATCGGATTTATCTGCAAATTTAATAAATACAGCACAGCATTTAAAATCAATAACGATATGCTTATTATTCCGACTACTATCAACGGTTTTTGTGTACACACAAATCCCTTTATAAGTGAAAATAATGATAAAACAAATATTATTACCATAATAATGTTATGTAAATACGTTATAAAAAAATCGTTCATAATGCTTCCTTTCCAATAATAGCATATATTTTATCGGTAAATAATGCTAAATGTCCTTGAACCACATTCACATATATAATTTTATAATATTATTACTTTATCAGTAATAAGTATACTCAATTTTTGACAATATGTCAACATAAAAAACACATTATTATATCAAAATTATACACATAAAATCAAAATATCATTTTACATATTATATTAAGAGGTAATCTGCTTTATTTTTGTGTAAAGCTTAATTTCCCAACTCTAATTCACCTATATAATTGGATTTTTTATTACATGCGCTTTATAAGTATGTTATAACAAATCCTCGTTTTTCATTTTCTCTAAAGATCGTTCAATTGAATTTTCAAGTTCTTTTTCAATATCATAGTATATTGCAAGCTGTATAAGAGCATTAATTGCCTGCTTGATTTCGTCAGCCATATGCTGTTTTGAAGGCTCGCCGTGTTTCTGCATTTTTATCCCGCTTTTTTCAAAGTGATTTACCTCACTTGCAACTTCTCCGCACTCTTCAAGAATTCGTGTTGCTATTTGATATGGTTCGTTGCCGTTAGGAAAACGATTTGTATAACCTTTTGCTAGTAAATATAGTTTGTCCATAAAATTCCTCCTGTAATATATATTCTCATATTAACATTTTTAAAGTACAATAACTTTATAACAGATAGAAAACAAAAAAATAAATCATTCAAAAAACAGCGCAATCAAATGCAGGGACATTCTTATGGTATTCATCTCCATAAAAGATACTAAAACGGGACATACAAAGAATTTTCGTATTCACTGCATATCCCGTTTTGATTACTTTATTATATTATAAAAGCGGCATTTTTCCTTATGCCAGATTTGCGTATCCAAAAAGCTCCATCATTTCTTCCATGATGTCAGCTGCCTTTTCTGTGTTGTCTCTCATATACATCATAGATTCTGTGGAATTGAAATCTCCTGCCTGTATCTTATCCATACGCTGTACAAGCTTTTCGGCAGCGTACTGTCCGGCTTCTCTTGCAATTCTTGTCCACATATTTACCCGGACAACGCCGTCAGAAGCAAGTCCTCTTGTCTGCTCGTTCGCGAGACAGGAAGTTCCGTGAAGAACAAGCATCTTTCTTCCGAGAGCAGCGGTAAGCTCTCTTGCTCTCTCTTTGTCATATTTAGCTTTTCCGATCGAAGTCGATTGCTGCTCTGTTCCGAGATCTGCGACTGCAAAATCAACTCCGGTGTTTTTGACATATTTTACGGCATTTTCACAATAGTTGTCAATATGTGTGGAAACCGCACCGTCTGAAACATTGAGGGATTCGAGAATTCCTTCTACAAGAACATCTTTTCCGTAATTCTTTACATATTCCTCAGTAAGAGCCATATTCTCCTCAAAAGGATAAAGCTGCGCGTCGAACATAACGCTTGAAAAGTAATCAAGCGCGCAGGTAAGAGCCCATCTGTCTCTCACGGGATTCGCGTGATCAAGATGAGGAAGTACGGCAACATTTTTATAGGGTGAATATTTACTTCCTGCAACAGCATTTAAATATCCGAAGTGGGAGAGAATTCCCGCCTTTGCGTCGCCGCAGTGCAGAAAACGTTCGCACTGAGGCATATGAGGATATGTAAAGGTGGTTGCAACAACTACCGGAACCTGCTCGATCTGATATTTTTCGGCGATTCTCTGTGCAGCCATGAGAATTGCCTCTGTGTTCCAATAGCTTGCTGTACAGAAGATTCCTATACTGGTTCCGCGTTCAGCTGCCTTTTCGAATACTTTAAGAGAAGCGTTTCTTTCTGTGATAATGGACATATAATTATAATTCCTTTCCTGAATTACTGAATATCAATATGGGTATAACCGAGGTATTTGGTCAGCGCTTCATTAACTGCGTCGACAACATCGGTCTTTGTGATAACGGCATGATGATGGAAGCCACCATTTGCAATTTTCTTGAGTTTATTCTGAAGATCGGGAGTTTCCATAACACCGTATACGCCGAAAAATTCTTTATCGACGGGATCGGAGGTAATGGTCGCCTTATCGGAGAAGAAAGCAAACTCTCCGTTTGTGGCTCTCATGCCGCACAGGGTGATTTCTCCGGTTTTGACCTTTCCGACATTAAGTCCCCAGCTGCATTTTTCAGCCTTGCCTTTTGAAAGCATCTTGTGATCCTGAATTTCGCCGGGAAGTTCCATAAGCTCGGCGGGAAGCGGACCGCAGTGGAAGAGGATGCACTTGTTCGGCTCGTCTCCGTAGTTGTTGTTGAGATCGAGACAACCGGATGAGAAACCCGAAGCAGCGGCAAGAGCGCGCATAGCGACAGCGTTCGACACGTCCGTCTCGCAAGCAGCAGCTATACCTCTGTGGTTGAGCAGACCAATCACAACGCAGGGCGTTATGCCGAGAATATCCTGAAGCTCTGCCCAGCATCTGATTGCGATCGCGTCGAGCTTATCGCCATCAATGATCGATTCAAGAGCAGCACCGAATTTCGCGATAACAGTATCTCTTCCGGCGGGCGCGCAACCGAAATCTGCAACGGCATTAATATCCGCTTTCCATTTCAGAACAGCTGCGTCATCATCGGAAAGCTTGTTATATAATGAGAGAACTGCGGTAAGATCATAGGTTTCAACGTCTACGCCGTGTCTTTCCAAAACAGTTTCGTCATAGCGAACCGATTTAAAAGCGGAGGTACGCGCACCGATAACGCCGACTCTCATTCCCGAAAGTGCCTTTACGACACGGCAGGTAGCTGCAAATTTTTTCAGTTCGGAAACAAATTCATCGGTGTCGGGTGCTACGGTAAACGGAGTATAGTCGGTATATTTGATTCCCATCTGTGTGAGAACACTTGTAAGAGCGAATTTACCACAGAAAGCATCGCGGCGATGCTCAAAATCCATATTACCGAGCTGATCCGGATAAGCCTGAATGAGAACAGGAACATCTATGCCGCGCAGAGCAGCCTTTATTCCGTTTTCATCACCGAAGTTTGGCAGACATACTACAAGACCGTCGTATTCGCCGTAATGCTCAGCAAGAAATTGGTGATAGAGATTTCCGTCAGAGGTGGATTCCACCGCATTGTATTTGGTTTTTCCTTCTTCAAAGGTGAGACATTCGATTTCAGCCTTTGCAAACGCGGACTTCATTTCAGCATATGCCGCGTCTATAACGCTGCTTGGGAAAAAGCCTCTGTTTGCCACAAGAAGTGCAAGTTTCATTTTGTGAGCCCCCATATCAATTAAATGATCATATTTCAAAAAGCGATACCTTTTTCCTTTCTGAAATCAGTCAGAAATTAGAAAATATTATCGTTTATTATATATGTTATCATGAATTCAGAATATTGTCAAGTTTTTATATCTAAAAGTTATACTGATCTCGTGCTTTATCATTAAGCGCTTTTACAGCACAATAATACCTATGGCATCTCCTATTTTAAGATGTTTAAACTTCATTTTTAATCAAAAATCTCGCACACACATCAATATGAAAGATAACCGCTGACCGATGCCGCAGAAAGTTCTGTGATGGTCTGTATCTATTTGACGGTCTTGTCGGGGACTCATGTGTTCCTGAAGTAATCAACAGCTTTCTCAATTTTATTCTCAACATGAAGAACTCATAGGTAAGCACGTGGAGAGACATTTTCCAATTTTCATCCGCAGTATTTTCCGTCGTATTCAGATACGCATCGATAACTGCTTCAAGTACTTACTGCGACAATTCTTCCATGTTATTTTTATTCTTTTTCGGTCTTGACACATATACTTCGGTTATCACCGTTTAAATTAAACAATTGTGATCTAAGTAAAAGCAAAGCGAACTCCGCTTTTTATAGTATACCGCGGAATGATTAAATATGTGT
>CABUHS010000041.1 GCA_902491535.1 uncultured Eubacteriales bacterium
TCTTTTTTCGTTAGGACTTATTTCCCTCTTAGATTACTTCCAGTAGCTTATGATATCGCTCTTTGGCTTATCTACTCGCTTATTTCTTCCCCGTCTCTCGACGGCTTCGTTAGTATATCACACTTCTCTTTCTTTGTCAAGAGGGTACGGGAAAATAAACCAAAATAGTTTTCTCCGAACATAAAACGCCCGGAGAAACAGGATACACGTACATCTATTATTATACACACAACAAATTGATATCGCTGATACATTAAATATCAAGACTCTGTTTATTAAGTCTTTCACCTACAGCTCCGCCCGGATGAATAACAGCAAACTGTTCATTACGGTATCCGGTCTCTTCAATAATAGCCGCCTGGAGCGAATGAAATATCATACACAGAGCCGTAGTCGAAGTAGTTCCCTGCGCATTATATTTATCAGTTTCGCGGTTAACATACTGCTTCAAAACAACATCAGCGCCTACCGCGAGAGGAGACTCAAGATTTTCGGTTACTGTAATAACAGAAACTTTTTTCGACTTACATATATCAAGGATAGGCAAAAGCTCTTTGGTTTTTCCTCCGCGTGAAGCAAAAACCATAACATCGCCTTTCTGAAGGAAACCTGTAGCCCCATGCACAGCCTCGGCAGGAGAAATAAATCTGGACGGACGCTCAACACAACAGAGCAAGTGTGAAAAATGCTGACAGATAATTCCCGAATGTCCGCATCCGCAGGTTCCTATACGCGGAGCTTTACACAAAAGACTAACCGCCTTTTCGAACTGTTCCTCATCAAAATAATCAAGCATTTTTTCTATACATTCAGCTTCTATTTTATATGCTTCTTTTGCATAATTCAAAGATTCAATTTTCATTTCAATATTCCTTTCAGTATATATACCCGGCGCAACGGCATATGAAGATATCCGCGGTTTCCTGCATAATATAATAGATTATACAATATTTTCGCCCCAAAATCAACATTTATTTCCTATCATACAATTGATTTTTCTCTTTTATTATGTTATACTTAAATACGATGTATCATTACCATGACGCATGGTATTCATTACAATCCCAAAAATTCTTTCAGGAGGATTCTATTAATTATGGAATTCAAGATTTTCCAAAAAGAACTCGAGCTTCAGTCAAGAGGCTGGATCCCCACGTTCCACGATGTATCAAAGGAGATCATTGAGATCGTTGAAGCTTCAGGTGTTAAAAACGGAACGGTTTGTATCGCTTCTCACCACACCACATGCTCCGTTATGATCCAGGAATGCTCACACGATATTGATTCTTTCGATATTGAGTATCTGCAGCACGATCTGCTCGACATTATGCGCAAAATGATCCCCGACTTTGCAGATGAGCATCAGTACCGTCACCCCGGCCCGATCCATCTTCAGTTCGGCAGATACGTTGACGAGCCCGGCGATTTCACCAGTATGAATACAGACGGACATCTCCGCAGTGTATTCTTCGGACGCAGCGAGACAATGACTATCAAAGACGGCGTTCTCGACGGCGGTGAATTCGCACATGTTTATTTTGTTGACTGGGATCACGTCCGTGCGCGTCACAGACAGCTCAATGTTACCGTTATGGGAACAACAGAGGATGTCGGAGACCGCAAGTGGAACGGCGGTGAGACGATCAATACTCTCCGCAAGTACACAGACGAAGAAAAAGCATATCTCCCGCAGTACACGCTCCAGCAGCAGAGATAAGCTCTTACGCATTTTACCCGAAAGCTATCGCAAACAGCTTTCGGGTGTTTTTCTGTAAATTCTAAAAAGCCCTCCAACACTTATACTCCGTCCGACAACTATATAAGTGAACGTTCAGAAAAGCGAGGCACCTTGCATGAAACTATCTGAAGAAATAATAATCAGTTACTCCGAAAAGATCTACGGATATGCTTACGGCAAATTGCGCGATCCGGACAAGGCGGGAGATCTCTCTCAGGAAATAATGCTTAATCTGCTGAAATCGTCAGCCAAGAACACCGAAACAGACAATCCGGACGGTTTTGTTTATACGGTATGCAGATATACTTTTGCAGGATATCTGCGTAAAAAATACCGTCAAAACAAATACGAAGGTATATGCATTGACAATGCAGCCTTTATTCCGTCCGATGAAAGTGTTGAAAATTCGGTAGAGCTGTCAATGATGAAGGAACGGCTTATGCGCGAAATAAGCAGACTCGCAAAAATCCACAGAGATATTACAGTGATGTTTTATTTTGAAAACATCAGTACCGCTGAGATCGCCGAAAAACTCAACCTGTCCGGAGGAACGGTACGTTGGTATCTCGGAGAATCACGAAAAAAACTTAAGGAGGGTATTGATATGAACGAAAATTTGAGTTTTAACCCCATAAGAATGTGGGCAGGACACGACGGTTGGTCATCAGATATGGAAATGAGTGGATTAGGCCGCAATCCGCTTGTAACAAATATCGCCTGGACATGTTATAAAGATGCACTTACAATTGAAGAAATCTCCCGCGAAACAGGCGTTGCCGCAGTTTATCTGGAATACCATCTGAAGCAGCTTGTTAAGATGGATTACATAAAAAAAACAGGCAGCAAATACCGTACAAACTTCTATATTCAATCGGTTGAATTAGCCGATAAACACTACGAATATATCACAAACAACGCAGAAGCGCTTACTCAAAGATCTCTTGAAGCCTTGAAATCAAGACTTGACGAAATAATATCAATAGGATTTATGGGCAGCGATATCGACCGCGATATACTCATATGGACATTCTACGGCGATATGATGAATACTGCTGTATATAAATATCTGAGTACAATAGAAGAAAACGGACGTAAATACAAAGACATTTCAAGACCGATGAGAGCCGACGGCAGCGAGCATTGGGTAAGTGCCGGACTCATGCCTGATAAATATTATAAGCCGAAAATGTCAAAAGAAGCCGAAGAATTCAAAAATTCATGTTTTATCACAAACGGAGTAAAGACACGCTGTAGTGAAATCGCACAGTCTTTCCAGCTTGATTACGGAACAGGATGGAGAGAATTCAACGTAGATGAGCTTTGTGAGCTTTGCCATATCCGAGAGATAATTCTCTCCGGACGTGAAATGAGTAATCATGATAAATTGATCGCCTCAAAAATGGCAAAAGACGGCTATATTGTTATGCAAAAAGGAATTCCTCACATGAACATTCCCTTTATGACAGCATCCGAACACGACATTTACAGCAATATCATAAATGAAATTATCACCGACCTCGGAGACAATTTCCTTGCAGAATATATAACCGATTCCGGAAAGCTTGCAGAATCTGATATACCCGAATATCTCGACAGCGACCTAAGGCTTTATTTCAAATATCAAATTATCAATATGTGGGATTTTTTCCACATGGCAAATTACAAAAAAATGCTTAAATTACCCGAAGACCTAAATCATTCCGGCTTCGCCACTATGGTATGGCTCAAGTAAGATAACACAAAATCCACTCTAAAACAAACTGCCATGTACAGTAACATTTTAAATGCCTGTACATGGCAGTTATTTCATTAACAATGTATCAAAATTATCCGCCGTATATATCTATAACGATCTCATTTTTCATATATTCGTAATATCCGAGCGGATCGGTAAGCGCACCGTTTTTACGCACCTCAAAGTGAAGGTGATTTCCTCCGGAATTACCGGTATTACCTACACTGGCTATCGTATCGCCGCGCGAAACGGTATCGCCTTCAGATACAAACAGCTTTGTACAGTGAGCGTACAATGTCGCATACCCGTTTCCGTGGCTGACTATAACATAATTTCCGTAACTCGAATGTTTTCTTGCTGTTATAACAGTTCCGCTCTGTGCCGCTCTGATAGCAGTCCCGGCAGGAGCCGGAATATCAATACCGCGATGCGGAACATCGCCCGGACGCTCATAAAGGAATGTCGTACTTACAAGACGCCTTTCGGCTATCGGCCAAAGAAGGTCAATCGAACCGCTGACGGGAGGCTGAGGAGGCGACGGAGGTTCTGTCTCCGGTTCGGTCTGCGGCTCAGTAACTGCCGTCGAAGGGGGATCCGGTGTCTGATTATTATTCTGAGCAGCTTTTCTTGATTCCTCCGCCAAACGTTCGCTCTCGGCAATACGGATACTCTCAGCGATTCTCCGGCTTTCGGCGGCTCTGCTTTCTGCCGCAAGACGTTCACGTTCCTCACGCTCCGCTATCTCGCGGAGCTGCGCTTCGATTTCGGCATTCAGCTCATCTTCTTTTTCCTGAGCCTCACTGCGGAAGCGATTATATGCATCCATATCAGATTGAAGAGCAGAAATATAATTTTCGGATTCAGTTCTAAGCGCAGAAAGTCTGTCACTGTCTTCTTTAAGAGATCTTGCAATATCAAGCTGTTCCGAGCGAAGTATATCCAAAGATTCTTTCTGAATCAAAAAGTCAGAAACGTCGCTTTTAAGCTCATCCATTACGTCGTTCTGATATTTAATCATAGAGCCTAGGCGGTCAACACTTTCAAGAAAATCAGTAAATGAATCGGATGACAAGGCAAGCTCCAACGGATTAGTACTTCCGTAAAGCTGCATGATCCTGAGCCAGTTCTTAAAAGAGCCGTATTTATCTTCAATATCAGCTTCAAGCCCGGAAATTACATTTACTGTATCGTCGATCTCACTGTTATACAAAGATATAAGCTCATTTGTTTTTACAATTTTCTCGGTAATTATCTCTATTTCGCTATCTATCTGAGCTTTCCGTTCGAGAAGACTATCCATTTCACCGCCCATAGATGCAAGCATTTTATTATACTCATCTATCTGCTTATTGATAGCTTCAAGTTCCTTTTCCTTGTCACCGACAGACGAGACCGCCGTAAGACGCATACTATGCGACGATATAACCCCGGAAAAGGCAATTGCAACCGCAAGTACAAATACAGCTGTTTTTCTGTGATATTTTAACGGCATAATAATTCTCCTTTCGGAAAAACAAGCCTAAACGGTTTGTTCTGTATGTCAAATCAACATATGAAGCAAATCAACCATAGTATATAGAGATCGTATATTTGTCTTTCATATATTCATAAAATCCAAGAGGATCGGTAAGCGCACCGTTTTTATATGTTTCAAAATGAAGATGATTTCCCTGAGAGTTTCCGGTAGTTCCGACCGCGCCTATAGTATCTCCCTTGGCTACACTCTGTCCTTTAGTAACATAAAGCTTTGAGCAATGCGCATAAAGCGTCGCATACCCGTTTCCGTGGCTGACTATGATATAATAGCCAAAACTGATATGCCATCCTGCTGTTGTTACGGTACCGCTGTCAGCGGCATATATATTTGTCCCCGAAGGCGCCGGTATATCTATTCCGCGATGATAACTTCCGCGGCATATACCGAAATTCGAGCTGACAAGATACTTTCCCTCGACCGGCCAGAAAAACGACGGAAGCTCTCCCGATGCAGTACCGCTGCCGTCTATGCCATCCATAGAACCGCCTGATGATGTTGCACCGTTTGGACCGGGATTATTGTTCTGCTGCTGAGCAAGTCTGCGGCTCTCTTCTTCTTTTCTTATTCTTTCCTGTTCAGCCGCTATGGCAGCAAGTTCATCCTCGATCTGCTTGGCAAGAGCGTCTTCCGCTTCTTTTGCATCCTTAAGATACTGCTCGTACTGAGCCTGATTTTTCTCAAGCTGTTTTATGTAGTTCTCCGATTCAGATTGCAGCTCTAAAAGACGTTTATTATCACTCGCCATCTGATCTCTTATCGCAAGCTGTTCGGTACGAAGTTTATCTATCGAATCTCTCTGAACTCCGACATCGGCAATATCGCCGCGGATATCCTCCATAACGGTATCCTGATATTTTATCATCGCACCGAGACGTTCTGTATTTTCAAGAAATCCCACAAACGAATCTGACGACATTATCATGTCAATATAGCTTACATTTCCGAACATCTGCATCGTGCGAAGCCAACTTTTAAAATTCTCATACTTGACATCGATCCTTGAATCCATATCAACGATTTCAGAATTTTTATTGCGTATTTCGTTGTCATACTCAGCGATAAGCTCTTCGGTAGAAGCTATTTTACTTTCGACAAGCTCTATCTGTTTATCAAGTATTTCTTTTCTTTCGAGCGCACCGTTTATTTCATCCTTTGATGCATTTATCGAGTCATTATATGAATCTATTTTTTTCTGAATTTCAGCAAGCTCGTTTTCTTTATTTTTTACCGATTCTGACGATGCAGCCTGAAGCGATGTCAACGATGCCGTAGAGACACAGACGACAGCGGCAACAGAAAGCGCCGCGGTAATTTTTATAAAACGTGTTTTCATTAAAATCTCCATAATTCACCGATGTGAAACACAAACAGATTTCCTCACCGGCTTGAAACTATAATTTAGCAGCGGATTTTTACGGAATTTCATTGAGGTACAGCAAAATTCCAACAGATCTGTTCTGAAATCAAAATTCACCGAAATAATATTGAATAAATTTCCGCAGCCTTTTATTACCTATAAACAAGAAAGCCGATCCGCAGAGACAGTCAGATAAAAAGGCGTGCCGGAGGATCACATGATATATAAGTCCGGATATTTATTCTAAAAAACAAGGGAACGGTTTTAACGATCATACCCGTTCCCGCAGTTTTATGCCTTAAGATATTTGTGGAGCGAGATCACACTTCCGATAATACCCGCGATAATTCCGATCGCAACAAATCCAAGCGCAACAAGTCCTCCGACCTCACCGAAATCAATGACCGATATAAAACCAAAATCCGATATAATCTCTTTATGTATAAACATATACGCATAGTACTGGATAACATACGCTATTATACTGGATATAAGTCCGATAAGCACACCTTCAAATACAAACGGTGTAGTAATAAACGCCTTCGTAGCACCGACATACCTCATAACCGCTATCTCCTGACGGCGTGAAAAAACCGCAAGTTTGATTGTATTTATAATTACAAACATGCTTACAACTATCAGCACAATCAAAAACCACACAAAAACAAAGATAACACCAGACCTGACATTTTCTATAGTATTTGCAAGATCTTCACGGCACTCTACGCGCGTTATCAGATCTGACATGTGTTCAAGATTATATCTGAGCGTAGATACATCGTTATTTTCTTCATATGTAATGGTAAACTGGTCTGCAAGCGGATTATCGCCCTCCGGCATCCGGTCAAAGAGGTCGCTGTACTCAGAAAACTGTTCATTCATTTCCTTGAGCGCCTGCGCCTTTGATGTAAATGTAAGTTCAGCCACATTGTCCAGCTTCTGAATCTCCATCTCGATATCGGCAAGCGCAGTAATACGTTTATACTCAGAGTCAAGATTCTCCTCGATCGTAGCATACCTTGCCACATCGTCACCGACAAATTCCCCGCTTCTTGCCTTTGCAACTGCAAAAACATTCCGCAGAGCATCAACCTCAACTCTCGCCTTTGACAAATCCGTAAAATTACGAAGTTCAGATACTCCTGTTTCAACTTCATTGAGGACCGATATGAGATCATCGCCTATACGGTTTCCCGCCATAGATGAAACAGCATTATCATCAAGTCCGTCCCAAAGACCTCTCAAGCTTCCTGATGCCTGCTCCGCATTGCCTGTATTATTCTCTACAATACCGGAAGCTCCGTCCGCCTGATCAGGAACCGCAGGAGTCTCCGGTTTTTTATCCGTATCAACAAATACAAGAATATAGTTGAGCATACCGATATTATTTATATTATAGTTTACATTATAAAGAAGAAGAACAAAACTTCCGAGTACCACAAGACAGGACATCAGTACCGCAATGGAGGCAAATGTCATAACGCCGTTGCGCCAAAGACCTTTTACGCTCTGTTCAAGAAAATAGAGAATACTTACTTTTCTTCTTTTATTCACTGAAACATGCCCCCGATCTTATCGTCGACGACTCTGCCCTGGCTTATTGTAACAACACGCTGTTTAAAATAATCAACAAGATTTTTTTCATGTGTAACAACAATAACTGTTTTATTCTTCCTGTGTATCTTTACAAGAAGATTCATTATTTCAAGACTCATCTGCGGGTCAATGTTTCCTGTAGGCTCGTCCGCAATGATCATGCGGGGATTATTTGCGAGCGCTCTGGCAAGGGCAACACGCTGTTTTTCTCCGCCTGAAAGCTCACTCGGAAATCTGTCATACTTATCCTGAAGGCCTACTATACCGAGTATTGTAGGCACTCGTCTGCGTATAACACGCATCGGCTCGCCTATAACACGCATTGCAAACGCAACATTCTCATAAACGGTTTTATTATCGAAAAGACGGAAGTCCTGAAACACAACGCCGAGTTCACGACGGTAATACGGGATCTGGCGTTCGGGAAGATCGGTAAGATCAAACTCGTCGACCGTAAGACGTCCGCTTGTCACCTGTTCCTCGCGGAGAAGCAGCTTCATAAGCGTGCTTTTTCCGGCGCCTGAAGCACCCACTACAAACACGAACTCACCGTCGCCGATCTGAAGGTTCACGTTGTCGAGCGCAACCGTACCGTTCGGATATGTCATTGACACATTTTCAAATTCTATCATATTGAAATACAGGTTCCTTTTATCAATACTTGACAGGCTTCTGCGTCATGTATTTATGTACCATGAGTGCAACCTTAAAGGTAATGGCATGTTCGAACTGGCGCAGATCAAGTCCTGTCATTTTCTTTATCTTATCAAGTCTGTACACAAGTGTATTTCTGTGTACGAACAGTTTTCTCGACGTTTCAGAAACATTCAGGTTATTTTCGAAGAACGCCTGTATGGTCATAAGTGTTTCGCGGTCGAGCGATTCGATCGTACCGCGTTTAAATACCTCTTTGAGGAACATTTCGCAAAGCGTGGTAGGAAGCTGATATATCAGACGTCCGATACCAAGCTTCTCATAGCTCAGTATTGTCTTCTCGATATCAAATACCTTTCCGACCTCAAGAGCAACCTGCGATTCCTTATACGAGCTTGCAAGCTCTTTTACATGCTCTACAACCGTACCGATTCCGATATTTACCTTTACAAAGAATTCCGAAAGACATGTATCGGCAATATTCTGTGCGATCGCTTCGATCTCTTCGGTATCTGCATTATGCGATACTTCTTTAACGAGAACTACGTCGCGTTCGGTAACGGAGATAACAAAATCGCGCTGCTTGTCCGGGAACAGACTCTGAACGATATCGTAAGGAAGAGTATCCGTTTTACCGAAGAAGCGTATAAGCATTGCAACGCGGGACACCTCTGTAGAAAAGTGCATCTCTTTTGATTTTATATATATATCGCTCGGCATTATATTGTCAAGGATAACGTTCTTAACAAATGCGCATCTGTCATACTTCTCATCATAAAGATGCTTTATCTGTGCAAATGAAACCGAGAGAATCGCAAGGATCTTATCAGCAGATCTGTCCTCGCCCTCAACAAAGAGTATATACTCGGGATTTATACCTCCCTCAATATAGCGGTATGTGCATCCTCCGCTTGTAAACGGGCCGTTTTCAACACCGGCAGTTTCACGGATTCCTACCCGCGTTTCCCCTATTCTTCCAAGCTCACTGCATGCAATAATGACATCATTGTCATCCAACACACCGATAATCCTGTCTCCGACAACATCCTTGAACTGGTGAATTATTGTTTGAAACAATCTGTTTGACATGGCAAAAAATGCCTCCTTTCAAACCCCTTCTGTATAATATCTCTTTGCTGTATTTGCAAAATGCATTTTTTTAGTATATACGTATATTGCAAATATACCAATATACGATTATTTTACACTATTTTAAACCGAATTTCAATACCTTTTTATGATTTTTAACAATCAAAAAAAATTTTTTTAATGATTCAAGGTGCTTTTTTCCTATAATTGTAAATAAAAAGCGGTTGAAGCCGAAAATAAATATATAAATTATATTTTTATTTCTTTTTAAAAATAATGAATTTGCTGAAAAAATAATTTGATATTACAACCAAAATCTGCGCTATAAGCTTGCATACAAATTCATTAACGCCAAGAAAACGCACTCCTACAGACATAATAACAACTTCCATTCCGAGCGAAAGCACTCTCATTCCTGTAAAAGTAATAAACTGAGCTATACCGCGTTTTCCGTCAGATCCTTTTCCTGTTCCGTTATCTGTATCCCTGAATACAAAAATTTTATTTGCAAAAAAAGCAAATACGACGGCAGCACACCATGCAGCAACGGTTCTGACCTCAAGAAAGTTTTCTCCGCGCAAAACGAGCCCTGCGAGATACTGTACAACAAAATTAACAACGGTCGTAAGCCCGCCGCATATCACATATACTATAAGTTCACGGTATTTTACAAAAAGTGATTTTATTTTATTTTTCATTATAAGTCAACTTCCCCTTTATGTTTAGTCTTTGCAACATTCAGAAGATACTTCACGGCATTCATCAATGAATTTATTATATATATCAATCGCCCCGAGAAGATTTATAGCTTCAAGCAGCGCTCCGGCAGATATATTATCAGGCAATCCAAGCCTGAGACAAAGCTCGCGTCGCCGCTTCCGGCTTTCCTCGCCTCCGGAAAGACCGTCCGAAAAAAACTGTGCTTTCGTAAGAACTTCATCTTTTTCAGACAGACTTCCGTGAGCAGGATCGTTCATAAATCCGGCAAATATACTTCTCAGCGTATCTGAATCTATACCTTCAACGCCGAGTATACCCTCTTTTGAAGGCTCAGACTTGCGCCGTTCCTTTCCCTCTATCCTGGGCGAGTAAAGATTATATACATTACGTGAGCTTCCAAATGCAGTCCGCAAATAGCTTCGTATAAGAAGACCCGCTCCGTCACTGTCGGTAAAAATAATTACTCCGCCGCAGCTGTCACATAGTTTTCGCAAATATCCGAGTTTCCGTTTATCGCGAAACAGTGAAAAGCCGTCGGTAGTTACAATCGGAGCATCGATCACCCCTGACAGCCTTATTTTATCATATTTCCCCTCAACAATTACAGGAAATGGAATATGAAGAAGTTTTTCGGTCATAATAAAATTACGGCGTTTCCTTTCAAAATGTCTCTCTTTTCAGTTTACGTATTATATGAGTGCAATAAGACGCTCAATCGCTATATACGGATCCTGCGAAAAAGACTTTATCAGGATATCCGTTTCGATGCAAAGTTCAACCGCCCGGCGTATTTTTTCTCTGGGTATGCGCCGTCCCGCCTCAATATACTTTCCGACACGGAATTCATGCATTCCAAGCGCCGATGCGATTGCAGGACGCATCTCACCTGCATCAGAAAGTCCGAGTACAGTCTGAAGCTCACAGAATACGGAAGATATCTGCGACAAAATAATCTCCGGACGAACCTTTTTGTTTTTCATTTCATAATATGACGAAAGAAGTGATTCACGTTTTCCTTCAAGAATTGCATTAGATACCGCAAAAGGCTGAAGCTCCGGAGAAGCTATACTGCCCGCTTCAGATATATCGGAATCCAAAAGTTCTCTGCGCCCCTGCGAAAGAACATATGCGCTGAGCTTATCCGTCTCTGAAGCAATAAGCCACATTGAACTTCCGCAGTTTTCAATTATCTTATGACACTGAGTCGTCTGTGCAGTCACTCCCGATACAGAAAAATGTTTTTTTGTCCAAGCTGCAAGCTTTGCCGTAGGTTGTGTTTCAAAAAGAACAATTGTTATATACTGCGAAAGCTTTTTTAAAGCAGCCGACGGCCGTTTCGGAAGCTGACATACATCAATTTCTGCTTCATTTGCCTCAAATATCACTGCGAGTGCATCATTTCCCGAAAATTCTTCCGCAATTTCGCAAAAGTGTTCAATTTCGTCAGCAGACATCCTTTCAAAATTCACTCCGCGGACATGAACAAGACGACGTTCACAGAACATAGGAAGCGATTCTGCTGCAGATAAAAGCTCACTATAATCTACATTTCCGCTTTTGCGGTCGTCAGAATCATCCCGGAAATCGATGTGCGAAACAGCAAATGCTTCTACAGTAGGATCTCCGCCTGATATTGCGTCACACGCCGTCCTTATGTACGAACGCACCAGGTAATCTTCCGGACCGCAAAAAAGAAAGCATCCGGATATTCCTTTTTTGATCCGTGCCATTACGTCTGCCGGACGCAAAAGCTCAAGCTCATTTTTTGTCTTCTGCATTACGGCTGAATCTCCCTTCACTGCGGTCAATGCCGCTTCTGTAAAACAGCGCGGGAATACTAAGCACCCGCGCCGTATATTTATCGGTAAATAAAATTATTTGTCACAAGATATTCAGTCAAGTATCTCGCAAACTCTGCCTCCGAGAAGAAGATTTCCGTCAGCATTGTATACGGCAACAGGCATTCCTATTTCAACCTTACGTCCGGATTCAAAAAAGATTATGTCCGCAGCATCGTCAGAGCCTACGACCTGATGCGTATATACATGGCTCTCAGCAAGCTCTTTGCAAGCTCCGAGCTTAACAAGAGAACGGCAAAGATATGTCGAATATCCCTTTGTATGATCAGGTCCGTAGGCACCCTGAAATACAAGTTCGTTTATACGAATCGAGTTTGCGGCAGTCCCGCTTGCCTCTTCAGGAACAGAGCTTCTTGCCGTAAGTCCGAATCCGTGTCCGGAAGCATACGCGTCCGCATCGCTGTGAGTCATATCGCAGAGCGGAAAAACAAGCATGCCTGCGTCTTCGCGGGAAAGCGCGTATAGCATATAGCTCTGATCCGTGTCTGCGTTTGCAGAGCGTTTTATGAAATAAGTAGGTTCTTTATCCTCATCATTTTCATCCTCTATTTTTCCTGTTCCGCAGTAATGTCCTGTTGCAACAGCGTCAAATCCATTCTCTCTTGCATATGTACAAAGCGCTGAAACAATTTCGGCTGCTCCCTTTTCTTCGCCGCGTACACATACAAAAGAAATCTGTAATTTTTCGGCCGCGGCATCCGCTGACGTTATATCAGCGCCTTCCGGTGCTATAAAAGCTCCGGTGACCTCATGTCCCTGTTCGCGAAGTATCGATGCAGCTGCAAAGCTGTCTGTTTTTCCGTTTATTCCAACAATTATTTTCATTATCAACCGTTCCTTTAATGTTTTTCCGCACCTAATACGGTATCATTCTGTTTCTCGGAAGTTTAACCGAGAACGGCAATCCGCCTTGATTTTCAGAGCTTTACTGCATGCAGATCATGAACCGATCCACCACATAGGCGTCAGCTCACCGAGCGTGACTGTCTTTCCGGTATCATAATCTATCATGATCTCAATATTTTTGTATAAATCGGGCATAAGCTGAACCATAAGTTCACGGCATGCTCCGCACGGCGGACCCGCTTTGCCGTCAGACATAAGAGCAAGAACCCTTTCGATTTCATGCTCACCGCAGGTTATCATATTGAAAATGGCATTCCGTTCCGCACATATTCCGAGCGTAGAACATGTATCCACACAGACTCCGGTATATATCCGGCCTGATTTCGACATAACAGCAGCGGATACTCCGCCGGCCTCCACGTATTCGGATATTTTACGTGCGTTATGTACCGCCTGTGCGGCTGAATACATTCTATTCCATTTATCATCGACCATACGTATCTCCTATATATTCCTATGCGCCGATCTAACAATATTAATTTGATTTTTCTCATTCTCAAAAGAAAAAAATCGAATCTGCACTTTCCTTAATATTTTAACTGTTTATCAACATTACTTCCTCTTGATTGAATGAACATGATGTTAACTTTGCATGAATGAAATACACACACATAAAGAGGTTATGTAATATTGGGACAACTCGGAACATACGTTATTATATACGCAAATTCACATACGGAATTTTGTGCTTTAAATCTGTATGTATTATGCAGATACAGAAAAGCATATTTCCCGCAGACAGAACAGGACATGCAAAGCAGCTTGTCCGTTAAAACGAAAGGAAGATAATTATGCGTACAAGCTTCGGTATTATTCTTGCAGCAGCCGTATCACTCGGGCTGCTCAATCAAAGCCCGCAGACTCCGCTTTATACTATGCTGGTTCCTAACCATAGTGATATTATTTTTCCCGAGGAAGAATCCGACGGCTGCGGCACAGAAGCAGTCGGTATTTCTGCAGAAACCGCAGACGCAACAAGCTCAGAATATGAAGTTCAAAACCGTATCGACAACGTTTGTGAAACATATTTTGATGATCAGACCAATGATTATTCAAACGAAACCGTTAACAAACCGTCGCACTGTAATGTGAGTAAATCACAACCCCTTCAAAGCACTGTCGGAACAATATACAAAATACCTCAAACAGAAAAAATCAAAAGCTCATATGCTGCATTAAACAGCGGTATGTTCAATTTTTCTTATAACAGCAAAATGATCTTTCAGCCTCAGGTGCAACGCTCGGAAGCGGATATAATGCTTGATAATGCACTGCTTTCAATAATATCTTCCTCGTCTGATATTGCAGCTAAGGCAAGTATCGGCAGCAATACAACGAATAATGAGACATGCATAGAGCCGCAAGACAGTATCGGGCAAAATCTTCCTGAAGAAAATATACCCGAAAGCACTTATGAAATAACACCGGCAGAAACCGAACCCGAAACCGCGCAGACAGAAGAAATCAGCGTACAGGAAACAGAAGAAAAAAAGTGTGTATCATATTACAAAACACTTGATACAGATCCGTCCGTCAGCTATGGCATAACAGACAGCAGCGTAATTTCTGTATACGATCACGGAACAAAAAGCTACATGCGTATGACACTGCGTGAATACACCATCGGAGTAACAGCAGCAGAAATGCCGGTAAATTTCGGAACAGAGGCGCTCCGCGCTCAGGCAATAGCCGCACGAACATATGCAATATATAAGCTTTCAAGAGGTTCGAGCTGCGAAGAACATCCGAATGCCGCAGTATGCAATGCTCCGGCGCACTGCTGCGCATATTCCGGCACCGCACCTGAGGAGGTCTACGCTGCGGTCGATGACACAGCAAACACCGTAGTTGCATATGACGGAAAATGCATATGCGCTGCATGGCACTCGAGTTCCGACGGTTACACACGCGCTGCTGAGAACGTTTGGGGAGGCCGCGTTGCTTATCTGTGTTCTGTTCCGACCGGGGAATCGAGAGGAGCATACGGACACGGTGTGGGAATGAGTCAGTACGGAGCAGCGGATATGGCGGAAAAAGGCGCAGCCGCATGTGATATACTTACACACTACTATACGGGAGGAATACTCATGCGTATAGGATAACCGCTATGGATCGTGTGCGAAAGCTTATTTTGACTTATCAATAATAAAACCGGCAGTAAATCCGGCGTTTTAATTATACAAAAAAACGGCTGACAAAAGTCAGCCGTTTTTTATTTAGTTTGCATGCAAAAATTGCAAAGCAAGCTAATAAGCTAAACTCCCGGATAAAAACGAAGCGGGAGCGGTGAACACAGGACTGTGAACTATCGCGCTGTTATTAAAACGCGATGTACTATAGTTTAAAGAAAACTACATGCCTATGCACATTTGTTCACAACACTTTATCTTTATAGTTTCAAAGACTGTAAGCTTACAGCGCGCTTCTGTGTAATATTCTAAAAGTCAGAGCCTTTCAGAGAAATGCTTCAGTAGATCTAGGGTATTGTGTGGCAATCCCAAGAACGAACGCGAAATCGCCAACTTTCGCGTTTCGCTGCGTTTATTGCAGTAGATCTCGGGTGTTGTCTCGAGCAACCCCGAGAACGGACACGAAATCGCCAACTTTCGTGTTTCGCTGCATTTATCTTCTCTGAAATCCTACACTGCTATCTTGACTTTTAGGGAAAAATATGTTACCATATTCTCTGTCGCAGAAGTGACTTAGGTGTTGTTCGCATCAACCCTGAGTTCGGACGTGAGAAATTTGCCGTTTCTCACGCTCCGCTGCGGCGTTTGTTTTATCGGGAGATTGCTCCAAATTAAGGCGATCCCGCGGTAAAAGCTACAGTCTTTTAATAATATTCAGTTGTCATTTTTTCAGTACAACGCCTACCGTATGTACTGCCGCTCGGATCTGACATCAAAAGGTTCACATCCTTTAAGATGAATTAAAAAAATACCGGACAGATGTGCGCACAAAAAACACATCTGCCCGGTTTAAACATAGGCAGTAAAATACTCGGAAATCAAATACTTATTTAAATACTTATTTAAAGAAAGTTTTTCCGGCAAAATATTGTAACCCTCTTGAAAATATCAGGAAAATATGATATAATCTTGGATACAATGTCGGTGCCGGGATTCCGGTGGGTGTTTATGTGTCTGTAGCACATAGATATCAGGAGATGTTGAGTTTGCCGCTCAGCATTTCTGCCGGCATTGTTTTTTTGTCTTGCCGGAAAGACTCGGTATTCAATTTCTTATATTTTATCACACTTGCGGTGGCGTGTCAAGGGATTTTGAAAAAAGTTTTTTATTTCAGCTGTTAAAATCCGTCTTTTGTGATGGCTTACGCCGCCTATAGTCAAAACTTATCTTTTACGACGGCTTACGTCGACTCCGTGTCCCGTCGGAAGGTCACGATGACCG
>CABUHS010000042.1 GCA_902491535.1 uncultured Eubacteriales bacterium
TCCCGCTGCCGTCGGAATGGCGGCGGCGCTCGAGGATATGTGCGCTCACACGGATGAAAATTCGGCACTTCTCCGTGCCATGCGAGACAGACTTATCGACGGACTTTCAGAGATTCCTCACTCCGTACTCAACGGCGACCGCAAAATAAGACTTCCCGGAAACGTAAGCTTCTGCTTTGAGGGAATTGAGGGCGAATCGCTCCTCCTGCTGCTCGACGATAAGGGAATAAGCGCATCGTCCGGCTCGGCATGCACATCCGGTTCTCTCGATCCGAGCCATGTACTTCTCGCAATAGGCAGACCGCATGAGATCGCACACGGTTCGCTGAGATTATCTCTGTCCGAAGAGAATACAGATAAAGAGATAGACTACATCATAAAGTCGGTAAAAGAGGTTGTAGAATATCTTCGCGGTATCTCTCCGGTATGGCGCGATCTTGTAAGCGGAAAGAATGAATTTGTAATAAAATGAGGCAGAAAAATGGCTTTATACAGTGAAAAAGTAATGGATCATTTCCGTAATCCGCGAAATGTCGGTATAATTGAAAATGCTGACGGAATAGGCGAGGTCGGAAACGCAAAATGCGGAGATATAATGAAGATCTATCTCAAAATAGACGGAGATATTATATCAGATGTTAAATTTGAGACTTTCGGCTGCGGAAGCGCGATAGCGTCAAGCTCGATGGCTACGGAGCTTATCAAGGGCAAGCCTCTTTCTGAGGCGCTTAAGCTCACAAACCGCGCGGTCGCACAGGCGCTTGACGGTCTCCCAGCGCACAAGCTTCATTGCTCTGTGCTTGCCGAAGAAGCTATAAAATCGGCAATAAAAGACTATTACGATAAAAACGGCATATGTTATAGCTGCGCCGATTTCCCGGAGAACGGTTCATGCGCCCACTGCTGCGAAGAGTAATATCAGTATCAGCTAAATAAGATCTAAGCAAAAACTATGCGCGCAGAGCGCGGAACGGAGTACGATATCATGATAATATCAACAAGAGGAAGATACGCACTGCGCGTTATCATAGATCTTGCCGAGCAAAGTGACAAGCAGTATATTCCGATGAAAGAGGTGGCCGGCAGACAGCAGATATCGCTGAAATACCTTGAACAGATCCTTCCCGTGCTGACAAAAAACAATATTATAGAAGGAATTCACGGCAAAGGCGGCGGATACAGGCTTTGCCGCGAACCAAAGGATTATACAGTCGGCGAGATCCTTCGTCTGACCGAAGGAGATCTTGCGCCGGTGGCATGTCTCGGGGGCGGAAATTCCGAAAGCTGTCCGAGAAATGCCGAATGCCGCACTTTGCCTATGTGGACTGAGCTTGACAAGCTTATAAATAATTTTTTCGACGGCATAACTATCGCCGATCTTATGAAAAAAACAGATTAACACTGCTATAATTTATCCCTGCACGGCTAAAAAACACCGCGCGGGGATTTTCTTACGAAACAACATTAACACATGTTTATATTATTAAGCAGTCTCATTTGATATCTGATATATAAGAAATAATAAACTTATGTATAAAAAAACATACGGTGCTTAAACACGCCGTATGTTTTTTATTTTGACAAAATAAGATCGGTTTTGTTTCTACTATATATCATCAGTGAAGCTGCTTTCCGATCTCCTTTTCCGCAAGCTTCTTCAGCCCGAACGCATAGCATATTACCATTGCGAGAACTGCTCCGACCGCTGCCTGCGCGATCTGATACGGAAGCTTTGCTATAACGACCGCCATCGTCCGGTTGCTGCCGTAGAAGAATCTTCTTCCGAGAGAGTATCCGACCACATTTATTATCGCTCCGAGCGTAACTCCGATACCGGAAGAAACCGCGGGATGCTTTTTCATAAAATACCGCGAGAATACTGATATTACAACAGCCTGAAGTCCGTGTGTGACGAGCGATACAAACATCGGAGCCGGATAAAAGAAGAAATCTCCGAGAAAAGCGCCGACGCCGCCGACAAGGAATGCCGCAAGCGGATCAAAAAGTATCGCCGCCGTACATATAACGATATCGTTCATATAAAGATGCCCTCCGGGAACCGGAACTCCGAAGGAACTCATAGCCACATTCATAGCCATAAAAAGCGCGGTAAGGCATAGCCAGAGGATCGCCTTTCTGCTGTCTGTTTTTTTCATTTCCATCATTTCCTTTCGATTTGGTCTGCAATGATATAAATTATCTCTTTACAAACCGTTTTATCTATGATACAATAAAACTGAACATTATGAAATAACCAAAACAGGAGAATAATATATAACCAGATGAAATATCACATAGACAGCTCCGACAAAACTCCAGCGTATCTCCAGCTCTATTTGCAACTTAAAAAGGATATCACAGACGGAATCTACACATGCGGTGCAAAGCTTCCCTCAAAGCGGCTTCTTGCCGCCGAAACCGGAATAAGCGTGATTCCGGCAGAACACGCTTACGCGCTTTTATGCGACGAGGGCTATATCGAAAGCAGACAGCGAAGCGGATATTTTGTCATATATAAAGAAAGCGACTTTATTACCGCGCGCGACGTCCGATACGATATCGCTTCAAAGAAAGCAAGCGCCGCAGTAACTCTCAAAAATGAATTTCCGTATACCGTACTTGCAAAAACCATGCGAAAAGTAATGCTCGACTTCGGGCCGCGCATACTTGTAAAATCGCCGAACCGGGGCTGCACGGAGCTTCGGGAAGCTATATCCTCATATCTTGCAAGAAGCAACGGTATATCCGCAGATCCGGAGCAGATAGTAATTGGCTCCGGAGCGGAATACCTTTACAGCCTGATCGTTCAGCTTCTCGGAACAGACAGATGCTTTGCGCTTGAAGATCCGTCATACGAAAAGATCCGAAGCGTTTACCGGGCAAGCGGCGTAAAGTGTGACATGCTCAGACTCGGAAACGACGGTATAATCTCATCAGAGCTTGAAAAAACGGAAGCGTCGGTTCTGCACGTCACTCCGTTCAACAGCTATCCGAGCGGAATTACCGCAAGCGCGTCAAAAAGGCAGGAATATCTACGTTGGGCGGAAAAGCGCGGCGGTTACATCATAGAAGATAACTATGATTCCGAGCTTACCGTATCAAAAAAGAACGAAGATACGGTATTCTCTACCGCAAAGCAGGGGCATGTAATATACCTCAACACATTCTCCGGTACGGTCGCGCCGTCGATCCGTGTCGGATATATGATCCTGCCGGAAGAACTGCTGACAGAATTTGAGCAGCGTCTCGGATTTTATTCCTGTACCGTTCCGGTCTTTGAACAGTATGTACTTGCCGAGCTTATCGGAAGCGGCAATTTTGAAAGACACATAAACCGCGTGCGCCGAAAAAAACGAAAGCTCGGTCTGTAAAAAGCGTATAAGCAAAAAGAGACTGTCACATTAAAGTAATATTACACAAGTAGCCTCCCCCGGGAAAGGTGGGCGGCGCAACCGCTCGGATGAGGTAAATATATAACTATCCCCCTCATCAGTCACCTTCGGTGCCAGCTTCCCCCGAGGGGGAAGCTATGATTTGTGCAATTTAATTATAATGTGACAGTCTCTGTTTTATCTGTCGTTTCTATTCTTTTTTAATTCCGCTGACTATATTGTAATATGCATTCGACGTAATGCGGTAAACAAGCACATAAAATATCGCGAAAACGGCAAACGATATCGCAGTCACTGCAAAAAACAGATCAACATTACTCAGATTAAAACACAGAAGTATAAGTTTTACCATAGGGAATGCAAACGCAAGGTGCATTCCTGCTCCGATAAGCGGCAGGAAAAATACCGTCAGGAGCTGTGAGTTTATACTCTTGCGTATCTCTTTTTTCGTCATACCTACCTTCTGCATAATATCAAACCGTGACTGATCCTCGTATCCCTCGGATATCTGTTTATAGTAAATTATAAGCACTGCGGCGAATATAAACACGATACTCAGAAGAATTGCAAGATAGAGCAGGCTTCCGAATGTGTTATAATAATCCACGCGTTCAAACTGGCGTCCGTTTACACGTCCTCCGTCAAGTCCGTAAACTTCGTCGGTATTTCCCGTATTATCAAACAGCGTACTGACCTCATGTCTCATATCGTTATAGAGATTTATCTGACCGTTCTCATCAAGACTTGTATCGAAATTATATTTCCATACTATAGTTATCATTCTGCGTCCGGTATAGTCGGCAAGAGCGTCTATTCCCTCTACCGCACTGTCAATGTCAGGAACGAAAATATACATAGTCGGAATAACGCTCATAGCGGCGTCTCCGTCTCCGACAAAGCTTTCGACCGTCTTTTTTATCTTAAAGCTCTTGCCGTCCTCAAAAGCGATTTTGTCCGAAGTATACTCCGATCTGAATGTGCAGATCATAGCCTCTCCGTCTTCAAGTGTTTCATCTGCATTCATCATTCTGTTATAGTCCTCAATCGGAACAATATTGATCTGATATACATTCGAAGTCGCTTCTATCCCGAACTGATCGACCTTTGTCGCGTCGGTAACTATCGTTGTTCCGTCTACAAGTCCGCCTACCGTAATGCTGCGGTAATCCTGAATATTTTTCGGCTGAACACCGTACCGGTCTGCTACGGTGAGAAGTTTATCACGCAGCTCCGGAATAGTTCCGTCTGAAAATCTGTCGGTATCATCAAAATAAAGCGTGACATCTATCTCTCTCGGATAACGGTTCATAAGCGAATCTTCTTCGCCGAAATACAGACTTGCAGTAGACGATATCATAACAAGCACCATCGTCGCAAGAATACATATCGAAGCAAGTCCGGCTCCGTTGCGTTTCATACGGTACACCATCGACGATACCGATACAAAATGGTTTGCTTTGTAATAATATTTCTTTTTCTTCTGAAGCACACGGCAGAAAAGCACAGAGCCTGCTATCATGATAAGATATGTTCCGATAATTACAAGCACGACAGCGACAAAGAACATAAGCAACGCCGTAACAGGATCATCTATTGTAACCGCTATATAATACGCGACTCCGAGCGCTATAATACCGAGAAGAGCGATAAACCAGTTGCCGCGCGGCGGCTTTTCTCCTGCATTTTCACTTTTTATAAGCGAAACTGCACTTGAAAATCTCACTTGCCTGAGAGAATTCAGAAGCAGAAGTACAAAAATAGCACCGAATACCGCAAGCGTCATAAGAACAGCAGTCACAGATACCGACATATCGTATCTTACATCACTCTCAAGTAAACGTACAAGTCCGAGTTCCGCAAGCTTTGAAAATGAGATTCCGGCAAACAGTCCGATCCCTGCCGACAACACATATATTATAACCGACTCCCAGAACAGGATATATCCGATATTCCGTTTTCCCATTCCGAGTATATTGTAAAGACCGAACTCTTTTTTACGTCTGCGGATAAGAAACGAGTTAGTATAGAAAAGGAATATGCAGGAAAATATCGCAATTACCCAACTGCCGAGACCTACAGTTTCCTTGACGATCTCAGCTCCTCTGACATAAGATATCGCGTCGCTGTACTGCAAAAAAGACACGATATAATACATCATGACCATGCCTATGCATGTGAGAATATACGGGATATACATTCGCTTGTTCTTGCGTATCCCGTCAAGCGCAAGCTTGGGATAAAGTCCGCCTTTCATCGTCTGTCACCGCCCGTTGCAAGCATTGTCAGCGTATCGGAGATCTTTCCGTAAAGCTGCTCATCGGTATCGCCTCCGCGGTATATCTGATGGAATACCTCTCCGTCCTTGATAAACAGGACTCTTCCGGCAGAGCTTGCAGCCTTTACCGAGTGCGTGACCATCAGTATCGTCTGACCGACGCGGTTGATCTCTCCGAACAGACGGAGAAGCTCATCTGTCGCTCTGGAATCGAGCGCACCGGTAGGCTCGTCAGCAAGGATCAGCTTAGGCGATGTAATTATCGCGCGCGCGACCGCCGCTCTCTGTTTCTGTCCGCCCGAAACTTCATACGGATATTTTTTAAGAAGCTCCGTTATGCCGAGACGAAGCGCGATAGGCGCAAGCGACGTACTCATCTCCGAATACGATTTACCCGCCAGGACAAGCGGCAGATATATATTATCCTCAAGTGTAAAGGTATCAAGCAAGTTGAAATCCTGAAAAACAAATCCGAGATTATCCCTGCGAAATGCAGAAAGCGCCGAATCCTTGATCCCCGAAAGATCGTTTCCGTCGAGCAGTACGCTTCCGCCCGTCGGCTTATCAAGCGCGGCAAGAATATTCAGCAGCGTGGTCTTTCCCGATCCGGATTCTCCCATGATCGCCACATATTCTCCTCTTTCAACACTGAAATTCACGTTTTTAAGCGCCTCTACCCTGTTTCCGCCGAAGCGCGTCGTATAGACCTTCTTAAGTCCGTTTACCTCCAAAATACTCACTGTAGTTTATCCTCCGATAAAATTTATTAGATTCAGAACCGGAGTCATACCTCCGTCTTACATGAGATATTTTAGCACAAACGGGAAATGCACCGCCATAGAATCGGCTTACATTTCCCGCTCCGATTCTTACAATTTTGTAAGAATTCATTCTGCATTTATTTCATACTGCGATATATCTAAAAGCACTGCCGTTCCCTTGTCAAGCTCCGACTGTACAGATATCCCCACGCCGAGATTCTTGCAGATACGTCTGCAAAGATACAGCCCGATACCGCTCGAATGGGATTCAAGCCGTCCGTTGCATCCGGTATAACCCTTTTCAAATATACGCGGCAGGTCCTCAGGCGCGATACCGATTCCGGTATCTTCAATACAAAGCGTCTTTCCGTCACGCATATATATCCTCACGCTTCCCTCTTTTGTATATTTGAGCGCATTCGAAATGATCTGTTCGATCACAAGAGAAAGCCATTTCTCATCGGTGGTTATATCAATATCCGGCGGTGTGTATTCAAGCCTTATCCTGCGGTCGATAAATTCGGAGGCGAATTTTTTCGCAGCGCTTTTTATTATACCGTCAAGACTGTGTTTTGCAAACACATAGTCGCTTGAAACCGATTCGAGCCGGAGAAACGCAAGTACCATATCGACATACTGCTCTATCCTGAACAGATCGGATGTAAGTTTTCTCGACAACGGCGTATCCTCATTCTGAAGCGTGAGCCGCATGGAGGATATCGGCGTTTTTATCTGATGCACCCATACGGTATAATATTCGGTCATATCGCGGTATCTTACGTCAGCCGCAGCTACAAGATCGGATATATCAGATTTAAGACGCTCTATAATGCGTATCCAATCCTCATGCAGCAGATCTGCCGCTTCGGGAAGTTCGGTAAGCACTTCGGCAGTAAGCCGCTCTGCGCGGCAAAGTTCCTTGTGGATACGCTTTACTTTTATAAAATCGGCAATCGCAAACAATATCCCCGCTACTGCGCAAAGCGCCGCCGGATAGATCACCGCCATGACCGGAAGTCCGTACAGCACAAAGCTTGAAATAAATATGATACACACCAGCGCAAAATATACTATCAGCCTGATACGGTATTTCAGATATCTTCCGAAAAGCTTCATATACTTTCCTCCGCGCTATTCAACAATATATCCCACTCCGAATTTTGTCGCGATAAAATTCTCAAGTCCGGCGGAATCAAGTTTTTTTCTGAGCCTGCCTATATTCACCGTGAGCGTGTTTTCATCGACAAACAAATCGGTCTCCCAAAGTCTTTCCATCAGCTTTTCGCGGCTTACGACTCTGCCCTTATTCTCCATAAGGCAAAGAAGAATGCGGTATTCGTTTTTCGTAAGAGAGATACGCTCATCACCGTACATCAGCGTACTGTCACCGGTATTGAGAAAAGCTCCTCTGTGTTCGATCACCGGAACGGAAGCCGCAAAATCGTAGGTTCGGCGCAGAAGCGCCTGTATTTTTGCGATAAGCACGCTCTGATCAAAAGGCTTCGCAATAAAATCGTCGGCTCCCATATTCATAGCCATAACAATATTCATATTATCCGATGCAGAGGATATAAATATTATCGGAACCTTTGATATCCTGCGTATCTCGCTGCACCAATGATAACCGTTAAAAAACGGCAGCGAAATGTCTATAAGGGCGATATGCGGCTGAACCTCAGCAAACTCGGTCATAACCGCTCTGAAATTCTCTGTGATATGAACCTCAAGCTCCCAAAGCTCCGCCTGCTTTTTAACCGCATCTGCGATTCCGGGATCGTCCTCTATTATCATAAGCTTATACATTTTTTAATCTCCGTCAGACTGCAATGCACAACGATACTTCTTTCGCCGGCACAAGCTCATAAAAAATCCTTACGCCTCATACCTTCTTTTTTCTCGGCTTCGGAAGCGGAATCACTTCTTTCAGAATATCAGCCGCCGCAAGCGCAAGTTCTGCGTTATCAATATCGAGTATATAATGAACCTTTGCGCCGTCATACGGGCAGCCGAGCTGCGCGCCGTTTAAAAGCTCTGATATTTCGGGAATTTTTTTAACATACACGGTATTGTCACATACCGTAAAAACAGGTCTGCCGTTTATATAAACTATAAACTCTCCGAAAAGCTTTTTATAGCGGACTTCACCCGCAGAGCTTACCTGATCGCACACATATTCTATAAAGTCTATCGAAGTTGCCAATTTAAACATCCCTCTTTTCAGTTTTTCAGTTTTTCAATAAGATACAAGCGCTGCAGGCGTAAGTATGATCCGTCCGGATCAAGCGGAAGCCGCCGTCTGCGGAAAAACTCCGCAGGCGGCAGGTAACACTCTTATTCAGTCATATCACCGATCACGCTTTGCGTACCGAACGAAGTATTTCTCCGAGCTTCGGAGCTTTTCCGTAAAGCAGGACTCCCATACGGTATATCTTTGCCGCAAGTACGCCGATCCCGAATACCGATGCGATCAGAATTACGACCGAAATAACTATCTCATATGCCGGAACAGTACTCATCGCAATTCTTGTGAACATAGCCATAGGCGAGGTGAACGGAATATACGAGCATACTCTCATAAGCGTATTATCGACATTGCCGGAGGACATCGACGTCATAACCACGATAAATCCTATTACAAAAAGCATAGTAAGCGGCATTACCGAGGTATTTATATCCTCGACCTTTGAAGCTGTCGAGCCGACTGCACCGAACATGAATGCATACATAAGAAATCCGAGTACAAAGAACATCAGCATGTAAAGCAATAGGCCTACAGGCATATTGAAGATAGAGCTTATGATCTCATTTCCTCCCCAGTACGCTTTGTTCAGATTAAAGAACACAAATGCCGAGCCGAATATGCAAACAAGCTGAATGAATCCGGCTATACACGAAGCGATAACCTTTCCGAACATCATCGAAACAGGCTTTGCACTTGTAATAAGCAGTTCCATCGCCCTTGAGCTTTTCTCTGTGGCAACATTAGTCGCTACAAGCTGACCGTAAAGCAGTATGACCATATAAAGCGCAAATATCATTATATAGGTATAGAAGAAGTTCTGCATCTGGTCTTTACCGAGACTCTCGGTCTCATGCGTTACCTCGAAAGAAAAGATATCGTTTATACGGTCCTGCGGAACTCCGCTTTCAAGCATTGCGCTTGTGCGATAGAGAGTTTGCAGAAGCTCGTCGGCAACCTCCGTATTATAATCATACATCGAAAGATTGTCAACATAATAGATATACGACGAAAGACCGCTCACCACAAAGCCGCATTCAGCGTCGCCCGAAAGTATCTTTTCTTTTATTTCGTCCGCACCGCCCTCGGCTATGCGAACCGAATAACCGGTGAAGGCTTCCGAGAACACAGCTTTTATCTGCTCTGCTGTTTCAGGCGTATCCGATGCTATAAGCATAATATCGGAATCTGACGCTTCGTCTGTTCCGCCCTCGGTATCCGACACCTCCGTATCTCCGCCGGGAACCTGCGTATCAGGCTTATCAAACGCCGCTTTAACTCGCGGAAAGAACATTACCACAGCAATAAGCGCCACCAGAAATACCGTCACTCCGACAAATACCTTATTTTTGAAAAAATATTTAAGTTCAAATCCGAGTATTGTTTTAAACTGCTTCATTGCTCTGTCCTCCCTCGTCGCGGTCGCCTGCATATTCTACAAATATATCGTTCAGCGACGGCTCAAAAACCTTTACCTCATCTATATCATAATTATCCGTAAGCGATCTCATCACCGCGCGTTTATCCTCCGGCGATCCGAGCAAAAGCATAAGCTCAGATTCACCGAGACGTTTGCATCTGCCGCCGTACTCCGCAGCTATGCGCTCCGAAGCTTCCGAACGGACTATAAGCTTATCGCGCGTATAATTCCGCTTTATATCATGAAGATCTCCGTGAAGAACCGTTCTGCCGTCCCTGAGTATCGCTATGCTGTCGCAGAACTCCTCGATATAGCTCATCTGATGGCTCGAAAACAGAACTATCTTGCCTTTTCCTATCTCCTCGCGGACAACATCCTTGAGCAGCATCGCGTTTACCGGATCGAGTCCCGAAAAAGGCTCGTCAAGTATTATAATATCGGGATTGTGCGCAAGCGCGGTTATGAGCTGGATCTTCTGCTGATTACCTTTTGAAAGCGTATCAAGCCTTTTTCCTCGGTACTCTGCCATTCCCAGTCTGCCGAGCCAGTAGTCTATCGACTTCAAAGCGTCCGGACGATTCATGCCTTTAAGCATAGCAAAATATACAAGCTGATCTATTATGATCTTTTTAGGATAAAGTCCCCTCTCTTCGGGAAGATATCCGATACCGATCCTGTTATAATCGATACGCTCGCCGTCTATAAGTACATCTCCGCTGTCAGCGGGAAAAACGTCCATCAGAATACGTATTGACGTAGTTTTTCCGGCTCCGTTTCTTCCGAGCAGTCCGAACGCCTTTCCGCCGTCGGCTGAAAGCGAAATTCCCTCGAGAACACGCTTCTCACCGAAGCTTTTGTAAATGTCTCTCAGTTCAAGTTTCATTATTTTATCCTCTCCTTAATAATAAATTCAAAATTTTGTATCAGCAGAATCCGTTCGGTTCAGCTTTGCTATAAGCTCATTTTCCCTCACGGTAAGCTCCGCCCATGCAGGCCGGAAGCCGCACCGCACTGCATTCCGCACAGACGCGATATTACACCATGCAGCACAGTAAAACGGTACTTTTCCGAGTGCAAATATCTCAAGTGCGATCCTGCCCGTAAGAGCCGCGGCAATTCCCTGCCTCCGATATCCGGGCAGCACGTCTACGCCTATCTGATACATGCTTTCACAGTCGGCGGAAGCACCGGCAAGTCCGATAAGCTTTCCGCCGTCATAAGCGCCGACGGCAAGCACATCAAGCGCTTTACGGTCCGCACATAGAGCATTGCTCCACTGCAGAGTATACAGCTCTGCAAAGTCTGACGGGCCGAGAAGCTTCATCTCATATCCGCACGGCTGCTCTTTTACAAGCTCTGCATCCGGCAGAAAATACTCCGCCATAAAGCATACACCGAGTCCGTATACACCTACCATTTCACCCAGAGCATGAATATGCGGCGTTTCAAAGCAGTGCGAAACATCGTATTTCCCGATATATTCACGCGCGGCAGCTTCAATCCTCGGACTTGTCTGAGCAACAATATTGCTTCCGTAGGATACCATGTCAAGTTCAAACGGCAGCGGAAGATACCGTCTCGCTTTTTCCCTCTTTTCGGACGGTACGACAAGATTTTCGCCCGAAATAAAGTCCTGCGGACTGCATCCGAAATCCTCGGCAGACTGCATGAGCGCAATCTCCCATATCTGTTTATTAGTCATTATTCCCCAAACCTTTGTAATATTACCTTTCCCGGCAACCGTTTATCGGAAATACACTGTACAGTATCGGCATGCATAAATGTTTTTGCACAGCCGCAAAAACTTTCGCTGTATGCTTTTTTACGTAATCCGGACAAGATTGCCCGTAAATATTCCGCCGTGTTTTTCCGAAATGAGGCCTCTAACAATTGCCATGACTTGATTATAGCACGCAGTCGTATGATTGTCAATAACAATCTTCGGATTTTTAATATTTTTTCAAAAAATTGTATATATGCGGTACATATCCGCGGATCTGACGCAGCTACCGAGCCTGCGAGTAATGCATGTCGGCTATATCCATAAGCTCGCGTTCGCTCTCTATATCTGCGGCATACGGATATTTGCGCGCACATTTTTCAAATTCGCATCTGAAATGTTCTGCACGCTCAGTATTGCCACGGAAAAGCGCGAGCAGATACTCTGTACGCACAACCGTCGGAAAGCTCTTCATCTGATTCATAAATGTAAGCTGCTCCTTTGTCTGAAGCCGCATTACCGCATCCGCGGCGTTATCCGTGTTAAGAATCAGCATACAGTACATACGGTCGCATGTAAGCAGCGCACGGTAAAGCCCGGCGACAGCAGTATCTTCGGCTTCGAGCAACTCTATCAGCGCAAGCGCCTCTTCAAAATTATGCATATCCATAAGCCGATTTTCACGGAACACAGCTACAGTCGCACTCATGCTGTTCTTCAGACCGCTCTCGGACGGCATGGTAAACCACTGCTCAGGCATTGCCGAAAGACGGTTACCGAGCGCGGTACTGTCGCTTACTTTCATCTGTATCCAAAATGACCGCATGGCCTCCGCGGAGCGCCCGATCGACAAAGTATTGTAACCGTCATTGTCCACCGGTCCCACATGCATCGGTATTCCGTTCGTTGCGGCGAAAAATATTCCGACGGCAAAAAGGATCTTCATAAACAGTGATAGGTACATAATATCGGAAAATAAGAGCGATAGTAAAATAAATACCGCCGACGAGATCAGATTCATAAGCGATCCGCCGAGATTGTATAAAACATAAGGGATTTTTCCGTCCTTCATATCAGGCGGAGACATAATACACTGTCCTGCGGTTCCGGCTATATGTATTCTGCGCAGCTTCATTCCGTTTTCTTCTTTTAACAATATCAGGTTGGCAATTCTGAACGATCTGAAGCCGTATCCGCTCAGAAGTCCGAATACAAGATGCCCCGATTCGTGAATAATGAGCTGAATCAGGATAGCAGCATACAAGAACACAAGTGTCAGTGCAAATATCATTAAATATTTTCCCGCCGACAACGTATCTGTGTATACCGAATCGACTGTCATGATCATAAGCAGTCCGCAAACCGCACCCAACATAAGGTATATAAGTATCATAAGAAGCTGCCCGCTGTTTTTCTTCTTCGAAGTTCCAATCATTTCTTACTTATCTCCCTCAGATACTGCATACCCTTTTTTGCCTGTAAATACTCGTCCCGATGCTTTATTTTATATCGTTTGCCGTTCATCACAAAGTTCGAACCTGTCTGATGAAAGCTGAAACGCACGCCGAAACGGTCGCAGGTTTCTTTTACGCGGCGAACCCAATCAAAGTTACATATACGCGCGCCAACGTACGACTCTCCGCCGACAGACACCATGTCTATTCCGCCGCGGCAGAGATACGGTGAAAAATCTATATCTTCAAGAATAGGCGATGCAAAAATATATTTCGTTTTCGCACGGACTCCGAGCAGAATCGGAAGCCGCTCGTCAGCTTTCTGCTGATTTTCGCAGGTAACCGCCAGACGGACGTTAGGATATCCGTCTCCCCAGTCGGATGGAACACACTTATCAAAACGCTCGATACGTTTTGTGCAGATAAGAAAATTCACATCACTTCGACGCTTTATAATATCCCATGCCTCATCGCGCCAGACGTCTGCATCCGCAATAAAAAAGTCAGATGTAAAGCATGTCGCAAGCTCGGTTCCGGACGGTATTTTATATTCTCCGCTCCTGCTTTTTTTCAGCGGAAGGTTAAAACCTGTCTTTGAACGCGCTACGACTGACGCATCACGGTCCCGCAGGCTGTCGAGATAATATACATAGCAGTTCGCGCAGCCGGGACTGCATTTATGACATCCGTGCCACGGATTCCACAGCGCTTTTCTCATTCTGTCCGCCTCCGCATTTCAGTACTTTTAACATATCTTTCTTTACGCAACAATTTTATCACAATATAAATAAAAAATCAACAATTCGATGTATAATTCGCATGATGTGCGCAGATTTTTTCAGAACAATTTATGTACCTTACGACGAAATCACAGCTTTATATCATTACTTATAATCCGGTACATTTTTTATCCGGGCATCAACCTGATTTAAAAGCCTGAATATCTGTCATTATCTATCAGCCGCAATTTCAGTCAGCCCAAAATATGCGTGTTTTACACGGTATATTTTTTTACATTTTTTCGCAATACCTCTTGACAAACTATACTATGCGTCGTATAATATTATTGACAGGAGAGGTTATATGGATATACAGATAAAACGCGGACTGCTCGATGTATGCGTGCTTGCCGCAATAAAAGAAACAGATTCATACGGATACAAAATTGTTAAGGATGTAAAACCGTATATCTCCGTCTCAGAATCAACGCTGTATCCGATACTGCGAAGGCTTGAGACGGCTGACTGTCTGACCGTTTATTCTGTCGAGCATAACGGCAGACTGCGAAAATATTATCACATAACAGAAAAGGGACTTGATCGGATCGAGGCATTTAAAAACGAGTGGAAAGAGATCATGTCTGTATACAAATTCATTGTACGGGAGGAAGAAACCCATGAATAAAGAGGAATTTATAGAGTCACTGCGAAGCAGGCTCGGTGAGATTCCGCCGGAAGAGCTTGAGCGTTCGGTCGAATACTACAGTGAAATGATTGACGACCGAATTGAGGACGGAATGACCGAAGAGGAAGCCGTCGCGCAGATAGGATCAATCGATGACGCAGTATCGCAGGTGCTGTCCGGAATATCCCTGCCGAAGCTGATAAAAAACAAAGCGTCGAAGCACAGAAATTCCTCTGCGCTGCAAACATTGCTTGCAGTTATGGCATTTCCGATATGGTTTCCTCTCCTTATTACCGCAATCGTACTGTTCATCACATTTTTCATACTTATCATCGCCCTTGTTATCGTACTTTTCAGTATACCGTTTTCATTCGGTATATCGGCAATAGCTGCACTGATCGGCTGTGTAATACTGCTTTTTACTGCACAGGGTACGACCGCATCTATCCTGCTCGGCGGCGGACTTGTATGTCTCGGATTATTTCTTTTTATGTGCCCCGTATTCTCAGGAACTGTCAAGGGAGTTTTCAGAATGAGCAAGCGATTCGTCCTGTGGGTAAAATCTTTGTTTATCGGACGAAAAGCACAGTAAATAAAATTCTTACGTTTTAATAATATATTCAGAAAGGAACTGTAAATATATGCATCACTCATACAAAACCGTAATGTTAATCGCTATATGTCTTATTATAATAGGTCTTATCATACTTGCGGTAAATCTTGCACGTTCAAATTTCAATTTTTCGTCATTCAATAACACCGAACTTGTAACAAACGAGTATAAGATAACAGAGAATTTCTCTTCTGTGCTTATCGAATGTCCCTCACACGATATTGTGATAAAACATGCCGACGACGGAATATGCCGCGTTGTTTCGGTAACCTACGAACAGACAGAGATAAAACCTACGGTAAAGGACGGCGTTCTGACCGCATCATATTCCGACAAGCGTCCGTGGTACGAGCATTTAGTAATGATCTCTTTCAACGTAAACTCATCTCCGTCGGTAACGCTGTATCTGCCCGACGGTGAATACGATAAGCTTACCGCATCAACCACCTCAGGAGATATAACGCTCAGTGCAGGTGCGGAATCCGGTTTCGGCACTGTCGAGCTGTCGTCAACAAGCGGCGATATCGGTACTACGCTTTTATCGGCTGAATCTCTCACAGCAACTTCAACCAGCGGTGATATAAATATATCGTCCGTATACGCAGACAATATATCCGTCACATCTACAAGCGGAGAAATACATGCCGACTCATGCCGCGCCGAGGGCTTCATAAACGCAGGCTCGACGAGCGGAGAGGTTGAGATCGGTATATGCAGTGCCTCCTCTCTCGAAGTAAAAACTACAAGCGGCGATCTTGAAATTAAAGGATCAAATGTTTCCTCGATCAAAGTAAAAACAACGAGCGGAGATGTTGATATCTCCGGTACGGAAGCAACCGGGGATGCGTCGTTTGAATCCACCAGCGGTGATATAACATTTGCAGGATTCGATGCTCACGAAATAAACGTATCAACAATAAGCGGCGAAGTGCGCGGAACACTCGGCAGTTCAAAGGATTTCGATGTATCGACTGTCAGCGGTCGTGTAGACGTTCCCGATTCGGTATACGGCGCGGGACCGTGTTCTATATCAACCACAAGCGGAAACGTAAATATAAAAATACCCGGCTGAGCAATAATCGAGTAGGAGGCTGACCATTAATTGACCAGCCGACCTCTCACACCACCGTGCGTACGGGTCGGTACACGGC
>CABUHS010000043.1 GCA_902491535.1 uncultured Eubacteriales bacterium
TGCCAGAGGACGTTTTTGTGAGATAGTTCCCATGCTTTACCTTGAACCTGTTATGTCCGAACTGAGAGATTATACTTCCCATCCTGCTTACAGTACGCTTGCTATAGAATCGGAGTATATACCGGAAGAGGGTATTCTTCTGTTTGACCGCAGAATACAAAAAAGGGAAAGCGGAATGTGCATAGCAATATCATTCCGCAGCAGCGGAAATATAGAATATGCTTCGCGGCGGCGTGAAATTATGCCTTCTTTATACTCAGAAGCAGATATTGCGGCTTTATACGAAAAAGATCTGCCCTGCAATGACGGAGTATGTATAGATCCTGTCGCGGTAATACGAAAATCATCGCACAGTAAAAAAGGAATATATTCGGATGAGATTCTTATATCATGCGGGCATAGCAGAGATGAAGCAGTCGGAATTCTGAGACGTCTGCGGGAGAGAAAACACCGAAGCAGTTCTATTTTCCCGGGAATAAGATCGTACGAGCCGTACGGACAATCTCCGGAACAGTATATGGAACCTCATGATATGAAACTTCTTGAGCTTATATTGACACATCTTTTCTTCAGAGCTGATTCAGGATACACCATGAACAAAGATATGAGACCGGATGATCTCTGGAAATACGGCATTTCATCTGACAATCCGATCATCACCGTTGGAATCAACAAAGATGATAATATAGGCGTAAATGAAATATCAAAATCCGAATACGGAAGCGCTCTTCTTTCGTTTATGAGATGCGCAAGGTTTTTATTTCTTTCCGGAATAAAAACGGATATAGTATTTTTCTACTGTCCTACCGGAGGATATCGTGAACCTGTCCGTGACATGATAAAAAAAGCCGCATCTGAAGGGTGTGCAGATTTTCTTTTAGGCAGATGCGGAGGCGTTCATATCGTCGGTGCGTCAAACGATAAGGATACTGAAATGCTTTTAAAATCGGTATCCCGAATGTATATTGATATTACAGTAAAATCTACTGTTGCGGAAGCAGTTGAGCTTGGGTACAGAACGCTTTGTAAATATTCGCGTAAAAGCACGCCGAAAAATAAAATTATCAGACGTCCGGATTTTACAGACGGATCATACAATAAAAATTCACATTCCGAACTGTCTGAAAACATTTCCGCAGTGTCATCGTATCTCCCTGACGGAGGATACAGAATTGTCAAAAAAGACGGCTTAAACGTTCCGTGGTCGTATATCTGCACCGGAAAATGCTTCGGAACATTGGTTACCCAAAATACACTTGGATTCACATGGTTTACAAACAGCCGCGAAAGACGCCTCACACCGTGGTCCGGAGACGCTATGTGCGACTGCTTCGGGGAAGCATTGATTGCTGAAACTGAAGAAAAAAGATATGATCTGTGCGCTTGTGCATCGGAGGTGATTTATCGCGGAAACTGCGCTGAATATATCGGAGAGATAGACGGAGCAAAATATTCCTTAAAGGTTTCTGCTGATCAGAAACTTCCTGTTAAACTTGTTCATTTTGAATCGGAATATCAGATTCCGCTCAGATATAATATAAATATATCGGCGGATGCCGGAACTGTACAGACATTAAAAACTGATAATACAAAATTCTTTATATGCAGATTCGGCTCTCTTGCGGGAATGACAGTATTTCTTTCCGAAGTAGAAAAAAACAACTTTTTACTCGGAATTATAAAAACACCAAAAACAGTTTCACAGGGAATTTCCGATGACGGCGACGCCGTATTACAATTGATCGGATCGCCGACATATAAGGCTATAAAAAAGAAATATCTCTCGGGCAGAGAAATTTCTTCCGGTATGTCTGAAAACGGAATAAATACAGGACTTTATCTGAAGACTGGAACAACTTCTATAGATGAGCTGTTTAACAGCTTTCTTCCGCGCCAGATATATGCAAGCCGTATGCGCGGCAGAACAGGATTTTATCAGCCCGGAGGTGCCTACGGATTCAGAGATCAGCTTCAGGATTCGCTTGCGCTCATATATTGCGATCCGTCGCTGGTAAGGACACATATTATCCGATGTGCGGCAAGACAGTATACAGACGGCAGCGTAATGCACTGGTGGCATGATATTCCGGGATATGACGGAAAAAATATTCCGAAAGGAATAAGAACAAGATGCTCTGACGATTATCTGTGGCTGCCTTTCGCTGTTTGTGAATATATAAACAGAACGGGCGATCGCTCAGTTCTTGAAGTAGAGATACCGTATCTTGATTCATCTTTACTTGAACCGCATGAGAGCGACAGATATGAGACTCCTCCTTTTACGTCAGGGAAAGAGGCGCTGTATTTTCATTGTATCCGTGCAATATCTTTTCTTCGTATAGGGCCGAGAGGTCTGCCATTTATCGGAAGCTGTGACTGGAATGACGGTCTCAGTGCGGTAGGAAGCGACGGCGGAAGTCCCGGAACAGGCTCCGGAGAAAGTGTCTGGCTCGCTATCTTTGCATGCATCATTATAAAAAACTTTATACCTATCTGTAAAAGCAGAGGCGACAGCGAATCGGTTTCACTACTCGAAAAAAAGTATTCGCTGCTCAGAGAAGCTACCGAAAAATACGGATGGTATGAAAACGGTGACGAAGGATTTTATATACGTGCTTTTTACGGAGACGGCACACCGATCGGAGCAGGTGACGATAAAAATTGCTTTATCGACCTGATTCCGCAGGCATTTGCAGCAATGCTTAATGATCCGGAAACAAAAGATCGGACAGAACTTGCCATGGATGCCGTACAGAAATATCTTGAGGACAAGAACTCCGGAATAGTGCGTCTGCTTACCCCGCCTTTCGGTAAAAGAGGAAGGGAGACAGAACTTAACGATCCCGGATATATCAAAGGATATCCTGACGGAATGCGTGAAAACGGCGGACAGTATACTCATGCAGCCGTATGGGCGGCATGGGCGCTGTATGAAATCGGAAGGTATGAACAGGCATACAGAATTATGATGAATATAGATCCGTCATCACATGCCCCGGAAAAATATCTCGGAGAACCGTATGCTCTCGCCGGTGATGTCAGCGCAAATCCCGATCACCCCGCAAAAGCAGGGTGGACATTATATACCGGAGCAGCAGCATGGTATTACCGTCTTATACTTGAAAAATTTGTGGGTTACGAGGAACACCGGGATGATTTTTCTGTCTGCCCGCATATCTGCAAAAGTTCAGGCGGCTTCGAACTTACGGTTAAACGAAAGAATACTTTTTACAAAGTAAACGTGATTCCGTCCGACAAAACGGAATACAGACTTGACGGACACCTTTCGGAAAACCGGTTTGAATTCGACGGAAAAGACCATATAATCGAAATTTATGTAAAAACTTGAATTTTATTTAAAAGTATGCTATTATAGAGTATATCAAAATCAGCGGTTATGCGTGTCCGCTTGCACACGCATAACCCGTAACTAAAAAAGGGATAGTTTCACTATGAGCAGCATAACAAATATTATTTCATTTCCGGGACTCGGGATAGGTGAATTCAAAGTCAATAATGTCGCCTTTTCCGTGTTCGGACTGGATATCGCGTGGTACGGAATAATAATTACGGCAGGAATGATAGCAGCGTTTTTATATGCATCGTGGCGTGCGGTAAAATTCGAGGGACAAAAATTCGATGATATGCTTGATTATGCTATTTTTTGCATAATATTCGGTGTAATCGGAGCGCGTGCGTACTATATTATAATGGACGATTCGCATTATACCCTCAAACAAATGTTCGCTCTGCGCGACGGAGGTCTTGCGATATACGGGGGAATAATAGCCGGTGCATTGACCGCATTTGCCGTGACAAAAATCAAAAAGCTGAAGTTCTCTAAAATAGTAGACGCTATTGCTCCCGGCGTTATTTTGGCTCAGGCGATAGGACGTTGGGGAAATTTTATGAACGGAGAGGCATACGGCGGCCTAACAGATCTTCCGTGGCGAATGGGCTTTACGCTTCCTTACGGAACTATATATGTTCATCCGACATTTCTGTATGAATCGCTCTGGAATCTGCTCGGTTTTGTGCTTATAAATCTCTATTATAAGAAAAAGAAATTTAACGGTGAAGTGGCTCTTATGTGTATGACATGGTACGGACTCGGGCGCATGTTCATAGAGGGACTTCGTACCGACAGCCTCTATATCGGAAGTATAAGAGTTTCGCAGCTTGTCGCATTTCTTAGCTTTGTCTCAGGACTTATAATCATAATATCTCTGAGATCTTATGTGAAAAAGCACAGCGATTCACGGCTTTCAATTACAGCTAACGCATCCAATACTTCGGAAAACGATATATCCGACGGAGAGAATAATTCGTTCGAAGACCGGAAAGCCGAAGTAACAGAAAACGGTATCGGAAATGTATGCGAAAACAGCAAAGCATCCGAGACGGAATATAAAGAAAATGACAGTAAAGACGGAAAGGATGTCTGTGACAATGAATAATGAACTTACAAAAATAATAGACGGAAAAACTATTGCAGCACAGTGCAGAGCAGAAATTGCAGCTGAAGTTGCCAAAATGAACCGAAAGCCTTCTCTTGCGGTAATACTCGTCGGAGAAGATCCTGCATCTCAGGTATACGTCAGAAATAAAGAGCGTGCATGCATAGAAGTAGGTATGCGTTCTTCAGTATACAGACTCCCTGTTGAAACGTCACAGAAAGAACTCCTTGATCTTATTGAAAAGCTTAATACCGACGACGAGACAGACGGTATTCTTGTTCAGCTTCCGCTTCCCAAAAAAGAGAACGGAGGTGCAGGAATCGATGAAAATGCTGTTATATCAGCGATTTCAGGAGATAAAGATGTAGACGCCTTCAGAGCCGAAAATGTAGGTCATATAATGATCGGAGACTGCAAGCTTCTTCCGTGTACACCCGCTGGAGTTATGGTACTTCTGGAGCGCAGCGGTGTTGATCTGACGGGGAAAGAATGTGTCGTCGTCGGCAGAAGCAATATAGTCGGAAAACCCATGGCGATGCTCCTGCTCCATAAAAACGCAACCGTTACGATCGCCCATTCAAGATCAAAGGATCTTTCTGAAATATGCAAGCGCGCAGATGTTCTTGTTGTCGCGGTGGGACGTCCGCGTCTGATAAAAGGCGATATGGTAAAGGACGGTGCCGTAGTTATTGATGTCGGAATGAACCGTGATTCCGACGGAAAACTTTGCGGAGATGTTGACTTCGAATCGGTGTATCCTAAAGCATCTGCTATTACTCCTGTGCCCGGCGGTGTAGGACCTATGACTATAGCTATGCTTCTTAGGAATACGCTTACCGCGGCTAAGCTAAAATATCCCGAAACCGTATAATTACAGATCAGAAAAATTCAATAAAAGCAAATAAGAACCCGACTTGCCGTCCGCAATCTGTGATTGCGGACGGATATCCCGGAGACTTGTTGTTTCACAATAAGACGACCGATATCGACAAGATATCGGTCGTCTTTGAAATTTATGAGATCAATATTTAATATAAAATCTTTTTTCTGTAAATCTATCGTGCGCTTTCGGAATAAAATCTTTTTTCAGAAAATATTTATATAATAAATATCATAAACGGATAAATCATCAGCCGCGAATATGCGGCGGAACGGAGCTTACATTATGGAACGACTAAAACAAACACATCAGTTTTCAAAGTTTTTAACGGCGTTTCTTTCTGCTGTTTTCATTTTTTGCTTTTCGGGAGAAGCATTTCTGTTGCATGCTACAGAGCCGGAACTTGACGCTAAAAGTGCTATTCTTATGGAAGCAGAAACCAGAACTGTCTTGTACGAACTAAACGCAGATGAACAACTTCCTCCGGCTTCGGTAACCAAAATAATGACACTTCTTTTGACAATGGAAGCCGTTGATTCCGGAACTATATCTCTTTCCGATACTGTCGGAGTAAGTGAAAATGCGGCATCTATGGGAGGATCACAGGTATTTCTCGCGCCAGGCGAACAGATAACCGTAGAGGATTTGATAAAAAGCGTGGTAATATCGTCTGCTAATGATGCTGCGGTAGCTCTCGCAGAGTATATTTCGGGAAGTGAAGAAAGCTTTGTTTCAAGAATGAATGACCGGGCCGCGGAACTCGGCATGAATAATACACATTTTGAAAACACAAACGGACTTGACGATACTACGGTAAATCACGTAACTTCGGCACGCGATATAGCTATTATGTCGGCTGAGCTTTTATCGCATGAAAAAATTACCGAATACAGTTCTACATGGATGGATTCTATCCGCGGCGGCGAATTCACACTGACAAATACTAATAAGCTTGTCAGGTTTTATAACGGAGCTACAGGATTAAAAACAGGATCGACATCGAAAGCAAAATTCTGTATCAGTGCGACCGCCAAGCGCGACGGAATGCATCTTATCGCGGTAATTATGGGATCGTCAACAAGAGACGCCCGTAACGCTTCTGCGAAAAAACTCCTTGATATCGGTTTTGCTGATTATTGTTACGTTAATTATCCGGAAAATACGCTTGCAGAAATTCCGGTTATAGGCGGTAAAAGCGATACTTGCGTACCGGTTTCTTCAGGATTCAGTCAGGTTCTCCCTAAAAACACAGGAAAGAATATAGAGGTTATTACCGAACTTCCCGAAACTCTTATTGCACCAGTGGAAAAGGGAACTGTAATCGGAAGAGTTGTATATAAAAGCGGCGATTCGGAAATAGGTTCCAGTAATATAGTCGCATCTGAAACAGTCGAACGCATAGATTTTTTCGGTATTTTTGTAAAAATCGTAACTAATTTTCTTATGATTTAAAAAATTTAGCGAAATGCTATTGCAAGAAATACGAAATAAGTGTATAATAGAAGTGTAAAAATAATTTAATGTAAAATCCGTGAGGGACAGTGTAATGGCGATCAGACTTGACTTAAAATACGCAGACAAATTTATTTCGGACGATCAGATTAAAGCACTTGAAACAGAGGCTTCCAAAGCGTTCGGTAAGGTTATGACAGGAAGCGGAGAGGGAAGCGATTTTCTCGGATGGCGAGATCTTCCTGTTAATTATGACAGAGAAGAATTTGCAAGAATAAAGAAATCGGCAGAATTTATTAAAAAGAACTGCGATGTTTTTATCGTAATCGGAATCGGCGGATCGTATCTCGGCGCAAGAGCGGCTATTGAATTTGTAAAGAGTCCGCTTTATAACTCTCTTAAAAAAGATACACCCGATATTTACTTTGCCGGAAACTCTATATCTCCGGCACAAATAAATGAGCTGCTTTCGATATGCGAAGGAAGAGATGTTTGTCTGAACGTTATATCAAAGTCAGGTACAACAACAGAACCTGCGCTTTCTTTCCGAATCTTCCGTTCATATCTTGAAAACAGATACGGTGTTGAAGAATCGGTTAAGCGCATATTTGTAACCACAGATAAATGCCGCGGTACACTCAAAAAATTTGCTACCGATATGGGGTATGAGAGCTTCGTAGTTCCGGATGATGTAGGAGGACGTTATTCAGTTCTTACTGCCGTAGGACTTCTTCCTATTGCCGTTGCCGGAATAGATATAGATGAGATGATGAGCGGCGCTGCAGATGCCAGAACAGAATATACTCAAAAAGCTTATGTAGATAACGATGCTATGAAGTACGCTGCAGTGAGAAATTTCTTCTACCGTAACGGAAAGAAGATCGAACTTCTCGCTTCATATGACAACGGAGTACAGCTCTTTGCAGAATGGTGGAAACAGCTTTACGGAGAGAGCGAGGGTAAGGACGGAGTAGGTATATTCCCTGCATCGGCTATGTTCTCGACGGATCTTCATTCACTCGGACAGATGATCCAGCAGGGAGAACGTAATCTTTTCGAAACTATCCTTGACATAAAGAAATCTCCGTCTGATATAGAAATTGCAGTAGATCCCGAAAATCTTGACGGCATGAATTTTATCGCCGGCAAAATGATGAGCGAGGTAAATCATACAGCGTTTACGGCAACAGCTATTGCACATACTGACGGAGGTGTTCCGAATCTTGTTATTACCGCTGACAGCAGATCGGCATATGATTTCGGATATCTCGCATACTTCTTTGAGCTTGCATGCGGAATCTCTGCATATATGCTCGGTGTAAATCCGTTTAATCAGCCCGGCGTCGAGGCATATAAGACAAATATGTATGCACTGCTCGGTAAGCCCGGATACGAAGCGCTGCGCGCAGAGCTTGAGGAAAGAGTGAACAGCGCAAAATAAAACAGGTATCTATAAATTAAATATATACAGGAGGACTCAAAAATGATAAAACTTATAGTAGGCATTAAGGGAACAGGCAAAACAAAACAGCTCATCTCTATGGTGAATGAAGCCGTCGAAACTACCTCCGGATGTGTTATCTGCGTTGAAAAGGGAAATAAACTGATTCATGAGATAAAACATCAGGTAAGACTTGTAGATGCCGATGAGTATGTCATTGACGATGCACACACACTTTACGGATTTGTAAGCGGTATGTTTGCAAGCAATCATGATGTGACTGATCTGTTTATAGATTCCGCACTTAAAATCTGTGACAACAACATAGATGAATTTATCAGATTTATGGATAAGCTTGATAATTTCACAGTTAAGCATCAAATCAATATTGTTGTAACCTCCTCGATACCAGTCGAAGAACTTCCTGCACAGCTTGAACGTTTTACGAAATAAGAAACCGTTTTACAGGATAGCTTGATATGAAACATCCGCATTACAATTTATTTTTTGTAATGCGGATGTTTTTATAAATTTATATATCAAAAATCCGGTACTTGCATAAAATAATATGGAGACGGATAAGTATTTACTTTAACGTCAGCCGTATTTGAATTATCAAACGGCATATATTATAAATTAACGGAGGAAGATATATAATGTCAGAAAACAGAAGCTGTATGTCTGACCGCGACAGAAAAGAGAACTACGGTATAGATGTAAACCGCATTCTCGACAGCTGCCGCGATAAAGACTGCTTCGCCGATACAAGAGTATATCTGACCGATTGCGGCCAGGATCTTATCGAACGAAGCTCAAATATACGTGTGAAAGATGCTTATGTTTCATGCGCTGATATCGATGTAGAGCCTGTTCAGTTCAACAGAGGCTTCTACAATGTTATGATAAGATTTTACATCAAGATATGTGCCGATGTCTGCACATGCCCCGGCAAACCGCAGGAAATCGAGGGTATGGCTGTCGTCGATAAAAAGGTTATATTGTACGGAAGCGAAGGAAACATAAGCATTTTCCGCAGTAATTCAGACAATTCATTTTGCAGCTGCGGAGATCATATGTGCCACGGCGAACCGGAAACAAATATGCCTACGGCAGTATGCGAGGTAGCATCTCCGGTTGTTCTTGATGCTAAAATAGCTGAAAAAAGAAGTTGCAACAAATGTTGCGTTTGTTGTGTATCAGATATTCCCGAAACAGCATGCCGTTGCTGCGGAGGCTGTCTGTGCGATACCGATGATGAGGGAAAAGTTCTTCTTGTATCACTCGGACTTTTCTCTGTAATAAGAATAGAGCGCCCATCTCAGTTTATTGTAAATGCATCCGAGTATAGTGTTCCTGATAAAGAATGCTGCCCGTCCGAAGACAGCGATCCCTGCTCTGTATTTAAATGCATGGCGTTCCCTGTAAACGAATTCAGCCCTCCGACATACCGCGGTAACTGCCGTAATTAACGTAAAATATTAAAAGCAGTATAAAATAGTATAGTTAAGCAGACCGACACTATCCGGTATCGGTCTGCTTGATTTTTGTTATATGTTGTGATAAAATAAATTTATACATTTCTCAATACAGAAAATATATATTGGAGATTTTATGGAACAGACAACCATCGGCACATACAACGAAAAGACAATACACTCGCTTCTTAAAAAACGGTATGAACCCAATGAAAATTTTCATGAGATACGGTACAAAAATTATATTGCGGATATAAAAAACGGCAGTTCAATCTATGAAATTCAATCTGCACAGTTTTACCGTATGCGTGACAAAATAAAAGCTTTTACAGAAGATAATAATGAGCTTACCGTTGTTTTTCCGATTCCTCATGAAAAAAATATAGTATGGGTTGATCCTGATACAGGTGAGAGCAGCACGCCTCGCCGTTCCCCAAAAAAGGGCAGTGAATATAATATATTTAATGAAATATATACGATACGTGATATGATCTCAAATCCAAGACTTGGCTTTATAGCAATTCTTATGGATATTATTGAATACAGATATCTGAGTTCACGAAAAAACAGAAAAGACGGTGCAAAGCGGGCAGAAAGAATTCCGGTAAGGATTGTAAAGGAAGTTCGGATAAAAGAAAAAAAGGATTATTCTGATCTGATACCTGAAAATATCAGCGAAGAATTTACAGTTAAAGAATTTGCTGAGGCAGCAAAAATCCCGGCATCTCTTGCACAAAAAACGCTATATATTATGCGGCTTACCGGTTCAGTTACACTGAAAGGGAAGAGCGGACGTAAATACGTATATAAACGGAACTGAATAATTAAGTTTTCTTTTTTCCGGATCGTTTTTTTGGGGAATAAATTATTTTCATGCTTTTTTCTTTCCTCGTAATAAAAAACGGTCTGAGTAGCTTATTTATTTCCGCACCGATAAGTAATATATACATACAAAAATAAAGCCAAAGCATTAAAAGAACTATTGCCGAAAGACTTCCGTAAACAGTGAAACTGCCTGTGTTCTCTATATAGAAAGCGTAAATAACAGAAAAGCCAAGCCACCCCACTGTGCTGAAAACCGCACCGGGAATCTCATATATTATTTTAGTACGCCGATTAGGAATAAACGTGTACAGAATCGTAAAAAAAACAGAAAGAAGTAACGTACCGAATAAATATCTGAAAAACTTTATTATCCCTTGCATACTTTCAAGAATAGAAAAATGACCGGAAAGGAAATTATAAATACTGTTTCCGAAAATCAGCAAAAACAATGTGAGCAGAAGTGTTATAATAAGACCGAGCGTATATACAACGGCTATACTTCTTGTAACAAAATACGATTTTGAGTCTTCTTTAGTACCGGCAATAGTATTAAGACCGTATATAAGCGCAAAAAAGCCTTTTGATGCCGCCCATATAGTTGATATCGCAGCTATTGACACTATTGTGCCGACTGCCATATCCTCAGCTTCGGCAAAAATATCTGATACAAATCCAGAAAGCTTATCCGGAACATTATTTATAAGTGATAAAAGAATATCCCATGACTCAGGAATTACAGCATGTATCACTGTTATCATCAGAATAAGAAAAGGAAAGAAAGATACTATTATGAAAAAAGCTGCATTAGCAGCATATGCGCTTACAGCATCATCCCGTAGCTTGTCCGTAAATATTCTTACGCATCCCAAGACCGCTTTAACCGGATTGCCTATAGACTTCATATTACATAGCGCCTTTCATAAATTATATTATATTTATTATAATACATTTTACAAAAAATTAAAAGGTCGATTTAACAATAATTTGTTAATGACCTTTTAATTTTTACGCATTTATATCAATAAAACGCTTTATAACTACATTTTCAAAGCTAAAAGAGCATTATCTACCGCAACGCGAATCCTTATCAAAGGCGGGATTATATGCATAGAAATTGCATTTGTTTTCAAAAGTATCCTGAGTGATTGCAACAGCTTCACAGAATCTTTGATAGTGAACAATTTCCCGCTCTCTTAAAAATTTGATCGGATCTATAATATCCGGATCGTCAACAAGACGAAGTATATTGTCATAGGTCAGTCTTGCTTTTTGCTCTGCTGCCATATCCTCATGAAGATCTGCAAAAACATCTCCTGTTACCTGCAAAGTAGATGCAGAGAACGGCATTCCTGATGCCGCCTGCGGATAAACACCTGTAGTATGATCTACAAAATATGTGTCAAATCCGCTGCGCTTAATTTCCTCCGGAGAAAGATTTCTTGTAAGCTGAAATAGTATTGCCGAAACGATCTCCATATGAGCAAGTTCTTCTGTACCTACATAAGCCTCAGAAATGTTCCGTTTTACTAAAACACTAAATCTGTTTATATATTTGGAGATAAATAAATTTACGACAGAAGGATAAGCTCATAAAATTGCGGTCCGTAAATGTTTATAGTACGCTTCGATGTAGTACTGTAGTATTAGAAAAAAATATGCTAAAAAACAGCCAATATATATTTATTGCAATCTCTTTTTTTAATTTCTTCAATCATTCTTCAATCTTTTGTGATACAATAATTAAAAAGCGGAGGTATCATTATGAGACTTTTACTTATTGAAGATGAAAAGCGAATGGCACAGGCGCTTTGCGAGATACTGCGTCTTGAAAAATATGAAGTAGATCATTATATCAACGGCGAAGAAGGACTTGCGGCTGTTAAAAGTAATATATACGATATTGTGATACTCGATGTTATGCTTCCGGGCATGAACGGATTTGAGATTGCCAAAAAAGCCCGTGCATGTGGTATCACTACTCCGATTTTAATGTTGACTGCCAAGGGCGAACTTGACGATAAAGTAAACGGTCTTGATAGCGGTGCAGACGATTATCTGACAAAACCTTTTATGACAAAAGAACTTCTTGCAAGACTTCGCGCGCTTGGCAGGAGAACGCTGAATACGACTGACGGTACGCTATTTTATGGAGATATTGTTCTTGAAACAGGCACTCTCACATTGTCATGCGCTTCAAATAATCAAAATGTAAAACTGAGCGAAAAAGAGTATAGGATTCTTGAATATTTGATTGCAAATAAGGGACAAATTCTTACCCGCGAACAGCTTGCGGTAAAAATCTGGGGTTTTGACAACGATTCGGAATATAACAACGTAGAAGTATATATGTCATTTACCCGAAAAAAACTCAGCTTTGTTAAAGCAAAAACTGAAATCAAAGCGGTTCGCGGTGTCGGATATCAATTGAGGTACGGCTATGTTTAAGAAATCACGAATAAAAATTGTTACGGCCATTATGTCCGTTCTCGTACTCTTATGGATCGGAACACTGACTATCATATATGCTGCAAGCTATCTTGAAATGTCGGAGCAAAACCGAGGAATGCTGAAAGAACACGCTGAGCATTATGTACTGTCGCAGCCGTCCGGTATGCCTCCTCCGTCAAGATCTGAACCCAATGTCGAAAAACCGCATTATTCGGATATGCCGTCATTTCAGCTTTCCACATTTTATACAGTTGCAATAAGTTATGATGGGAGAATACTCGAAATCAAGAATCCGCAGCAGACGGTACATAGCAATGACGAGCTTGAAGAACTTGCCCGTGGATTGTCAGTCGCCGACAAAGCAACAGGTGTAAAAAATAATCTTGTATATTATGCCATAGACAAAGGCGGCTATATGCTGTTTGCGTTCAAGGACAATACGATCATAAACGAGGGCATGAACACTCTGTTTCGGTATACGCTGATATTCGGCGGTCTTGCAATTATTTTGCTTTTCTTTGTTGCTGTTTATCTCGCAAAGCGAATTGTAAAGCCGCTCGAAGAAAGCTATCAAAAACAAAAGCAATTTATTTCCGACGCCGGTCATGAGCTGAAAACTCCCCTGTCAGTTATCAGCACCAATTCCGAAATATTATCAAGAGAACTCGGCAATAACAAATGGCTTGATAATATTAAGTACGAAAATGAGCGTATGGGCGTATTAGTTACGCAGCTTTTGGAATTATCCCGCGTAGAAAATGCTCTTCCGATAACAGAGCAGATCGATTTTTCCCGACTTGTAAGAGGAGAGGCTCTGCCTTTTGAAAGCATGGCTTTTGAAAACGGTCATACACTTTGCTGTAATATAGCTGAAAACATTATGGTTGAAGGCAACGGCACGCAACTGGCTCAGCTTGTTTCCATCTTACTTGATAATGCGATCCGCCACGGAGATAAGGAAACAGACATTCGCCTTATTTTAAAAACGGAACACGGATATGCCGATTTATTTGTTATTAACTCAGGTACAGAAATACCTGCTGAAAAACGGGATATGCTTTTTGAAAGATTTTACCGTATAGATTCTGTACGAAACGGAGAAGACGGACATTACGGACTGGGACTCTCCATCGCAAAGGCAATCGCAGTATCACATGGCGGAAAAATAAGCGTTCGCTGCGCTCATGGACTGATCGAATTCAAAGTTCAAATACCTATCTGAAAATTCTCATAACTTCAATCAAATTTCAATCTTCCTCCTGTACAATGTAGGCAATTCAAAGTACAGGAGGATTTTTATGTGTAAAGCAACAGAAAGGAGT
>CABUHS010000044.1 GCA_902491535.1 uncultured Eubacteriales bacterium
GCTCTTGCAAGATCAGAAAATCTAACGCTATATGAGCCGTTATACTCCTCGTCCTTTATACCGTCAAGAACCGGCGTAAATTTTTTTACGTTGTTGGCCGTATCTGCAGCACTTACACCGAACACAGGTGCAAACGCCTGGGTTGCAAGCATTGCAGCCGAAACAACAGAAAGTAATTTCTGATTTCTCTTTTTCATTTTTTCCTCCGTTTGAAAAAACATTTGAATTTGTAACGGTTATACGCATCTGTAATCAATTAAAATGATAGAGATTTTTGCGACACCGTTATCACCTGTTTTGATTATACCATTATATAAGCCGTTTGTCAATATGCATTATAAAAAAAGATTTTTTTTACATTATTTGTTGGTTTATTCTATCAATTGTCTTATTATATCCCATATACAGAATAAAAATCCGGATCATATACCGCTGTGAAAAAACACTCTTATTATATTCTCAGCAGTACGGCGTATATTATCATATGTGAATTTTTTTGCCTGTTCAAACGGCATTGGATCATGCTGCACGGAAAATACAGCCGTTATTCCCTTTTCATAAGCTTCTCTGACCTCAGATTCCCCTCCGGCAAGAACAATCAGCGGCACGCCTGCGGCAAAAGTTCTCCCCGCAATTCCGTCGGCAACCTTTCCGCAGATACTCTGCGAGTCAAAATGTCCCTCTCCGGTTATTACAAGATCGGCTTTTTCGTCTGATTCGGCGCTGAGATATACGTCAAAGTCCGCAGCATCAAGCACCGCATCAATACCCCGGCGCATTCTGCCTCCTAAAAATGCCACCGCACCCGCTCCGCAGCCCCCTGCGGCACCGCCACCGGAAAGTTCAGACACATCTGTTCCGAGATCTTTTTTTATGATCTGTGCAATATGACGAAGTCCGTCATCAAGTCTCTTAACATCTTCATGACCGGCTCCCTTCTGCGGAGCAAAAACATATGCCGCTCCGCGCTTACCGTAAAGCGGATTATCGATATCGCACATTATATCTATTATGCATTCCGAAAGCTCGGGTAAAAGATCTGATACATCTATATGTTCTATCCGGCACAGAGTTCCTCCGGCGGGAACAAATTCGTTTCCGTCACAGTCGGTAAAGCGAACTCCGAGAGCGGCAGCCATTCCGCAGCCGGCATCGTTTGTGCAGCTTCCTCCGAGACCGAGAGAGATCCTTCGCGCACCCGATTTTACCGCCGCAGCGATCAATTCTCCGACACCGTACGTGGTCGCCGTCATCGGATCAAGCCGTCCCTCCGCAAGCGGAAGTCCCGCGCAAGCAGCCATCTCTATGACCGCCGTACCGCTCTTTTCAATTATACCGTAAAATGCGTCTACAGGCTCTCCGAAAGGTCCGCTGACGCGTACATTTACCCTTTTGTCGCCGCAAAGTGCCGCGACTGTCCCCTCTCCTCCGTCAGCAACCGGAATTCTTACTGTTTTTATATTTTCATCAGCACTGAGTATTCCGTCACACACAGCGTTGCATACTCCTTCCGCAGAGAGCGTTCCCTTAAATGAATCGGGCGCAACTATTACCAGTCTTTTGTTTCCATCCATAAATTTATTTTTCAATGCCTTTCTTTAAAAGATATGTTTCCAAAAATATAGTAATACCTAATCTAAATATGCTTTTATTTACGAATACTGTCATCAGGCAGTCTGTCCGTAATATTTTTTTATACACTCACAGACAATTCCCAATAACATTTCCGTTTCGGCATCACCGTCCTTTTTATCAGCATAGCGCACTACCTCATAAACACGTGTGATCGCCTCTGCATCGGACTCCGCCGGAGCATCTTCGCCAAGCTTTTCAAGTATTTCTCTCGGTGTATCGCTGTCCATGATACCGTAGCCGCCGTTTTTCCAAACTCCTACAAGTACCGAATATGCATAACATAAACGCTCGCTGTTATCGGAGCAGCGTTCGAGCCGTCTTTTAAACAAACGGTAAAATGCCCGTTTTCCTGTTCCTAGTTCCGGTTCAACCGCTCTTTCCTCGAAAATCTGAAGCTTTTGTTTTGTCTCGGTATACTCTATTTCGGAGTCCGTGGCATACATATGCTTTCCTGCCCATGCTATCTCACGAACAAATGATTTTATACCTTCGATAAGCTTTGCAAAAAATCCGACCACAGTTTTGACAACATCAAACCTCATCCGCAAAATAAGGAAAAGAACAGCCGCAGCTATCAGGATTATGAATATAACAAACAGAACAACACTCGCCGTGCCTCCGGTTCCGAAAAGATCGCTTTTTTCAAAAACGATCTGTCTGAAAGATCCGGCATCCGGTTCGGATAATACAGAATCAGTCATGTTGTTTCCGACAGAGCCCGAAGCTCCCGCAGTATTTCCCATTGCGAAATACAAAGCCGAACGAAATACAACGGAAATACCGGTATAAACCGTTACGGCCACGCCGAATACAAGTATAAGCAAAATAATAACTGCCGCTGTATATCCGAGAATGCGTGTACGCTGCTCAGGCGTTACCGTGCCTCCGCGCGACGCAACACGATTGCGCGCAAGCGAATTCTGTCCCATAACAAGTATATATGACGGGATACACACGGCAAAACAAATTAAAAGCAAGGTACCGTATCCGTCAGGATACGTAAAATATATTCCCGGAACAACGCTCCATATTACCATAAGGGCCGTGACAGGAATAACGCTTTTTACAGATATAACTCTGTGAGGAGGAAAAAACCATATGACAGTTCCGAGTACCGCAAGCACAAAAGCAAAGGCAAATGAGACAAAAGGCATAATTGAATTCGGATCTATATACTTATCAAGACCTGTACGCAGCCGCCATTCCATATATGCATTTGCGCCCCAATACGCCGCCGCAGCAGGTATAATATCGCAGACGAGCGCCGGCAAAGCCTTTGAAAGCTCAAAACCTCCGGAAAAACGTTCATAACTCATATCAGTATCGACAGGTCTTTTTATATGTCTTATACGGGCATACAGAGTCTGCATTACATATCCGAAAATCACCGATACAGACGACGCTGCAAACATAAAATTAATCGCACCGCCGACAAATGAATCCATTATAAAACAGACGGGCGGCGCGGAAAGTGATATCACGGTTAAAAGCACAAGTGCGCTGCACAGTCTGTCAAAGGCTCCGTTTTTTTCATTGCATTACCCTCATGTCATGACGCTTATCGGTTCATGATAACTTTACTTTTTAATAATAACACATTTTCCCGATTTTATCAAGCATAACTCTCAATTTCCCCGTCAAAAAGTTCAAAAAAGGTTGCAATATCCCGATAAATATGGTACAATATATGCGTACCAATCTGTAAAACCACGCAAATAAAAAATATGTAAGCGGACGGTGACCGAATATGAATCCTGAAAACATCAAAATCACAGCAGATGCTCTTATAAATAATATTGAAAAGATCATCTTCGGAAAACGGGAGCAGATAAAATATGTTATTGCCGCTCTTCTGTGCGGCGGTCATGTACTGCTTGACGACATTCCCGGAACAGGAAAGACCTCACTTGCAAGGGCGCTTTCAGCATCTCTCGACGCAGAATGCCGACGCATACAGTTTACGCCTGATCTTCTTCCGTCAGATATATGCGGAATCAACTATTACAATCAGAAAAGCGGCGAATTTGTATTCAGACGCGGTCCTATATTCTCACAGGTCATAATAGCCGACGAGATCAACCGCACAACTCCGAGAACGCAGTCCGCGCTGCTCGAATGCATGCAGGAAAGACAGGCAACCGTTGACGGTGTGACATATCCTCTCGCCTTCCCTTTCTTTGTTATTGCCACACAGAATCCGCTCGAATCAAGCGGTACATTCCCCCTTCCCGAAGCTCAGATCGACCGTTTTTTCATGAGACTCTCTCTCGGATATCCCGACGCCGACGCAGAAAAACAGCTTCTCGACGAATACCGTGAAAAAGAAAGTACCGATAAGATAAAATCACTGACTCCCGTATGCTCTCATGAAATGCTTGCGCAACTCTGCGATGATGTGCGAAATGTTCATGTAAGCGACGCGGTACGCGATTATATCGTCGCCATTGCCGCAGCATCAAGAGAAAGTGAGCTTGTCCGAACCGGAATCAGTCCGCGCGGTACACTTGCTCTTATGCATGCATCTCAGGCATGGGCCGGAATCTCGGGTCGGGATCATGTTATTCCCGACGACGTAAAAGCGGTCGCCGTTCCGGTAATGGCACACCGCCTGATATCAAGATCGCAAAACACCGTCAGACTCACACAGTCAAACGAGTCCATAGTAGAATATCTTCTTCAGAAAGTTCCTGCACCTATAGAAATGTAAAAAATCAAAGGAATTTATGAGATGTTTATTTTTATACCGATAATTATAGCAGTATTCGCCGCTGCTGCAATACAATCGCGCATATTCGATAAAAACACTCCCAAAAATCTTACATACCGTGCTTTTTTCAGCTCAGACGAAGTATTTGAGGGCGAAAGTATCTTCCTATATGAAGAACTCACAAACGGAAAATCTCTTCCTGTACCGAATGCTAAAATATACACCGATCTGCCTGACGGACTAAAACTTCATCTTGTCGGAAACGGCAAAAAGGAGGACAGCTACGAAGACAGTATTCAGAGTATATTCGTCATGCGAGGTCACGAACAGATAAGACGCCGCTGGCGTGTATCATGCGAAAAGCGCGGCATATACCGCGCCAGTAATGCAAATATAATCACTTGTGATATACTCGGACTCAGCTCGTCATCATTTCCGGCAAAATATGAAAAAACAGACGGAAAACCCGAAGCTATCACCGTTCTTCCGCGTGCCGTCGATCTTGATGCGTATTTTACCTCGTCCCAACTTCCGGACGGAAGCTATGCGGTACTGAAAAGTCTTATTACCGACCCGCTTATGATGTGCGGTGCGCGTCCGTATACCGAGCTTGATCCCATGAGTAAAATAAACTGGAAGCTTTCCGCAAAAACAGGTGAGCTTACCGTAAATACCGAAGAACCTGTGCGAAAGCATTCCTTCAATATTATAATGAATATGCAGTCGCGCACGATCGAACAGATCGCTCATGTCGCCGGAAATCCCGCTTCTGTCGAACTCTGCATTACCGTATGCGCATCTATACTTGACAGTATTGCCGCAGAGAATATTCCAGTAAAAATATATATGAACAGCCCGCCGGAGATGCTTGAAAGCTTCGGAGCATATGCGCTTTCCGAAGAAAAAACGGATGATCAGATAACCGCTACACAGATCTATTGCGGAAGATCCGATACCCTTTCCGCTCTGCGGCTTCTCGCCGCATTGCCAGCCGAATATTCGTGCGGATTCGAAGCTCTGCTCGACAGTGCTTCTTCCGATCCGTCTCTTTACGCCGGGCACTCAAATATAATTGTGATCTCGTCATATATCTGCGAGAGAATGATAATATTTTACGAAAACATGCGCGCACAGGGCATAAACGTTATATTTTACATCACAACAGTCAATCAGAATGCACAGGTGATACCGGAACATATCCCGGTATTTTACCGGAGCTATAAATAATATCTATACAGAAATATGAATTATCAAATTCCGATGAATATTTCGGATAATTCTTACTTTCTTAATCTTAATAAATATCCAGCCTGACATAAAGACAGCTTCTGAGTGAAAGGTACGGAACAGCTTTTTAGATATTGCATCTTTTTTGCAATATCTGTGCTGCCGTATCTGCAACTCTGCGGATACGGATTTTTTATTAGCTGTAATACAATACCAGGCAGGAATATATAATCAAAAATAAAAAGGAGAAAACTTATGGAAACAAGAGTTGCCGTCATGAGCATTATTGTTGAAAATTCCGATTCGGCACAAAAGCTCAACGATATTTTGCACGCCTACGGAAATTATATTATCGGAAGAATGGGAATACCCTACCGCGAGAGAAAGATAAATATAATCAGTATCGCGATAGACGCCCCGCAGGATACTATTTCAACGCTTGCCGGAAAAATCGGAAATCTTCCCGGAATAAGCGTAAAGACAGCACTTTCATCGGTAAAAAAAGATGGATAACGACCTTCACCGGATTATTGCTTCTCTGATACAAAACAAAACTGTAGCAGAAGATGAATACAAATATCTGATCGACCGCCGTGACAGCGATATTACTATACTTCTCGCAGATGAAGCAGTAAAAACGCATAAGCGTTTTTACGGAAATTCCGTGTTTATCCGAGGCCTCATCGAAATCGGGAACGTATGTAAAAACGATTGCCTTTACTGCGGTATCAGAAGGAGCAATGCAAAGTGCAGCCGATTCAGACTGACGTCAGATGAAATACTTTCCTGCTGCGAAGACGGCTATTCGCTCGGCTTTCGCACATTTGTGCTTCAAGGCGGCGAAGATCCGTATTTCAGCGATGAATTTATATGTAATACCGTATCACGCATAAAATCCTTGTATTCCGATTGCGCCGTAACACTGTCTCTCGGAGAACGAAGCGAAGAAAGCTACCGCGCTATGAAAAACGCCGGTGCGGACAGATATCTTCTCAGGCATGAAACCGCCGACAAAACCCACTATGAAAAGCTTCATCCGTCCGAAATGTCATTCGACAACCGCATAAACTGTCTTGAAACACTGCGATCGATCGGATACCAGGCCGGCTGCGGATTTATGGTCGGCTCGCCTTATCAAACATCCGCCGAGATCGCTAAAGATCTCGCATTTATAGGTTCTTTCAGGCCTGACATGTGCGGTATCGGTCCTTTTATTCCGCATAAAGACACTCCGTTTTCGGATTATCCCGCAGGCTCGGCAGAGCTTACCTGCTTTCTGTTATCTATTATACGTCTGATATGTCCGACTGTACTTCTTCCTGCAACAACAGCGCTCGGTACGGTCGTATCCGACGGCAGAGAAAGAGGAATACTGTCGGGAGCAAATGTAGTAATGCCGAATCTCTCTCCTGCGGAAACAAGAGAAAAATACACCCTCTACAACGGTAAAATCTCCTCCGGAGCGGAATCAGCCCAAAAGATAGCGCTGCTGTCCGAGAGAATGCGCTCTATCGGATACGAAGTCGTCTGCGCAAGAGGAGACGTGCGCAGATAAAGACGGAAAATTCAACTAAAATATACGAAATACCGAGAAAGACCGATATTCAGCAAAAATGCTGCTCTATTTACTTTTAACCAGTCATACAACTAAATAACCGTACAAACCGAAAACATGTAAATCCATGTTTTCTTTGTAATAAAAAATATCTGATGAGAAAGAGCGATCTGACTCAAAGAAAGGAACAAAAAATGTCAGTTTACAATCCCAAATCACTTAAGGCGGAGGAATTCATAAACCATGAGGAAATCATGGAAACTCTCGCTTACGCCGAAGCAAACAAACATAACACCGAGCTTATTGACGCTATACTCGAAAAAGCACGTCCGAGAAAAACAGCTACCGGATGTGTATGCTCAGGACTTTCGCACAGAGAAGCGTCCGTGCTTCTTGCATGCGATATTCCCGAAAAGATCGAACGCATGTATGAAATAGCTCAGGAGATCAAGCTCGCGTTCTACGGTAACCGCATTGTTATCTTTGCGCCGCTGTATCTCTCAAATTACTGTGTCAACGGATGCGTATACTGTCCGTATCATGCTAAAAACAAACACATTCCGAGAAAGAAGCTGGCACAGGAGGAAGTAAAAGCAGAAGTGATCGCACTTCAGGACATGGGACACAAGCGTCTTGCAATCGAAGCGGGAGAAGATCCCGTAAACAATCCCATTGAGTATATCCTCGACTGCATAAAAACCATATACAGCGTACACCACAAAAACGGAGATATACGCCGCGTCAATGTCAATATCGCCGCAACAACTGTCGAAAACTACAAAAAGCTTAAGGACGCCGGAATCGGAACATATATCCTCTTCCAGGAAACATACCATAAAGAAAGCTATTTAAAACTTCATCCGACCGGTCCGAAGCACAACTATGACTACCACACCGAAGCAATGGACAGAGCTATGGAGGGCGGAATCGACGACGTCGGTCTCGGAGTTCTTTTCGGACTCGAGCTTTACAAATATGAATTTGCGGGACTTCTAATGCACGCAGAGCATCTTGAAGCAGTTCACGGCGTAGGTCCGCACACGATAAGCGTCCCCAGAGTAAAGCGCGCCGATGACATTGATCCCGACGAATTTGACGGAGGAATAGATGATGCGACTTTTGAAAAAATCACAGCCTGCATCCGGCTTGCTGTTCCCTACACAGGAATGATAATCTCAACAAGAGAAAATGAACAGGTTCGCTCAAAACTGCTCCGGCTCGGTATTTCACAGGTCAGCGGAGGCTCTCGTACATCAGTAGGAGGATACACAGAGCAGGAACGTCCTCACGACACCGAACAATTCGACGTTTCCGATCAGAGATCGCTGGACGAAGTCGTACACTGGCTCATGGAAAACGGTCATATTCCGTCCTTCTGTACAGCATGTTACAGAGAGGGGCGCACCGGCGACCGATTCATGGCACTTTGTAAAAACGGTCAGATACTGAATTGCTGCCATCCGAATGCACTTATGACTCTCAGCGAATATCTCGAGGACTACGCATCCGAAAAGACAAAATATACGGGCTACAAAGTGATAGAAAAAGAGCTGTCACGCATACCTAACGAAAAAGTCCGCGCTATAGCAGAGAGAAACATTGCCGACATAAAAAGCTCAAACCGAAGAGACTTCAGATTCTGATAAAAGGAGTGCTTAAAATGGGACTCAATAATACTGTATCCGCAGATAGGTTACACATAGGATTTTTCGGGATCAGAAACGCAGGCAAATCGAGTATAGTAAACGCAGTCACCGGGCAGGAGCTTTCTGTAGTATCTCCTGTAGGCGGCACGACCACCGATCCTGTCAGAAAGGCCATGGAGCTACTCCCTCTCGGCCCTGTCGTCATAATCGACACACCGGGAATCGATGACAGCGGCTCACTCGGAAGTCTCCGCGTAAAAAAGACAAAGCAGATACTCAATGAAACAGATATAGCAGTTCTCGTCACCGACTGCACAAAACCGAGATCCGATTCAGACCGTGAACTTATATCTCTTTTTGAAGAAAAAAAGCTGCCGTATATTACCGTACTTAACAAAGCCGATCTTTCGGAAAAACGTGGAATTAAAGAAATCAACACAATTTATGCCAGTGCTGTGACCGGAGAAGGTATCGAAGCTATCAAAAACAGACTCGGAGAATTTGCATCCGCTTCCGAAAAGCAGAAGTTTATAGTCTCGGATCTTCTAAGCAGCGGAGACACGGCCGTACTCGTAATACCGATAGACGCCGCAGCGCCTAAGGGAAGAATAATTCTTCCTCAGCAACAAGTGCTGCGCGAACTTCTCGACATGCATTGCACAGTCATTGCGTGTCAGGATACGGAGCTTATAAGCACGCTTTCACGTCTGTCGGATAATCCGAAACTTATAATAACCGATTCACAGGCGTTTGCTAAGGTGGCGCGAGACACGCCGGATGATATTCCCCTGACCTCATTTTCGATACTTTTTGCGAGATATAAAGGCAGACTTAACGCGCTTGTGCGCGGCGCATCTGCTCTGTCAAAGCTGTCTGACGGAGACCGTGTTCTGATCTCAGAGGGCTGCACGCATCACAGGCAATGCGGAGATATAGGAACCGTTAAGCTTCCCGCCATGATAAGGAGCTTCTGCGGTGCAGAACCGGATTTCAGCTTTACGTCAGGAAGAGATTTCCCAGATTTTTCTTCAGGCGATCCCGGATATTCCCTGATCGTACATTGCGGCGGATGCATGCTTAATGAGCGCGAAATGCAGAGCCGCATTGACGCCGCAAAACGTGCCGGAATCCCTGTCGTAAATTACGGTGTTGCGATCGCACATATGAACGGCATCCTCAGGCGGAGCCTCGCTCCGCTCGGAGATTATATTCTGTCCGTACTTGACTGAAAATATGTTAAGAGAAAGACACCGCCGAATATTCGGCGGTGTCTTTTAGTTTAAGATAATATTATTTTAACAAGAAACAGTAAACAAATAAATCAATATTATTTGCACAGATATCTTTTATTTATCATATTATCCGTTCCGGAATTTAATCAATACTTAATATACTGATCGTAGTAAGGTGCTACGTCCTTTTCAATATGCATAAGATTGTATCTGTCGATCTGCTGCTGAGTTGCATGGTTGATCGCTTCGTGAACACCCATGCTTTCGGTCATGCCGTCGGCTGATACAGCTGTGATCTTATATATAACGATCTCGTAATCAGAGAAGTTGATTCCGGTATCGGTGTACTCTGTATCGGTAAGTCCCTCCGCGATCTTTTCATATACAGGAGTCTGATCGCATGCGCGGTATACTGTGTAAGTTACATTCTCATCAGCACCCTTCCATGTCATATGGAGAGTGTCGCGATCGATAACAAGATCGGTCGGACGGCTGATATTCGATTTTGCCGGAATGTTTTCGAGTACATAGGTCTTTCCGACTTCTGTCTCGAATGAAATAAAGTCAAGGCCGTCAGACGTTGTCTTAACAGGCTTTCCGTCACATGTTACGACTGCAAGTGAAACATTTCCCGATTTTACAATAGCTTTTCCGCCAACGCGTGAAGTCACCTTTATCGTATGCGGAGTTCCGCTTTTCCACTCAGCATCGACAACAAAGTTTCCTCTTGCAACAAGTCCGGAGAAACGACCGTTTTTCCACTGCTTAGGCAGGCACGGGCATACAGAAATATAGCCCTCATGGCTCTGCAGAAGCATCTCCGCAATACCTGCCGTTCCGCCGAAGTTTCCGTCGATCTGGAACGGAGGATGAGCGTCAAAAAGGTTCGGATATGTACGGCGTCCGAGCAGGAAGCGAAGCGCCTTGTAGCACTCGTCGCCCTCGCCTGTACGCGCCCAAACGCAGATACGCTGAGCAACAGACCATCCGGTCTGCATATGTCCGTCGCAACGGTATTTCATCGTTACAGCAGCCGCATCTCTCCATACGGGAGTTTCCGATGTAACCGTATTTCCGGGATATACCGCCATCATGTGAGAAAGGTGCTTATGCCACCATTCTCCGATCTCTCCGTAGAAATTCTCCTCGGGGAACTCTTTGATCTGACCTGACCAGCCCACACGTATCGGAGAATAGTGACCGAGTTGCTCGCGCTGGAGCTTTTCTTCAGGACCGTCGCGTCCGAGAAGCTCAGCAGCTTTAAGGAAGTCCTTACCGTTTTCGTGAATCATCTCCTGATCGTATGCGCATCCGACGGTTACATAGTAGCATGCTCCGCCTACCCATGCGCCGTTAATAACCTGCTCGGGAGATACAGACGGTGTTACGAGATATTCGTCACCGTACTTACGAACCGCCTTTGTCGAGAACTTACTTACATCCTTCAGAGTCGGATATGTATATCTCTCAAGGACCTTGGGATCACGCGTAAAGTCGTAGTACTCCCACATAAGCTTGGAGGCAAGACCGCCGTTTCCGGGACCTCCGCAGCGATCGGGACCGGTAATTTCGAGCGGCCAGTTATTCGTACCGATTGCAAAACCGCATTCTCCCTCACCCTCAACATACTGCTCAGGATTGTTTTCCTTTACAAATTCGCTCGCATATTCATGTCCCTTCGGAACGACAGCCTCGAACAGATCGGCATAAGCCTCAAACATCTCTGCCATATTAGTAGAGAATACCGGCCAATAGTTCATCTGAACATTGATATTGAACCAATATCCTGCTCCCCACGGTGATTCGTCATGAGCATTCCATATACCCTGGAGATTTGCAGGAAGTCTTCCGGGACGCGAAGACGAAATAAGCAGATAACGTCCGAACTGGAAGTAAAGCATTTCAAGATACGGGATATCTTCTCCGGCAAATGCACGGCGGATAAGCTCTGTTGTCTCGACGTCCGGAACTTCAACACCGTCTATCTCAAATTCAGTACGTGCGTATATGCTGCGGTAATCCTCGATATGTCTTGCCTTAAGATTGTCATATCCGATAAGTTCAGCCGCGGTAAGCATTCCGGAAACTCTCGGACGAACATCTTCATAGTCAAGCTTTTTGGTCGGATCCTCTTCGAGGAATACGCGTGGAGATATCTTGTAGTTTGTATCTGTGCAGAAATATATAACTGCATAGGATGCGCCCTCAACTCTGATAGCATCCTTTTCGCCGGTTACCGTTCCGTCGGTGTCAACGCTTGAATATGCTGCGTACTGAATGCGGTAGAAGTTCATCTGACCGTGCATAACAGCGCGGTTACCGTCAATCTCGATATTAGCCGTGCGTCCGCCGCCGTCACCGGGTTCTCTGTCATAATCGCGGACAAACGGTATTGTAGGACGGTATGTAAAATTCAACGCTCCCGGCTTCGAAGCGGTAAGACGCACCGCGAGTACCTTATCCGGATACGATGCAAAATACTCTCTTTCGTATGTGACGCCGTCATATACGTAATGAACGGTAGATACCGCATTGTCAACGCTGAGCTTACGTTCGTATTCGCTGACATTCTCATGTCCGAGTTCGATATAAAGCTCTGCAAAATTGGTAAGACCGCCCCTCCAGCCCTGTGTAACAACAGAGTTCTGAGTGATCTGAATACGCTCACGGTCAGTTCTGCCGAAAATATTGGCTCCGATGTATCCGTTACCGATCGGTATTGAATACGTTTCCCAACCGTCTATACTGTCCTCAGCAGGAGAAAAATAGCGTGTTGATAATTCTTTCATACTTATTGCTTTTAACCTTTCTGCGGAGCAGCTGTGTCCGCAATGTTTTACAATTTTAAAGATATCCGCATAGGACAGATATCCAAAGCAAAGTATACCACATACAATCATATATTGTCAAGAAAAATACGGCTATTTATCCTGCCGTTTCCTCAACTTTTTAACCGGAGCCTACATTTCTATTGATTTTTGATTACGTATATGTTATAATAACCTCACGACGTAAACCGAAACCTTGCTATGCAAGCTTTCGGACGTCTGAGAGAACATTGACCATATAAAAGCAAAACTACAGTCAATGCCGTTTCAACGCAGCATGCTGCGTACCAAGGCTTGCGCTTTGCTTTTATCTTTTATGATATAACTGCTAAGAAAAGCAGCCAGTACCAAATCTATATTTTATTGGAGAATATCAATGGAACTATACAAGATAAATAATGATATGACTTATACTATAAGTCCTTATGTGAATCGGAACATCTTTTTAAAAACCGAACCCGAAAATGCGCCCTTGCCAACATATGAAGACAGCAAAGACAGATTGCCGAAACCCATTTGGGACGGTCATGCAGACGCCATAGAATGCCATGATTACGCATGGAAAATCGCATTCAGCAACCTGAGACAGGCAAACCCGGAAGCCGGATTTGTATCAAATTTCATTGATACAGCATTCAACGGTTTTCTTTTCATGTGGGATTCTTCGTTCATTGTAATGTTCGGAAAATACGGCTCTCAGATATTTAATTTTCAAAAAACACTTGACAATTTCTATTCCCGTCAGCACCTCGACGGCTTCATTTGCCGTGAAATATGCGAAAGCGAAAACGGAGAGCATTTCAGCAGACACGATCCGTCCGGAACCGGACCTAATATAATGCCGTGGTCAGAGTGGGAATCCTACCTTCAGACAGGCGACAAAGAACGTCTCTCACGTATTTTTGA
>CABUHS010000045.1 GCA_902491535.1 uncultured Eubacteriales bacterium
GGTTTTCTATGAACATCGATAAGTTCCGCAGATATTTTCTGCGGAACTTTTTTGTATTGTTATTACATTGACATTACCATAAAAAATCAGTATACTTATATTTTAGAACATAGTTGTAATGCTTGTGAGAATTGCTTGATTTTTTATGAAAGTTTTGGTTGGTGGAATGAGATATAAAGCAATATTTTTTGATCGTGACGGCACGCTTACATATTTCAATAAGGAAAAAGAAAACTGGAGAGATCAAAAGATTAGTGAATGGAGCGGCAAATCCTTTGAATTATCTTATGAAAAAATGATGAATCTTTTTCATGCTGCAAGTGAAGGAAAAACGCCGTGGTATAGAAATATTGATGACGAACAGTTGAAAATTGCAAAATACTTTACTTCATTTACCGCAAGTTCTTTAGTAGGCGCAGGAAAACCGAGTCCTGTTATTTTTAATGCAGCGCTTAACGCGCAGGGTGTTTCGGCGGAGCAAAGTTTATATGTTGATGATTATAAACCTGAAGCTGACGGCGCCAGAGAACAGGGGTTTACTTCGTTTTTGATAGACAGAAGCGGTAACGATACTGATAAATGGTGTATTAAAAATCTGAAGCAATTAATAGATTTTGCGGAGAGTCAGATATGAGCATGTACTTTACTCTTCTTATAATTGAAACAGTTCTCTTTGCTGTATCTTGTTTACTTTTACTTATTAAAGATGAAGGAATACATAAATGCAAAATTGTTGATATATTTAAATTTATTATTTTCTCTCTAACACTTATAGGTGGCCTTATAATTACCGTAATTGATTTATACGAACTAATAAAAGAACATTCTGTATCTTTTATTATTGTAACTGTATTTCATTTGATTAGCGCTATATTAGTAATTATATTTAGAAAAAAAGATTTAAATTGAAAAAAATATATCAAAGGACTTATAATTATCGCAATAGTGACAATCTCTGCTATTCTCTTTATATATTTTTTTAAAATTTGTTAATGAAAAGAAATGTGTACATAATATATGAATAAAAAGCTCAGATCATCCTTTATTCTTTTACTTACTGCGTTTATATGGGGTATTGCTTTTGTCGCACAGCGCGTAGGTGCTGATTACATGGGCACCTTGACATTTAACGGGATTCGTTTTATTCTCGGGGCGTTGTCGCTTATTCCTGTTATTGCAATCTTTGAACGAAAAAAGGTCATGTCTAATCAAGAAAGAAAGCTACTGATAAAGTATGCTATATTGGCAGGGCTTGTTCTTTTTGTTGCATCTACGCTTCAGCAGCAAGGAATTATGATATCCGGAAGTGCGGGAAAGGCAAGCTTTATAACGGGACTTTATACAGTATTTGTGCCTGTGTGCGGACTTTTTGTTCATAAACGCGTCAGTGTATCTACGTGGTTCGGTGTTGTATTTGCTGTTGCAGGTCTTTATTTTGTTTCTGTCGGTGGAAGTGACAGTTTCGGAATCGGAGACGTACTTGTTCTTATAGGTACATTTTTCTGGACAGCGCACATTATTATTATTGAACGTGCCACTAAACGTGTCAGTGCATTAAGATTTGCAATGGGACAATTTCTGTTTTGCGGTGTACTCAGCATGCTTTTCGCATGTATATTTGAGACGATTACATTTTCTGCTATCCGGCAGGGAATTATTCCTATTCTTTACGGCGGCTTTATGTCTGTAGGAGTTGCCTATACCTGCCAGATTATCGGGCAAAAAGATTCTGATCCTACAACAGCGGCAATTATTCTATCCACTGAATCTGTTTTCGGTGCGATCGGAGGGGCTTTACTTTTAAATGAACGTATGTCGATTCGCGGTTACGTAGGATGTGTGTTGATTTTTGCAGGAATTGTTCTTGCACAGCTGACCTTTCCGTTGAAGAAAACAAAAAGTTGAAGTAATACATAGCATATAAATAAAAGTAGAAAGATATTTTGATTAATATTATTTAAACTTTCTAAAAGAAAATATTTTATTTTGTCTAAACTTTGGGGTTCACTTCACATGTCTGCCGCTTTATACTTAGTTTACTTTGCAGATTGCAAAGTAAACTAATAAGCTAACCCCCCCGGATAAATACGAAGCGGGAGCGGGAACACAGGATCGTGAACTTATCGCGCGATACGATGGAAAAACTGAGGCAACAGACTTTGCCAAGACATATCAGACGCGGCGTGCCGAAGCTTTTTGCTTTAACTCCAAGCACAGGAATCGTTAATCTGCAAAAAAACTTTTGTCAATCACATTTGTTCACAACACTTTATCTTTGATTCAAAGACTGTAAAGCTTACAGTGCACCTCTGCTATATGCATATACATCCCAACAGTCACGAATAATGCACGGAAAAAATATCCGCTACGTACTAAATACGGCTCAACTGTGTGTTGACTTTGGATGCAAAATATGTTATCATATCTCTGTCGCAGAAGTGACTTAGGTGTTGGTTGCTGCAACCCTGAGTTCGGACACGGAAGCTGTCAACTTCCGTGTTCCGCTGCGGCCCTTGTTTTATCGGGAGATCGCTCCAAATCAAGGCGATCCCGCGGTAAAAAAACTACAGTCTTTTAAAAATATTCAATTGTCTTTTTTCAGTACAACGCCTTCCGTATGTACTGCCGCTAAGATCTGACATTAAAGGTTCACATCCTTTAATTTAGATTAAAAAATACCGGACAGATGTGCGCACAAAAAACACATCTGCCCGGTTCTCAATAAGAATCAAACGGAAATTCACCCGAAATCAGATAACTTTCAGATACTTGTTTAAAGAAAGTTTTTCCGGCAAAATATTGTAAACCTCTTGAAAATATCAGAAAAATATGATATAATCTCAGATACAATGTCGGTGCCGGGATTCCGGTGGGTGTTTATGTGGTCTAGCACATAGATATCAGGAGATGTTGAGTTTGCCGCTCAGCATTTCTGCCGGCATTGTTTTTCGTCTCGCCGTAAAGACTCGGTATTCAATTGATTATATTCTACCACACTTGTCGGAACGTGTCAAGGAATTTTGAAAAAAGTTTTTATTTTCGGTTCTTTTAATTCGTCGCCTGTGACGGCTTGCGTCACCTTTATAGACAAAACTTACCGTCTGCGACAGCTTACGTAGAACCCGTGTCCCGTCGGAAGGTCACAAAAGGGCGCATCATTATTTTACCGCAAGAAATATTCATACCGCGCCCTTTAAAATTGCATTGCTACGCAAATGCAATTCTCCAAGCTCAGCAAAACAGATCGACGACGGGACAAGCAGAATTTCCCACTGTTTGCCGTTAGCCGCCGCGCGGCGTATGATCGAGGATGGATAATCAAAAGAGGAAGAAACGGAGACGGTTTCTTCCTCTTTTGTAATCTTTCTTTGCTTAAGCATTTCTTTCCATTATGGGAAAGAAATGCTTATATAAAATTATAACTTGAAAGCCTGATATAATTCAGGCTTTCAAGCATTTACCCTGATATTATTCAATGCTTTAAATGACATTTTTCCGCATTTCTTTCTTACGGAAGAAAGAAACGCTTGCAAAGAAAGGCCGCGAAAGGGAAAGAACCGTGCGGCGGTTCTCTCCCTCTCGACACCTACTCTCCGCTTTATGCGCTTCGCAGAAGCGCAGTTGCAAACAATGGCAGGTTTATAATGTCAAAACGGCGGTCGGTCATTATGACCGCCGTTTTGACTATGGGTTTGACGCAAGTCATCACAAAAGATGAGTTTTGACTATCAGCTTGACGTAAGCCGTCGCAGACGGTGAGTTTTGACTATCGGCGTGACGCAAGCCGTCACATCAGCCTGCCATATACTTCATAAGACGCGTAAGATCCTTGGAATTGACAGTGCCGTCACGGTTAACGTCGGCGGAAACGACCTCAACTTTTTCGCCCGCGATAAACTTCATAAGTCGGGTAAGATCCTTTGAATTTATATGCCCGTCTCCGTTTATGTCGTAAGGATTTAATTCGTCAGGCGCAGTATCCGAATTGTTATCGGGAACTGCGGGTGCAGTGTCCGGCGCAGGGGTATCCGGTTCTGTATCGGGAACTGCGGGTGCAGTGTCCGGCGCAGGGGTATCCGGTTCTGTATCGGGAACTGTAGGTGCAGTATCCGGAGCGGGAGTATCCGGCACAGCGGGAGCATACTGCTCAAGCGAGCGGAGTGTTACCGAAGTCAGAGAGTCGTTGGCGGGAGTCGGCTGCGTGCCTGTCTGATTGCCGCAAAGCTCCATCGCCCAGAAAGCCCGTCCGTTATATTCAACGCATGCAACAGCGACCGAAACAAAGCTTTCGCCGAGCATATTTCTTCTGTGTCCCTGATATTCGTAAGGCTCGTTTTCTTCAGCCCATCCGTCGAACATCGACTCTACGGTTCTGTAACCGTATGCGATATTTTCACCCGCGCCGTAACCGTAACTCATGCCTGTCTCGCTGTATACCGTAAAGCATGGCGTTCCGTCGGGACGCTCATGGTCATAGCGGAGCGCAAGCTCGGCTGCGCGTATCATAGCAAGCTTTTCAAGCTCGTAGTCCCACTGAAGGTCCGAAAGCCCGCTTATATATTTTTTTTCTGTGTTGCTGCTGTTTATATACCATGCATTGCTTCCGCCGTTTCCGTTTCGAAGCCCGTTTACAAGAGTCAGCATGCTGCGGGCGTCGCTCTGACGGTAGGTCACATTAATATTTACATTTACAGTTCCGCTTCCGGCAAACGCCGATACGGCAAATGCCGCGGCAATCAGTGCGGAAATGAACATACAAAGTATTTTTTTCATTCTGATCTCTTCTTTCTGTTTATTAGATTATTTGAACCGTATTTGTCATGAATTTAAGGTTTAAATAAAACGAAAAAGCGAAGAAACCCGTCGTACACTTAATCGGTCCGCTGACTTCTGCGGACGTTTTTTCAGTTATTTTGAGCCGCCGTACAATATATATGCGGCAAACGTCGGGAATCAGTGCGGTTCGGTCATATAGCGCAAAATACCGGATCTTTGATGATTAATAAAATCGTCGGACAGCCGCATCTACTGTGATACGGTATATCGCACCTGAGTTGTAAGTTAAACTTGTACTTAATGCCTCTTTTAATGCTTCTCTTAATACTGCCGCATTAAACCGGACTGTATGCCGTGCAGATGCTGATACCGAACCGCACATCTGATATAACCGACATATTTTATAACGAATCGGAGTCTGTAAAAACTACAACATTTTATATGTCAATTTCAAGTCCGCATGAAAGCGCATAGATAATACATCTGTCGAGAGGCATTCCGGTGATCACTGCCGCCGCTTTTTTATAGCTTTCGAGCTGATCTTTATACCGCTTTCTCAGAAATTCCGCGGCGTGGTTTCCGCGCGGTATGCGGTCGGTCTTATAGTCGAGCAGACGCAGCTTTCCGTCCGATGTGATATAAAGACAGTCGATTATACCCTGAACAAGCAGCTTTTCATCTGCAAGCAGCCGCTTCCTTTCGGCGTCTTCTGTAAAATCACAGGCGGGAAGAAGCACATTGAAACGCAGTTCTCGCCACACCTTACGCGCTTGTCGAAGCTCCGAAAACAACCTGCTTCCGAAAAAGCTCCGCAGCATCGGCACAGATATCAGCTCAGCCATAGCCGCCGTCATAAAGCCGTTCCGAACCATTCTGCCGCACTCAGCTTCGATTCCGCCTGAGCAGACGCTGTTCCAATCACAGAATTGCAGGAATACGTGTGTCGCCGTACCGCGCTCCGCGCCGTCCGCGATATGTTCCGTACCCTCAAGAAAGCGCGGGCGCTTAATGCCTTTCAGCTCAGTAGCGCCGTCCGGACTGTCTGATGAACCGGAAGCTTCGCTGCCGTAAAAAATTTCAAATTCCGGTCTGTCCGTATTAAAAGTATTTTTATCGGTAATATATCCGAAAGGCACGTTTTCATCTGACACAGTATACCCGTCCGGAGGAAAATACCCTGCTCCTACCGTATCGGACAGCATCGAAGCGTACCGCTCGGCGTCAGACGGCGAAGGAGCGGGATCTTCGTCAAGTATTCCCGGATGAAGCGCAGATACCGACAGCTTTGCAGGAAGCCACGCGCCGTAACTGCGCGGATAGTTATTCGTCAGACGGCTGCGCAGAAGCTCTCGCAGTTTTTCGGTATCCGACAGATCGGTATTATAATTACATATGCTGTCTGTTTCGCACGCGGCATGTCCCTCTGTATCACGGCGATCCGACGCAGCATTTGTTCCTGATATGCCGTCCGCCGCGTGTTCTGCATTTGTTGTTTCCGCTGCACCGTCCGCCGCGTGTCCCGCATCTGCTGTTTTTGCTGTACCGTTCGCTGCGTGTTCCACAGCTGTTGTCCCTGCTGCGTGTTCTGCATCTGTTGTTTCCGCCGCGTTGTCTGCGCTCGCATGAACGCCGGCTGTATCCGAATCGATATTCGTAATGCCGTCCGCGCCGTAATTTCCGTGTGTCTCCGTCCGAAGCTCCGCAAGCGGATCGCCGCAGAAAATAACTCTGCCGCACTCTGTACGGTAGCGCGCTGAAACTATCCGCATGCTGCTGTCCGACAGTACCGTACAGCTTGTGTCGGTTTGAAAAACGTCGTGCGGCAGACCTCCGCGTGATGAGGCAGCAGCGGTCAGTATCCACTTCATATAGCTTGCGCGTTTCGCAGCCGAGTACGGAGACGGATAACGGGCGCATTCGTCCGCATCTGCGATCAGCGCGTCGGGATCGCGATCTCCCGCGGTTACGTACAGCCGCTCCCGTGCCCTCGTCAGGGCAACATACAAAAGGCGCATTTCCTCGTCTATGATCTGTTCGTTCTCCCGCTGCTGTGCAGCTGCGCGCATAGGGGTATCGTAACGCAAAAATCCGTTTTCATCGCGGAGCTTTGTGCATACGCCGAGCTTTTTGTCGATCATCAGCAGGTTGGAAGCATCCGCCTTGTTAAAATTCTTTGACGCACCGCAGAGAAAGATCACGGGAAATTCAAGTCCCTTTGATTTATGTATCGTCATAACTCCGACCGAGCCCGACTCGGACGAAGCTTCTTTTCGAAAATCAAAGTGCGGATCGCGCTTTATCAGAGAATCGACCGACGAGAGAAACGCCGAAAGTCCGCGGAAGCCTCCGCGCTCAAAAGCGCGTGCGTGATCATATAGTCTGAGAAGATCGGAGCGCCGCGTCTCCGCGTCAAAGCCGTCCGAATCGTTTCCGCAGCACAAAAGAGGCGTTTCGCCGCAGAGCTGCCACAGAAGCTTATCGCTCGGAACAGCGGCGGCTTTGCGCCGCATTCCGTCAAGCTGCGAGAGAAATCTCCGTCCCTTTTCAAAGCCGTATTCTTCGGTATAGGCGCGGAGGCAGTCAAACAGCGAGATACGCGGCTTTTCAGCTTCATCAGGAACACAGCGCGGGGAATCTGAGTCCGGCGGAATATTGTTTTTTACGGAGATAAGCTCGTCCGGCGTAAAGCCGAACAGCGGACTGCAAAGTACCGCGGCGAGAGGGATATCGCGCGTCGGATTGTCTATGCAGCGCAAAAGCGATAGGGCGAGAAGAATATGCGGACGTTCGAAAAATCCTATGGCACGCCCGCTTTCAAACGGTACGCCGTGCCGTGCAAATGCCCGCGCGAATCTCTCAGTATTGCTTACGCCGCTGCGAAGCAGTATGCGGATATCTCTGGGAGAATATTTTCCGGAAGCGATCAGCCGTGCGGATTCAGCCGCAACAAATTCAGCCTCTGCATCGGCGGCGGTCGGCTCGCGAAGCTTTTTGCCGTCCGCACCGCATAATGTATCAGCTTCCGTGTTCACCTCGCCGCCGTCGGTTTCACTGTCAGATACCTGCGATATCACGGCAACGCATACAGGTATGGACGTCTCCGCGCTGTCAGTCTTTTTAGCGAAAACAAGTCTGTCGTCGTCACCGTAATCTATGCTGCTTCCGCATTCTGATCTCATGACCGCCGAAAATACAAGGTTTGTAAAATCTATTATGGAACGGTCGCATCTGAAATTATGCGAAAGGTAAACGGTGCGTCCGCTTTCGTTCGGTCCCGCAAGGTCAAAGGCTGAATTCCGGTTTTTCGCAGATACATCGGCAATGTGCCTGTCCGGGAAAACGTTTTCTGTCGCACCTACAGTATGAACATTCGGGAAACCGCTTTCCGGAGCGTCGGCAGTACGGCTTCCGGAGCAGCCGTTTTCCGCCGTACCGGCGATACTTCCATCGTCTGCTGCGGGAGGAGGGATTTGAACTCCCGTACCTGCATCGTCTGCGCTTGTGCCGTACTTCGGAAAAGCGCTCCGGTATTCCGAAAATATTTCGGGTGCAGCGCCTCTGAAGCCGTAAATGCTCTGCTTTATATCACCGACCATAAATCTGTTTCCGCGGGCGATCGAGCGGAAGATCATATCCTGAACGGGGTTGATGTCCTGATATTCGTCGATATATATTTCATCAAATTGCGTGGCAGTCTGCCTTGCGATATCGGTCGGCGCGCCGTCTTTATCTGTCAGAAGCCTGAGCGCAAGATGCTCGATATCCGAAAAATCTATCATGCCGCGTCGCGATTTTTCCGCGCTGTAGCGCTCAGAGAATTCGGAGATTAGATCGTAAAGCGAATCGCAGAGTCCCGCGGCGCGGCGCATGATATCGCTTATCCGAACCTGAGGGAGCGCAAGCTTTCCGCAGAGCGATTTGCGGAATTTATCAAACCCGTCGCGTGCGGATTTATAAAAAATAATATTTTCATCGTCGGGAACAGACGTCCGACCAACCGATTTTTTCTTATATGACTGCGCGGTAGCCGACGCTTCCGAATAGCCTGAGCCGAGTGCGGCGGTAAGTGCGCGTATAAATTCAAGATCGGACGCGAAAGCCGCTCCGTACTTCTTTTCAAGCGCCTCGTCCGATGCGAAATACTGCACCGCTTCGGCGTATATTTTTTCGTAATATGAAAGCTCCCCGGCGATACCGCTCTGTATCTCTTTACCCCACACAGTGGAAAAAAAGTCGGTTTCAGCGCCGCGGCGCAGCGAATCGGCAGAGTCGGAGATGACTGCTTCACCAACTGTGTAATTACGCGTCTGTACATAAATTCCGTACATAAAAGCGGCAAGACCGTCGTCCCTGTCGGTTACAAATGTGTCGGTAAGACGTATGAATGCGTCGCACCGCTCGCGTTCGGCTTCTGTCAGATCGGTTCTTTCGCTCTGCGCGTAGCGGTCGGCAATAAGTCCGTCCATTACCGAAAGGGCTACAGTCAGAGCCTCGTTTTCATCGGCTGTGCGGACAGCGGGATCAAGTCCGAGCGCCGCGAAATTCGAGCGGATCAGCGACAGACAGAAGCTGTGTATAGTTCCGATATGAGCGCCTGCAAGATTCAGGCTCTGACGGACGAGATCGCGTCTGTGCGGCTCCGCCTCGATCGCCTCCGAGAGAGCCTTGCCAATACGTTCGCGAAGCTCAGCCGCCGCAGGCCGGGTGAATGTAACAATAAGCATCCGGGAAAGTTCTGCCGGAGTATCCGCGTCGGTGAGTTTTCTTATTAGGCGTTCGGTCAGCGCCGCAGTCTTTCCCGAACCGGCAGCCGCCGATACGAGCAAATCACAGCCTGACGCAGTTATCGCCGTAAGCTGAGCTTCTGTCCATTCTCTCATATCTCGCCTTTCGAATTTATGCGCGGGCGCAGCAGCGCCGGAAAATCATGTCATATGCAAGGCTGCCGATACCGCATCCGTCTAAATCAAAGCTTTTTCGACATAACCATATGGTGATTTAATTATAACACTTAATCCCGTCATTGTCAATTGACAAGGGCGTACTGTACGTACCGGTAAATAATTGCAGCACGCCCGTTTTAAAGAAAAATCAGAACCCAACCTGCCGGTATAATTATAGATTACGAGCAGGTTTCCAAAAGTCTTGTTTTTAGGGTAAAAAAACTTCCGACCTTCCGTTTTGCAGTTAACGGAAGATCGGGAGGCTGTATGCATCTGCATATGTTTTATTCATCGCATGTCAAGGCATACTTTTTTGAATATTCTTCGAAGCGTATCCGGAAATTTTCATTATCGCTTTTAAATTCACGAAGCGATTCATGGATATTCATGTTTTGGTGCGATATATCGATCACGCAGCCGGCTATGTTGGAACAGTGGTCGGAGGTGCGCTCTAAATTTGTGAGCAGATCGGACCAAATAAATCCGACGTCGATAGAACAGCGCCCCTGCTGCATACGGCGAATATGGCTCGTCCGCAGTTTTTCCTTCAGAGAATCTATCACCTGCTCAAGAGGCTCGACCTTTTCCGCCGCCTGTATGTCATCATATAAAAACGCCGTCAGCGCCAGATCGAGAATTTCTCTCACGGCGGAAGAGATCACTTCGAGTTCGGATCTCGCCGCGGCGGTAAGATCTACATTCTTCTCTTTCATTTCCTCCGCCGAATCAAGCAGATTTACGCCGTGATCGGCGATCCTTTCGAAATCGCCTATGATCTTCAAAAGCTTCGCCGCTTCGGCGCTGTCCTGATCGCTGATCTGCCTTGAACTGAGGTGGACAAGATAAGTGCCGAGCATATCTTCGTAGCGATCGGTCATATCCTCCTTTTTCCGGATAGTCTGCGCCAGTTCCGGCGTATATTTATATAAGGAAGTCAGACCGTCTGCAAATGCAGCTGCGGCGGTTTTTGCCATATCCGCAGCGACCTCATGACAGCGTTCCAGAGCGATAGACGGCGTGGCGAGCAGTCTTTCGTCCAGCTCTGTCTTGTCTTCCTTCTTTTTTGAGTCAGGTATCAGTCGGGTTACAAGCTTTTCAAGGAAGCCCGTCAGCGGAAGCATAAGCACCGTGCAGAGAATATTAAACGCCGAGTGAGCGGCGGCAATACCGAACAGCGAAGCGGATTCGTTCAGCAAAGCAGGGCTGAAAACAGCTTTTACGATGCAGAACAAAGTCAGCCAGACCGCCGTGCCGATCACATTAAAGGACAGATGTACCATAGCAGCGCGCTTTGCGTTTTTATTCGCGCCGACAGACGAGATCATCGCCGTCACGCAGGTGCCGATATTCTGTCCCATAATAATAGGGATCGCCGCACCGTATGATACTTGCCCCGTAACGGCAAGCGCCTGAAGGATACCTACCGAGGCTGAGCTTGACTGAATGACGGCTGTAAGGACCGCTCCTGCAAGCACGCCGAGTACCGGATTTTTGAACAGGATAAACAGACTTTGAAACGCGGGAACATTGCCGAGCCCCGAAACAGCCTCCGACATGGTCTCCATTCCGAACATCAGCGTTGCAAAGCCAAGCAGGATCATGCCAGTGTCCTTTTTCTTTGAGCTTTTGCAGAACATATAGAAAATAATTCCGACAAGCGCCAGGACAGGAGTAAAGGATGTGGGTTTTAGAAGCTCTGTAAATATATTTCCGCCGTCGATTCCGGCGAGACTTAATATCCATGCGGTCACCGTTGTACCGATATTTGCTCCCATGATAACATTGACCGCCTGCTTTAAGGTCATAAGTCCGGAATTTACAAATCCGACCACCATAACGGTCGTTGCCGAAGAGCTTTGTATGACCGATGTAACGCCGAGTCCTGTCAGCAGTCCGGCGATCTTTCCTGTCGTCAGCTTTCCGAGGAGCAGGCGGAGCTTTCCTCCGGCTCTGCGCTCCAGTGCCTGTCCCATAACGTTCATGCCGAACAGAAACAGACAAAGTCCGCCGATCATTGTCAGTGCATTAAAAATATCCATAGATTCATTCCTCTGTATCTTACCGTATTTCTACGGATACATCATATCAAATCTATATCAAATCTGTTATCACAGTAGTGTAAAATCCTTGTAAAGCGAAAGACTTTACCATAAACAATCATATCTGTTTTATTGAAAACCTGCTTATTTTGTGGTATACTGTTTTTATGGTTATATCTTGATCATGCAGTATCTCTGCGCCTTACGCAGCGATTTATGATAAAATTCAATTTGAATATGTACCTGATTTTTACGGCGGTGTGTGTACAGCACGTTTTACACCGATTTTACATTACCGCGGTAACAGATTTGACCTTTTTACGGTATTATAAAGTTACACTAAAGTGCTTATGCACAGAATCGGAGGCGGCATATATTATGATTTTTTGTGTAGAGGACGATCAGTCTGTACGCGATCTGATGATTTATACCTTGAATTCTGCCGGATTTGCCGCGTCAGGCTTTGAGGACGGAGCGGCTTTCTTTAAGGCTTTGAAGAAAAACAAGCCGGAGCTTATAATGCTTGATATCATGCTGCCCGGTGAGGACGGTATCACTATCCTGAAAAAACTGCGTGAAAGCGCCGATACAGCGGATATTCCGGTAATTATGGCGAGCGCCAAAGGAACGGAATACGACAAGGTGATAGGCCTTGATCTGGGTGCTGACGATTATCTTGCGAAGCCTTTCGGAATGATGGAGATGGTGTCGCGTGTAAGAGCGGTGCTGAGGCGCGTGACCGTGGGCGGAGAACCGTCGCTTCTCCGCGCGGGAGAGCTTGAGCTTAATATGAGCAATCATACCGTTTCGGCAGGCGGCAGACGCATTGATCTTACTCTGAAAGAGTACGAAATACTCCGGCTGTTTATGAAAAATCCCGGCAAGGTGTTTACCCGCGATCAGCTTTTGGAGCATGTATGGGATTCTGATTATATCGGTGAGACGAGAACCGTAGATGTGCATATGGGTACGCTGAGAACAAAGCTCGGCGGCTGCGGAAGGTACATTGAAACGGTTCGCGGAGTCGGATACCGATTGGAGGCAAAGCTATGATCAAACGGATATTCCGCACGATACTTGCCGTGGCGATCGGCGTATTCTTTGCTGCCGTCCTGCTTTTTATGACGGTTCTTTACGATTACTTTTCCGCTGTGGGACAAAGGCAGCTCAGAACCGAGCTTGATCTGGCGTCGCAGGGCGTTATTAACGAGGGGATAGACTACTTTGACGGACTTGAAACCGAAAATTACCGTATTACATGGATAGGTTCAGACGGCGGTGTGCTTTACGACAGCGCTTCCGAAGCAGGCGTTATGGAAAATCACCTTGAACGCGAGGAGGTAAGGGAAGCGCTCGATGCGGGTTACGGCGAAAGCTCACGCTATTCCGCTACGCTGACCGAACGCTATCTTTACAGTGCAGGCAGGCTGCCCGACGGAACTGTTCTGCGTCTGTCGGTAACGCAGAATTCACTGCTTGTCTTAACACTTGGCATGCTTCAGCCGATATGTGCTATCTTTGCCGTCGCCGTTGTTCTGTCGGTTGCCTTGGCTTCCCGTTTGTCTAAAAAGATAGTGAAGCCGCTGAATGAGCTGAATCTGGACGAGCCTTTGAGCAACGGGGAATACGACGAGCTGTCTCCTCTGCTCAGACGGATAGACACACAGCAAGGGCAGATCCGGCGTCAGAAAAAAGAGCTGGAGCGTAAACAAAGCGAATTTAACACGGTAACCGGCGGCATGGCTGAGGGAATCGTGCTGCTGAACGCAGACGGAGAGATACTCAGCATTAACCGCGCGGCGGCAGAACTTTTCGGGGCAGATATTTTCGCCGTCGGTGAG
>CABUHS010000046.1 GCA_902491535.1 uncultured Eubacteriales bacterium
AGCAATAGTTCATATCCGCGTCAAAGGCGAAATAACATCCCTCGCTACGTCCCCATACATTTTTTACGGCAGTATCCTTCTGCATCTTTATCGCAAATGAAAGCGCCTCCCATTCGAGAGTATCCGGTTTAGGTTCTATAAAAAGAGCCGGCATGAAATATTCAAATGCGGTACCGCTCCATGAAAGAACGCCGAGCCTGCCGCCGCGGGAAACAAGCGGTCTGCCGAGTTTCTCCCAATGTTCCGGCGGTACGTCGCCTTTTGCGATTGCAACATAGCTCGCGGTACGGCATTCACTCATAAACAGATCGTAACATCCGCTGTCAGGCATACCTGTTGTGGTATTTACACCTGTATACAAAAGTCCGCGGCTCTGATTGTAAAAAATCGAATAGTCAGCGTCGTGTATTAACATGTCAAGAGGTTTTATAAGCTCGATAAGCCGCGGATCTTCATCGAAATAATCTTCGATTCCGTACCTCAGCGTTATTATCGAAGCCACAAAATTTCCGCTGTCTACGGTTGATACATACGGCATAAGAACTGCTTTTGTCCGGGTATCATACCAATTATATAAATGTCCGCGCCATTTTGACATTGATTCTATAGAATCAAGAGTTTTGGAAATGCGGTCATACAGTTCTGCCGTATCTATAAAGCCAAAGTCCCTTGCCGCAAGTACAGATAACATATAAAGTCCGATATTTGTCGGAGATGTTCTGTGAGCTGTCTTTTCCTCAGGAGACAGTGCAATATTATCGCACGGAAGCATACTGTCTTCAGCGGTGACATTTTCTTTAAAGAAATTCCACATCGCACGCATATCGCCGACAAGTGCATTTCTGTCTTTTTCGGAGATTCTCAGGCGGCGTCCTCCGTATTCCTTACCGAGCCGCCATGACCAGAACGGCTGGCAAAACCATGCAAGTCCGATAAGCTGAAGAGGAACGCACGGTAAAAGCATAAATATTGCTCCGGCAATAATAGCAGGCATCATTCGCACCGTATAGTCAGAAAGATATCCGCGGTACATATCTCCTTCCGCAGCCGTTGTCCATTCAAGAAGCCTGCGGTGCGTTATATTCATTCTTACAATACTTCTCAGCACTGCGTCAAGTGATGTTGCTGCACGGTCAAACAGAGATGATATTTCATACAGCGCAGAGACAAACGGAGCAGATGGAGAAACAGAAATTCTCGAAAAATGGCGCAGAGTAAATGATTCGTTAAGAATGCGTTTCGGAAGACCGATCAGGAAATCTACGACCGATGACAGTAAAGGAAGCAGTATATAAGACAGTGCAGCTAATGCGGCTACCCATGCTGATTTTTCTCCGAGAAAAAAAGAGAGCAAAAGAAGCGCTACGGAAAACACCGGAACAAGAGCCCTTCGTATATTATCCCATATTTTAAATATAGAGAGAGCATTAAGCGGTTTACGTGCAAAAGCTGCCGACTGTACGTCTCCGCGTATCCATCTGTGAAGTCTTTTGTTGTATGAAACTTTGTTTTTCGGTGTACTGTCGCTGAAGGTCACGGATGATATTATTCCGGAGCGGAGATACGATCCCTCAAGAAGATCATGACTGAGTACAGTTTCTTCCGGAAACCGGTTATCCATAAGCTTAAAAAAGACACGGACATCTATTATACCTTTTCCGCAGAATATTCCCTCGTCAAACAGTGTCTGATAGGTATCATATGCAGCAGATGCGTATATATCGGTTCCTCCTGCCCCGGTACAGAGAACAGAAAACGGCGTACATCCTGCTGAATCGGCCGTTGTAGCGATTCTCGGCTGAAGTATGGCATGCCCTTTTACTACACGTCCGTCCTTTATAACCGGTCTGTTGGAAGGGTGCAGCATGGCGGCGATCATCTTTTTCGCTCCGCCGAGAGGGAGTCTTGTATCGGCGTCGAGCGTTATTATATATTTTGTATCTGAAATAAATTCCTTATCACATATTACTGTTGTAAACGTAGTATCTCGTCCGACAATCAGTCTGGAGAGTTCAATTACGGCTCCGCGCTTTCGTTCCCATCCCATAAATTTGCCGTCTTTTGTTCTGCTTCTCCGCCTTATGAAGAGGCAAAATCCGCCTCCGTACTTGATATTAAGGGCGGCTATACGTTCTTCGGCATATTTAACGCTGCTTTCATCAGACGGCATAAATGCATCTGATGAATCCGGCAGGTCACCGAGTATTCCGAAACATATATTTTTATCCCTGTTTCCGAGATAAAAGTGTTCAAGATTTGTAAATACGGAGTCATCCTTTTGTCCTCCGAAAAGAAGAGTGGTTATTACAACTAAGGTTTTTCCTTCATCGGGTACGTTTTTAAGTTCAAGTGAGGGTATTGATTCGGGACGTGATATTCCGGAAAAAATGCGGTCGCATACCTGCCTTACCGTCTCTGAAAGAGGAATAAGCGAAATCAGCGCGGCTATTGCAGAGAGAATCATAACCCAGTGTCCGCTTGCGTATATGCCTGAGATCCGGCCAGTCGGATCAGCTCCGGCATTTTCTGCTCCGAATGTTCTGAAAAGCAGAAAACAAAGTATTCCAAGCAACAGCGTTCCGAATATATATATGCAGAAAAAGCCTGTACGGTAAGATTTTGCAGATACCAAGTTACCTGATGTTATTTCATCTGAATATTTTTCGGCAGCTTCAGGCTGTGTAATGCCATACTTTTTTGCAAGTTCAGCCGCACTTCTGCGATATGCCGACCGTGTTTCCGGAGCGCTTGATGCATAAAATCCGCACTTTTTTCTCAGTACTGCGTCTGTTTCCGAAAGTTCACGAATAAACTCTTCGGTATCGCCTTGTTCGATTGAACGAAGCGTGTATGCGATATTTTCAAGCAACTTAGGATTATACGTCTCGTAAAGCATGTCCAGACATATAAGTGCCGATATGCTCTGAACGGCATAAAGCTCGGAATCGTCAAACCTAAAGGAGCTTCCGTCTGCTTTTCGGGCAGATTTAATTCCTTCGGTAAGTTCTTTGATTCCGAGTCTGCAATCGTTTTCGTAAAGCAGGTCTTTGATTACAGCACGAATACGGACGGTATTTTCTCTGTCGGCAGACACTGCCGCTGTGAGAACATTCCGCTGCAACACCTGAAAATCTCCGTACATTTCATCGGAATAAAGCTTTCGAAGCTTTTTTAATTTTTGTAGCGCTTTCATATGCGGGTAAATCTTCCTTTCTTACCGATTGATGTGCTTTATGGCTTATTATTTCCGAAGTAAACGGATTTTATGAAAATATTTGATAAAAAACGCATAACAGATAAAATCGAATATAAAGACTTTCTCTGTTATGATTATCTGATACTGAATATTGACCTTGCGCCTGTTTTGTGTTATAATAAACCTCACGGCGTTAACAAAAACCTTGCTTGCAAGCCTTTTACGCCTGAGAAAACATTGAAACATAAATCGGGACTTGCGTCCGGACGGCTTTGCCGCTTGCAAGGCTTCGCCTTGGATTTATGTTATAATAAGCGCAGAAAGTCTTACTGCGTAAGCCTTTGCGGCTGCACCGCCCTGTGCCTTGCACAATCTGCGCAATTGACGGTTTCGCAAAAATGTCCTTGCGAGCAAACATTTTTGCTTCATGGTAAAATAACCTCACGAAAAAACAAAAACATATATTCGGATTATAACTCAGCGGTCTTACCGCTTATTGATTCGAATGTACACAATAAAACTGTGTTATTGTGTCATAGTTAAGTTATATATATAATTATAAAAAGCGGCAGCGGGATATCTATTCCTCTGCCGCATGTAGTATTTGAATCATAAAACGGCGAAGCATACGTCAGAACAGGACAAGATACATGAACATACTTACAGACAGCATAAAAAAAGAACGTGAATACGAGGGACTCATCTCCGCTGTTTACAGTGAGGCAGTTGCAAAACATCCGCGGAAAATCGTTTCAACGGGTTTATGCGAAGGTGCAAGAACATCGTTTCTTATATCGCTTGCACGGGATTACAGGGCAAGATTCGGTCACGGATTTCTTCTGATCGTTCCGGACGAAAAGGAAGGTCAGAAAATTTTTGCAGCATGCCGCGACAGCGGTACTGATGCCGCTGTATATCCGTCGCGCGATTTTATTTTTCATAATATGACGTTTTCTCATGAGCTGGAGTATGAACGTTTATCGGTTCTTTCCTCTATAATGCATGAGCAATATGACATAATTATTGCAACTCCGGATGCTGCGCTTCAATACACTATTCCGCCACACATTCTTTCAGAATCGGCTGTACGTCTTGCAGAAGGCGGTGAAATTTCAACGGAAGCACTCGGAAGCTATCTCATAAGAAACGGCTACGTACGCGTTGATATGGTTGAAGGGCCCGGACAGTATGCCGTTCGCGGAGATATTGCCGATATATATCCTCCGAACTGTGAAAATCCCGTGCGAATACAGTTTTTCGGCGATGAGATCGAACGAATGGAATATTTTGATATCATCACACAGCGCCGTACCGAAAAACTCCCGTACGTTGAAATAACTCCTGCACGCGAAGTTATTCTTGGAGACGGAGACAGAGAAATGCTTCACAGTACGATAGAAGCACAGATAAAAAGAACCCGCGATGAACGTATTGCAGACATGCTCCGGACAGAGCTTGATGCCGTCGATTCGGGAATCGAGCTTAATTTTGCGGACAAATATATATCCTTGATATATAACGAAAAATGCTGTCTTCTTGATTATTTTTATAATACACCTTTTGTTGTTATTCAGGAACACTCGGCCGTAAACGATCGTATAAAAGCGTTTGAATTCCGTTCTAAAGAAACGATCGAAGAACTTATTTCCGATGCCGAGATTTACGGTAAATATGCCGACTACAATAAATGGGGACAGGATTTTAATGCTTTTACGGATTCGGTTCCCTGCCTTGTATGCGATGCGTTTGTTACAGAGCTTGCGGGAAAAACCTCAAATCTGTTTTCATTCATTACCAAACATACGGTTTCTTATGCAGATAACTTTGAATTACTTGCAGAAGATCTTGCACTTTATCTCAAAAACGGATTCCGGACTGTTATTCTTTGCGATAACTCCGTAATGGAAAAAAATACTCAGAATCTTCTTGCCGAAAAGAACATACCGTCTGTTATATCTCCTTTTGAAGAAAATGATTCCACAGACAGAAGCGTACCGATCATCACCAGCGGTATCACTATTCCCGGATATGAGCTTACCGTAAGTAAATTTGCAGTTTTATCACTATGCGAAAATACTGCTCCGGGAGCGCGGACGGCTGCGAGCCGCCGGCGCAGGCATGCTAAGAAAAAATCTGCACGCGAACGTATAATGTCATATGCCGATCTTGAAATCGGTGACTATGTAGTTCATGAGATACACGGTATCGGACGTTATCAGGGACTCGAAAGTATAACTCACGGAGGAATAACAGCCGAGTATGTAAAGCTTATATATGATGAATCGGCGCTTCTGTATATTCCGACAGATAAGCTTGACATGCTCTCCAAATATATCGGTGCGGGAGCGGAAGACGGAACGGTAAGACTGTCAAAGATCGGCGGTCATGACTGGGGCAAGTCAAAAACACGTGCAAAAAAAGCAACAAAAGAAATGGCACGTGAGCTTATAGCACTATATGCACAGAGAAAACGACGTCCGGGATTTGCATTCTCCCCCGATGACGAAATGCAGCGTCAGTTTGAATCTTCGTTTGAATATGAGGAAACAGACGGTCAGATATCGGCCGTAGCAGAAATAAAACGGGACATGGAAGACAGCTGTCCTATGGATCGGCTTTTGTGCGGAGACGTAGGTTTCGGAAAAACCGAGGTAGCTCTGCGGGCAGCTTTTAAAGCAGTATCATGCGGAAAACAGGTGGCAATACTTGTCCCGACAACAATACTTGCAATGCAGCACTATAAAACGATTCTTTCACGAATGAGAGGCTTCCCCGTTCACGCTGATCTTCTTTCGAGATTCCGGACAAAACAGGAGCAGGCGGAAACACTTAGAAGGCTCAGACGCGGTGAGATCGATATTATCGTCGGAACTCACAGGATGATATCCAAAGATATCGTGTTTAAAGACCTCGGACTTCTTATTATAGATGAGGAACAACGCTTCGGAGTGGCGCAAAAAGAGAAGCTTAAGCAGATTTCATCAAATGTTGATGTTCTCACGCTCACCGCTACACCCATTCCGCGTACACTTAACATGGCTATGAGCGGAATACGTGACATGTCCATACTTGAAGAAGCTCCCGGAGACAGACTTCCCGTTCAGACATATGTGCTTGAATATGACGAGATTATTCTTTCCGATGCAATAAAAAAGGAACTGCATCGCGGCGGTCAGGTATTTTGGCTTCATAACAGAGTTGAAAATATTGAGCAGACCGCTGCAGCGGTAAGATCAATGGTCCCTGAAGCACGTGTCGTGTTTGCACACGGAAAAATGGATCGTGAACAGATCTCGGATATATGGTCATCTCTTATTTTAGGAGAGATAGACGTTCTGATAAGCACAACTATCATAGAAACAGGTGTTGATATACCGAACGCAAACACTTTGATAATTGAGCATGCCGACAAAATGGGATTATCGCAGCTTCATCAGATACGGGGACGTATCGGACGGTCAAGCCGACGCGCATATGCTTATCTTACGTATCCTAAAGGTGCGGCTCTGTCGGATATAGCAGACAAACGCCTTGAAGCAATACGCGATTACAGCGAATTCGGTTCCGGATTTAAAATAGCGCTCAGGGACCTGGAGCTGAGAGGCGCGGGAAATCTTCTCGGCTCAGAACAACACGGACAGATAGACAGTGTCGGATATGATCTGTATATGAAGCTTCTTAACGAGGCTATACTCGAAGAAAAAGGGATCGTACAGGAAGAAAAGAATATATGCAAAGTTTCGCTTGCGTTCGATGCATATCTTCCCGAAAAATTTATTCCCAGTCAGGCACAGCGAATAGACGCGTACAAGAAAATATCTTTCATTGAAACAACAGATGATTATAAAGATATTTTTGATGAACTCTCTGACAGATACGGAAAACTTCCCGTTCCGGCACGCAATCTTCTGCGTATATCGTATATCCGCGCTGCGGCTTCTGCTTGCGGCCTTGAATCGGTTGAACAGAAAGACAACTCTGTAATGTTTATATCGAGCAAATTGCATGTGCCTACATGGATCGAGCTTGCACAGATATACAACGGAAAACTTCTGCTTAACCTTTCATCCAAGCCGTATGTATGTTACCGTATGAGAAAAGGAACGGATACGCTCGAATTTCTTATGGAATTGTTTGCAAAATATATACAAATTACTGAAGAAAAAAAGTTGAATAATACAGTTAATTAAGATATTATATTTACATATAATATAAGGATGTGATGTATTTGAAAAGACAGCTCCGAATAATAGCCGCTGTTTTGTGTACCGTTATTTTAACAGTAAATTTTTTCTCCTGCTCATCTAAGGATAAAAAGATAGCCATGACATACGGTCAGACTGAAATAACAGAAGGAATGTATTCGTACTGGCTTTCAGTCTATAAAACAAATTTTGTTTACAGCTTCGGCGGCGGAAATGATACTGCCGAATTCTGGGAAAGCAAACTTGAGAACGGCACTACATATGCCGATTATGCCGAAAACGAAATTATAAAACTTATAAAATATTTTGCAGTCGGAAATGAGCTTTTCAGAGAATACGGTTTGAAAATTGACCGTGATATTACAGATAAGATCAATGCAGATATCCAGGAAAAACTGGATTATGCAGGAAGCCGTCCGGCGCTCAATAAGGACCTTTCGGCATTCGGTATAAATATAGACGGACTAAAGAGCATATATGTTGCCGAAGAAAAATGGCAGGCAGTCTACGATTACCTTTACGGAACCGAGGGTATCGAACGGATATCAGATGATATTATTGAACAATATTACAGAGATAACTATTCTCTTCTCGGACTGATCGTTCTGAATACTGCTTCAAAGCCGGTAACCGACGATGACGGCAAATATCTGACCGATTCCGACGGAAACATAAAAACAGTTCCGCTTACCGATGACGAAAAAGCGTTTAAGCAACAGAAAGCGGACGAGATAATAGTCTCTCTGGAAAGCGGAAGTGATTTTGACGGGCTTGCAAAGGAATATTCCGACAGCGATTTTTCCGGATATAAAAACGGAGTTTATGTATCTCCTGACAATGTTGATGTTTACGGCGCAGCGCTCATTCAAAAAGCCGCCGAAGCAGAAGTCGGTGATATTCTTAAAATAGAAGAAGACGGACTTATCTATATTGCCGTAAAACGTCAGCTGATCAACCGCACTGACATGGAACAGAGCGATACCGAACAGCTCTCAGGTCTGACCGATTCAGCTACAAGGGATATATATAATACAAAGTTCAATGCGCTTGCCAATAATGTAATTGTTAATAATGAGATATTGGCAGCTCATCCGATAGAAAAAGCAACTATGAACACACAGTATTAGTATCAAATATAATACCCGGTACCCGGGATTTAAAAATATAAATAATAATACAGGAGGCAAAATATGGCTATCAGAATTGACGATTTATGGAATAATGTAAGAAAAAATGCAGGATCTGCGAAAAATATGGCTGAGCTTAAGATACGCCTTTCGCGTGAAAAAAATGAGCTTAACGAGCTTTACCGCCTGCTCGGATGCATTTGCTACAAGAACATTTCAGGCGGAACCAATGAGGATACGGGAGTCCTTTGCTGCGATATTAAAAATAAACTTGATTATATTGAAGAGATAAAGCAGGAAATAAACAGAATCGAGGGAAATATTGAATGCCCGTCGTGCCGCAAAATTGCGTCAAATAAATATACATTCTGCCCTTTCTGCGGTGAAAAACTTCCGGACAACAATCCGGAAGAAAAAAACGACACCGACGCTGAAGAATCAGTTTATGAAAATACAAATTCCGAGAATGATCGGGACGCTGTTGACCAAAATAATGCCGACGCTTCACCGGATAACGAAGAACAAACAGAGGCTGTATCAAAGCTTGATTTTTCAGACGAGATTCAGGATATATCGGAAAATGACTGAAAATCCGACATGTCCTAAACTGTACGAGAGCGAAAATCTCATGTTTTTACATCTTTTAAGGAAAGATATGTTTCTTTTTTTGTAAAAACTATTGCATTATTAGAAAACATGTGATATAATATAATCATTATCAATATTATTTATGATAAAGAGTAGGCTCGTCCTGCTCTTTAATCTTTATACGGATCTTGTATCTGTATCCCTTACGAAAGGAAAAACTGATGGCAAATAAATCATCAAAAAACACCGCTGCCATTGTTCGGGATCTTCTTGAAGGTACCGTAAACTCGCTCGGATTCGATTTGTGGGATGTCGAATATGTTAAAGAAGGCGCTGATATGTATCTGCGCATAACTATAGACAGTCCTGCCGGAATAGATATAACGGATTGTGAAAGAGTTCACCGGGTCATAGATCCTATTATAGACGAAGCGGATCCGATAGACGAGGCATATATGCTCGAAGTTTCTTCTCCCGGTGTTGAACGCCAGCTCAGAACGCCAAGCCATTTTGAGTCTTGTATCGGCGAACGGATAACCGTAAAGCTGTTCTCTGCAATAGAAGGAATTACAGCGGCGGCAGGCAAGCAACTGACAGGAATTCTTAAGGCATTTGACACCTCGTCCAAGGATATTACTGTTGATGTAGACGGCAAGGATATAATTATCCCCTGGAATATCATGTCCAGAACGAATATTTACTTCGATTTCGGAGACTGATCAGAAATTATAAAAATAAAAACGATACGCTCAAATGAAAGGAGAACGGTCCAAAGGTACTATAACTGCCAGGATCAATACAAAGAATGAATGTAGAATTTTTTAACGCGATCGATTTGCTCGGAAAACAGAAAGGAATCCCTACCGACATGATCCTCGAACGCGTCGAAACTGCGCTTACAAACGCATATAAAAAGGAAAAGAACGGCGGCGGAAATATTAAGGTTATTCTTGATCCCGAAAAAAAAGACGTAAGAGTTATCGAGCTGAAAGAAATCGTCGAAACAGTTGACGATCCCGACGTTCAGATAACCCTTGAGGAAGCAAAAAAATACAATCATAAAAATATGCTCGGTGGAATATGCGAAATTGAAGTTCCTCTCAAGAATTTCAGCCGAATCAGCGCACAGACCGCAAAACAGGTTATAATTCAGGGAATACGCGAAGCAGAGCGCGGAATGCTTATTGAGCAGTATGAGACAAAAAAAGAAGAAATTATAACCGCAACAGTATACAAAACATCAACGCCGAACGGAGCTGTAATCGTCGACACAGGAACAAGCCGCGTAGCGCTTCTGAAAGAAGAGCAGATTCCGGGAGAAGTTTATCATGAGGGCGACCGTATAAAAGTTTACGTTATTGAAGTACGGAGAGAAAGCCGCGGACCTCTTGTTACACTTTCAAGAACTCATGCAGGACTTGTAAAAAGACTTTTCGAGCTTGAAGTGCCCGAAATAAAGGACGGAACCGTAGTTATTGAAAATGTGATACGCGAAGCAGGATCAAGAACAAAAATGTCAGTTTCGAGCCGAGATCCCAATGTCGATCCTGTAGGAGCATGCATAGGTACTCACGGTACCCGTATCGGCGATATAACGCGCGAGCTTGGCGGTGAGAAGATCGATATAGTAAAATACAGCGACGATCCGGCGGAATATATTGCATCCGCTCTCGCTCCGGCTGCAGCACGTAATGTTATTATTGACGACGAACGCTCCGCACGCGTAATTGTAGATCCCGAACAGCTTTCTCTTGCAATAGGTAAGGAAGGTCAGAATGCAAGACTTGCAGCAAGACTTACCGGATACAAGATAGATATAAAAGCTCAGTAAACAAAATCTTATTAAAAATAAACCGGAACGGAGGCGGATCACGGCTTGCAGGCGTCAGAACAATCCAAACGTAAAATACCTGAGAGAAAATGCATAGGATGCGGCGAAGCAAAGAAAAAATCAGACCTTCTTCGCATTGTTCGTTCACCCGAAATGCAGGTTTCTATCGATAAAACAGGAAAAAAATCAGGAAGAGGTGCATATCTATGTCCGTGTACATCGTGCTTAAAAAAGGCACGAAAAAGTAAACGGCTTGAAAAAAATCTTTCATGTGAAATTCCTGACAGTGTTTATGACGCTCTTGAAGCAGAGCTGAAAGAAAATGGAGAATAAAAACAATCTCAAGGGGATGCTCGGTCTTGCAAGCAAAGCCGGAACTCTCGTTTTCGGAACCGACCTTGTCGCAGACGCCGTTCGCAGCGGTAAATGCGGCGCAGTATTCACTGCGAAGGACGCATCCCGTGGGACACTTAAACGAATATTCAATTTTTGCAGCGAATGCAATGCAGATATGTTCGCAACAGGACTTTTGAAGAGCGAACTTGCTCATTGTATCGGTAAATCAAAGAATATAAGCGTTGTCGCTTCGCGAAATGCAAATTTTGAAGCAGCTGTCTCAAATTTCTGCGAACGTTTAAATAACAATTTTTTTACAGATGATTCTAATGCGAATATGGGAGGTATAACTCATAAATGATAGCAAACCAAAAATACCGAATAACTAATCTTGCCAAAGATTTAAATATTAAAAGCAAACAGCTTATAGCTATGCTGCCCGATTCCGGAGCAGGACGTACTTCTATGACAGAAATTACACCGGACGAATTCGGATATATTATGGATAAACTCACTTCGGATAATCAGATCGATAATATAGACGACTACCTTAGCGGTAAAACATCTATTACCGTAAGCGCTCCTGAAAAAACAGATAAAAAGATAAAGAGCGAAACAGAAAACTCTGATTCTGCCCCAAATTCAGATAATAAAAAAACTGAAAAAACGGCTTCTGTAGAAAAACATACAGATAAGAATACAGTGTCCGAATCAAGGGCAAATTCCGATAATGGAAATACTCAAAAAAATACGAATGATGACCGGAAACAGCGCGGAACCAGCGAAAGAATGCAACAGCTCCGAGAAGCTCCCCGCCAGAATTCTACTGCGCAAAAAAATAACGCAAAGCAGAAAAATACTCAGCCCAAGACCAATACTAACAGGCAACAGATCATTCGTCCTAATGTAACAGCAGAGACTCAACAGACAACCGTAATAACGGATAAATCGTCTTCCGGCGCTAAAAAAACACGTATTGTCGATACAAGAACTTCATCGGTAGACCTTTCTAAATATGATGAAAAGCTCGATCGCTTTGTGCCTGATTCTGCCGCAAAGAAAAATGACACTGCTTCAGACCGTCAGAAGTTCAAAAAGCAGAATACACGCGGCGGACGTGACGGCAGAGGAGGAAAAGATCGTGCTGCACTTGAAAAGCAGCGCAAACAGGAACTTGAAAAAGCAAAAAAGCAGCCGCTTTCCATTACTATCCCCGAAGCTATTTCTGTAAGAGATCTTGCTGCACGGCTCAAAGTGACCGCAGCAGAGGTTATAAAGCGTCTCATGATGGCAGGAGTTATGGCTAATGTCACAGAGGTTATTGATTTTGACACGGCGCTTTATATAGCCGAGGACCTCGGTGC
>CABUHS010000047.1 GCA_902491535.1 uncultured Eubacteriales bacterium
ATCCCCGTCGAGAAGATCGTTGCTTATTCCTGTTAAAGGACTAAAAGGTTTGCGTTTGAAGTTTAAGCGCCTCGTGCTTATTTACTCGGCAAAACGTCAGAAAACATAATAAGATTGGAGGTTACTTTTTCTCTGTCGCTTAGCTTTTTAAATGTGCTGTTTCCGTATAGAATATCCATGACCATAACAGCTACTATATTGCCGATGAAATTATTAGTATTCGTGGCGATTATCAGATCCTGCATTTGCGGAGGAAAATTTCTGGCACAAATCTCTGTAATTTCAAGTGCATAATTTGCAAACTGTTTTTTTACTGTTTCATTCAGCTCAGGAATTTTTGAGAAAAAGTCATTGGGATCTCCTTTGATCACCATGATATTTACTTTGTTGTCTTCGGTAATATAATTGCGTTCTCTAAGCCGCTTGAATTTATCCGCGTTAGCTTTGTCATCAGATATTGCACCGGTCATAAATTCATAGAGATATTCATAATCGGATGTTAAATTATTCTGCCATGTTCCTTTTCGGGAACAGTATCTTATATCGGTATCAATAGACCATGAATAAACCGGATATTTTTCATAAAACCGGGACATATTACCGCAGGTATAATATGAAGGCAGATTTAAAGTAGGTTTATAATCTGTGTCTGACTGACTCGAAGGAATATCCACTGCAATGAAATTTCCTCCGTCTGCGGTTTTAATAAAATATTGTGATATATCTTTATTTACCGGTATTCCGCACTTATTGGAAACGCCGTAAAAAACAGCTGCTGCTTCTAACAGTTCCCGGTTTCCGCTTGGGATGTATATATCTTTCAGATCGGAGATCGCTGTACGTACGGTGTCTGCATAATCTCCGGCGAGCAGCTCTGCAATTTCGAGTTGTTTTTTTAAAGTGTTTTCTTGCAGTTCAAGCGAAAATGTTTCCGGATTGAAGCATACATATGTCGTATATCTTCCGGCAGCTTGTTTTACCAAAAAACCGTTACTTTCGAGAAATTCAATTCTTTCTTCGATAAATACGGGAGTGACGCCTAATTCTTCGGCAATCTCATCTCTTGTTTTGGGACTGTGATATACACTGTAGACGATGTTTAAGTTGAGACTGTCTTTTAAATAGAACTCAGTTGCTCCGTTTGTTCCGGGATTTCCGCCATGACCGAATCCGCTTGCTTTTATAGGATTGAGACCGAGTTTTCCGATTTTTCTTTCCATGATAAATCCTTTCTTCAGATCATTTCTTGATTTGTTAAGATGCCATTTAACGGTACCGATCGGTATTCCGGTTTCTCTTGAAATAACAGAGATGGATTTGTTTTCATAATAATAGGAATAAACAATTTTTCTGCGAGTTTGAGTAAGAAACGCAATTTCACGGCGCAATCGAAGTATTTCTTCTTCGGCTTCGCCGAAATCATAAACATTTTCGAACGGAATATTTATTCCGTCTATAGAAATACCCTGATGCTTTTTCTTTGATGAGACAAATTTGGAATATACATGCGAACAAATACGCCATATATAACCGTCCAGATTATATATTTCTTTTACAGATAGCAGAGATGAGTATAGTTCGCTTATAATGTCTGAGCATAGCTCTTCCGCCTCATCATAAGAAAATGATTTTCCGATTGCAAAACCGTAGATTTTTTGCAGATATTCGGTTATGATCATATCTGATTTTTGTTTATCCATAATCATTACTCCGGTACCGTTTGATTATATAGTGGAAGAAAAAATCGTTGGGTTGGCGTTTATCGAGAAAAAAGTATTTTTTATTATATGTCAGATTGCAACTCTTAATCTATTGATTTTGTAAGAGAGTAAGAACAGATAATGATTTAATTTGTGTAACAAAATAATCTTTATTCGAATTTTGCGCGGATACTGAATTTTCAGGATTCGGTTGCTCTATCTTTACATTTTTGCTTTTGAAAACATTTAAAAACGTTTCTTTGCAGGAGTCAAATTGAGATATATCTATTTTTTCACCGGTTTTCAGCAAAATAACGTATGACGGAAAAGGAAATGTTCCTCCGCTTTTTTTCGGAGTTTCCGGCTGATATTTGAGAAGTTCGATATCATCATAGGAATAAAACGAACCTTTTAGACTGAAAAATTCGGTATTATCGTAAAATCCGGTTTCGGTAAGCTTTATATTCTGATGAACGTTAAAAAGCAGGAAATACACCGAACCGATAAATAAAATAACCGCCAGTGCTTTTATGACGCTGTCTCCGGATCGAGTTCGGGTTGCATTTTCAAGTTCAATCAATTTTTTATGATTCTTTTTAAAAAACAGCTTATAAAACTTTTTTGAATTAAAATATATTGTCGGAAGTGACATCAGTAAAGCAGGAAGCATTACACTTGGTGCATTGTCAAGCGGACCGAGCAGGTATAGCGAGTCTTTTGATTCAAAAAAATAAAACAGAAAATATATTGCCAAAAACAGCGGAACCCACATTATTCCGAATATAAACATCGCGGGAGCAAGCGCAAGCGCTTCTTTAGCATTGTTTTTCGAAACACCGTTTGAGTAAAGCTCAGTCAAATTGCGGAAAACCGATTCAGGTACATGCCTTTGCGGTGACTGTGAGTTTTCCATGTAGTTTAGCAGGAGTGTTTCGTAAGGCGTTTTTAATTTGATTTTTTTAAATTTTTTGATAGCAGCGCTGTAGTTTCCCGTCATATATGCTTCATATCCGGCCGAAAGTGATTGCACAAGGGCAGATTCAAAATAAAACATCAGGGATTTTTGCTTTTCAGTCGAAAGAGCAGACCGGCATGCATTGTTTATAATCGAAAAATATTCTTCAGAGTTTTCAATCATCGAGAGCGTTTCTTCATCAGGAGCAGATGTTTTTCCGATAGATGTATTCAGGTTTTTGTGAAACTTCTCTTTTGCCTTAGAAAGCTCGACATTCAGTTCTTCCTCTGTAGAAAATTTATTTTTGAGATACGTGCATGCAAGTTCAATGCTGTCATTGAAAAGGATGTATTTTTTCTCCTGATCACACGACAGCTCGATGATTTGTGATTCAATATTGCCGAGGGATTCTGCTATGCATTCAAAGCATTCGGCCATTGATTCCGGCGTCAGGATAAGAGGAATTGTCAGGGCATTAGCAGGAGTTATGCCTAAAAAGCCATATATATGAGACAGTGGATAGAACAGCTTTTCCGAATCGTTTTTGTTTAAAGAAACATAACAAGTTAAGACGCTGTGTGCCATGGAAAGTGAAACGTGCGGATAGTATGAAAAACGCACGATATAACTTTTAAAGTATAGATCGGCATTATATGTTTTTATGTAATCTGCCGTCTCATGTCCTTTGGCATAAACGGTATCGGTTTCATAAAGAATCCCTCCGTTGTCAGCTGAATACAGCTTGATACATTCGTTTAATTGATCAATAATTTCGGCAGTCAGATTTTCTGTTTGTGTCATTTTTTCTCCTTGATGTATTTTCTGAATACTTCAATTTAACAATTATCATCCGAATTATCCGAATGAATTTTAAGTTTATCTTCAACCGATTTAGCCATGGCCCGTTTTCCTTTTTTAGGAACAAAGTTATCGATAAAAGTACTGTTTTTATTATGTGTGAGAGCATAATATCCGAACAAACAGAAAACGACAGCACCTATAAAGTTGACGAACAGATCCTTCATCGTGTCATTGATTCCGATATCAAGATATCCGCCGTCGATTATTTGCATTGGGTTTCCCTCATTGTCATAGATAACGGTCTTTCCGATATTTTTCAGTATAATAGCTTTATTTTCTCCGTCAGGATTGATGATTACTGAAGAAACGGTTTCAACAATAGTGTCTTTTTGCATATCGAGATTGAAAATTTTATCCGCGCCATATTCAAAGAATTCCCATAATACTCCGATCGTCATAGAAAAGCAAAAAGCTACTATACACAGATAGATCGGAGACAAATTGAATTTTTTACTGTTTTTATTCAGCAGATCGATAAGTGAAAATCCTACCGCGGTAGCTAAGAATCCGTTTATAGTATGCAGCATAGTGTCCCAATGGGGGATGATTCCGTAAAAATTATTAATTTCTCCAAGAATCTCGGCAGAAAAAATAAACAGATAGATTGCGATTTCCAGACCGTCCGGCAGTGTTATTTCAAATTTGTTTTGAATAAAGAACGGTGCAAATAAAAGCAGCAGAGAGAGTAAACATAATAATGCGTTGTTTAAATCGCCCCTTATTATTTGAAGAATCAGACATGCAATAACCAAAAATCTCAGTATAAGATAAATTGCGAGAGAGCTTCGCTTTGTTTCCTTATAAGCGATTTTAATCAATTCAGGAATTCTGTATTTCTTTTTCTTCATTTCATATCACCTGTTATAAGAATTTTTTTAATGCTGTGTGCTATATTAATTATACATTATAAATATGCTATTTGCAAGGCAAAGTATAAATGAAAAAAAGAAACGGCAATCTGAATTACGGAGATTATCGTTTCTTTTTATATATTACTTTATTAAAAAATATGTTTATGAATCCGGATGAGAGCTTTGAACATCGATAGTTCAAATGAAAAGCATATTCTTGGTTTAAAATAAACAAATCCTATGGTTGAATATTGTTTTATATGCCGATACCTGGCTCAATCTGATTATCATATTTGCATGGGAGATATTTTTGGTATTCAATTTTTTAATGATGCTGAAAATAATAAAAATAATGCTGCAGACAGCGCCAGCCAAAGCATTAGATACGGGGTAGATATATGATTGCGGAATTCAATCCGCATAGCGTATTTTTATTTTTTAATATTTGAAACGATACCATATGCACCCGCATATGCTTTATATAAAAATTCTTCTGTTTCCTTAAAGCGTGAATGAGTTTTCATTACCTCCATTAAAAACGGAAAATCCAAGTCTTCAGTCTGTAATATCTCTGTCATTTCCTTGAAATTTATAAACCCTTCGCCTATAGTAACATGGTCTGTAAAAGGTTTGATTCGGTCAGAAACGTGCAAAGCTATCAGTCTGTGTTTCATTTGTTTTAGAAGCTCCATCGGGCGTGGACCGTCAATTTGATCGTGCGATGAATCGTAACAAAAGCCAATATAATTTAGGTCTGATGCGCTTAAAAGCTGCATCAATATATCTGTTGGTTTACCTGGAGAAAGATTTTCTAATGCCGCCCGAATGTTATATTTTTTACAAAGTTCAGTCAGTTCGCAAACTGCCTGCTTTAATTTTAAAACGTCTTCGTCGTCTTGAATTTCATTTCCCATAAAGGATGTGCAGTGTACAACCACGACAGAGCAATTCAGTTCCTTTGCGGTTCTCATAGTATTTTCCATTACAGGATACCAATTACTTGTAGATAAAGCTTGAGAAAAATGAATTGTATCAATTCGCAAGCCGGTTTTATTAAGAGCATTCTTAATTTTTTCAGTCTGTCCTTCTTCAAATATTTTACTATGCTTCAATTCAGAACCAAGTGAAATATGAGTAAACCCGGCTTGGGCAATATATTTCATTTGCTCTTCAAGCGGTATATCATAATCAAAACAGCTTGATATTGAAATTTCGTTTTTCATTATAAACCTCGTGAATATTAAATATTTTCTGAGAAATGTGAGAAAAAACTGAAAACTCCATAAAACAAAAATAAAGGAACACTCCGTCCGAAATGCTCCTTTATTTGGTGCGGGAGACGGGACTTGAACCCGTACGGTGTAAACCACACGCCCCTCAAACGTGCGCGTCTGCCAGTTCCGCCACTCCCGCGTAACGCGGTTTTGCTTACCACGTTTGATATTATATCACAAACAAAAGATTTTGTCAATAGAAAAACATGCACAAACAAAAGATGATATACAGCATGTAAAATGTGCGTATTTTACCATGAGATTAGCTTTTCATAGCGTTTACGAGTTCTGAATAGAATCCGCCGCGGGCGACAAGCTCCGCGTGTTTGCCCTGCTCAACAATATGTCCGTTCTTCATTACAATAATAATATCGGATTCCATTATCGTTGAAAGGCGATGTGCTATAACTATACTTGTTTTGCCCTGCATCATTTCGGTGAAAGCACGCTGAACTTTAATTTCTGTTCGCGTATCGATACCTGATGTTGCCTCATCAAGTATAAGCATCGGTGTTTTTGCAAGCATTACTCTTGCTATGCAAAGCAGCTGCTTCTGTCCTTCGGAAAGGTTGTCTCCTCCAGCGGTTATTACGGTATCATATCCGTTTTCGAGCCGTTTGATAAAGCTGTGCGCATGTGCTTTCTTCGCAGCTTCAATGATCTCTTCGCGCGAAGCCTGCGGATTTCCATAGGATATATTTTCAGCAACTGTTCCTGCGAAAAGCCATGTGTCCTGAAGAACCATTCCGAACATTGCTCTAAGCTCATCGCGGGACATATCACTTGTCGGAACGCCGTCTATAAGTATTCTTCCGCTGCTTGGTTCATAAAAGCGAAGCAACAGATTTATCATGGTCGTTTTTCCGCAGCCTGTCGGACCGACGATTGCGATCCGCGATCCCGCAGGAGCGTGCAGACAGAAGTTTTCGATCAGAGGCGAATCGGTGTATGAGAAATAAAGATGCTCGATATCGATACAGCCCTTTTTCTCATCCTGTACTGAAATGCCGCCCGCTGATTCCTTTTCGGATATTTTGTCTTTGGGCTCATCGGGTGTGTCTATAACGTCGAAAATGCGTCCTGCTGACGCAAATGCCGATTGAAGCTGTGTAACTATTCCGCTTATCTCGTTGAAAGGCTTTGTATACTGATTTGCATAAGAGAGAAATACGGATATGCTTCCGACAGATATACTTCCGCCCATTGCGATAACCGATCCGAGAACACCTGCCGCCGCATAAACAAGGCTGTTTACAAAACGTGTTGTGGGATTTACGAGCGCGGAGTAAAACTGTGCGCGGTATCCGCATTCTTTGAGTCTGCCGTTTATTTCGTCATTTTTTTCACAAGCGCCGGATTGCTGTCCGAACGCGATGAGAAGCTTTTGTGCGCCGAAATACTCTTTGACATTTGCGGTGATCTCTCCCTGAAGGGCGCTTTGGCGCGTGAAGTATTTAAACGAACCTTTCGCGATGAATGCCGCGGTGAGGAGTGAAAGAGGTGTGAGAAGGACAACAGCGGCTGTTATAATGCCGCTTTCACGGAGCATGAAAAGAAGCGTTCCGACTATTGTAAGAGTACCGGTGAAAAGCTGGGAAAAAGCCTGCAGCAGACCGTCGGATACCATATCGATGTCATTGGTCGCGCGGTTGATGAGATCTCCGTGAGGGTGACTGTCGATGTATGACAGCGGAACATGCTGAAGCTTTTCAAACATGCGGCAGCGGAGATCGTGAACGGTCTTTCCGGTGATACTGCTGTTAAGATATGCCGCGGCAAAGCGGAACAGCGTTGCTAATATAGCTGATCCGACAAGGAAGAGAATTACGGTTCGCAGCTTTCCAAAATCAACGTTTCCTTTGCCGAGCATTAGGTCTATTGCGTTTCCCGTAAAAACAGGGACTGCGAGCGTGAATACAACGCCTGCCGCTGAGCAGAGAAGCGAAAGTAATACAAGAGGGGTGTACGGACGCACATACCGCAGCAGTCTTTGAAGTATCTTTTTATTCATTTTCAGACGCCTCCTTTGCGGGTTCGGGCTCGCTCTGCGAGCGCATGATCTCGCGGTACAGCTCACAGCTGCGGGCAAGCTCCTTATGTGTCCCTGAGGCTGCGACAGCTCCGTCATCGAGAAGAATAACGCGGTCGGTTCCTCTCATTGAAGATATGCGTTGTGATATCAGGATTACAGCGACACGGTATTCTTCTGTAAGCTCACGTATCGCACCGCGCATTTTTCTGTCGGTCTCTGTATCAAGCGCGCTTGATACGTCGTCAAGGATCAGCAGTTTTGCTCCGCATATTACGGATACGAGAGCGCGCGCAACGGTAAGTCTCTGACGCTGTCCGCCTGAAAAGTTTCTTCCGTTTTGTTCGACAGGTGCATCAAGTCCGCCCTTTTCGGTTACAAAATCGAGGGCTTGTGCGGCAGTGAGCGCTTTTATGAGGATTTCATCATCTGCGCCGCTGTTTCCGTATCTGAGATTTGAACCGACCGTGCCGCTGACGAGCATTGAGTGCTGAGGAACGATTGCTATGCACGCATGAAGCTCTGAGAGCGGTATTTCGTGTATCGGTATTCCGCAAAAGGATATGCTTCCGTCGGATATATCGTAAAAGCGTGAGGCAAGTGCCGCAACAGTGGATTTTCCGGATCCCGTACTTCCTATAAAGCCTACCGTCTCTCCTGCTTTTACAGAAAAGCTGATTTTATCGACCGACGGCTCTCCGGCGCTTGGATATGAAAATGTCACGTTTTCAAAATTAAGAACCTCAGATTTTGAATTAAATTCCGAAAGCGTTTTTACAGCATCTGCAGACGCACGCTTGTCTGTGACCGACGGCTCTGTTTCAAATACTTCGTTTACGCGTGCCGCGCTTGCTTCTGCTTTTGTGAATGTGACGACGAGATTTGCAACGACTACAAGCGCAAGCATCATCTGAGTGATGTAGCTTACGAGCGCAACGACTTCTCCCTGAGAGAGACTTCCTGCGCTTACGCGGACGGCTCCTGCACCGAGAAGTACCGCGATAGCGATATTCATTATTATACATGTAAGCGGATCGAGCAGACCGGAAACAGCTCCGGAAGTGCGGTAAAGCGCTGACATTTCTTCACTCTTGTCCCTGAAACGCTTTTTTTCGCGCGGCTGACCGCGAAAAGCGCGTATTACCCGGATGCCGATGAGATTTTCCGATACGATCTGTGCGGTGCGGTCAAGCTGGCGGCGCATTTTTGAGAACATAGGTATAGTTTTACTCATGACGAGGTAAAGTACAAGAAGTACAAGCGGAGTTGCCGTTAAAACTATGAGAGACAGACGGGAATCGATAAAAAATGTCATTATTATAGATCCGATCGCAAGAAACGGCGCTCTGATAACAAGTCTTATCAGCATTGCCGCCGCAAGCTGAAGCTGATTTATATCTGCTGTATATCTTGTGACAAGCGAGTCGGTTCCGAACCGGTCTATTTCAGCGTGCGAAAATGTCATGACGTGAGAAAAAAATGCATGACGCATACGCGTACCTGTATTTTGTGACGCAATTGATGCAAAACGTTGGCATACGAGGGTGCTTGACAGACCTGTTACCGCAAGTATAATAAGCGTTATTCCGCACCTTATAACAACATTTTTGTTGTCACATCTTACTCCGTCATCTATCATTGATGCGATCACAAGAGGAACTATAAGCTCAAAGATCGCTTCGAGAAGCTTGAACATCGGTCCGAGAATAACTTCTTTTTTATTTTCGGATAAGAAGTGCCGTAATTTCCACATTGCCATGTCAGATATATCCTTTTCGTCTGAGTGTGTATAATTTTTATTTTATATAATAAATTTACCGAATTATTCTATCATATTTTATTGATATAAACATCGAGCTATATATTTACATTATGTTAATATTTTATGACGCGATTTATGATAAAATCAAATTATGAAAAAATGTAATAATGAAACAGTATCGGTTGAAATAACCGATATGAATAATCTCGGACACGGAATTGCACGCTGCGGCGGCAAGGTGATGTTCGTGCGGCACGGCGTTGACGGAGATAAAGCGGATGTACAGATCATAAAGCATACTTCCGGTTATGATATTGCAAGGATCGAACGGCTTACCGAGCCGTCGCAGTACCGGGCGCCGGATAGCTGCGCGGCGTCTCGCAGATGCGGAGGCTGTGTTTATTCCGGAATTACATACGAACACGAGCTTGAGCTTAAGCGGCGCATTGTTGAAAGTGAGTTCAGAAAAGTCGGACTTTCGGATGTTAGCGTTTCTGCTACAGTATCTGCCGGTAAGTGTACAGGATACAGAAATAAAATACAGCTTCCGGTCGGCAGAGATAAAAACGGAAAAACAGTGATGGGATATTATGCGAAAAGATCGCATGATATAATTCCGTGTACAGGATGCGGACTGTCATCTCCGCATGTGAGCGGCATAGACGAATATGTGCGTTTATATATCGAGCGTGCCGGATGGACTGAAGTAAGACATTTGTATATGCGCTGCGGTACGGATTCGTCCGGAGCCGTGCGGGTATCGGTATGCCTTGTTGTGAGTTCGCGTCCTGACGGCGTTGAGGCATTCGCCCAGACGCTGACGGAGCGTTTTCCGCAGATCAGCGGAGTTTTGCTGAATTATAACGCAGATAATACGAATGTTATACTTGGTAAACGGTATGAGACTTTAGTAGGAGAAGCGGATATCGTAGATTGTATATGCGGTCTTGATTTCAGAATATCTCCGGCATCGTTTTATCAGGTAAACCGAGATGCAGCTGAACTTGCTTATAAGATCATCGCCGAGAAAGCCGCTTTAAAACCGGGAGACCGACTGCTCGATCTGTATTGCGGAATTGGCACTATAGGACTTTGCACAGCATCGATGTGCAGCGGAATATCTCTGACCGGCATTGAAATAGTTCCGGAGGCAGTTGAAAACGCAAAGATGAATGCCGCAGCGAACGGATTTACAACTGCAACACTTTCCGATATTGAAAACGGAGAAAGAGGCAAAGAAGGTTATATTTCAAAAGCTGCTTTCGCATGTATGGATGCTAAGGATATCGGAATCGGAATATATGATGTTATTATAGTTGATCCTCCGAGAAAGGGATGCTCGGAGGAACTTATCGAAAAGCTTGATGAATTTTCGCGAGGAGGAGCGGAGAGGATCGTGTACATGTCGTGTAATCCGGCAACCCTTGCCCGCGACGCCGCTCTGCTTTATAAAAAAGGTTTTGTGATAGACGGAGACGCTGTCCCGATAGATATGTTTCCGCGTACCGGGCATGTCGAGACGGTAGTTCTTTTGTCCCACAAAAAAGCCGACAGTTATATCCACATTGATG
>CABUHS010000048.1 GCA_902491535.1 uncultured Eubacteriales bacterium
AACGGACACTGCGTGTCCTACACCTCATCCACCGCTAACGCGGTCCCCCTTCCCCAAAGATGCGACCGAATTTTCCCTTTAATGGATTCGTACACGCATCTTTCAAAATCATATTTGCATAGCAAATATGATTCCCGTATTCGGGAAAAGCGAAAGGGGGGAAGGCTCCCGTTTAAGACGGCTTAGTCGGACTTATAGCCAAAACTTATCACTTATGACACCTTACGTCTCACCCATATTCAAAAAGGCGGTCATACTGACCGATCGCCTTTTTGAATATATAAAACCTCCTACTGTCTGCCGCTGCGTTGCTGCGCAACGCATAAAGCGGAGAGTAGGGCGATGAAAAAGCTTCGCTTTATCATCCAAAAAAGCTGACGCTTTTTTCTCCGAATTAAGTTTTACAAAGAGTTGGAACCGCCGCACGGTTCGTTCCCTTTGGTAATCTTTCTTTGGCAAGCGTTTCTTTCTTTTATAAGAAAGAAATGTTTGAAATAAGTAACTTGAAAGTCTGCGATTACTTAGACTTTCGCTATATGTTCTTCATAAAACAACATATCACCATGAAGTCTGCTATCACTCAGACTTTCGCTTTTAACTTTTAATTTGAAATTAAGAAAAATCCTGTTACGAAAGGAACCAATCTTATGAGAACGGCAACCGTAAAAAGAAAAACAGCCGAGACCGACATATTGCTTGAGCTTTCGCTCGACGGAAAAGGCGGCAGCAGCATTTCGACAGGCTGCGGCTTTCTCGATCATATGCTCACTCTCTTTGCAAAGCACGGACGCTTTGACCTGACCGTGAAATGCATCGGGGACACCGAGGTCGACTATCATCATACTGTCGAGGATATCGGCATATCGCTCGGCGAAGCTTTTGCCATAGCGCTCGGCGATAAAAGAGGAATATGCCGCTACGGCGATACGACGCTTCCGATGGACGAGGCTCTTGTGCTTACGGCGGTCGATCTCTCGGGACGCGCACAGCTCGGCTACGCTCTCGATATCCCGTCCGAAAAGGTCGGCGATTTTGACACCGAGCTTTGCGAAGAATTCTGGCTCGGTTTCGTAAGAAGCTGCGCCTGCGCGCTTCACTTGCGCAGTCTCTCGGGAACTAACTCACACCATATAATCGAGGGCGCGTTTAAATCTGCGGCGCGCACACTCAGAAAGGCGGTCGCGGCCGATCCCGATTTTGCGGACGAAATACCGTCGACCAAGGGTATCTTATAATGATTGCAATCGTTGATTACGGCGTCGGCAACCTCTTCTCGCTGAAAAGCTCTTTTGCGGCTATCGGCGCGGAGGTGACTGTCACATCTTCGCCTGCGGAGCTTGAAAGCGCCGACAGCATAATCCTGCCCGGAGTGGGCGCGTTCGGTGACGCGGCAAAAAAGCTGCGCGATTCCGGACTTGACAGCGTCCTGAAAGCGCAGGCAGCAAAGGGAAAGCCGCTCATGGGAATATGTCTCGGCATGCAGCTGCTCTTCGAGCGCGGCTATGAATACGGCGAGCATGAGGGTCTCGGACTCATAGGCGGTTCTGTCCGCCCGATATCAGAGGTCATTCCCGAAGTACTCAAAATACCGCATATCGGCTGGAACGCGCTCGATATAAAGCGCGAAAGCCCTATCTTTAAGTATATCAAAAACGGCGATCACGTGTATTTTGTTCATTCATACTATGCCGCAGAATGCACAGAAAGCGTAATTGCAGACGCTGAATACGGCGCGCCTCTGACCGCCGCGGTTCAGAGAGAAAACGTGTTCGGCTGTCAGTTCCACCCAGAAAAGAGCGGAGCTGTCGGACTTAACATTCTCCGCGCGTTCGCGGAGCTTCGGGAGGAAACCTTATGCTGATATATCCTGCAATAGATCTTTATGAGGGAAAGGCTGTACGCCTTTACAAGGGCGATTACGGCAACATGACCGTTTACAGCGACGATCCGCCCGCAGTTGCGGAGCATTTCGCGCAATGCGGCGCAACGCATATGCATATAGTCGATCTTGAGGGCGCGAAAAACGGAAGCACACCTAATTTTGAAACTGTTTTGGAGATAAAACGCCGCGGCGGACTTTTCTGCGAGATAGGAGGCGGAATCCGGAGCATGGAGACGATCGCGCGATATGCCGACGCAGGTATAGACCGTGTCATACTCGGCACTGCGGCTGTCACCGAGCCGGGCTTCGTCGCGCAGGCGGTAAAAAAGTACGGCGATAAGATAGCGGTCGGCATAGATATAAAGGACGGCTTCGTCGCTATAAAGGGATGGACGGAGAAATCGGAATATTCCGCGTTTGATTTTTGTGCGATTATGCAGGAAGCAGGCGTCGGGACGCTTATCTGCACCGATATCTCGAAAGACGGAGCGATGCAGGGAACGAATCATGAGCTGTACAGCGAGCTTATGCGGCGGTTTGACATGCAGATAATAGCTTCAGGCGGCGTTTCCTCTCTGGACGATGTTATCCGCCTTTCACGCGCAGGTGTGTACGGCGCGATCATCGGCAAGGCGTACTATACCGGAGCAATTGATCTGAAAAAGGCTGTCGAGGTGTCAAAATGATTACAAAGAGAATTATCCCGTGTCTGGACGTAAAAAACGGACGCGTTGTCAAGGGCGTTAATTTCGGGGGACTTCAGGACGTTTCTTCGCCCGTCGAGCTGGCTGAATACTATAGCCGCAGCGGCGCCGACGAGCTTGTTTTTTACGATATTACCGCGTCGTCGGACGGAAGAGCGCTGTTTACCGACATTTTGTGCGAGACTGCAAGGCGCGTGTTCATACCGCTCACCGTAGGCGGCGGAATAAATACGGTCGCCGATTTCGACCGCGTGCTTAAATGCGGAGCGGACAAGGTCAGCGTAAATTCGGGTGCGATCCGAAATCCGTCGCTGGTATATGAGGCGGCGAAGCTGTACGGAGATCAGTGCGTCGTGCTTTCGGCGGATATAAAGCGTGTTGACGGCGTTTTCCGTGTGTTTGCCAAGGGCGGCAGGGAGAACACCGGCATGGAAGCTATCGAGTGGATAAAGCGCTGCGTTGACAGCGGCGCAGGCGAGGTGGTCGTAAATTCGATCGATACGGACGGTGTAAAAAACGGCTTTGATATCGAGATGCTCAGAGCAGTGACCGAGGCGGTATCCGTTCCGGTAATCGCTTCGGGCGGAGCGGGAAAGATGCAGGATTTTATCGATCTGTTTAAGGCTCTGCCTAAGGTAGACGCAGGTCTCGCCGCATCGGTGTTCCATTTCGGAGAGGTGAACATCGCCGATCTCAAGGCGGCGATGGCGCGCGAGGGAATAAGCGCGAGGATATAACTCCGTTTTTGAACAATTGCTATCGTATGTATGACGCTTGCTACGCAAGCTACACCTCATCAGTCGCTGTTCAGCGACAGCTTCCCCCGGGGGGAAGCCTGACAAGTTCAGCAAATATTTCTAAGCCTTCCCCTCTTTCGTTTTTCCCGAATACGGGAATCATATTTGCACAGCAAATATGATTTAGAAAGGTGCGTGTACGAATTTATTAAAGGGAAAATACGGCCGCACCTTTGGGGAAAAAGTGGGCGGCGCAGCCGCTCGATATGCGAAAACTTCGTTATCGCGAGGTGTAGGACACTCAGTGTCCGTTTTTTAACAAGAGATATCGGCGCATCTTAACGGCGCTAAGGTCAGAAAGGATTTTACTGAAATGATAAACATAGACGAGCTTAAATTTGACGAAAAGGGTCTTATCCCCGCGATCGTGGTAGATTCGGTCAGCAAAAAGGTTCTCACTCTCGCGTATATGAACAGAGAGAGCCTTAAAATATCGCTTGAAAAGGAGCTTACCTGCTTCTGGAGCCGCTCAAGACAGGAGCTTTGGCTCAAGGGCGAGACGAGCGGAAACTATCAGCACATCGTATCGGTAACCGCAGACTGCGACAAGGACGCACTTGTCATAGTTGTTGAGCCTGACGGTCCTGCATGCCATACGGGAAGCTTTTCCTGCTTCGAAAATCCTGTTTTCGAGAGCGAGGAGCGCCATGAGTTCTCATACGAGGGACTTATGAAGCTGATCGAGGGCAGAAAGAGCGAGAAAAAGGAAGGCTCATACACAACATATCTGTTCGAAAAGGGACTCGACAAGATACTTAAAAAGGTCGGCGAGGAAAGCACAGAGGTTATTATCGCAGCCAAGGATCAGGACAAGGCGGAAACGGTATACGAGATTGCGGATCTTGCTTACCACGTTATGGTACTTATGATCGAGGCAGGCATCAGCCTTGAGGATATCCACCGCGAGCTTGCGTCGCGCCATGTCATCGACCACAAGGTGAAGCAGGAGAAGATGACGAAATGATCCGCGCCGATCTGCATGTTCACACCGTTTTCAGCGACGGCAAAAGCACTCCGGAGGAATATGTAAACGCGGCGCTTGCGATGGACATGACGCGTCTCGGATTTTCGGATCATTCGTATACGCCGTTTGATGAGAGCTACTGTATCCCGCGTGCGCGCGTGCAGGAATACCGGGAATGCATAGCCGCGCTGAAAGAGCAGTATGCCGGCAGACTGGAGATACTTTGCGGAGTCGAGCAGGACTTCTATTCGGGCAGACCGACCGAAAAATACGACTATGTTATAGGCTCGGTTCATTATCTTAAGCTCGGCGATGAGTATGTTCCTGTCGACGAGTCGCCCGATATCCTGCGCGGCGCGGCGGAGCGGTTCTTCGGCGGCGATATGTATGCGCTTGCCGCAGAATATTACCGCACCGTCGCACAGGTAGCCGACTGCACCGGATGCGATATTATCGGGCATTTTGATCTGATAGCGAAATTCTGCGAGCGCACCGCGCTGCTTGACGAGTCGGACAGACGCTATACCGAATGCGCCGAGGCGGCGGCGCTCAGTCTTATAAAGACCGGACTGCCGTTCGAAATAAACACGGGAGCGGTCTCGCGCGGACACCGCAGTGAGCCGTACCCCTCTCTGCGTCTGATAGACTTCATAAAGGATCACGGCGGAAGATTTATTCTTTCGAGCGACAGCCACTGTGCCGATACCCTCTGCGGACATTTCGAAGAATATAAACGGTAAAAGCAGCAAAGAAAAAAGCTTCGCTTTTATCTTTCAAAAAAAGCTGGCGCTTTTTTTCTTCGAATTGGGTTAGCAAGAACTTGCGCTGTATCGTTCAAAAAAGCGGAGCTTCAGCTCCGCTTTTTTCTTCGAATCAAGTTTGCGCAGCGCAGCGCATTCCCCTTTACAGGTTCAGCAGTGATGCAAGGAGGCATTCTGCGTAAAAAGCTTAAAAATCAAAGATCAACGGCTTGCAGTTTTTGTCGAATTTTTCGGATTTAGTTAAATATTACAATACTATTGTAATATTTTGCTTGACATCATTAAAATACTTTGGTATACTAATATTGTACTTTTAATATTATATACATATATACTGGGAGGAAAGAAAATGTTTTGTCCTAAATGCGGAGGAAAAATACCTGACGGAAGCAAGTTCTGCGGAGTCTGCGGAGAACGGTTTTCCGGAAACGAATCCGAATCCGGAGACGCAGCCGCCTCTGCCGGAAAAAAGACTTCGGGTGCCGTATCAAAAGACGGCGCTGCAAGCCGTATAAAGAAAAAAAGCGGCAAAAAAGCTGTCGCAGCAGCTGTTGCAGCAGTCGTACTTATAGGCGCTGTATTCGGTGTAAAATCACTGATCTCATCACCTGCCAACGACGATGCATACATATTTTATTCAGCCGGCAAATATGATCTTATAAGAGATCCTGAGGGAAAAAAGATCATTGAAGTTGATCAGGCAAGATCCGATAATGTCTCGGAAGAAATGGTTACCTTCAGCCCCGACGGCAAATATGTCTACTACTATAAAAAGTATGACAATGAAGAAGAGACCGGAACGCTGTGCCGTGCGGAATTCGGCAAACTCAAGGCAAAATCCGAGAAGAACGAGAAATATATCGTGACTGTCGACACTAACGTACAGCTCGGACTCATTTTTCTTAATGACGGTTCCGTTACCTACAAAAACGGCGACGATACACTTTTCTTATATAACGGTAAAGAAACCGTGCAGGTAGCTAAGAATGTAAGCAGCTATTCCACAGACGGCACCGATCGGATCGTTTACACTTCTTCCGGAGAGGAAGGTACTTCGGTTTACGGTCTGCTTCTGAGCGATATCGAAAACAAGAAAAAGCTTGTATCAAACTGTTTTGAGGTCATAAACATAGACGACAGCCTTGACAATATACTCTACACCGTAAAGGAAGACGACGAATCGCTTAGCGTATACCTCACCGGTTTTGCAAAGGATGCACAAAAGCTGTGTCAGAATGTTGACAGAACAATAATCCGCGATCTGGCGGACGAAAAGGTCTATTTCACGGCTAAAAACGGTACAACACTTAATCTTTACGACTACGTAGAGGACAGCTATTCGGACGCTGACAGTGCCGTCAGCGAAGAGCCGCAGCGTGACGATTTCCAAACGCCTACATACAAATATAACATGATATCCGGTTCGGATCTGTCTGAAAGCGATTTTGGAGAACTTTATACCTCCTGTACAAAGGGACTGTATTGGTACGGAATGAGTACATGGAATAACTCTTCGATGAAATCGGCACTTGACGGTAATTGGCAGAACGGAGACGCCGTTATTGCCGCGACACAGGCATTTATTGATAAATTTGCCGATAAAGCTGACGAAAACGGCTACATACTTGTAACAGATGAGGTAAAATCCGAGCTGAAGAAAATCAATGCTACCGGTATTGAGCCGGATGAATGGAGGTGGCTCTGGCTCTGTTTCAGCAAAGAGCAAAGCGGTACAGAGCTTGACCGTGATGCATATAATGCCGCACGTGAAAAGTGGAACGAAGCAAAGAAGAGAAATTCTACCCGCGAAACACTGAAGGATCCCGAAAAAGCGTTTCCTATCCGCACGCTTTATTGCTATAATAACGGAACGGTAAGTACAGTCAACGAAGGACTCGCCAGCTGCTGGAAATTTGACGGCGTACTTGTATTCAATACCGCCGAGTTTTTCACCGAAAAAATAAAACTTGATGATGTAGATAATGAGTACAGTGTCAAGAATATGTTCGATATAAACAGTGAAGATGAAAACTATCTTTTTCTTACCGAAAGCGGCATAACCTGCCGGATGTCAGCCGGCGCAGCCGAGACATTTCATTCCGCCGCACCGCTGTCGCTCCACAGCGTCGGCAACGAGGTATTTTTGAAAAACGGTAAGGAGCTGTACGTTGCAGCAGTAAACAACGGGGTTTTGGGTGATTTCACACTCGTGAGCGACGATGCAGCTGTAATGAAACCGATCGGCGCTTCTGAACTCTACTACATGAGCAGTGTATATACGAACGCCGAAAGTATGTACGGCGACCTGTATCGTTACAGCAACGGTACAAGTACGCGTGTAGCAAAGGATATTATATTTACAAGTGTGAATTCACACTCTCCTATATGTGTATTCAAGGACGGAACAGTAACCGCGCATACAGGTTACAGATCAGGAAAGGGCTACGAACTCACCGTATTCAATGCAAGCGGAGAAGGAACAATAATAGCCGACGATGTGACACAGTATATCCGTGCGGATGACTCAACGCTTATGTATATTTCCGGACGCACTCTGACGTGCTTCGACGGAAAAGAAAAAATCACTGTAAGTAACGGTGTTGACGGTCTTTGGAGCAAGAAGTGTATGGAATATGATTCTCTGAATCCGGTATTTGATCCGGGCGACTTCGGATATTCACAGGGACTGATGGAACCGAGCCTATATTATTGACGGAGGTATGGAAAATGGCTTTTATAGATAATATGAAGAATAAGCTTTCTCAGGTAAGCCAGACAACTGTTCAGAAAGCTAAGGATTTATCAGAAATCGCAAAGCTTAATGTAACGGTATCGGGAGCGGAAAAGCAGATAGACGGACTGTACCGGCAGATCGGCGCTGAGATATACAAAGCTTACTGTGAAGCTCCGCTTCCTGAGGTTGCCGGACTTATCGCACAGATTACCGAGCTTTATCAGACAGTTAATACCTGTAAGGAGCAGATCAAAACTCTCAGTAATGCAGATACATGTCCGCAATGCGGCGCGAAAATCAGCAAAGGTATGGCTTTTTGCAGCGGCTGCGGATATAAGATCTCTGAGGAGGAGCAAGCAAACTCCGCGGAGAGATCATCATTTTGCACAGGCTGCGGAGCAGCTATTACTTCTGATTCGGCTTTTTGTACGTCCTGCGGAAAAAAGATTGATAAATAAAGCTGTACAGGCGTAAAAAGATAATGCGCACCGATTCAAATCGGTGCGCTATCATTTTTTAATTAACGCCTTAAGGCTTTTATCGCTCAAAAAAGCTTCGCTGACGCTACGCTTTTTTCTTCGAATTTAGTTTGGCAAAAACTTGCGTTTATCTTTCAAAAAACTTCGCTGACGCTACGTTTTTTTCTTCGGGTTGAGTTCGGCAAAGATTTATGATTTTTTCTTACCGAAGGCACTCTGTGCTTTCGGTATTTTCAGCCCCATATACCGACGGCGGCAGCGGCTATCAGAAGCGCAGGGAGCATGTTGGCAACGCGGAACTTTCTGTCAAGGCAAAGATTTGCGCCGACGCAGAATATCATCACCGAGCCGACAAACGATATAGTCGATATGACTGCGTCGCTCAGCACAGGCGCGATAACTCCCGAAAGAAGAGTTACGCCGCCCTGAAGTACCGCGACAGGAATTGCCGAGAATACCGCGCCGCGTCCGTATCTTGCGGTGAATGTTGTAATGATGACCGCATCGAGCGCTGATTTTGCAAACAGCATAGACGGATCGCCTCCGATACCGTCCTCGATCGCGCCGACGATCGCCATTGCTCCGACACACACGACGAGCGAAGCGTCGACGAACGCGCTGACAAAGCCATGCTCGCCCTCGGCGTGCGCTTTGCGTTTAAGCCACAGTCCGAATCGGTCGAGCAGGCGGTCTATTCCGATAAGCTCGCCGATTACCGAGCCGATAAGCATTGAGATTATGAGCAGCATCGAACTTTGCGTGCCGAGAGTGCCGTCTCCGGCGGCTTTCAGCATACCTGTCATTGCGCCCGAAATGCCTATAAACAGCGTTGATATTCCCATAACATGGACGAGCATCTCGCCCATGCTTTCTTTTATGCCCTTTTTAAGCAGCATTCCCGCCGCGCCGGCAAGAAGTATCGCCGCCACATTTACTATCGTTCCTATTCCGTGTATCATAACGTTTGTATATCCCCGTTTCTGCACCGCCCGCCGCCGTGATAAATTGTATAGTGCTGAAAAGCCGTTTCCCGTCGGACCGTATAATTTTCCGCCGTATTTATGCAGAATATCTGCTGTTTTAAAGCCTGATTCTTTGTCCGGTTGCGTCTGACCGCGGTGCTGCGAAATATATTTTATACCCGCGGACATTTTTTGTCAATAATTTATGGATCTGATATTGATTTTTTCTCCGAACCGTGATATCATCATTTCCGGATGCGCATCGCGCAAAATATCTCTGTATAAGCCCGAAAGGAAATTTCATAATGTCTGAAAGAAAAAAAGAATCCCGCGCTTCGGGAATTATCATAATGCTGCTTTCTGCAGTCTGCTTCAGCACGTCCGGAATATTTTTCAAATTCATACCGTGGGGGCCGCTCGCGATAAACGGCGCGCGCAGTCTTATCGGCGCAGTTGTTATCGGACTTTATCTTATCGTTTCAAAGCATAAGCTGCGCGCCGGAAAGCAGATATTTTTCGGGGCGTCCTGCATGTTCATGACTTCCGTGCTGTTCTCGTTCGCCAATAAGATGACCTCGGCGGCTAACGCGATCGTGCTTCAGTTTACAATGCCTGTTTTTGTTATAATCTTCATGGCGCTGATATATAAGAAAAAACCGTATCCGTCCGATATTATCGCATGTATCGGAATGATAGCGGGGATCGTCTGCTTTTTTATTGACGGACTGTCGGCGGGCGGAATGGCGGGCAACCTGCTCGCTCTCGCATCGGGGTGTACATACGCCGGAGTATTCATGATGAACATGGCGAAAAATTCCGATTCCGTCTCATCGGTTTTCTGGGGAATGCTCATGTCGGCTGCCGTCGGAATGCCGTTTCTTCCTGCCGAGACCGATTTCTCACCGTCTGTAATCGCCGCAGTCCTCGCAATGGGATTCATCGAGATCGGTATGTCGTATCTGCTGCTTGCGATCGGTATTAAGCATACCGCTCCGCTCGCCGCCTCGCTGATATCGGGAATTGAGCCTATACTCAATCCCGTGCTTGTGGCGATCTTTTTCCATGAGATGCTGTCGCCCGTAGCTTTTGCCGGAGCCGCACTTGTAGTTGTTACGCTTATTGTTTACAACGGTGCGCAGGCGCATATGACAGCTTCGGCAAAAAAACACATTGCGGAGTGAAGAGAACGCGGCGCATATATCTCCGATAGCTTAAACCTTTTCGGGAAAAGGTTTAAGAATCCAAAAAAGCAAAAACGATAAAGCAAAGCTTTATCGTTCAAAAAAACTTCGCTAAAGCTACGTTTTTTCTTCGAATTAAGCTTGGCAAAAGTTTACGCTTTTTTCTTCGGGTTAAGTTCAGCAAAATTTTTGTCGCTGTGTCAGAATTTGTACGCCCAATTTTACGCGGCTGAGGGATGTGTAAAAGAAGGCGGCTGACTTTCGTCAGCCGCATTTTTTCACGCTGTAATATCTTTTTTCCGTATACCGCCGAGAAGCTTTTTAAATTCGGGAGAAGCTTTTATCTCTTTGATATCGTCATTTTTAGTCCATAAA
>CABUHS010000049.1 GCA_902491535.1 uncultured Eubacteriales bacterium
GCCAAGTCTGTAGCGGACTTCCACCGCCTAGTTCTATCGCATGCCGAGCGCACTAGCAAAAAGAAAGCGCAGATATCTGCGCTTCCTTTTTTGCCTTCGGTATATTTAGAAAGTTAAACTTACAGCGAATGTATGAATTGAAAATCGGCGTTTTACATTACCGTACGAATTAAAAATCAGTTTCAGCCGCTGTAAAAATAAACACTGCGTCAGTTCTTTAATCATGACTGTCAGGCTGAGCAAATCACCGATCCATGCTCCATATTCCGTCTTTAGCAAGAAGACCCCAATCCGCTTCGAGAACCTTGACAGTTCTGCCGTCAGACATAGGAACACTTTTCTGATACAGATATCCGCGCTGTATCATCTCGGACATGCCGGCTCTGACGTTGTCACGGCTTATCCGCTTTCTTCCCGATATAATATCTATTGTACTGTTAAAGGTCGGAATTATCTGCGGCTTATCCTTGATATATGCCATATTTGAGGCTATCATCCTGTATATCGCATGCTTAAGCTCATCACCCACAGGCAGATATCTGACTTCGCTTGCAACACCTGCCAGCTGACTGCTTACCGTATCCTTTATACCGTATACTATTACTCTCTTTTTCTTTCGCTGTACAAGATGCTTTACTACAGACTGAAAATGCCCGTCGCCGGAAAAGATAATATATGTACCGATATTTTTATTGGTGTCATCACACCTGTAAATATAATCAAGCATGACAAAATCGGTCATATCCTTTTTGCGCTGATAAACCGTATTTCCCGTTTCAATGATAGTATTGGTAATGTTACGCAGAGATCTAAGCTCCGCTCCGAGTTCGGGCGAAGAAAAATCTCCGAACACCATAATATCCGAAATATTGAATTCATCAGCTACGGTATCCCTGAAGCTTTGCGGATCCGGCCGTATGCCGACCGAATTTCTATAAGTATAAAACCAATACTCATAATCAATAAATACCATAGCACCGGAATTTCTTACAAACAACCTTCCCAGCAAAATACTACCTCCCGTCCGTGATTTCAGATACTCACAGGAAAATGATATAGGGCTCCTTCTTTAGTACCGTAAATCATATACGAACATATAAGAGTGCGGAAAGCTGCAGTTACGGTCATCTTTAGAATACGAGTCGAAAAACACAATTGTTTTGTATTTGTGTTATTATTTTACCATATTTTAAATTTGCAGTCAATGGAAATCGTGACATTTTCGTGCCAAAAAAGACCGAAAATTCGCCGTCAAATGACATTTTTATTCATAATTATGTTTTAATATGACGTAAAATGTAAAATAATGTCTAAATAATTTCTCTATTATTGAAACAAATTAATTTTTATGTTATAATAATAAAATAGATATTTATATACAACATTCGGATCCGCCGCTGCGCGCGGCTTATCTTTTAAGTTTTAAATCACTTTGATTTTCCGGAGATACTGAAAATGATGGTAAAAGGCTATCAAAGCATAAATGTTTACGATGCTCTGCAAAAACGGTTTCATTATCTGTTCCGCGAATTTGACAATATCTATGTTTCTTTCAGCGGAGGTAAGGACAGCGGAGTTCTCCTGAACCTGCTCATGGATTTCAAACGCCGATATTATCCGGACAGAAATATCGGCGTTTTTCATCAGGATTTTGAAGCACAGTATACTGTAACCACAGAATATGTTACACGGACCTTCAAATCTCTTGAAGGAGAGTGCGATCTTTACTGGGTATGCCTTCCTATGGCAACAAGGACTGCGCTCAGCAGTTATGAAATGTACTGGTATCCGTGGGATGACACGAAAGAAGAACTATGGGTCAGACCGAGACCGGACTTCCCGTATGTAATAACAATAGACAAGCCGTTCAACCATTACAGATACCGTATGAATCAGGAGGATCTCGCAAAACAGTTCGGACGGTTCTACAAGGAACAGCACGGCGGAGGAAAAACCGTCTGTCTCCTCGGAATGCGTGCTGACGAATCTCTACAGAGATACAGCGGTATAATAAACAAAAAATACGGATACCGGAATGAATGCTGGATATCCCGTCAATTCAAGGATGTCTGGTGTGCTTCGCCGCTGTATGACTGGTCAAATCAGGACGTCTGGGTAGCTAACTGCAAGTTCGGTTATGATTATAACAAGCTTTACGATCTTTATTATAAAGCCGGACTCAAAATAGATCAGATGCGCGTGGCGTCGCCTTTCAACGACTACTCCAAAGATTCGCTCAACCTCTACCGCATAATAGATCCCGAAATATGGACAAAGCTCGTCGGACGTGTACGCGGAGCTAATTTCGGAGCTATCTACGGAAAAACAAAAGCGATGGGATACAGAAACGTCACTCTTCCCGAAGGCCATACGTGGAAATCATACACTAAATTTCTGCTCGACACACTTCCCGTCAGACTGCGAAACAATTATATAAAAAAGTTCAGAACATCTATAGAATTCTGGCATAAAACCGGAGGCGGACTTGACAGAGAGGTGATAAATGATCTTATCGAACACGGATACAATATAAAAACAAACGGAGTTTCCAACTATACTGTGCTGCGGAATCCCAGAGTTATATTCATCGGAGACATTCCCGACGATACTGACGACATAAAATCCACAAAGGATATTCCGAGCTGGAAAAGAATGTGCTACTGCATTTTGAAAAATGACCATACATGCAGATTTATGGGTTTCGGAATGACAAAAGCAGAACAGGAAAAAATCGACCGCATCAAAATTAAATACGGAGAAATGCTAAATGACTGAAAAAAATTTTAAAAGTCCGGTATACAATATTATTTCCGTACCGTTTGAGAAAATTGTGCCTAATACATACAATCCCAACTGCGTAGCGCCGCCGGAGATGAAACTTCTTTATGACAGCATCAGAGAAGACGGATATACAATGCCGATCGTGTGTTATTATTCCAAAAACGATGACCTGTATGCAATCGTAGACGGCTTTCACCGCTGGAGAGTAATGAAAGAATATCCGGATATTTACGAACGCGAACACGGCATGATGCCGGTATCGGTTATAGACAAACCGCTGTCGGGGCGCATGGCAAGTACGGTGCGCCACAACCGCGCGAGAGGCTCACATAATGTAGATCTTATGAGCAATATCGTAAAAGAGCTTCACGAACTCGGCAGAAGCGATGCGTGGATATCAAAACATCTAGGAATGGATCGCGATGAGATACTGAGACTTAAACAGATAACCGGTCTTGCCGCGCTTTTCAAGGACGTAAAATTCGGTCAGGCATGGAAACCTGTTGAGCTTTCCGAGGAAGAAACTTTTTCCTACAGGCAGCTCAAAGAAAAAGAAATCGAACGAAATCTGTTCCGCAACTTTATACGGCTTCAGACTGTTACAAAATGTCTGCGCAAAGAAGGCGGCGAATGGAAGATAAAATACGATCCTTTTACCGACGACTGGAACGAGAAAGATTACCGGACTCTGATAGATTTTCTGAAAAATACGGTACGCACAGGCGGATTTGTTCAGGGTGCGTTTTATTACGGAAATATGAAAGGTTTTGTATCGGTTGAATCCGGATTCTTCGGAGGCGAAAATAAGTATCTCGACCTTTCCTCGCTGCACGTATCACAGGACATGCGGCGAATGGGAATAGGAAAATCTCTTTTTCTCGCGGCCGCCGATTATGCAAGAGGAAAAGGTGCAAAAAAACTTTACATATCCTCCCATTCCGCGGTGGAAAGCCAGGCTTTTTACAGGGCGATGGGCTGTGTTGAAGCAACCGAATATAACGACAGACATGTAGAGGCTGAGCCATATGACTGCCAGCTTGAATTTGTTCTGTAAAATTCTTTATAAATCCGGAAAACATACTGCGATTACTGCAAAGTACCTCCGAAAGCGGACTCGTTCCGTTCTTCATAAGCAGTTAAGTTAATCTTCGAACCGATTGGTATGTCATTTTTCTTTTGAAATATATTTAAAATGCCAAACTACAAGGGGAATTTTATACACAGTCCGCACGTTTTTACAAAAAATTATTTTTTTTGTAAAAACTCCTTGACACGGATAATTTTTTGATGTATAATCATAGCCGTAATCGGAAGCGTGTACAGCATTCGGAAACCGATGACAGACAAAAAGCATCGCAGATATGCTGCTTCAGATTCCTAATAATTATATATAATTATAAATAAAAACGGCAAAGGTGTCACATTTACGTGGCACCTTTATTTTTTAACAAAATAAAGGTGAAGTTGACGCCGAGCCTGAGCGCCGGAAATTTTCCGCTGCTCCAACCGCTGCCCATGCAGCACCGAAATATTCCCGTGCATTCCCCGCTCCGAGGAGTGTCCCGGGTATATATAATTCAAAGGAGAAAGATAAAATGGATCTTACATTTATCACAGATTTTATCACCGATGAAATATTCAGCGTCTGGTTTCTTATCGGAGCCGCACTGGTATTCTGGATGCAGGCCGGCTTTGCAATGGTAGAGACGGGTTTCACAAGAGCAAAAAATGCAGGAAATATAATCATGAAAAACCTCATGGATTTCTGCATCGGAACGGTAGTATTCATTATTATAGGATTCGGGTTACTACTCGGCGAAGATCTCCTCGGCTTTATAGGAAAACCGGGATTTGACATCTTTACCGCGTATTCAGGCTTCAACTGGTCTGACTTCGTATTCAACCTTGTGTTCTGCGCGACAACGGCAACGATCGTTTCCGGAGCTATGGCAGAGAGAACAAAGTTCCTCTCATACTGCGTATATTCCGCTGTCATCTCCGCACTGATCTATCCGATAGAAGCACACTGGATCTGGGGTAGCGGCTGGCTCTCACAGCTTGGATTCCACGATTTTGCAGGCTCATGTGCAATACATATGGTAGGCGGTATTTCAGCGCTTATCGGAGCAAAAATGCTCGGCGCACGTATCGGAAAGTTTACGCGGGATAAAAACGGCAAGGTAACAAAGGTCAATGCTTTCCCCGGTCACAATCTGACCATCGGCGCTCTCGGAGTATTTATTCTCTGGTTCGGATGGTACGGTTTTAACGGTGCTGCTGCCAAAACCGGCGCACAGCTCGGTTCGATATTTATTACAACAACCATTGCACCTGCTATCGCTACTTGCACATGCATGGTATTCACATGGCTCAAATATGGCAAACCCGATGTTTCAATGTGTCTCAACGCATCGCTTGCAGGTCTTGTCGGAATCACCGCAGGCTGCGACTGTACGGACGCACTCGGTGCAATTGTTATCGGACTTGTATCAGGACTTCTCGTAAACTTCGGAGTTTGGCTTCTCGACTATAAGCTTCATATCGACGATCCCGTCGGAGCAGTCGCAGTTCATTGCCTCAACGGTATCTGGGGAACGATCGCGGTCGGACTTTTTGCAACGCCTTCCGCTCCCGGTTATTCGCTTGTCGATTCAAACGGCAACATGCTTAAAGGACTTTTCTACGGCGGAGGCTTCAAGCTGCTCGGACTTCAGCTGCTCGGATTTGTCTCGGTCGCAGCATGGACGGCAGTAACGATTACAGTCGCATTCCTGATCATAAAGAAAACTGTAGGACTGCGCGCCAGTGAAGAGGAAGAACTCACAGGTCTTGACGCTACCGAACACGGTCTTATCTCGGCTTACTCAGGCTTCAGCCTTATGGATGTTACAGTCGGAATGAACATGGAAGTAAATGAAAACACCGATCTCGGTGTGGGCGATTACGAAGCAGCTTCCGACGCACAGAGAAATGCAGCTGTCAGGGTAAGCGAAGCACCCGAGCTTATTCCTTCAAGCGGAATACACAAGATCGTCATTATCGCAAAGCTTTCGAGATACGATCATCTTAAGGTCGCGCTTAACGATCTCGGCGTAACCGGAATGACGGTAACTCAGGTAATGGGCTGCGGCATTCAGAAAGGTGCCGGAGAAATGTACCGCGGAGTTGAAATGGACGCAACGCTTCTGCCCAAGGTAAAGGTCGAAGTTGTTGTAAGCAAGATCCCGGTTTCCGATGTTGTAAACGCAGCTAAAAAGGCGCTTTATACCGGACATATCGGAGACGGAAAGATCTTTGTATACAATGTTGAAAATGTCGTAAAGGTACGTACAGGCGAAGAAGGCTTCGACGCACTTCAGGACGTTGAGTAATTAACATAAAATCAATATAAAAACAGGCAGCTTCAGTGATATACCTCCCAAAGACAGTAAGCTTCGGGAGCATACATCACAGCAAGCTGCCTGTTTATCATAAAGGATAACGATGCTCCGGACGAATACAATAAATTAAAAGACACCTTTCGCATCAAAGCGTTCTGAACCTGAAATCGCCGCAATGATCCGAAACTTTTTCCTCAGCCGTGGGTATATCAGAAACTTTTTGCGCTATACTTCTCTTATTTAAGAGCAAACGCAAGATTGAACGGCTGCTCTACACCGCCGACCGTAAGCGGATAATTCGGAATCTTCAGACCGTCGGTCACACCAAGACGGAATGACAGATTACTGCGGCGCTGTGCAATATCTGCCGAGACGGTAAGCGTATAGACATGCCCCTTTTCTATACTTACCTTTCCGATATCAAGCGAATACGGTTTCTTGCTCTCGACCAGAGATGTTCCGACAAGACCTTCGTACAAGATCTGTCCCGATGTTTCGTCGGTAAGTGTAAACACCGCCGCATATCTGAGACTGCGGTAATTATTAGTGTTTTCCGCACTGAACACAAGTTCGCTCACCTCTGCGTCTTTCGTTGCAGCAAAGCTCTGGCTCAGCACATTTCCGCTTATAATATCAGCACTTTCATAGCTATCCGCATGGAAGATATCAATTACCGCAGGCGCACATGAGGCGAGATTTGCATATAACAGCACAGCTATCATCAGACAAGTGATACACACCTGAAGCAGGCTGTGCCACCACTCATGAATGTACTTTTCCCTGCTCCACCGACGTACATTTTCACGTTTCGGGATATTTATTATCAGCAAAATAATCAGACTGGCACAGAACACCGTACGAAGCACATCCGAAAATTGACTTACTCCCAGCTTTGAAAGCATATCATTGACCGATGTATACTTTCTGTTTTCCGACGGCAGAGACACAAACATCGGAAGCGCAAGCTTCGAAACAAGATACGATGTGTTAAAAATCCAATGGCTGATATAGGAATATACAGTATAGCACCCTGTTCCGAGTGTAAGCAGAAGTATATTTGCACGAAGTCTTTCACGGTTAAACAAAACAACAAATATTTCAAACGGAACTACAAGAATCACCCAGTACGACCGTATCGGGACAAACATCATAAACGCTGCGAAAACCGCAAAACACGCATACAGCGGCAGATAATATCTGTACGTAAGCGCGCTGTCTGCCGTGGACTCACACGCACAAGCAGCGTCGGGTGTTTTATCCTGCGATTTAACGGCAGCCTCAGAACAACCGCTTTCCGATACTGCGTCTTTGCCGCGCGAAAAAGAATCCTTTCTGATATAGCAAAAAACACATACGGCAATATATATCAGAATAAACAGATTTAATTTGTTTTCACCGATATTCACTGTGTCTCTTAGCAGCAGGTCAACCGCATCGCGGTTCTGTGTCCCGAGGCAAAGCTCGTACCACGGATCTCCGCTGAACGGAATAGCGCATATAAAATTCACCGCAAATGCAGGAATAAGCTTCAATACAATAAAAGGAATCCGTTTTTCTCTCAGAATAATGAGAGGAATAAATACAAAGACCGCAAAAAGTTTCAGCGGAACAGCGAGAGCAAAAAACAGAACGAAGAGTCCCTCTCTGTCTTTCAGATAATAATATATTCCGCATAGCATAAGTAAAACAGAAAGTATGTCATACTGAACGGTCACCATCGAGGGAATAACAACACAGCTTCCGGACAGAAAAAGAATCTGAGCGAGCTGTGCGCCGCGCAGGTCGGAATACAGTGAAACTATCTTTTTAAGCACAAACGACGCCGCAATGACCGCCGCGAGAATAAGCGCCTTACACCATAAAAGCGCAGCAACCGAGGACATGTAATCAAATCCGCTGACTATATGAGCGATAACCGTCGGTAAATTCCAGAGCGCAAAAATACCGTACAAAAAAATACTGTAGTTCGCACTGTACTGTGACATGGCATGCGAATTTTCCGCCGCATAGCGGTAATAGTCGGTAAACCTGCCGTTTACTACGGATTCGGCAAGCAGAACTCCGTTATCGAGCGTATCCGAATAGTCAGTATAAAAAAATATCAGAAACGATGTTAAAAGAACAGCCGCCGTCAAAAATATCTCCGCCGATAATACACCGCGGCCGACCTTTAATTTTCCGTATTCACTGCTTCCGGAAAGCGTTTTCTTAATTCGTCCCCAAATACGGTTTATGCTTTTATTCATCTGCACGCCTCCGAATCCTTTTCATCGGTTCGTTCGCTTATTATATACCGCGGACGGTGTTTTACTTCCATATAGATCTTTCCTATATATTCCCCGAGAACACCTATTCCGACAAGCTGTATACCACCGAGAAAGCAAATTATGCAGGTCATGCTTGTCCATCCGGCGACCGTATTGCCTGCAATATGCCCTATAACCGACCATACGATCCCGATAAAGCTGACAAGCGCGGTGATAAGTCCTGCTGCCGTAATCATACGAAGCGGTTTTATGCTCAGACTTGTTATTCCGTCAAAAGCAAGAGCAAGCATTTTGCGAAGCGGATAGTGACTCTTTCCGGCAATGCGCTCTTTACGTTCATAATATACCGATGTACTGTTGAAACCTACAAGAGGAATCATTCCGCGCAAAAAGAGATTTACCTCCTCAAATTTAGCAAATTCACGAAGAACTCTTGCCGAAATAAGACGGTAATCTGCATGATTGAAAACTACCTCAACGCCCATTGCCGCAAGAAGTTTGTAAAAGCTTTCTGCGGTGAACCGTTTGAAAAGCGTATCCGTTTTACGGCTTGACCGTACTCCGTAAACCACCTCGGCGCCTTTTTCATATGCGTCGACCATATCAGAAACGGCATGTATATCGTCCTGCCCGTCACAGTCTACAGAAACGGTAATGTCGCAGGAATCCTTGACCTCCATAAGGCCGGCAAGCACTGCATTCTGATGACCGCGGTTACGGCTCTGACGTATTCCCGTATAATGAACATTCGATTCGGACAGCGATTTGATTATATCCCAAGTTCTGTCCCGGCTTCCGTCATCGACAAACATAATGCGGCTGTCTGGAGATATTTTCCCCGCTCCGATCAAAGACTGAAGCTCAGCAAGAAACATTGCCGAGGTAATCGGAAGAACCTGTTCTTCGTTATAACACGGTATAATAAGTTTAAGTACGGGCTTCATAAAATGTATTTTACCTCTCATCTCTTAATATTGCCATAATATTATATAGTAAGGATCTGATCTCTGCAAGGGATGATCAGGCAGAATAATTGTGCGCATCCGCGGCTTCATCCGTGCTTTCATCCTGAAGATCAGACGCTTTTATACATTCTTCCTGTTCTGCCTCCTTATGCGACAGCAGATGCTTCCAGATCGCCACTCCGGAAACAAGAGAGCAGCCAAGTGCGGTCGGAAGTCTTCCTTCATATATCTCAAATACAAAGGACAGAGTTCCGAAAAGCATAAACGTGACTATACTGCGTCTGCGGTTGGGAGATATTTTTAAAACTGTAGAAAAAATTATATAAAGCGCGGCAAGTCCGAGTCCGACAGGCGTAAAAAACATAAGCGCGATCATTTCTCCGAAAACAGTCGCGATACACTTTCCTCCGCGGAATCCGCCGAGCGGCGCGATAGCGTGTCCAAGTACCGGCGCAAGCATTGCAAGCGCAAAAAACCACGACGATCTGTCAAGCCATTTCAGTGCGATAAATACCGGGATAAACCCCTTGAGCATATCCATTATAAGGCAGATCATGCCTATGACAGGACCGCACGACGTAAACGCATTTGCTGCGCCCGGATTTCCGTCCTTTCCGGTCTCGCATACATCAGTACCGCGCAAAAGACGCGGAATGATCCGGCTGAACATTATCCCGCCGGTAAGAAATC
>CABUHS010000050.1 GCA_902491535.1 uncultured Eubacteriales bacterium
GGTGAGAAATCCGAGCTTTTCGTCGAAAGCTATGTCGAGTTTGTCGCAGAGCAGATCGTCGGCTGCACATGCGGCGTCGAACGCCTCTCTGAGCGCAAGTCCGGCACGTACGCATTGCAGTCGGATATGATCCTCTTCGCAGATCATGATACCGACTCCGGTATCCTCCTGTTTGAGGTAGCCGTGCGGAAGTTTTGCATCGGCGAATTCAGGGCTTACGTCGTGGCGTTCCACAAAAGCCTGTGCTTGTTCGTCCGAGAGAGCGCCGAAATCAGTGTAGCTCCAGCCGGATTCGTCCTTGACTGCCGAGCATACCTGCGTGATTATATCGCGTGCGCCGTCGTCTGTGAGCCTTGACGTGAAAGGTTTATCTGCTATATTGCGCGCAAAGCGCACACGTGAACTTACGACAACATCGGTTTCTTTACCTTTTTCGGAATACCAATACATGATTTCTGCCTCCTTTATGCCTTTGCAGAGCCGTCTGTTCCGGCTTTGTTTTCAAGGGCGTTTATCTCGTCGCGGAGCTTTGCGGCTGTTTCAAATTCCTGCTTGCCGACCGCGATGCTGAGCTGATCTTTCAGTTTTTCTATCTTTTTTTCGCGGCTCATGTGACCGATGAGCTTTTTCGGAGTTCTGCCGATGTGTTCGCGTCTGCCGTGCAGACCGATCACCGTGTCGGCAAGTTCGCTGCGGAAGGTTTTATAACATTCCGCACAGCCTGCTTTTCCGCTTTTTGCGAAATCGCGGAAGGTCGCTCCGCAGAGCGGACATGTCTTTGCCGGAGCGAGCCGCTCGGCGGGACGCAGTCCGAAGAGCGAGCCGAGGAGATTCATGTCTCCGAAAAGAGGCTGTGTCTCCTTGTCGTAATTTTTGCGCATCTCTGCGGCGCAGTCGGGACAGAGATTGTACTCTGTGACCTTGCCGTTTATGTTCTGTTTATAATATACCGTAGCTTCATTTTTTTTGCATTTCTGACAAAGCATGATCCTTATACCTTACCTTTCTTTTTTGTCTGATTTTCCGGTGGAGTCAGTAATATATTTTACTCCATTACGGTGAGAATAATTTGTCGGAGCATGTCCGAACGCTCGGAATCTTTTCCGACATAACCCGACGCGGTATCTATTATTTTTTCCTCTCTCGGAGTGATAAGCCCCCGTGCCTTCATGTCTGCGGTGAAAGCTTCCGCCGCCCGTTTGTCTATCTCTGTTCCGACCGCGTGAAACAGATGCATCAGATATTCATTTCTGCCCATCTGTTTTTTGATTATCCTGACGTATCCGCCGCCTCCGCGTCTGCTTTCGATGATGTATCCCCGATCCGGGGTGAAGCGCGAGGTTATGACGTAGTTTATCTGAGAGGGAACGCAGCCGAGTTTTTCGGCAAGATCGTTTCGCTTCAGCTCCGCGGTGCCTCCGCCGTCGCTTAGCATCTGTTCGATCAGCAGCGCGATCGTATCGGATATTCGCATTTCTATCATCTCCTTCCGCCCTTGTATCAGGTGTTGACGGTTTTTACAGCAGTGTTCTTTTTCGCCGCTGTGATCCAACCGGTCTTTTTCTTTATGCCTATAGTATACACCGAAAGTCAGTTAAAGTCAAAGTCAAATAAGGTCAAAACATAACTTCTAAATTCGATTTGAGACGATTTAAACGGATTACCATATGATTTGCTATGAAAATCAAACTTTTTTGACTTTTTTTGACCTTTCTTTTTTATAATTTCCTGATTTTTGTTATTCCGGCATTTGCGTTAAAAAAGTTCCCCGGATTATTATTAGCAGAACAGGGCGCGTATATTTTCAAAGATAAAATAAAATTCAATAAATAGTTTACAATTCTTAATTGCAAAACTTATTTACATTTATTTTATAATATGATAGAATAAAGAAATCGACGCCTCCAAAACGTCTGTAAAAAAATGCGGCTGTGCCACTCTGCAGCTGCAAAAAAATCTCTGTTCTGCCGCAGTGCGGCGGTACAAACAGTTGTGACATCCGCTGTGTCTGCCTTGCGGACAAAAATGGGTTTGGATCATCATTTTTAAGCGGATCTAAGCGTGAAATAACCGTATATGATCTCTCACATGATGTAATTTTCACGCTGTTTCACTTCAAAAAACATCAGAGGGAAACGGCTGCGTATGCATCTGCTTCTGCCCGATACAAAGCAATTTGTAAAACATCTCACGGCTCACGGGAACTGCAGACCGCAAGACGCACCGGATCTGACGCAACGGGAAAGGAATGATACAAAACAAAAATGATTCGATTGTTCAAATGTGTAAGAGAGTATAAAAGATCAACGCTTTTGACGCTGCTTTTTATTGTCGGAGAAGCTGTCATAGAGACTTTTATACCGTATATAACAGCGGACCTGCTCAATGATATACAGGCAGGCGCGGATATGTCGCATATAGCGCAGCGCGGAGTTCTGCTTATAGTCATGGCGCTGCTGTCGCTTTCATGCGGCGGAATTGCGGGATTTACCTGCGCAAAAGCCTCGGCGGGCTTTGCGAAAAACGTGCGCCACGATGTTTTTTCTCGCATACAGACATTTGCTTTCCGCAATATAGATAAATTTTCGACGTCGTCGCTTGTCACCCGTATGACGACAGATGTGACAAATGTTCAGATGTCGTTTATGATGCTGATAAGAATAGCCGTCCGCGCGCCGCTTATGCTGATCTTCTCGATCATAATGGCATATAACATGGGCGGAGCGCTTGCGACCTCCTTTGTCATTATTATTCCGGTTCTTGCGACCGCACTTTTCCTTATCGGTAAAAAGGCTATGCCTGCGTTCCGCAGAGTATTTAAGAAATACGACCGTCTGAACGAATCTATTGAGGAGAACGTCCGCGGAATGCGCGTAGTCAAGGGCTTTTCGCGCGAGGACTATGAAAAAGAAAAGTTCGGCAATGCTGCGGAAAATATCAGAAAAGACTTTACCCGCGCAGAGCGTATAGTCGCGCTCAACGGACCGATAATGCAGGTGTGCGTGTACTTCAATATGGTGTTCGTTCTGCTTGTAGGCTCGCGCCTTATACTCAGATATAACGGTACATATATAAACGTCGGCGAGATATCGGCGATGCTCAACTACGGCATGCAGATACTCATACAGCTCATGATGCTCTCGATGATATACGTCATGCTTACAATGTCCGGCGAGTCGATGAAGCGTATAAGCGAGGTACTCGACGAAGTTCCGACGATAGTAAGCCCGGAGGATGCCGTTACAGAGGTTGCCGACGGATCGGTTGATTTCGACGGCGTAAGCTTCAAGTATTCAGAGGACGCGGAGAAGTACGCTCTTTCGGATATCGACCTGCATATACATTCGGGAATGACTGTCGGAATACTCGGCGGAACGGGATCGAGTAAATCGTCACTCGTTCAGCTTATTCCGCGTCTTTACGACGTAAGCGTCGGAAGCGTCCGCGTCGGCGGAACCGACGTGCGGAAGTACGATATCGAGACGCTTCGCGGAGCGGTTGCAATGGTTCTTCAGAAGAACATGCTTTTTGCCGGAACAATAAAGGAAAATCTCCGTTGGGGCAACGAAAACGCGACCGACGAAGAACTGCAGGAGGCATGCCGCCTTGCGCAGGCTGACGAATTTGTGCGCAGTTTCCCCGACGGCTATGATACATGGATAGAGCAGGGCGGAGCTAACGTTTCCGGCGGTCAGAAGCAGAGACTCTGTATCGCTCGCGCACTCATAAAGAAGCCGAAGATACTTATTCTCGACGACTCGACAAGCGCGGTCGATACAAAGACAGACGCGCTTATCCGCGCGGGCATGCGCCGTTTTATCCCCGAAACGACAAAGATAATAATTGCACAGCGTGTTTCGTCTGTAGAGGACGCCGATCTTATAATCGTTATGGATGGCGGAAAGATCTCCGCTGCGGGAACTCACAGCGAGCTGCTCGGCAGCAGTGATATTTACCGCGAAATATATTCTCAGCAGACAGGAGGCGGAAGCGATGAGTAAACCGAATACCGGGATAAACGAAAAAAAGCGCGGTTTCGGACCGCTCGGAAGAGTCCTGAAACTGCTTTATAAGAGCTATCCGCGCCTTGTTCCGCTGACCGCATTCTGTATAATCTTCTCGGCGATAGTTTCGTCGATTCCCGCGATCTTTACGCAGAAGGTTCTCGGCGTTGTAACGAGATATCTTGAACAGGCGGCGGAAGCCGGAATAGAGAGCATCAATGTTGAAGCGGCTCTCGGAGAGATTGTGCCGATGATAGCAGTGCTTATCGTGCTGTATGTGCTGTCGATCATCTTTATAGCTACATATACTCAGCTTATGGCGTATATAACTCAGGGATTTCTGTGCAAGATGCGACGCGGCATGTTCGACGGAATGCAGAATCTGCCGATAAGCTATTTCGATACGCATAAGCACGGAGACATAATGAGCTACTATACAAACGATATAGATACGCTCAGACAGCTTGTGTCGCAGTCGCTTCCGAACCTTTTGCAGTCATGTATAATAGTTATTTCGGTACTGTTTATAATGCTGTGGTACAGCGTATGGATGACGCTTATCGTCGCGGTAGGCGTGCTTGCGATGATACTTGTGTCAAAGAAGATCGGCGGAGGTTCTGCAAAATACTTTATCCGTCAGCAGAAATCTCTCGGACGCGCCGAGGGATATATCCAGGAGATGATGAACGGCCAGAAGGTCATCAAGGTGTTCTGCCATGAGGAAAAGGCGAAGGAAGGCTTTGACGAGATAAACGGACAGCTCTATGAGGACAGCTTCCGCGCGCATGCATATGCGAACTCACTCGGACCGATCATAATGAATATCGGAAACGTGCTTTACGTTCTCTGTGCGACTCTCGGCGGACTCTTTGTACTTTCAAAGATACCTAATGTCGGAATAAGCAGCATCGTCGGCGGAGTCGGAGTTCTTACGGTGGATATTCTTGTGCCGTTCCTCAGCATGACAAAGCAGTTTACCGGAAATGTAAACCAGGTATCGCAGCAGATCAACTCTATAGTCATGGGTATGGCAGGCGCAGCGCGTATCTTCTCGCTCATGGATGAAAAGCCTGAGGACGACGAAGGTTATGTTACTCTCGTCAACGCTGTGCATGACGCGGACGGAAATATTTCCGAGACCGAAAAGCATACCGGACTCTGGGCATGGAAGCACCCGCACGGAGACGGAAGCGTTACATATACGGCGCTCACCGGCGACGTGCGTATGACCGACGTTGATTTCGGATACACTCCGGAAAAGACGGTGCTTCACGGCGTTTCGGTATTTGCCGAGCCGGGACAGAAGGTCGCGTTCGTCGGAGCTACAGGCGCGGGCAAGACCACGATAACGAATTTGATAAACCGCTTCTACGATATCGCGGACGGAAAGATCCGTTATGACGGTATCAATATAAATAAGATAAAGAAATCGGATCTCCGCCGCTCGCTCGGTATCGTTCTTCAGGATACAAACCTGTTCACCGGAACGGTAATGGATAATATCCGTTACGGTAAGCTCGACGCGACCGACGAGGAATGCCGCGCGGCTGCAAAGCTCGCGGGTGCGGACGATTTCATAACGCGTCTGCCGCAGGGCTATGATACAGAGCTTTCGGGCAACGGGGCAAATCTCTCGCAGGGACAGCGCCAGCTTATCGCGATAGCGCGCGCTGCTGTTGCCGATCCTCCGGTAATGATACTTGACGAGGCGACTTCGTCGATAGACACGCGCACCGAGGCGATCGTTCAGCGCGGAATGGATAAGCTTATGGAGGGACGCACGGTATTTGTTATCGCGCACCGTCTCTCAACGGTCAGAAATTCTGATGTTATTATGGTGCTTGACCACGGCAGAATAATCGAGCGCGGAAGCCATGATAAGCTTATCGCGGAAAAGGGAACCTATTATCAGCTCTATACGGGAGCGTTCGAGCTTGAATAATTCCGGACCGATCGAAGATAAAAGGAAGATATAGAGCTTCAAAGCGGCGGCCGGAGATACCGACCGCCGCTTGTTTACCCTAAAACAACAAGGTTTCGGGGTACCCGCCCGCAATCTATGATTGCGGTTGGGTTCTTATAACGGATGCGTATTTATGATCAAGGCTTGTAAACCGTGGTATAGGTTTAAGACCGCATACGCAGACTGCGGCTGTCTCTGCCATGTCCGGTACAAGGAAAGAACGTGTGCGGTGTTATAGATTCAGCTTTGCTGATAACAGCTCACGGTAATTTTTGAAAATTTAAGGTGCGCCGCTCCGGCGGGAAAGGATATAAACTATGGCGATGAACTATACGGAGGATAAAAGAGCTTTTCATATAAAGTTGCTTCCCGGAGATGTCGGAAGATACTGCATACTTACCGGAGATCCGGGAAGATGTTCTTCCATAGCGGAGCATTTTGACGATCCGGTACAGCTTTCGTCCAACCGTGAATTTACGGTTATCGCAGGCTCGCTGTGCGGGGAGAGGGTATCCGTCTGCTCGACGGGTATAGGCGGACCGTCTGCGGCGATAGCCATGGAGGAGATGTTTTCCTGCGGCGCTGATACGTTTATACGTATCGGCACATGCGGAGGAATTTCGAAAAGTGTTGTCCCGGGCGAGAGCGTGGTCGCGACCGCGGCGGTGCGTCAGGAGGGAACGAGCGTAGAATATGCGCCGCCTGAATATCCCGCCGCGGCGGATTTCGGAGTTACATGCGCGCTTGTGCGTGCTGCACGGGAATCGGGAATACTTTGCCGCGCAGGAGTCGTACAGTCTAAGGATTCTTTTTACGGTCAGCACGATCCGTCGAGAATGCCTGTTTCCGCCGCACTTGAGGAGAAGTGGGAGGCTTGGAAGCGTTTGGGCGTGCTTGCAAGTGAGATGGAGTGTGCCGCGCTGTTTACGGTTGCCGCGTCGCTGGGAGTGAGGTGCGGAGCGATCCTGCATGTGATATGGAATCAGGAGCGGTTCGCCGCAGGATTTTCGGATACTGAAAGTCAGGATACATCGCCTACGGTCGGATGCGCGGTTGATGCACTCAGAGTCCTTATCGGATCTGACAGGGAACTGTAAGTGAAAAATCCTGCTTTCGGCGCTGTGTTCCGCGCCTGATATTTCCGCGGCGCGGTTCGCTTGCGAAAACGGATCATAGCTGCACTTTGTGCCATATTGAAGCATTTTGACAGAAAAACACCGTATCAAGAAAGGGAGATAGGTAATATGAAGTATAAGCTTATAGCGTCGGACATGGACGGAACTCTCCTGACCGACGGAAAACAGATAACCGACCGGACTCTGAGCGCGGTGCGCGCGGCAGAAAATGCCGGAATGATATTTACGGTATGTACCGGAAGGTCGTACAGCGGTATAAAGGAGTATGTGGGAAAGCTTCGTCCGTCTGTTCCGCTGATAACCTTTAATGGCGCAATGATAGTATCTCCCGAAGGCGATCTGCTGTACGACCGCCCGATGGATCCTTCGTATGCAATGCAGATATACCGCGCGGCAGAAAATGAGGATACAACTCTGAAAGTATGGTCGCGCGGAATACTTTACGCAAACCGTATTAACGAAGCAACTATGTATTACCGCAGTACCTGTCCGGACGCCGAATTTCATATACTCGGAGACGAGCCCAGTATGAAGCGGGTAGCGGAGCAGGGTATTTCGAAAATGCTTATCATAGATACAAAGGAACGGATAAGCGGTTTTCTGTCAGGAATGTGCAAAACGCTCGGCGACGGTGTGAGATATTTCAGAAGTACTCCGATATTTCTTGAATTTGTCGATCGCGGGGTATCCAAAGGGAGCGCACTTTTGCGCCTGTGTGAGATGCTCGGTGTAGATCCTGCGCAGACGGTCGCGTTCGGAGATGAGGAAAACGACAGACCGATGCTGCGTACCGCAGGACTCGGCGTGGCGATGGGTAATGCCGTTCCGGAGATAAAGGCGGAGGCTGACGCTGTTACGTCCTCGAACGAAGAGGACGGCGTCGCCGAGTTTATCGAGCGCCTGCTCGCAGAGTAACGTTCTTATCTTTTGTGACGGCTCGCGTCACGCCGATAGTCAAAACTCACCGTCTGCGACGGCTCGCGTCACGCAGATAGTCAAAACTATGCCTTTTGTGACGGCTTACGTCAAACCCATAGTCAAAAATCCGCTCACAATGCCCGAGCGGATTTTTGACAGTATAAACATCTCACTGTCTGCCGCCACGCCGCGCTCGGCGTGTGACCGAAGATGGAGAATCAAAAGAGGAAGAAACGGAGACGGTTTCTTCCTCTTTTGCGATCTTTCTTTGGCAAGCGTTTCTTTCGGTCGTCCGAAAGAAATGTTTGAAAGATATATAACTTGAAAATTTGATACTATTCAAGCTTTGAGTTAATTTTTTACGTATAAACATTATTTTGCAAACAAATGAGTTACATATCGAATGTAATTGCTTAAAGTCTGAGCAATATCAGACGTTTAAGTCATATTCTTTTCAAACATTTCTTTGCCATACAGCAAAGAAACGCTTGCCAAAGAAAATGTACCAAAGGAAAAGAAACGTGCGACGTTTCTCCTCCTTTGGAAACCTCCGCTTCACGCATACGCCGCGCGGCGGCTACGGTCAAACAGTGACAAAACCGTACTGTCAAAACGTCGGTCGGTCATTATGACCTCCGTTTTGACTATGGGTACGACGTAAGCTGTCAAAAAAGATAGGTTTTGACTATAGCGGATTGATAAGTGGACATACCTTTTTTAGATATAGTAATAAACCGCCTGCATTCTGCAAGCGGATTTTGTTATTTAGTTTTACTGTTATTGATTTCTTTTAAAAACGCCAATAATCTCAAAGATTTTTTCTTGTTCTTTTGGTGGTAAAGCTTCAATTTCTTCGGATAAACGTGAAGATTTAATGCTGTTCCTACATTTAATAACATCAACAAAGACATCATCTGCCGAACATTCTAAGGAGTTTATAATAGCAACTAATTTATCAAGTCGTGCAGAGCTTTTTCCTCTTTCAATGTCAGATAAATAGTTTGTTGATAATCCAATCATTTCAGCAAATGACTGCTGGGTATAACCTTTTGCTTTTCTTAATTTTTGTATGCGGTTTCCAATAATTTGCTCAATTGTTTTATCTCTTGACATCATTAACTCTCCAAAATATCGGTATTTATCGTTAGACCTCACAATTATTATAATTTAATGCATAATCAAAATACACAAGCTGTTGACGAATATATAATGCCGATATACTGAATTATTTCGTATAAATACTCGACAAATCTGATTTTTTATGATAAACTAATGATAACATCGTTATATAAACGTCGTTATCGTTAGTTTGTTTTGTCAATAAACACAGTTAACAATTCAAGAGCTTTTTCTTGATCTTGTTTAGATAAGGTTTCAAGAAGTTCAGCAATATGAGAGGATTTTACTTTATACCCATTGTCAATCAAGTCAATAAAAATATCATCGGCAGTACACTGTAAACTATTTATTATTCGAATAAGTTTATCAATTTTTACGTAGCTTTTTCCACATTCTATATCCGATATATAATTTTTTGATAATCCAACCATCTCCGAAAATTGTTCTTGTGTAAAGCCTTTGCTTTTTCTTAATTTTTGTATTCTTTTACCTATTACTTTTTTTATATCAATGTCTTTATTCATTTATCCACCCTCTTGCAAGATAGTAGCATTATATATAATCCTATTATCATTAGTATATACAACAACTGCATAAAAATGAACACAATAGTAACGAACAAAATCGTTGCTATGCGGAATTTAATTAAATAATTTTATAATATTAGGTTTACTATGCTATCTAAAAAATGCGTTGGAAACGCAAACACGTATCCAACGCATTAAAGATAAAATCAAAAATTTATTTATAAAAAGGAGTTTACAATAATGGAAAACGAAATTTTTGAAAGAGATTACCGAGGAACGGAGAATAAAGAAACTTTGTCTCCAAATCAACAGAAAATTTGGGAATATGCAGTAGAAAGCGGTATTTTTAAGGCTTACGATGAAGCTAAGCGGAAAATACCGAAATATGTTGTACAAGA
>CABUHS010000051.1 GCA_902491535.1 uncultured Eubacteriales bacterium
ACCGCATCGCCGGGATTCAGCGCCTGCGCTTCCTTGCCCCATTCCTGATACCAACCACGGCCGCCGACACAGATTAAAATCTGTCCGCCGCCCTTTGATGCGTGGTGAATATGCCAATTATTGCGGCATCCCGGTTCGAAGGTCACATTGAAAATACCGACTTGACTTTGCGAAATAGGCGCAAGATAGCTGCGTCCGCTGAAATACTGCGCAAATCCATCGTTAGGTGCGCCAACGGGGAAAAGCATATTCTTTTCATGGCGTTTTTTTTCATCCTCCGCACATTCATCCTCGTTCCAGACTTTCGCCGCTATACGGAATGCCGCCCAAGCCTTTGGCCAGCCCGCATAAAAGGCGGCGTGGGTGAGTATCTCCGCAATTTCCTCCTTTGTAATGCCGTTGTTTTTGGCGCTTATCAAATGATACTCAAATGCGCTGTCCGCAAGACCCTGCGCCATGAGGGATACCACAGTTACGAGAGAGCGATCTCTAAGAGACAGTTTATCCTCTCTGCTCCACACCTCACCGAATAATACATCATCGTTAAGCTCTGCAAATTTCGGAGCAAAACCTCCCAGCTGATTTCTTCCAGCTGTTTGCTTAATCATTGTAATTTCCTCCTACACTATCAAAAATTATTTGCCCACTCTTTCAGTGTCGCAGTATCTAATCTTCCGTTCAACATTTTCCCTTGCAGCAGGGTTGCTCCCTGACAGCTCGGCAGCAGCTTCTCATTCGTCTTTCCCATACCGCTTCCGCCGGATGTCGCAAATGGAATAATTGTCTTGCCACTGAAATCATAACTTTCGAGAAAGGTATTGATAATGGTCGGTGCGACATACCACCAAATCGGGAAGCCCACAAAAATAACATCGTAATCCTCCATGTTTGATACCTTTCCGGCTATAGCTGGACGAGACGCTGGGTTATTCATTTCAACCGAACTGCGGCTTTTCTTATCCGTCCAGTCGAGGTCTGCGCTTGAATAGGGCGCCTCCGGCTTGATTTCGTACAAATCTGCACCGATTGTTTTTGCAAGCGTCTGTGCCGCTTTGGCGGTCACACCGCTTGCGCTGAAATACGCGACTAATTTTTTACTCATAAATTTACCTCTCAAATTTTCTGATTACCCGTAGACCATACATGTTTTTCTTTCGAGGACGAGGCCGTGTTCTGCGCCATAACGCCCACAAGCGCATGGGGGACATACGGCTCTTCAAGATAGGCGATTTCCTCATCGGATAAGCAAAGTTCTGCGGCCTTTACCGCACCCTCTATATGATGCATCTTCGTCGTACCTACCACGGGCGAAGTAACCTTTGTTAACAGCCACGCGAGTGAGATTTCGGTCATGGAAACCTGTCTTTTATCCGCAAGCTCTGTCACACGGCTGATAATCACGCTATCCTGTGCGGCTGTTGCATCGTATTTAAGCTTTGCATAACTGTCATCTTCGAGCCGTTTAGAGCTTTCGCCAGGACGCTTTGAAAGCCTGCCGCCTGCCAGCGCACTGTAGGGAGTCATCGCAATGTTATCTTCTGCACACAGCTTTACCATTTCCCGTTCTTCCTCACGGAAGATCAGATTGTAATGCCCCTGAACGGACGCGAATTTTGAAACGCCCTCTTTTTCCGCAAGGGCGTTTGCTTTTGCAAGCTGCCATGCAAAGCAGTTGGAAATGCCGATATACCGCGCCTTGCCCGATTTCACAACGTTGTTCAGCCCCTCCATAATATCGTAAAGAGGCGTATTGTAGTCCCACATGTGATAGATGTATATATCCACATAGTCCATACCAAGATTTTGCAGGCTTTTATCGAGCATCCTTTGGATGTGCTGCTGTCCGGTAATTCCGGCTTCGATTTCTTCGTTTGTGCGGGGCAGGAATTTGGTTGCAATAACCGTTTCATCCCGCTTGGCGTAATCTTTAATCGTTCTGCCGAGATACTGCTCGCTTGTACCGCTTTGATAAGCGATAGCTGTATCGAAAAAGTTTACGCCGAGTTCAAGTCCCCGCTTGATAATTTCACGGGAATGCTCCTCGTCAATCGTCCAGGAATGCTGTCCGTTTGCCGCATCCCCGAATCCCATGCATCCCATGCAGATGCGGGACACATGCAAATCGGAATTTCCGAGTTTTGTATATTGCATCTTGATCGTGCCCCCCTTATTTGATTCCGTTTGTTTCCAGCCATTTACTTACATCGGAAGATAGACTGCTGCCGCCGGAATAATGAACGGACAGCGCTTCACCCATCGCAGCATTCGGCGCTAATTTCACAATCGCCGTCAGACTTTGTCCGAACCGACCGCCGCCGTGAGAGCAGAATGGGATGATGGTCTTTCCTGAAAAGTCGTATTCTTCAAGGAAGGATGCTATCGGCATCGGAATAGAAGCCCACCAGTTTGGATATCCGAGAATGACCGTATCGTACTGCTCCATATTCTCCACATAGTTTTTGATTTCGGGACGCGCCTGTGCGTTTTGATCCCGCTGCGCCTCGTCAAGCACGGTATTGTAATCTGTGGAATATGGGTGAACAAGCTCAATTTCAAACAGATCGGCTCCGGTCTGTGACTGGATTTCTTCGGCGATTCCTTTGGTATTGCCACCCCATGAGAAGAAGGCGATCAGCACCTTGCTGCCGGAACCTCCGGTATTTTGTGTCCCTGCGCTGATGACACTTCCGTTTCCGGCAACCGCATTTCTGACAAGACGGATACCAATGTTAAAGCTGCCTTTATTCTGTTCCAGTGTTGCACGGTAGGCGCTGCGCATATTCTTTGCAAAATCGTTCCAACCGCCTCCGCGATACACCCGAAGCGTGCCGTTTTCGGCTCCGGAAGGATCGGTTTGCGCTTTGGTGCTGTAAGCGCCGTAATAATCCCAAACCCACTCGCCGACATTGCCGTGCATATTGTAAAGTCCCCATTTGTTTGGAGAAAAGCTGCTTACAGCTACGGTTGTCTGGCGGTATTCGCCCGGTTTCGTCGAGAGGTTGTCCTGTGAAAAGTAGTTATCTTCAATTTCGTAAGGGTAATGCCCGTAGTAATTGGCCTCCTCGGCGCTAATGGAATTTTCGGTATTGAACGGCGTCTGTGTTCCCGCACGGCAGGCATACTCCCATTCCGCCTCTGTCGGCAGTCGGTAGCCGTTGGCGCTCCGATCCCATGCGACGCTTTGACCGTCTACGGTATAGACAGGCGTCAGATTTTCCTTTTCGCTGCGGGCATTGCAATAGCGGACGGCATCCAGCCACGAGATATTTTCAACCGGCAGGTCATCACCTGAAAAGTTGCTCGGATTTTCACCCGTGACATCGCGGTATTCTTTCTGTGTCAGCTCATAGATGCTCATATAGAAATTGCTGACGGTAACAGTATGCTGTGTTTCATCATCGGAACGCCATGCTTCTGTATCGGGACTGCCCATTTCAAATGAGCCGCCTTTGATCAGAACAAAATTTTCAGGTGCATTCATCGTGTCTCCCTCCTGATTCGGCGGCGTTACCACGCCGGTATTTTCCGAATTCCTGTCCGCGGCGCTTTCATTCGGCTGCCCGTTCTGAGAACAGGCAGACATGGTAAAGAGAAGCACAGCGGCAAGCAAAAAATCTGTCCATCGTTTCATGTTTCTTCCTCCATGTTTATTTCAGCTTCTCAAGCCAATCCGAAACGGCGCTTGCAGGATTGGATGCCGCCGAATCACGGGTGGCAAGTCCGTCTGTAATGGTAGCATTCGGTTCCATTGATTTGATTGTGCTGATTGTGTTTGAAAAGCCGCTGCCGCCGCTTGTTACGAAAGGCGCAATGGTTTTTCCGGACAGATCATAGGTATCAAGGAAGGTGTAAAGCACCATCGGCATATCCGCCCACCAGTTAGGAAAGCCGAGATAGATAATATCGTAGTCATCAAGGTTTTCTACTGTACCGGAAATAGCAGGTCGGGCGTTGTCTCTTTTCTCATTTTGTGCCACATCAAGCAGTGTATTGTAATCCGTTGTGTAAGGTGTTGCCGGTACGATTTCAAAAATGTCTGCACCGGTTTGCGACTGAATTTCCTTTGCGACGCTTTCGGTATTGCCGGAGTGGGAGAAGTAGACAACAAGCGCCTTACTGTGGGTTTCTGTCGGCTCATCTGCCGGGTCGTAACTTTCCTCCGATGACGAGGGTGGATTCTGCGAATCAACAGGCTGATCCTGTCTGTTATCCACAGAGGATTGAATATCTCCCGAAGAAGATGGATTGTCGTCCTCCGTGGTATTGTTGCTGCTGCAGGCCGCAAGACAAAACAGAAGCGTAAAAACTGTGAGAAGTGAAATAATTTTTTTCATTGTGGTTTTCCTCCAATCAAAATTTGTTATTCTTTGCCAAAGCTCATACATTTGCCGATTACATCTCCTGTTTGGAGATATTCATAGGTGGGCATCTCAAACAGCACCGGTTTGAGTTTTCGGTAATCAATCCTTCCGGCTTCTGTTAAAACCGACTCGTCGGCATGGACGCCCGCTATTTTGCAGATAAAGCTCTCAAAGCCCTCGGTTTCATAGATATCATCCACGGTGCATTCCATAACGACAGGTGCTTCGTCGATAATTGGTGCGCCCGTTTCCCCGGCATGATATAGGAAAACCTCAGACTTATCTGTTTTATTGCCGCTGACACATCCGACATAGTCTGCCTTTTTCAGCATTGTCCTGTCTACTATGCTGACTGTCAGCGCACGGGTATTCTTGATACCTTGATTTGTGTAATGCGGCTTTGCCAGGCTGATCATAATTCTGTCGTGTCCGATGATACCGAGATGGCCAACGAGTACATAATTCGGTTTCCCGTTCACCATCGTGCCGATTACGACCAGCGGCGTAGGATATAGAGCCAAGCTGTTTCCGATATTCTTTTGCATGTCTGTCTCCTCCTGAAAATTATTTATTTTTGTTGTTTCTGATTTTGTGCCGCAGATAATCCATGCGTTCAAGCTGCTTTTCCTTAAAATGAATTTCGTCAAGCGCATTGCTTCTAAGTTCATTCAGCATACGCAGGCGTTCGTTTTCTGTAGATTTACCCTCCAAAAGCAACCGCATATAGGTTTCTACTTCTTCATTGCTGAAACCGATATCGTGCAGCGTCATAATCATGCTGAGGCGTTCTAAATCTTGATCGTCGTACTGCCAAACACCCATAATCTTTTTGACTTCGCCGCACAATCCCCAGCTTTCATATTCTTTCAAAACTTCAATAGGGATATTGTATTTTTCGCTCGTCTCATTGATCGTCATGTTTTACGCTCCCTTATATTCTGATTTTTTGTAAAAAAATATAGATGTTCCGTTTAGGAACATCTATATTATATACTGCTTTTCAAGGAATGTCTAATACTTATAATGTATAATCAGAAATGTTATTTAAGCATTTCTTTTAGATATCTTATAAATGCTTCGGCTGCTTTTGAAAAGGGTTGCGTTTTCTTCCACACAAGTAAGGTGCCGGATTCCAGCTTCGGCGACAGCGAAATATATTTGAGACCTTTGTATTCACAATCGAGTTTTACAGCGATGATTGTTCCGAGGCCGTTATTAGCGAGAATTGCCATATTATAAAGCAGATTACCGCTTACAACAATATTTTCCTCGTTTGCGTATTCACCCAACCAGTTATAAATATGATTTTGAACCAGCTCACGGCGGGTAAGGATCAGGGGTATATCGCAAAAATCCTGCGGCGTCAGAGCTTCTTTCTTTGCAAGAGGTGAGTTTTTACTCACCAAAGCACACCATTCTTCTTTAATATCGGTGTGTATAAACTCATATTTCCCGATGTCCACAGGCTCCAGCAACAGACCGATATCCAAAAGCCCGCGGTCGATTCTCTCCTTGATATGATCGGAGTTTCCGCTATATAATTCAAAGGTTACACCTGGATACTTCTGCCGGAAAGAAACCATTGCCTCCGACAGAAACTGCATACTTTTTAACTCGCCGCTGCCGATAGATACCACGCCGCTGACAGTTTCATCGTGAGAAAAATCCCGCTTTGTTTTTTCTGAAAGAGACACAATCTCCTGCGCACGGCGTTTGAGCAGCGTCCCGTCATCTGTCAGGATAATGTTGTGATTGCTGCGTTGAAACAGTTTGACACCCAGTTCTTCTTCAAGCTGTGCGATCTGCCTTGAAAGAGTCGGCTGTGTTACATGGAGCATTTCTGCAGCCTTTGTTATGTTTTCCTCTCTGGCTACCATAAGAAAATAGTTCAAAACCCTGAGTTCCATAAAAGTACCTCTTTCTATGCTTACAGTATAGTATAAAAGCAATCGATTTTCAATATCTCTAACTGGAGAAATGCCTTTAATGAATATTTGCAATTCTGCTCCGTAAAGTAAGTAACAGGACAAAATTATATGAGAAGGAAAGGTTATGGCGAATCAGAGAATCAACTATAGAGTGAGTGCCGAATCAGTAGATATATAAAAGTATCCCGCTTGCATTTTGCAAAAACTTTACCTATGTTTCCGGTGATGTGCAATGCAAAAAATTTTGTTGCCATATATGAATATAAGAAACTCACAAAAATCAATTACAAAGTAAGTATAGCACAATATATTGATTTTGTAAAATTCGCAAATCCATATATAGAATTTTCTGCTGACCTGCAGAAAAACAGAAACAACATTTATATTTACTATTGAACGGACAAGCCTTAAGAAGACCGTTCATATACCTTGAAAATTGATTACCTCTCTGCCGGAAGTTATACAGGCGCTGCGGATAGTGTGAGATTGCTGCTTGACTACCCTAAACGAACGAATTAACATGGGAACAATCGCCTTATCCATTAGTAAAAATTTTTCTTGCTTTTTTATCCTATTAGCAGACGGTGAATTTACTAATGGAAATTTATGAATTTTACGATTCTGTTCTTTTTCGATAAATAAGAAAAAATGCCGGAAATCCTTGATATTATTGGATTTTCCGGCGGAATTTTTGGCGTTCCCGAGGTGATTCGAACACCCGACCTACCGCTTAGGAGGCGGTCGCTCTATCCGGCTGAGCTACGGAAACATTTATATAGGCTATGAAATTATGGGATTTACAACATTTTCTTTGCTCTCCTAAGGCAGACGCTCTAGCACTTTCTTAGTAAGCTGTTTCGTTATTCAGTTGAGCTACAGAAACATATTGTGGTGCGAATGTTTCAATTATAGCATAATGTTTTTAAATTTTCAAGTATTTTTTCAAATCTATTGAAAAAAGCGCATAAATCATGTATAATAAAATATGTATTTCCAGTGATAAGCAATATTTGAATTTTAAATTCATACAGAAGGAGTATTACAGATGCTTTCTGCAGTAAAGAATTTTACGATTACTTTCGTAGTATCCGCAGTTATATTCGGCTTGATCGCATATTTTGTTTCAGATTCTATTGAAACAGGAATATTCGCCGGAGAACAGCCGTCAGCAGTAACAGGCGAGCAGACAGGGGCTGAAGTTACCGACCGGCCGTTTGCCTATGTAACCGATGAGAGCGGAAATACCGTTACTGATGAAAACGGAAATCCCGTTACAGAAATGATCAATGATCCGGTTCCGGACGATGTAAAAGGGAAGTCGTTTAACGTTTTGCTTGTCGGAACCGACCATCAGCCGGATGTTTTAAATGATTACGATCTCACGTCTGTAAATGCAAATATAAAAGGATTTAAGATGCATGAGCGGACAGTCAATGTTGACACTATAATTCTTGTGCGTGTTGACAAAGAAAAACAGTCGTTTGTATTTATGCCTATTCCTACTAACACGCAGATATATGTGGATGGCGGAAATACAACACTGAGTGCCGTATACTCAAAATACGGACTTGATTTTGTGTGCCGTAAGGTCCGTGCGCTGACAGGACTTAACATTGACTATTATGTTTCAATGTCGATTCCTAAGCTTACTGCGGCAATAGATTCTATCGGCGGAATATCGTATATGGTTCCCGTTGACATGCACTATATTGATGAAACGCAGTCGCTTGAAATAAATCTTAAAAAGGGACAGCAAACGCTTGACGGTAAAAAGTCTCTCGATCTTCTGCGGTACAGTTCGTATTCCGACGGTAACGTTTCGAGAATGGCGATCGGCGTTGACTTTTTAAAGGCGCTGCTTGATAAAATGACTGCTCCGGGATACTTTGACAGAGCGCAGAGCATTTACAATTCAGTTGTCGGATATGCGGATACCAATTTTGCACTTGATGATCTGCTTGAAAATATCGATTTGATTTTTTCTTATTCAAAGTATGATAAAGTCAATGTGTCGTATCCGGGAGTTTCTAAAACCGAGGGCGGAACATATTATTTTATTCCGTCTTATTCCGAGGCGATCGAAAGTTTAAGAATATATCGCTGAAAACAAAAAGAAAAATAAAATTAATTATATTCAGGAGAAACACTAAGATGAAGCACATGAATCATGCTGATAAGACAATGGATAAAATCGTGGCTCTTTGCAAGAACCGGGGCTTTATATTTCCGGGAAGCGAGATATACGGAGGACTTGCAAACAGCTGGGATTACGGTCCTCTCGGTGTTGAATTCAAAAATAATGTAAAACGCGCATGGTGGAAAAAATTTGTTCAGCAGTCACGCTATAATGTAGGACTTGACAGTGCGATCATAATGAATCCGGAGACATGGGTGGCGTCAGGACATCTCGGCGGTTTTTCCGATCCGCTTATGGACTGCAAGGTGTGCCGTTCGCGTCACAGAGCCGATAAGCTTATTGAGGACTATGCGGCAGAAAACGGTCTTTCCGATAATCCCGGAGGCTGGTCAAATCAGCAGATGACCGATTACATTAAGGAACACGGCATTACCTGTCCGTCATGCGGAAGCTCTGATTTTACCGATATCCGCCAGTTTAATCTTATGTTCAAAACATTTCAGGGAGTTACTGAGGATAAAACTTCCGAGCTTTACCTTCGTCCGGAAACTGCTCAGGGTATATTCGTAAACTTTAAGAGCATATCCAGAAGCAGCCGCCGTAAGCTTCCTTTCGGTGTTGCCCAGATCGGTAAATCTTTCCGTAACGAAATCACACCCGGTAACTTTACTTTCCGCACACGTGAATTTGAACAGATGGAGCTTGAATTTTTCTGCAAGCCGGATACAGACCTTGAATGGTTTGCTTTCTGGAAAGACTACTGCGCGAAATTCCTCTATGATCTCGGCATGACACGCGAAAATCTCCGCTTGCGTGACCATGATCCGGAGGAGCTTTCGTTCTATTCAAAAGCAACGACGGACTTCGAGTATCTGTTCCCGTTTGGTTGGGGAGAGCTTTGGGGTATTGCTGACCGTACAAATTACGACCTTTCGAAACACGCAGAACATTCCGGTGAATCAATGGAATATTTTGATCCCGATACAAACGAAAAGTATATACCGTATGTTATCGAGCCGTCGCTCGGAGCTGACCGCGTTGCGCTTGCTTTCCTTATCGACGCATACGACGAGGAACAGCTTGACGAAGAGGGAAAGGATATCAGAACCGTGCTGCATCTACATCCGGCTCTCGCACCGTATAAGGCAGCGGTGCTTCCTCTTTCCAAGAAGCTTACTCCCGAAGCAGATGAGGTTTATACAGAGCTTTCGAAGTATTTTATGGTTGATTTTGATGAGACCGGTTCTATCGGTAAGAGATATCGCCGTGAAGATGAAATCGGTACGCCGTTCTGCATAACATACGATTTTGACTCTAAAGAGGACGGCTGCGTTACCGTTCGTGACCGTGATACGATGGAACAGGTACGTATTCCGATCGATTCGCTCAGAACTTATATAGACGAAAAACTCGAATTTTAATCAGCAGATTAATTTGGGTGTTATTATACGGTATTTCTGACTGTAATTACTGTGTAAAAAACGGCTACCGCCAACAGGCGACAGCCGTTTTTGTTTAGTGCGCTCGGCATGCGATAGAACTAGGCGGTGGAAGTCCGCTACAGACTTGGC
>CABUHS010000052.1 GCA_902491535.1 uncultured Eubacteriales bacterium
CATCTTTTATCTAGAATGATTGCCGGAATACTCGATCATATTTCCGAACTTACGGTATTCATGAATCCCTCAGAACAGTCATACGACCGTCTCGGAAACAATAAAGCACCGAAGTATATATCATGGTCTGAGGAAAATCGCTCTCAGCTTGTACGTATTCCCGCATCGGACAGCAATCATAAACGCGCCGAAGTAAGATCACCTGATCCGGAGGCAAATCCTTATATCGCATTTGCAATGCTGATATATGCGGCGCTTGACGGAATAGATTCCGAAAAAACTCTTACCGACGCATCAAACGTTAATCTTTATACCGCAGACGAAAACATACTTTATTCGCTTGATAAGCTTCCCGAAACATTAACAGTGGCTTCCGCAGCGGCAATATCAAGCGACTTTGTAAAGAAATATCTTCCCGCATCTATTATAGAAACTCTCTGCAAAAAGTAATATTTATAAATTACCTATACCGGATACAGAAAGGAGCAAACAGAAATGGTTCATCAAGACCGTGTATACAGTGTACTTATCGTTTCGGCTGTTTCAAAGTTCAATGAATCAATAATTTCACTGCTCCATGAATCAAAATATTCTCCGGTAATATGTGTCGGCAGTATCTCTGCTGCAAAGAGAGAGGTCCTTGAACGCGATTACGATATTATACTTATAAATTCTCCGCTTCCGGACGATTTCGGAACTCGCTTTGCGGTAAACACGGTATCAGACAGCAGTTCTGTGGTTCTTTTGTTTGTAAAAAGCGAGCAATACGGAGAAATATACGACAAAACTGCACAGCACGGAGTTCTTACTCTGAGAAAACCGACTTCCCCGCAGATGGTATCACAATCTCTTGATTTCATGCGCGCGGCAAGAGAACGCCTCCGGATGCTGCACAAAAAGGCGATGTCAGTCGAAGAAAAGATGGAAGAGATCCGAACTGTAAACCGCGCGAAATGGCTGCTGATCGAAAACCTTAAAATGACAGAGCCTGACGCACACCGATATATTGAAAAGCAGGCTATGGATCGCTGTGTTACAAGGCGCGAGGTTGCAGAAGGAATTCTACGAACATATAAGTAATGTAAATAAAGACAAATCAACCTGAAAATACCGAACCGCAGATTCTTAACGATCTGCGGTTCGGCATTTTATATATACAGAAGTTTGTAATTAAAAATTTTTAAACGGATAATCATATATTATTTTGCATTATCAGATGACTTTTTCCGCATTTTTGCAGCAAAAAGTTTCGGTAGATCATATATCCCGCCTACAGGGATTATACCGTCAGAACTATGGCTGTGTATCTTATTTTTACAAAGACGAGGTATAACAAAGCTTGTAAATCCCATTCTTTTTGCTTCTGATACACGTTTATCAATATCCGAAACGGCTCTGCACTCGCCGGAAAGACCTATCTCACCGACCGCTATCAAACTGTCATCGACCGGAATATCCTGCATACTTGAAATAAGTGCCATGCATATAGCCATATCTGCGGCAGGTTCATCGATACGAAGTCCGCCTACCACATTAAGATAAACATCATACTTGGAAAACGGTATTCCAAGACGCTTTTCAAGCACTGCTAGCAAAAGATATATCCGGTTATAGTCAAGTCCGTTGACCGTTCTTCTCGGAGTCGAAAATACTGTAGGAGCAGCAAGCGCCTGTATTTCAGCAACAATAGGTCTTGTTCCCTCAATTATACACACCGCGCAGTTGCCGGGCATATTACTCGGACGTCCTTCAAGCAGAGCCGCCGAAGGATTCGGAACCTCGGCAAGTCCCTCTCCGGTCATCTCAAAAACACCTATTTCATTGGTCGAGCCGAAGCGGTTTTTCGCGGCGCGTATCATACGGTACGCCATCTGTTTTTCTCCCTCAAAACACAGCACCGCGTCGACCATATGTTCGAGTACCTTAGGCCCCGCTATACTTCCCTCTTTATTGACGTGTCCGACAAGTATTATCGACGTATTGCTTCCTTTGGCAAAACTTATCAGCTGCGCCGCCGTCTCCTTAATCTGAGTTATACTTCCCGGAGACGATGTAACTCTGTTTGTGTACACCGTCTGTATCGAATCAATTATAAGAATATTCGGCTCAAGCTTTCGCGCCTCTTCGATTATATTATCGACATTAGGATCGGTATAAACAAATAATTCATCTCCGAGCGTTCTGAGACGTTCCGCTCTAAGCTTTATCTGTCCGCGCGATTCCTCGCCGGATACATACAAAACACGCCGTGTACGGCAAAGTATATCCGATATCTGAAGCAGCATTGTTGATTTTCCGATACCGGGCTCGCCTGTAAGCAGAACCACCGATCCGCTTACGATTCCTCCGCCGAGAACACGGTCAAGCTCATTCATACCGGTTTCTGTACGTATAAATTCCGGTATAGTCAGTTTTGATATTCTCTCCGCAGATTCGGACAGTATAAGCGATGATACAGCATGATTTGCAAAAGCTTTCTTTTCCGGAGCAGCATCAACATGTTCTTCGAGACTGTTCCACGAACTGCATCCCGGACATTTCCCAAGCCACTTTGCACTTCTGTAGCCGCATTCGGTGCATATGTATACCGTTTTCGGTGATTTCATTTTTAATGTCCTTTCTTTTGCAACATATAATTTTTATGTCTGCATTTTTCATTATCTCAACAATTGCAATCAATAAACTGCATCAGCGAAGACGCAAGCACAAGTACAAGCTTACGTTGATATTCCGAATCAAGCAAAAGCTGCTCATCGTCATAATTGGAAAGAAATCCGCATTCTACAAGCACTGCAGGATTTTTTATTCTGTCAAGAATATATATAGATGAATCTGCAGTTTTAATAGGTCTGTTATTATCGGGCTGAAGATATGTTTTAACCCCGCTTTGAAGCATCTCCGCAAGAGTGTGGCTTTCATCTGCATTAGGAGAACAGTAAAGCTGTAAACCCGATACCGAAGTCTTTGGAAACTTATTCATATGTATGCTGACAAACACCGCGTCAGGATTTGCTTCTGCAATTTCCACTCTTGCGCGAAGATCGCGCATTTTTTTAGTTCCTGAGTCATTTTTGCTTTCAAGCATCGTATCACTGTCACGTGTCATAATAACATCAACGCCTGATACTTCAAGGAAATCTCTCAGCATAAGAGTTATCTTAAGATTCAGTTCTTTTTCGAGAGTACCGTTTTCAGATACAGCTCCGCCATCCATTCCTCCGTGTCCGGCGTCAAGTATCACCGTTCCGCGCGGCTTTGCAAAAGCAGGAGACGGAACAGCCGGAGACGGAATAAATCTCACATAAACATAGTAAAGCAAAGCAGACACCGAAAGAAATATAAACACGAAAAAAATATATTTCAGTGTATAGTAAAGAGAATTTTCTTTTTTTTCAAGCAACAAAATAAGATCACCCACCACTTCAATACCGTAATGTTGTAAACACAATACAAATATATGCCGCGGAGGGTGGTGTTATTACACGGATAATGTTGATGTATGGGGCAAAATAAATTTACCGGGAATTTTATATCCGCGCCTGAGACTTTTCAGAAAAATCACTTCTTCTTTCTGGATATTCCGAGCATTCCAAGTATACTCTTACCTTTTATTGCAACAAAATATCCAAGTCCGCTGATTATTATTGCAGGGAAAACAATCAGAATAAATATGATAGGATTATACGGAGAATATGTCTGTATAATGCCTATATACATAGACTCAATAAAACGAGCTATTGAACTCGCTATTCCATACATATTCACAGCCCAATCAGGACCCTGTGCAACATGCAGGACTCTTGATTCTGGAGTAAGTGAAAAATAACTTATAACGATCAACACTCCGAGAATAAAGTTAATAAAGTTTGCTACCATGGAAATACATGCGCCTTTATACGGAGTATATCTTATACGGCCGCTGTCAAGTTTGATCTTATCACGGGCACCAATCTCCCAAGCAACAGAATATTCAAGAAAAAGATAAAAGCATACGGAAAATAAAGCAGCAATCAAAAATAAAGTATCGTTCTGCGCAGTAGCCATATGCATAACAAGTCCGAATATCATCATTCCAAACTGATTAACAATCATTTTTGTAACTGTCGATAAATTTTCCTTTATAAAATGAAGCATTATAAACACAGACCGACTTTGAAAAAGTCGGTTTTCCTTTCATAAAAAAATTAAGATAAGCATAAAGTCGGAAAAATATCTTTATATCTAATAATAAACTTCAAATATTAACATTGCAAGCATAATATAAAAAGTTTACACTTTATCAAATATATCAGCAAAAACGGCACTTACAATACATTTATTTCCCTTATTTTTATTCAGAAAAGGCTTCTTTAAGCGTTTTCAGGTTTTCTCTCATCAGATCAAGATAAGTATCTCCGTTATCAAACTGCGTCTGCGTCACATTATGACAAGAGTAAAAGCATTTTACAAAAGCTCCCGTCTCTTCTGAAATACTTTTGACCATTGCAGTATTGGACATATCGATATAAAAAACTGATCTTATATCCTCTTCTCTGATCTTGTCAACCAAAAATGCTATAGTTGCAATGTCAGGCTCTGTTTGTGCTGCACAGCCCGGAAATGCTGCGTAATACTCTATACCGTAGTCCTCCACAAAATATCTTAAAGGAAATCTGTCCCCGAATACCATAACCGTGTTTTCAGAAGCTTCAAAAAGCTTTACAAATTCTGCATCAAGCGCATTAAGCTCTGCTCTGTACAGATCACAGTTTGATTCATAATATGAAGCACCCTCAGGATCGATTGCCGAAAGCTTATCCTTTATATACTCTGATATTTCAGATGTATTTCTGAGAGAAGTCCATACATGTTCATCATATTCAGGCTCTGATTCATCGTCATGATCGTGATGATCATGATGATGGTCAGATTCATCATGTTTCATCCCCGGCATATGCTCTTCTTCAAGCAACCGGGTACAATCCATAAGCTTTAATACATTAAAGCTGTTATTTTCCTGAACGGAATCAAGTATTTTGTCGAGCCACCTATCAGATTCTCCCCCTACACATATAAAAAGATCGCACGAAGATATTCTGATAATATCGGAAGTCGACGGTTCAAAGCTATGACTTTCGCTTCCGGGAGGAATAAGCATATATATATCTGCCCGTTCCCCTCCTATCCGTCTCGCAACGTCATAGCACGGAAAATTAGAGGCGACGATATGTACTTTTCCGTCATCCGACTTTGCAAGCTCCGAGCATCCGCTGAACGACGATATCGCTATGCAGACCATTACAAAAATTAAAATTCTTTTTATTCCTGACAACAATATATTTTACCTTTCATTTTATCTGTTAAAATAATTAAAAATGAGAATAATTTGTTTTACAGCCTTTCAAGAAGTTTTGTGATAAGCTTCCAGAAGCGTTCAAATGAATCAAGATTCATTCGTTCCTCCGGTGTATGGATATCTCTTATATCAGGTCCGATTGCAATAGCATCAAGACCGCATCCGCGGACTGCTGTCAGATTTCCGGCTATAATACCGCATTCAAGTCCGGCATGTATAGGAAGTGCAGTCGGATCTTTGCTATCCGGAAAAAGTTCCTTATACACCGAAAGATATTTTTTCTGCAAGGGTGTGCCGTATACAGGTTCCCAACCGGGATAGCGTCCAATAAGTTTTGAAACTCCGCCCGTAAGTCTTGCAAGACGTTTTATCTGATCTATCATATAATCCTGAGTAATCTCAAGAGACGACCGGTTCATAAAAGCAATTTTTATTTTTCCGCCATCCAGCATATGGATAGATGCAGGATTCGCAGACGCTTCCACAAACGTAAGATCCTGTTTATTGCGTCTCAACACACCGCACGGACAAAGTGTGAGGAATGACAAAAGATTTGAGGTTGCTTTAAATGTAAGCATTTTTGCTCCGCAAGTAACAGAAGCCTTTGTCTTTTCTATACGCAGATATCCGCGTTCATCACTCGCGGTAAATTCATCTTTTACAGCTGCAAAAGTCTTTTCTATAAGCTCAGTCTCGGCAGGCCCATCAGAAAGCGCTATAACAGCCTCAGCCTCACAAGGTATAGCATTGCTTACCGTACCGGAATCAATGCTTACAATATTGAAAGGATATTTATCGTAAGCAGTCGAAAGTATTCTTGCGAGAAGTATGAGCGCGTTCTTTCTCTCTTTTTCAATATCTGCTCCCGAATGTCCGCCCGCAAATCCTCCGAGCGTTACTGTATAGCATTTTCCGTAAAGATCGGAATAGTCTGGATCAAAAGCAACGTCGATATCCGCACTTCCGACGCATCCGATAACGGCTTCTCCCTCTCCCTCACTGTCAAGATTTATCATGGTTTCGGCAGTTATATTACGGGTGTCAAAATTCATTGCGCCTACAAGACCTGTCTCCTCCTGCACGGTAAACAAACATTCGAGCGGCGGATGTTTCAAAGTTTTGTCATCAAGAACAGCAAGCATTACAGCCACAGCAGCTCCGTCATCTGCGCCCAATGTTGTCCCGTTCGCGCCGAGCCAGCCGTCAGTTATCTTAAGTTCAATAGGATCTTTTTCAAAATCATGCACCGTTTCCTTATTTTTAACGCATACCATGTCAAGATGTCCCTGTAAGAGAATTGCAGGACGATCCTCATATCCTTTTGACGACGGCTTCTTAACAAAAACATTGTCGTATCTGTCACGTATATATTCAAGTCCGCGTTCAGCTGCAAAGCTGCAAATAAAATCCGCAACCGCTTTTTCGTTGCCGGATCCTCGCGGAATAGCAGAAAGCTGCTCAAAAAAATGAAAAAGATTCTCCGGTTTGCGTCCGTTTATCACGTATTTCATAATGCTTTGATCCCCTTCATATAAATAAGTAAATAATCTATTAAAATTTATTATACAACAAACCAAGGTTAAAAGTATGTATTTTTTTTGAACTTTTGGAAATGATACCAAATATCACGTGCAAATGCTTATATATTCGTTTTTACATTTCATACTGAAAATATTGTAACACATATTTAATTTCTTCATGAGCAAATTAATTTATGCGTGAATGTTTTTTACGTTAATACAGAGTAATGTTTAATATTGCACGCAAAAGCAGCGCTGATACGGAGAAAAGTTTTTTCGCTTGATTTTACGCATATCCATATCTGCTACTGCCTATTTATTTGAAAGAATGGAACGGATGTTGTGATAAGAATTGAAAAAACAAAAAACACATGCCGTAACCGCAAAGCACCGCGTTTAATCTCTGCCGCGCGCTCATCAATTATTTGTCTTTGCTCGCTGATAGCTGCCTTCGCCCTGATCCTTCCGGGAAGCATCTCAGTATATTCCGAGGAAGAGCTTTCGGATAAAATTAACATCCCATTTATATCTTATTCGGCATCAAGTTCCCTTGATGACTCGGTAAAATGTACGGCGGATGTAATGTCCGCTTCAGGATCTTCCGTAAAAACGGAAGGCGATATACTGAATGTCGAAGCTCGTCTGCTCGGGATTCTTCCAATTGGAAATATCGACGTAAATGTTTACCGTGATATAAAAGTATGTCCCGGAGGCATGAGCTTCGGAGTTAAAATTTCGACAGACGGAGTCCTGATAGTCGGAATGTCTGATATAAGCACACCGGACGGTAAAGTAAATCCGGCATATGCTGCGGGAATACGTGTCGGAGACGTAATTACCAAAATAAACGGAAAAGATGCAGATTCCGTAATTACGGTAACAAAGGCATTTTCCGAATGTGAAGGAAAGCCTGTTTCGGTATGCATTCTGCGCGACGGTACCGAACAAGTATATGATGTCCAGCCAATATCGGACGGAAGCGGATACAAAGTCGGTATTTGGGTAAGAGACAGCACAGCCGGAATAGGAACCGTCACCTATATAATCCCGGAAACAGGTGCATTTGCAGGACTCGGACACGGTATCTTTGACATTGACACAGGTAAACTATTGCCAATGCGTAGAGGAACTGTAAGCGATGTGATAATTTCAGGGATAAAAAAAGGACGCTCAGGAGCGCCCGGAGAACTTCAGGGATATTTCGGATCTGAAAAAATGGGAACACTTGTATTCAACCGCGAAAGCGGAGTTTACGGCGTATTCTCCAAGCTTCCCGATAACGCTGATACTTCTGAACTGATTCCGATAGGACTGAGTTCGGATATAAGCGAAGGAGAGGCAACTATAATATGTTCTCTCGATGAAAACGGTCCGGAACGCTACTCTATAAAAATATCTCAGATTTCACATGACGCAGGTTCGCTCAAGAATTTCGTAATACAGGTAACCGATCCGAAGCTTCTTGATAAAACCGGAGGCATAGTTCAGGGAATGAGCGGCAGTCCGGTAATACAGAACGGAAAGCTTATCGGAGCGGTCACACATGTTATGATCGGAGATCCCACAAGCGGATACGGCATTTTTATCGAAAACATGCTGAAAAACAGCGGAACACTCCTGTCGCCGGTAAAATGACAGAGTAAAAAGCCGCATGTAATCAAAAGGCAGGAACATAGCCGCATTAATAAAATACGGTGTTCCTGTCTTTTTACATAAATCATACTTTTTTGCTCATTGCCATGAAAAACCGCCCGTAAGCAGCGTTACAGTGTTTTCGGAAACACTGAGCAGACCGTTTTCCGTTAAAGCGACTCTCTCTGTTTCATCAGACTCTGTAACAATACATTTTCCCGCCTTTACCGTCGTAATAAACGGAATATGTCCGGCAAGCACTGCAAGATCTCCGTCTCCGCCTCTGAGAAAAAGCTCGATAACATCGCCACGGTAGATCTCACCGTTCGGAGAAGAAATAACAAGCGTGAAAGTCTTCATTCCGATATCCTCTTAGCCTTTTCCACAGCTTCGTCGATCGTGCCGACAAAGAGAAATGCCGATTCAGGAAGATCGTCATGCTTACCTTCAATTATCTCACGGAATCCGCGTATCGTTTCGGAGCGCGGCACGTATACACCGGGAAAGCCGTTAAACTTTTCAGATACATGGAACGGCTGAGACAAAAATCTCTGAAGCTTTCTTGCGCGTCCGACAGTAAGCTTATCTTCATCTGAAAGTTCGTCCATTCCCATTATCGCAATAATATCCATAAGCTCGCGGTAACGCTGAAGTATTCTCTGAACCTCGCGCGCAACACGGTAATGTTCCTCACCGAGTACCTCGGCGGATAGAATTCGGCTGGTCGACTCAAGCGGGTCTACAGCCGGGTAAATACCCTGAGATGCGATCGATCTCGAAAGAACCGTTGTCGCATCAAGATGCGCGAATGTGGTCGCGGGAGCAGGGTCTGTAAGGTCGTCCGCCGGAACATAAACAGCCTGGATCGATGTGATCGAGCCGTTAGCAGTAGATGTAATACGCTCCTGAAGCGCACCCATCTCGGTCGCAAGAGAAGGCTGATATCCTACGGCAGACGGCATACGTCCGAGCAGCGCCGATACTTCGCTTCCCGCCTGTGTAAAGCGGAAAATATTGTCGATAAACAAAAGCACATCCTGCTTTTCTTCATCGCGGAAATATTCAGCCATTGTAAGTCCGGAAAGCGCAACACGCATTCTTGCTCCGGGCGGCTCGTTCATCTGACCGTACACAAGAGATGTATTCGAAAGGACTCCAGACTGCTTCATTTCATTATAAAGATCGTTTCCCTCGCGGGTACGTTCTCCGACTCCGGT
>CABUHS010000053.1 GCA_902491535.1 uncultured Eubacteriales bacterium
CTGTATCCTGTTTATTACATTATATCAATTTACTAGCCGACATAAAAGGGTGCCTCAGGCTGTTATCTACGCATTGATTCTTGATAGTATTTTATACATATCAGAATCAAGAGACATTGTATTGCTAAGCTTTATAATGACTGATATGCCTTTCAGGCGTATTTTTTATTTGCTTTTCGATATTATCGAAACCGAGAGAATACGTATACATCATGCTGTTAATAATAATGACTGCACCTTTTCATAACAGTACAAATTTGAAGAAAACGGAGGTAGGTATGAAAATTGCAGTAATTATTGGAATCATTGCTTTTATGCTTGCGGATACATTTCTCATGTGGTGTTTGCTTCGGGCAAGTGCGCTGTATGAGCAAAACGAAAACAGATCCGAAATATCCGGTTTGAGATAGTAGAATAATGGATGATATGAAACTGACAGATACTAATGTGAGTATCCGCCGGTTGCCTTTTTAATAAAAGATATTTTTTAAAATAGTATTGACATTTTTATAGAATATGGTAAAATTATATTCATAATATTAAATTTTAATTAATGCTTGAATAAATAGTTTCTCAGGAATTTCCCCTTAACGTATCTTTTAATTTATTATCAGTATAAAATGTGAGGTTTATTATGAAGAACTGTTTTCCCAAAGCGCGCATATCTGTAAATAAAATATCTTTATCGGACGGTAACAGCATGATTTATGGTGTTACTTTTCCTGAATTTAATATGAATAATATCAGCGCATTGCTTGCCATATAGAGGCTTGCTTTGCGCTGTTTTATATTATTATTGAAGCATGAAAACAGTATAAGGCGCTTTTACAGATTTATCGGCAAAAATTAATATTGAAGAAAGGATCATACTATGGCAGAGCTTGGAGAAAAGATGTCCCTGACAAATATTCCGGAGGATATAAAAAAGATTTCAAGAAAAAAGATTATAAGACGGATTTTAATTCTGATTGCCGTATACGCTTTAGAGGCTGTAATCGCTGTGATATTTAAGGATACTTTCTATAAACGGGGAATAAACAGTATAGCGATCAATACAGCAGTTATGTTGTTTGTACCGATTCCTTTTCTTATGATTCCGCTGAAGTTTGATGCATCATGGGTAGGTAAAATACATAGCTGCAAAGTTGTAACAAAAGATTCCTATACATTTGATTCTTCGGAAAATAGGATAACGTTGGATTTGATAAACGGAGACGAAGTTCTGACAAAAGAAATAAGCTTTTTTGATTCAAATAGAGATTTAAATATCGAGCGTTATAAAAGGGATTGTATAGCAATTCATATATTCGGAACAAAATATGCGGCAGTTTTACCGGAAAATGAGAACGATAAAATTATTTGCGTTGTATGCGGAAAGGAAAATGATTTTAGTGACACGAATTGCAGTGATTGCGGACATTCACTTTTGAATAAAAATAATATTAAACAAGTACACTGAAAATAATATTTATTTTTTCAAGGACGAGAATTTAGATATTCTATAATGCAGACAGTGCAGAAAGGATTATACCATGGCGGAGCTTGAAGGCAAAATGTTTTTGACAAATATACCTGAAGATATAAAAAAGATATCGAGGAAGAAGCTTTTTACACGCATTTTTATTCTTTGCACAATATATGTTATCGAAATCGTTATTGCAGTGGTATTTCGGGATATGTTTTTTAAACGCGGAATAAACAGTGCTGTTATAAATACTGCAGCTATGCTTTTTGTCCCGTGGTTATTTATTATGATACCACTAAAAAAAGATAGATCATGGGTAGGTAAAATACGAAAATGCAAAGTGATTACGAAAACAAGTTTTCAAGCACCCGGTGTATTAAAATCTGATAACGGATATTACGATGCAGAGAACCGTATCGTTCTTGATTTGATAAACGGATGTGATGTGTTTTCAAAGGATATAAATTCTTTTAACGTGAGTGGAGAAAGTAAATTAAATAATTATAAAAAAGACCGTATTGCAATTCATATATTCGGTACAAAGTATACGACGGCTATTCCGGAAAATGAAGATGACAAAACTATTTGTGCCGTATGCGGAGAGGAAAATGAGTGCAGTGATACGCATTGCAAGGATTGCGGGCATTCGCTTTTAAATAAAAGTAATGTAAGGTAATATTTATTTCAGAAATGAGCGATAATAAAAAACTCCTGTATTATTGATACTTTGCAGTGTATCGGTAAACAGAAGTTTTTTTATATTATCGGATCATGCAGATCTCTTTCGGCGGTTCAAAGCGTGAATTTGAGATCGCAGCATTTTTTTATATCATAGGCTGAAAAATACTTTTCTTCGAGCGGTATCCAAATGTTTTTAAAGCGTTCTGCGGCAGCATTACCATTTCGCTCCCTGATACGTGAAAGCTGCGTTTGGGGATCTGTATCGGCGAAGATGCAAAGATCATAGTATTCTGAAAGCTTGGGGTGACACGAATAAGAACCTTCAATAACGGTTATTTTTCCCGGCGTTACCGAAACAGCTTCTTTGAATGTTCCTGTTTGGCAGTCGAACGGTCTGTATATGAAATGTTCACCGCGTGACAATGGCATGAGTACCTCGCACAAAAAGCGTTCATGGTCTATATTCTCGCCGGGAACAGACAGCCGCTTCGATGTTCTTTGTTCGGGACGCAGAAAGAAATCGTCCATATGAATTACGTCGCATAGGAGCTTTTCTTCAAGCGCTTTTGCAAGTGTGGTTTTCCCTGCGCCGCACCGTCCGTCAATTGCAATTATAACATGCTTCTTGTATTGTAAAAGCTCCCTGATTGCTTCCGATATGGGTATGGCAGCATCGTCGGTTTTGATTTTGTCAGTCATGAGGTGTGATTCCTTTCGCGTGAAATTTTCAGAAAACAATTAAATTTTTAATGTCTGAATTTTAAGAGAAAAGGACACGCTATTACCGTGTCCTTTATTTTTGATTAAGTATCAGAAGAAATTAGCGTGCAGATAGTCGCTGCTTATCTTAAGGCTGTCAAAAGGATCGCCGGGGCAGCTGTCCTGCTCGACGACGAAATGCTCGACGTTGGAGCGGAAAGCGGACTCCATGATTCCTTCCCACCACAGATTGCCGTTGCCGATCTCAGTGATTATAGCATAAGGGCTGTCTTCTTTTGCCATGTCTTTGAGATGAAGTATTTTGATGCGTCCTGCAAGTTTGTCGATCCAGTGGCGAACGTCTGCACCGGCATACTGAAGCCAGCATGTATCAAGAACAAAGTTGACATTCTTAGGATCGAATTCGTTTACAAAGCGGTCCATCGGAAGAGTTCCGTCGGGAAGCTTGATAAACTCCTGACAGTGGTTGTGGTAGCTGAAAGAAAGACCGTGAGGTGCAATTGTGCTTGCGATCTTGTTTACGCTTGCAATAAATGTTTCATATCCTTCGACAGTGCTTTCCCACCAACCGCCTATACCCATGATATCGGTTCCGAGAATCTTATGTTCTGCGATAGCCTGCTCGGTATTATCGCGGAGCTTTTCAAAAACATCGTGTGTTCCGACGATATCAAGACCTGCTTCGCGTGCAAGTTTTCCGAATTCCTCATAAGAAATTGTTTCGGGATCGCCGCAGGGACTTCCTGCGGTCTGAATCTCATCGTATCCGATTTTCTTAAGGTTGTCAAAGGTTCTTTTGATTCCTTCGACATCTTTCATTGCAGAACCGACTGTAAAAAGCTGCACTCCGATTTTTGTCAGTTTTTCCATAGGAAATAACCTCCTTATTGCCGTTATCGGCAAGTTGTTTTTCATGTTTAGGGTGGAAATATTTATTTCTCCGACAATATATTGTATCATACTGTCGGCGAAAAAACAACATGTTTTGGAAATAAAATAAAAAACTTATGAGGCTGCAGACTTACAAATAAAACTATTATTGACATGATTTTTATAATATGTTAGAATACAAAAAGAATATAAAACACCGCGAAAAGGACAAAAAACATGAGTGAAAAAAACACTGTGCTTCCGATAAGTGAATCGGAGCTTAATGAAAGAATACAAAAAAATTATACACGTCTTACCGAGCCTTATTACCGGATAGATCAGGTGTTCGCTCCTGCAGAATACGACTGGCCGGGTGACAAAGAAGGACGCGCGCTGCTCGCCTTTGTATGCCATGCCAGGATGACCGGACAAACCGTTCCGTGCCTTCCGCTTATGCGTGCAGAGCTTGACAGCAGAACTAACGAACGTGATTTCTTCGGACCGCTTTCAGGAGACATTATATTTGAACAGCAGCTGTCCGGACACAGCTGGTATCTCCGCGGCCTTTGCGCGGCATATAGGCTTTACGGCGATGCGGATGATCTGCGAAGAATGAAAAATGTTTTTGAGGGATTATATCTGCCGACTGCCGGACATTTCGGAAGCTATCCGGTAATACGTGAAAACAGCGGCGGAGAGGTGAGCGGTCACAGCGCGGCCGTGCAGGACGGATGGCGTCTTTCGACTGATATCGGATGTGCTTTCATGAGCATTGACGGGCTTTCGGATTATTATGAGGTTACACATGATGACCGCGCGCTTGAGCTTCTCGGCGAGATGACGGAGATATTTGATTCGATAGATAAGGTGGCGCTTCAGGCTCAGACACATTGCACGCTTACGGCCGCGCGCGGTATGCTCAGACTGTATAGGATCACACAAGACAGAAAATACTTGAGTTATGCCAGCAGAATATGGAATACATACATAGACAGCGGTATGACGTATACCTATCAGAATTATAACTGGTGGGGTAAGGGCGATACATGGACAGAGCCTTGTGCGATCGTCGACTCTATTATGGTAGCTCTTGAGCTGTACAAGCTTGACGGAGATGAATCGGCGCTGACTGTTGCGAGACGAATATGGCATAACGGAATGGCGAGTGCGCAGAGACCGAACGGCGGCGCAGGAACGGACAATACTGTCGGTGCGACCTGCGATATCCTTGCTTCTCAGATGTATGAGGCATTTTTCTGCTGTACTATGCGTCTTGCGGAGGGATTGCTCTGCGTAAAGGAGAACCGCGAACTTCTGACTGCACAGCTTACGGGCGATCTTGAGGCTGATGAGTACGGGGTATACAGTGACGGAGATATAATATATGCAGAATTGCTTCCGTGTGAAAACGCTAATATGGCAGAGGAATACGGCAATTTGCCCGAACTTTCCATGATGCGGGAGGCCGACGGACATAAGCTTATTCCGCTTGTAAAATACTACCGTGTTTCGGAAGAGCTTGTTCCGTTGATACGTCAACGTGTCAGATTTTAATTATGTTATTTATATAGGCGTCGGCAGGGAACTCTTCCGACGCTTATGTTTTCCGTATAAAATCGGTGTTATATATCGGTATTTGTACTTAAATAAGAATATTCATGTTTTTTTCGAATTATTTCGGCGGCAGACCGACTTACTGTTTATCTGTTTATGATTTACCGCAGCAACATTAAATGGCTGTTTTACTGCTTATGATTTGATCTGCAAATTTTTCTGAAATATTTTTTGTTTTCCTGTAATATTAAGGGTGCATTTTCTGTCTATATAGGTGAAGAGGTCGACAAATAAAAATCAGCGAGGAGACGGAGAAAATGATTGACGAAAAGATTGTCGATATGTATTGGGCGCGAAGCGAAAGCGCAATTGAAGAAACCTCAAAAAAATACGGGCGGTACTTCCACACTATCGCATACAATATTTTGAGAAATGAGGAGGATTCGCAGGAATGTGTAAGCGACACATATCTGAGTGCGTGGAAAGCTATGCCGTCCGAAAGACCGCGAAGGCTGTCCGCCTTTCTCGGACGTATAACACGTAACCTTGCTCTGTCGCGGTATGAATATTACAGTGCGGAAAAGCGCGGAGGGTGTCAGGTAAGTCTTGCGCTTGATGAGCTTGCCGAATGTGTACCGGAAAACGGAGACTATGATCCTGTAACCGACAGGGTAATCTTAAAGGATGTTCTTAACAGATTTCTTGAAGAACTGGATGACAACAGCCGCAATATTTTTGTATCACGGTATTTTTATCTGAACTCATCCGGAGAGATTGCGGAGAAATACAGCATGACAGAGAATAATGTAAATGTCATACTGTACAGAGCAAGAAACAGACTGAAAGATATTCTGAAACAGGAGGGGATTTACTGATGGATAGCAGACAGTTGCTTGAGAGTATGTCGCTGATAGATGATAAATATATACTGTCGGCAGAGCGCGGACATGTGACGAATAAGATTAAAGGCAGATATGTACGTATGATCGGCGGAATTGCAGCCTGCGTGTGTATTGCAGTCGGTACGGTATTCTGCGTGACGCATCTTAAAAATCCGAGTGATCCGTACGTGAATCCTCCGGAGCAGACAACGGGAACGGATACGCCAACCGTACCGGAATCGGATTTTGTTATTGAGGACGGCGTGCTGATTGCTTATACCGGCTGTGAAACAGAGGTCGTTGTTCCTGACGAGGTAAAGGTTATTACCGACAAATCGTTCAGCGGAAAGGCGCTGGCGAAAACGGTTACTGCAATACACCTCGGTGCGGCGGTAGAACAGATAGACGAGAAAGCATTCTGCAATCTTACCGCACTGGAAAGTATTACAGTAGATGAAAACAATCCTGTTTTCTTTTCCGATAAAGGTGTTCTCGGAAAGCGGGATGGTACACTTTATTATCAGCCGAATAAATGCATTGAAGATAGTTATGCATTTCATGAGGTGATAGAAGAAATGCAGAAAAAGAATGATTATTTTAATGATGTAACAAGAATATCTGTCGGGCAGGCGGTAATTGATCTCAAGTTTGTGGATAACGGTATAAAAAATTGTCCGAGACAATGTTATATGATGTCCATATGTGCATACGGACACGAAAAATTATATGATGATCCAAAATCATTATCCGGTAACTTTCATGTATATCTGATTCAATCTGATGATGCTTTCATAATGCAGTTTAGTAATGCAGGATTAGCACGGGGATTTCCCGGCAGTGGTTATACAATTATATTTACGGAAGATGAGGTTATTGAACTTAATAATAACAATAAACAGTCAGAATATTACAATGTGAATCCGGAAACAAATCTCTTAGAACCTGTTAGCAGTATCGCATTTGTATATCGTGATGATGGAAAAATAGGATACGTACGGATTCCAAGTCATTATCATGGAATTATATTTCTTTCAGACGTAATTACCAATTGTGTTGCAAGAGATGATTTTTACCGGGAGACAGGTTATGCGGAAATAGAAAACGGAGAAATTATATATTATCCGGAAAAAACATTTACAGTATCAGACTATTATGATTTAGATGAATGTTTTCAGTTTTTAAAAGAAAATATTGATGATCTGAATGAATACAATAAGTTTGAATCGTTAGAAGAACTTATGGAATATAACCGTAAAACGTATGCAAAAGCTAAATAAAATTTTTTATTAGATCCAAAACAGGAATCTCAATATGATTCCTGTTTTTATAAAAATTTTTTTATTCCTATACTTACGATTTGTCATATAAATCACTCTTTAATATACGGATGCATCCAAAGAACAAAAATTAAATTAAGGAGAATAAAAAATGACAGATCTTGAAGTAACAAATAAATTAACTGAATTAAAAAGCTATTTTGCTTCAGGAAAATACTGGAACCACAACTGTGAATATGATAATGATGTAATGTCATTAAGGAATATTCAAGATTCACATGTTGATCATCTTGAATCAACTGGATTATGTGGATGTAATTCATTTGGCCGAGCAATTCAATGTCATGGATTCGCACTTTACCTTGCGAGTTTGGTTTTTGGTTCATATCCTAATATTATTGGCAAATTAGGATCTGCTTCAAACGGAAAAGATATAGGTGATGGTTGGAAATTGTATACATCAACGTATGCTAAGAATATATCTCTTGCTCCTGGCGATATTATTCGTGTTGAAAAAGATGAGAATTTAATGCATACTGCAATTGTTTGGTCAGTTAATGGAGATACAATACGTGTAGCAGAATCATTGGGATTTTATGGGAGCAAGATAAATTGGGGATATTTTAATGGAGGAAATATAAAAACAGTTTCTGCGTTGAAACCTCTGTTAACGTACGTTATAAAAGCACCTAAATCAACAACAGTAAGCAAAGTAAAATGTTGGTTTGACGGTAACGGCGGCAGTTGTAATGTATCAAGCCAGTATTATATCAAGGGCTCAGCTTACGGTAATATTCCTACACCTAATCCCCGTAGCGGATACGAATTTATAGGATGGTGGCCAGAAAAGGACATTAACTCAGAGGAATATACTATGACACGAATTGTTCCAATCGGTTATGAACATAAACTCTACGCACAATGGGGCAAAAAATATAAGATTACAAATGTAGGCGCTGGAAAATGTCTTAATATCAACGGTGATAATCTTACATCGCTTGATAACGGAAGAAATGTGAACCTTTGGAGCGATACAGGTTCAAACGAACAAAAATGGCTTATACCTGCTCTTGGAACAAGACGAATAATTAAATCTGTTATTGATAAGAATTTTGGACTTAATGTCAAACGTTCCGGTACTACGTATAACTGTAATGTTCATCGTGTATTCCAGAATGAAGCTGATTCCGTTATAAGTATAATTCCCGACGGAGGATACTATAAGATTAAGCTGTATAATTACGATTTGTATCTGACAGCGACATCTAATGCAGACGGTGCAAACGTATATTGGGCAGCAGCATCGACGAGTAACTATCAGAAGTGGAAATTTACTCAAATTTAAGACTTGGTAATAGATTAAATAATGGCTTGGATTAGTTTTAAACGGCTTTTCCAAGCCATTACTTTTTAACTGAAAATTTTTTTGAAAATTTTTCTTTTTGCTGTAATAAAAGCGGTAGTTTTCCTGTCTATATAAGTGAAGGTACTAAAAAATATATTTAAGAAGGAGACTAAAAAATGATTAATGCAAAAAACGGTATGTATAACTTGGAAA
>CABUHS010000054.1 GCA_902491535.1 uncultured Eubacteriales bacterium
TGCAATTAGATCGAAACCAGTCTTGTTTCCGCAGGACTTCGTGTTGAATCTGATCACAGAAGCGAAAAGCTCGGCTTTAAGCTTCGCGAAGCGCAGCTTCAGAAGGTGCCTTATATGCTTGTTATCGGTGATAATGAGACAAATGAACGCAAGGTAACGATTCGTTCGCGCCGCGAGGGCGATCTCGGAAGCATGTCTGTAGATGAATTTATTGTGAAATGCAATGAAGAAATAAAGCTTAAAAAGCAGTAATTTTTATGAATAGATAAGAGCAAGCCGGCGAGATTGTCTATTGGCGGCTTGCTCTTATTGTGTTGTACAAATCAGAGAATCTTATCTGTCATGCTTTTGCATACAGATCTTTCTCAAAATCTATAAAGCGCTCGGAATTACGCATGAAATCAAAAGCACTGTTTGACAGTATACCTGATATCAGGTCGATTTCTGTTTCGGAAAAGTTTTTTGACGTACGGGAGTTATCATGCGTCGCTTTGCAAACGTATATGCCGGTATAATGCTGAGTACCGTCCGGAATATTCATATACGTAAGTGCATGTCTTTTTGCTTTTCCCAGTGAGTCAATAACTCCGTTTTCATCGCTTTGCTTTGCATAGTTTATAGCTAAATTACTGTATATCTCAGAAAGTCTGCAATGATAGAACAGGAAATTTCCGTCGGTGAATACGGCATTATAAATTGCGGCAGCGGTTTTCAATGTCGCGATCTGTTCTTCTGTATTATATTCGCCGAGTAAAATATCCTGAGTCAATAAGTCGGTGAATGTCATAATATTTTGGTGGATCTGCTTTTTTCCTTTTTCCGACCGATATCCGTATGCATGCTCTAAAAGTAATTCCTGAGAATAATATATACTCGGTGCATCGCAGGCGTACTTTACCGCTTTTTCCTCGTTATGAAATGTACTGTCTGACTCTCCGTAAATAAGTACGAGCAATTGCATTGCACTGAAGCACCATCTTTTGTCGGTACAATCCTCCAGTGTTTGCTCACATAGCTTTATGGCTTCGCAAATATTTTTATCGTCATCTTCCTTTTGAAATATTCCGGTATTATGCGTCGAGAATAATGCGTGTGCTAAATTCATTATGCAGTCAAAGTTTTTCGGGTATTTTGAAACGGCGTATCTCCAATGTTGAATTCGGTCTGTGACTAAGCCTAAGTTGCCTAAACGAATGCCTTCTTTTTTTATTTCCTCAATTTCTTTTTCCTGCTGCTTTGAGTCACGGTCGAACAGAATATCGATCGGCACATCGAAAAAGTTGGCGATCGGAACGATCATGGATATGTCGGGGCTTGCTGTGTTGTTTTCCCATTTTGAAACGGCCTGATAGGATATGTGCAGATAATCTGCAAGTTTTTCCTGAGTAATGTCATTTTTCTTGCGGAGCTGTTTGATTTTTTCTCCGATGGTCACGGTAAGCACCTCTTTCTTTATTACTATGTCTTTATTGTACAATAATCTTTTTGATACTGCAATAACTTTTCGGTTTATGGCGGTTCAGCCGTGAGTTGAGAACAGCGTAAGCAGCTCTGCCGCTTACGCTGTGATTTTTCAGTTTATTTTTACGAGACTTCGGCAACCCTCTTCAAGAGCAGATGCGAATATATCGAGCATTTCTTCGGTTACCGAATCGTCAAGGCTTACGCGGAGCGTGCAGTCGGCCTCTTTGGGCGAAAGTCCGAACGCCGTAAGGACATGGCTTGCCTTTTTTCCGTGCGACGCGCATGCCGAACCGCTTGAAACATAAATATTCCGCGCTGAAAGAAAATGCAGCATGGTCTCGCTTTTTATTGACGGGAGCTTCAGGCTTAATATATGCGGCGCGGTTTTCCCAGACGGCTTATTTACCGATACATCCTCCGGAAGCTTTGATAAAAGGTATTCGCGAAGCGCCGCGATCCTTTTATATCTGACGCGGACTGCTTCAGGTGAAAATCCGGCTGCCGCCGCGCCGAATCCCGCGATCCCGGGAACATTTTCGGTCCCCGAACGCATTCCGCCCTCCTGGCCGCCTCCGTAAATTATCGGGACGATTTTTTTTGCTTTCAGGAGTTCGGGACATACAAGCAGCGCTCCGATTCCTTTCGGTCCGTGTATCTTATGCCCGGATACGGTCACCATATCCGCTCCGATACGGTCAGGAGACAGAGGAATGTGCGAGAATGCCTGTACTGCGTCTGTGTGTGTGATTATATCTTTTGAAAACCGGTGCGCCGCCTCAAATGCGTCGGCTATGTTATACGCCGCCCCGGTCTCGTTGTTTACCGCCATTATCGAGACAAGAAATGTTCTGTCGTTCAGCGCAGCTGAAAGCTGATCGAGGTCAAGCTCGCCGCCTTTTGTCGATATGTAAACGACGTCGAAGCCCTCTCGCTCGAGCGCTTTGCACGGCTCAAGTATTGCGGGATGCTCGCTGTCTGTGGTGATGATCCGCCCGCCGCGGTTTTGCGCTTTGGCGCGCGCAGTCCCGAAAACGGCGAGGTTGTCCGCCTCCGTTCCGCTTCCTGTGAATATCAGCCTGCTTTTACCGACTGACGATCTGTCTGCAATGCCGAGTGCCGACAGAATATGCTCCCGTGCTTCGGATACAAGCTCTTCCGCGCGAAGTCCCGCCGTATGAAGTGACGAAGGATTCCCCCACAAAGAGGAAAGCGCCTGCTCGGCTTTTTCTCTCGCCGCATCGCTTACTGCGGTTGTCGCGCTGTTGTCAAGATAGATCTCCATTGTGCTTTCCGCCGTATTATTTACTGAATTTAAAATTGTCTATTATGCTCTGCACGCTTTCGAGATTACGCTCGTACGAAGCAGGCTGAGCCGTGTATGTGAGAAGATATACCGTTCCGTTTTTGATGCATATCACCGACTGGAAATGGAACGCCGTTCCGGTAACGGTTGCCGTATAGCTGTATTTCATTGCGGCAGTTCCGTCGAGCAGGAGCGATATACCGTTTGCGGTATCTTCGTCATACGCTATATCGGGAAATGTGGCTGCGAGATCCGCCTTATAGCTCTCCCAGTAATCCTCGGGAGTGAGATAGTTGTCGTCTCCGGAAAGGTTCATTGCAACAAGCGAAATATTGGAAAGATCTGCGCTGCTTACATATGCGCTTGTAATTCCGGTGGACATGTCCACGGTCCAGCTTTCCGGTATCCAGAGCTTGTAGTCCGCATCTTCGGACGACGCGAGCTTCATTCCGGCCGGCTGCCATGTATCCTCGGAATTTTTGCATGCCGCAAGTGTAAATACCGATCCGATCATAAGCATTGCGCAAAGGGAAAACGCCGCGGCTCTGTGCAGAATACCTTTTTTTATGTTTTTTGATATGTATGCTCCTGAATTTTTCATGTTAACACAGTACCTTTCTTCCGATACATAAAATTATAATCATTTTATCACTTTCCGCGCTTTGAATAAAGGTATAATTTGTAAACATACTTTTATCTGCCGCTATACGAAAAAGATTGCATATACTTGACAAATATACATTATAAATGTATAATAATAAGATGAATAATAATGCCGAAGTCGGTGAAACATAAAATATTTTTTCGGTTTTCGGACGGTGATACGCAGGATTTATTTCCTGCGTATGATATCGGTCCGCAGAAAGGTTGAGGTACGGTCTGCATGAAGAGAAGGGAAGCGCGCGAGCTGCTGCTTACATTGCTTTACGAGGCGCAGTTTTATAAGGAAGCAGATGTTGATGAAATATACGGAACAGCACTCAGATACCGCGGTATAGAGGACGACGGGTATGTCCGAAGGGCATTTTATACGATAGATGAAAATCTGGCAGATATAGACGCGGTAATAGCAGAACATGCGAAAGGGTGGAACGCCGGACGTATTTCGAAAGTCACGCGTTCGATACTCAGACTTTGTGTCTATGAGATGATGTTTGAAAAGGATATTCCCGTTAATGTATCGCTTAACGAGGCTGTCGAGCTTGCAAAAAAATACGACGGGGATAAATCCGGCGGATTTGTAAACGGCGTACTTAACGCTATATCGAAAGAGGATGCATTTTCGGAGAAAAATGCAAATGGATCTCCGGAAGCAAACGGATCTCCGGAAGCGTCCGGAAAAACTGTCTGCGCGGAAACCGAAGAAGCTGCAGAGGATATTTGTGGCGGCATGACTTCCGAAAATGAGTAAATATTTTATCGGCATAGATACAAGCAATTATACTACCTCCGCGGCGGCGGCAGACGAGCAGGGAAAAATCATAGCGTCATGCAAGCGCCTGCTTCCCGTAAAGGCGGGCGGAGTCGGACTCCGTCAGAGCGAAGCGGTCTTTTCTCATGTAAAACAGCTTGCGGACATTGTTTCGCAGCTTTCGCGAAAGATCGGTGGCGGTGAGCTTGCCGCTGTCGGATATTCAGCGCGTCCCCGCGATACCGAAGGCTCATATATGCCGTGCTTTTTAGTCGGAGAAACGGTTGCGCGGTCGATCGCGGCGGTAAACGGAGTTCCGTCATACGGCTTTTCGCATCAGGCCGGGCATATTGCGGCGGCGCTTTACGGAAGCGGTGCGGAGCATATACGCGGAAAAGAATTTTTCGCATTTCATGTTTCGGGAGGTACTACAGAGCTTCTCGGAATAGATGAAAATGACGGTATAGAACTTATCGGCGGAACGCTTGACATCAATGCAGGACAGCTTATCGACCGTGTCGGAGTCATGCTCGGCATGAAGTTTCCGTGCGGACCTGAGCTTGAAAGAGCGGCGCTCAGAGCGGTCTCCGAAGGGGCGAGGCTCCCCGGAAAGCCTCCGGTGTGCGTAAGGGGAATGCACTGTAATCTCTCGGGTATAGAGAACAAGGCGCACGCTCTGCTTGAGGGCGGCGTATCACATGATACTATTGCTATGTATACTATAGAAGCGGTTACAGGAACACTTGAGCAGCTTACTCAGAATGCCGAAGCTGAGTTCGGGAAAAGACCTGTACTGTATGCAGGGGGAGTTACAGGCTGCTCTTTGATAAGGGAGAGACTGACTGCGGGAAGAGAAGCGTATTTTGCCCCCGCTGAATTTTCTTCCGATAACGCGGCGGGAACAGCGCTTTTGTGCAGGAGAAAGCATCTTTCGGATATATCGGAGATATGAATTAAGGATCTTTCGGTGATCAGCACAGAGTGAGTCCTGGATAGTATGACCGTATATAATACGGATAAATATATGAGAAATATACAGAAGAGAGGATCGGCTTTATGGAGCATAACGCAGGAAGCGGCGCGGCGGATACGCGCGCCTTTACCGTAACGCAGATAAATGAATACGCGCGGATGCTCATAGATGAAAATCCGGTCATGAAAAATGTTTATGTCAAGGGCGAGATATCCAATTTTGTGAATCACCGCACCGGACATATGTATTTTACTCTCAAGGATGACGGCGGAGTCCTTAAATCGGTAATGTTCCGCTCGAATACGTCAAAGCTTCGGTTTATGCCCGAAAACGGTATGCGCGTAGTCGCGCACGGAAAGATCTCGGTATTCGTTCAGGGCGGACAGTATCAGCTTTATGCCGACGGTCTTGAGCCTGACGGAGTCGGAGCGCTTTATATAGCGTATGAGCAGCTGAAACGCAAGCTCGAAGCCGAGGGCCTTTTCGATGCATCGAGAAAAAAGCCGATTCCGAAGATACCGACACGCGTCGGCGTAATCACCTCACCTACGGGCGCGGCCGTGAGGGATATTCTTAATATTACCGGACGGCGGTTTCCGTATGCAGAGGTGGTCATATTTCCGTCTCTTGTCCAGGGGGACGGCGCTGCATCGCAGCTGTGCGAGGGCGTGAAATATTTTAACCGTACAAAGCGTGCCGACGTTATAATAATAGGACGCGGAGGCGGATCTATCGAGGATCTGTGGGCGTTCAACGACGAGACTCTTGCGAGAACCATCGCGGCTTCGGATATCCCGGTCATTTCGGCGGTAGGTCATGAAACGGATTTTACTATAGCTGATTTCGCAGCTGACAGACGCGCGCCTACGCCGTCTGCGGCGGCTGAGCTTGCTGTCCCCGATACTGCGGTGCTTAAGCGCCAGATAGGCAATATCGTAGGATATATAGAGCAGAATTTAGACGGAAAAATAAGGCGCGCAAGGGAGCGCCTGAGCGGATATGAGTCAAGGCGCTGTCTTTCCGGTCCGGAATTTATTACAGAAGACCGCAGAATGAAGCTTATGCTATATGAGAACCGGCTCGATTCGGCTGTAAAGAACGAGATAGGCGACCGCCGTGAGGAATTTGTGAGACTTACCGCATCGCTTCGCGCTCTCGATCCTATGGCGGTCATATCGAGAGGATATTCGGCTGTATTTTCATCCGACGGAAGCGTTATTAAAAGTGTTGCACAGCTTGAAAAAGGAGATTCATTCACATTTAAAACGACCGACGGCGAGGTTGACGGAATCGTTACCGATATGCGAAAATCGGAGTAACAAGGTTTGTATTGCCGATTTACCGCTCTGCCGGATTTATCGTGTTCACGGAAATCAGTTTTCCGGTGTTTCGGAATGAAAAATAATTTTGTGAAGTGAAAAAATTTATATGGTTTTACTGATAGCGGGCGCGTCGCACACCGGAAAGACAGCTTTGGCGCAAAGACTTCTTAAGAAATACGGATATCCTTACCTTTCGATAGACCATTTAAAAATGGGACTTATAAGAAGCAAAAATACGGTGCTTACGCCGACGAGCGATGATAAATTATTAACAGATTATCTGTGGCCGATAGTCAGAGAAATTATAAAGACCGCAATAGAAAACGGTCAGGATCTTATTGTTGAGGGCTGTTATATCCCGTTTGACTGGACAAAAAGCTTTGATACGGATTATCTTCAGCATATCAGATATATCTGTCTGGTTATGAGTGGATCATATATAAAAGAACATTATGATGATATAAAAAAGTATGCAGGCGTTGTCGAGAAGCGGCTTGACGATTCGTATTGTACGGTTGAAAGTCTGATACATGATAATGCCGCGGCATTGGAAATGTGTAAATTATACAGTGCAGATTATTATCTCATCGACGGCGATTATCCCGCGGATATTGATTTTTTTGAACATGACAGCGAATAATTTCCGGATCAAAATATAGGAAATGCGGCAGCCGGAGTGAGAATAAGGTATTATATATAGAACAATGGGTAATTTTCTTCACTGACAGGTCTTGAAAATTTGATGCTGAAAGGATGTTTTACAGTTGAGATTTGAAACAGAGCGGTTGATCCTGCGTCCGTGGATAGAGTCGGATGCCGAAAGTCTTTATGAATATGCGTCCGATCCTGCCGTAAGCGGTCCTACCGGCTTTCCGGTTCATAAGTCTGCGGAGGAAAGCAGGGAAGTTATAAAAAATATTCTTTCAGCCGACGGAAATTATGCCGTCTGTCTGAAACCGGAAGATAAGGCTGTCGGATGTGTCAGTCTTATGATCGGCGAAAAAAGCAATATTAAATGTGCCGGAAATGAGGCAGAGATCGGGTATTGGATCGGCGTTCCGTTCTGGGGGAACGGATTTATACCCGAGGCGGTCTGCAGGATAATGCGTTACGGCTTTGAGGAGATGGGACTCGAAAAACTGTGGTGCGGATATTTTGACGGAAACGAAAAATCAAGACGTGTACAGGAAAAATGCGGATTTGTCTATCATCACACAAACAGAGATCTGTTCTGGGAAAAGACCGGAGAGACAAAAACGGAGCATATCACGTGTATTACATATAATGAGTGGCGGGAGCAAAACAAGATCTGAATTTGCAGTGCCGGTAAAAATAATTTACGGCGCACTTACATACAGAAAGGAAAGATAATGGCAGATAAGAAGATGTCATCCGATAAAAAAGATAAACAGACTGAGAACATGAGCTTCGAGGAGGCAATGGTAAGACTTGAGGAGATCGTCCGTTCACTCGAGGGCGGAACAGCACAGCTTGACAGTTCTCTTGCCATGTTTGAAGAGGGCGTCAAGCTTGTCGGCTTCTGCAACCGTAAGCTTGACGATGCGGAGCGCAGAATAAAGATACTTTACAAAAAAGAGGACGGTGATATCGGTGAGCGCGAATTTGAATCATGATTTGCTTAAGTCATTGATGCATGAGGACGCAAAGCGTATCGAATCAGAACTTGAAAGGCTTTTTACCGCACCCGACGGTATGCCGGAGGAGCTTTACGAGGCAATGCGATACAGTCTTCTCTGCGGCGGAAAGCGTATAAGACCGTTTCTCGTCCTGGCATTCTGCCGTATGCACGGCGGAGATGAAAGAGCCGCGCTGCCGTATGCATGCGCTATAGAGGCGCTGCATACATATTCCCTTATTCATGACGATATGCCGTGCCTTGATAATGACGATCTCAGGCGCGGCGCGCCCACATGCCATAAGAAATTCGGAGAGGGGACCGCTATGCTTGCGGGAGACGCGATGCAGGCGGCTGCTTTCGGAATGGCTGCTGAAAACACGTTTGCTGATGATGCGCAGACACGCGCGGCAATCAAAGCGCTTGCATATGCCGCAGGTCCTGCCGGGATGGTAGGAGGGCAGATGCTCGATCTTATCGGCGAGCGCAGCAGACTTTCATACGGTCAGCTTTTGAAAATGAATACGCTGAAGACCTGTAGGTTTATAAGCGTGTCGTGTATGCTCGGATGTATAGCGGCGGGTGTTCTCGGCGGTGAAGAGCTTGGCGCGGCGGAGAAATACGGAGAGGCGCTCGGTCTTTGCTTTCAGCTGACGGACGATCTTCTTGACCGCGACACCGAAAAGCAGGAAAAAACCACATTTCTGTCTTTTATGGGCGAGGATGAAG
>CABUHS010000055.1 GCA_902491535.1 uncultured Eubacteriales bacterium
TTACTGAGGGTGCAGTTTAAACTTCGGGATTACTATTTCTTCGGCATAACTTTGGCATGGAAAGCCTGCACAGATAAGATCGAGGTCGGGCAGATCGTTTGGATTAATGGTTCTTGCATCTTCAAAGTATATCTCTCCTTTCGGTTCGTAGATGGCGTTGTACGCCTGATTTGCATATTTATCAATCTCACAGTGACCAATGCATTCAAAACCGCCGACCGCTTCAAGTCCCGAACGGAAACCTCCGATCCCTGCGAACATATCAAAAAATCGGATTGCTCCATGACTTGTCATGTGCAATCACGACTCTCTTTATTTATCTGTTTTCCGGATCACCTCACATCCCCATAGAAAATCCCATGTTTTCATCTTCGGACTCATTGTAGTTTTCGGATTCCTCCGACACGGTGTCAAAAACGTCTGAAAAATTGTTTTCGTCCTGTTCCTCTGCGTTGTCCTCTGAATCCCCGTAAATCGTCTCAGAATCGCTCACAGAGCTGTTTTCTTTCTGCTCTGTATTTTCTTTGTTTTCCTCCGGTATTTTCTCTGCGTTTTCACGCTCTGTCTGCTCCCGTTTCAGTTCATTTTGGATCAGTCCGATTACAAATTCTTTCTGCGTCATATTATTGCGGTGCAGATAATCCTTGATTTTCTGAAACAGGTTTTCAGGTATCTGCACTGCAAGCATTTTCATATTTCCCATGTATTTTTCCTCTTTCGTTGTGATTTTTGGGTGTAACTCATCTTGAAGTGCCAGTGTGACAAACTCAGCCATCGTCATTTCATGGCTATCCAAATACTGCCGGACTTCTGCATGAAGTTCTTCGTCAATTTTGACTGTAATTCCTTTCTTTCCGTCAGACGGCATTCCAATCATTCCTTTCGATATAGTTTCTTATAGCTCGTTCTACGATTTCTTCGACAGAGCATTCCTGTTCTGCCGCTTGTATTAAGAGCAGTTCTATCAGTATATCAGGTATTTCAATATCCAAATGATACCTCACATTCCCACGACGGGAGTATTATCCTCGTCAATATCTTCAGTTTCGTTGTTACCGATCACTCTGTTCCACTGCGGTTCTTCAGAGTGCTTGAAATAATCGTCTAAACACTGAACACTATTGAACAGTTCGATCCACTTAGGATTGTTGGAAATGAATTCATATTCATATAAAGGTGAACCATGATAGCTGACATCTTCGCCTCGCAGAAGCTCACCGTTTTTCACACAGATAAATCTATCACGGCCGTTATAAAAGCCTAAAGCATTTTTTATCTTTCCAAAGGCTTCTGCCGGATCGATATATACTTCCTGACAAATAACTGCATTTACTTTCATGTCTTTCATACATTTTCCTCTTTACATTCCCATGACGGGATCATTGTTCTCGTTCATATCCTGACTTTCTTCCTGTTCCGCTTTATCCCAGCACCATTCATGACTGCCTATTGCGTATAGATGTTCGATTTTTCCGTTAACAACATAATCCTGTCCCTCATATTTCTCTGAACAATTATCTGAGGGATATTCAGCAATATAGCAGTCCGTTTCTTCATCATACCTCATACAGCAATATTCATTGTTGTAATACTGACTTATTTCATTTGCTGATTCTCTCGGAAACAGCGGGCATTCCCAACCGTTCCACCGATTTTCAGTAGAATATCCTATGAAAGAGCAACCGATATCGGTGCTGAAGGCAGTTAATTCTCCATTGATATGAGGCAGATTTGCCATCCTTTCTTCTGTGAGTTCCTCATCGGACAGCCTGCGGAAGTTGTCCCCACCAGGAATAATAACAAGCGATCTTCCGTTATCAAAGTCACAGTGCAGAGTGCCAAGTGAGTCAACCGCTTTGACCGTTCCTCTTGTGTTATCCTCAACAGGTCGGGGATCGTTTCCCATGCCGAGCAGCATAATGCGTGTGCCGGGCGGATAGTTATCTTTCATGCGCTGTGCAAAGCGCCGCTCAACTTCAATTCTGTTCATGCTTTGTTCCTCCGTTCTTTCTCTGCCTGTTACGGCGTTTTTATGACGGTATTGTTTTTTCTGTTGATATTTTCCTGTATCAAGTGCGTCAAGCGCTTCTTTTTTAGTTCGGAACATTCGTGTCGGTGATGCGTGGTGGATAGAGTTTCCGCGCTTTAAGGTGTAATATTTTCCATCAAAATCTTTTATCTCAAACTCTTGGGTATATCTTTTCGGAATATTGACTATCATAACGCAGGTGTCGCCGATATGCCATTTTGAGTTGCTGTCCATTTTTCATATCCCTCCCATCCCCATTTCGTTATCGGTATTTTCTTCATCTGTTCCTGATTCGCCGTGTCCGAAGCATTCCATTTCAACCTCATGCTGTTGCGGGATCAGTATCTTCAGCAGTTCCTCACGATACTCCATGTCTGCAATTTTGTTGATATAGATGCCGAAAGTGTCAAGAAAAGGCGTACCGTCTTTTTGTGTTATCGTCAGATCGCCGTGTTGTCCGTGTACACAGATGAAGTCTGCTACATCCTGAATGCTGTGCAATCGTGTTCGACCTGCAATCGAGTGTCCAATCAGTACAGGGTATTTTTCTTCTATTGTCATCATTCTATCTCCATTCTAAATAATTCATCGGGTGATCAGGTAAAACGAAAATTTACATCTTCTATATGATCGCAGTAATCTGTAAGGAAACTTCTACCGGATTTAAGACGGGAAGAAAACCACAATATATCCGAATAGGATGCTTCGTGAGTTTCGCCGTCTCCGTAGAGATACGCTTCAGCGTGTACCAGAATTTCTGTTTCTTCACTGATATATTTCAGAAAGTCGCTGAATTCATCCCAATCCTCCAAGTCATCGTATTCTCTTGGAATACCTCCGACAAAAAAATTTATTGTGTCATTACCTGCTGTTACAGTTACCTTAGAAAAAATCACGGCCATATTTTACATTCCTCCTAACTGTATTTCTTGTGCTTTATCGATATAATCGTCGAGTTCATCTTCTGTACAGAGGAAATAACCATTGCCGGAATGCCAAAAGGAAACATATAAATCCCCGTCATTGGTTTGGATAGCCCGCTGTTCTGCCGATTCCCCGAAGCCATCACTGTTTTGACCGCGAACGGCTGACCGCAATTTTTCCGTTTCCTCTGCATTTAGTGTCTCATTCAGATAACAGTCAATCTTACCGTATAGCTCTCCGTGGATTTCTTCCAATCCCCACACGGCATATAAAAGCTTTTTACCAATTCCGCTGTGATTACCGAGGTATTCAGCCATATCTCCGAGATCGGGAAGCTGCTCTATTCCAAGCATATCTTCAATTTTGTCGCGGTTGTCTAAGATAATATATTTTGCGGCGGAACCGTATTCATCACCATCATCAATTGATGCTGTCAGTGGACAGTAAAATGTGAGCCTTGTTTCAGCCGCGCTTATCTTCATTTGATTGATATCTTCAAGTACATCTGAAAAGGTTGAATATTGTCCATGTAGCAAATTCTGTTCAAGATCTGTTTTGATTTCCTCTCTTGCGTTTGTAACGGCAAGGTCGAGCAGATAAGCATCATAAAGATTATCTCTTTCATTTAGAAGCTTAATCATACTGTTTCCGATATTGCTGTCGGAGTACAGCTTTACTCGATATTCTTCATCTTCTTCGTCACGCAGAAGTATTCGTTCCGGCGATCCATAATATCCTATAGCCTGCAAATCCTTATATATTTCATGGTAATGTGCAGTCAGATCAACAACCGCTGTTTCTCCGTTTTTGTTTTCAATAATTGCTTTGATCATGCTTCTGTTTTCCTTTCCTTATAATGAATTGCACCGAGTCCGAATCTGCGTATTGCCATTGCATTGCAGATGAGACCGAACATCTTCGGAGGAATCAGATCCGCGTCCGCAAGGTCTTTGGCGGTGATGTGTTTTGTACCAAGATACAAATCCTTCGCCGCACATAACAGGGTATATGATTCCTCACTGCTGTTTTTCAGTTTGATTTTGTTAAACTCAATTTCATTTCTGACTGTATAGCGCTTGGACTCTCTCCATAGTTTGAAATCCGCTGCCAGAAGATAGACTGCGGACATGAGAGCGTAATTGTTTTTGTCCAGTTTTCGGGTTGCTTCAGTAAAAGCAATCCGGTGCTTTGAGTTTCGGTAGTCCATATGGTCATTCCCACTTTCTCTGATGTATTTGTATAAACGCTTTTTCAGCGCAGGTACATTCGTTTCATATGCAATTTCTCTGAGCGCTTCATTCCGTGAAGCTGTTCCGACAATAATACGCTGTCCGGCATACGGACATCGGTTCTTTGAGCATCCTGTCTTTCCTCTTTTATAGTAGAGGCATAATTTACAGTCATATCTGTCGGCTATCAGTTTTTCTCTGCCGAAGATGTATTTGCCGTATCCTTTCGGCTTAAAATTCGGTATTCCGGTCATCATCTTTACAAGTGACTGATACTCCGGACTCTCCTTAAACAGGGACATATTTTTTCTCCTTTATCTTAAAATACAAAAAGCCCCGATTTTTTTAATCGGGGCAGAGCAAATCTACATATTTAATTGAGGACTATCGTCCTGTTCAGCATTTCAGATTGAAGAGTTGTTTCAATAATTTCTTCTGATAAATTGTCATTTGTTTTCCTTTCACATGGTTTGTGCTAATTCTTTTATGGATGGCAGATCGGTTTCTGCTTTCATGTATTTGCCTCCTTTGAAAAACAAAAAAAGCAGATAGATTTTTTACTTCTATCTGCCGGATCTTGTTTAATTATTCTTCTTCGTCGGTTCGAATGAGGGAATAGTGTTTTTTTGCCTTTTGGCATCTATGAAAATGTCCTGAATTTTTTATCCCAAAATATGCGAAAAACCCCGATTCTATCGGGGTTTTTCGGCGGGCATCTTTTTTGTTACCCTTTTATGGGGTGAATGATGGGGCTCAAACCCACGACCTCCAGGGCCACAACCTGGCGCTCTAATCAACTGAGCTACACCCACCATGTCTTGCGAACGCTGATATTATATCATAAAACGCATATCTTGTCAATACAATTCTGCAAAAAAATTGAAATAATTAAAAAACGCCGAAGTGAAGATAAAGCTGCCGCCGACAGTCTGATTGGCGTCGGCGGCATATATGAATAATTATCTGTTTATAGACTTATTTTTTGAATGAAACGCTCCAGTTTACAGTTGCATTTTCTGAATCGTCAGGAGTAAGTACAAGAATATTGTCGTTTACGGTTCCTTCTGCAGGAGTATATCCGTCGGGAACGTATACGAAGATCTTATATCCGTCGTCCTTGACTACATCGGAAGATCCGGAGAGGGTGAGAGTCTGCTCATCCCATTTTACATCGTGAAGCTCTAAAGCACCCTGTGTAAGGTGACGGCTTGTTGATGCGATCTGAGGACGTCCTGTTGCACGTCTTACCGAGCATACTGCGGACTGGTTGGGGATAAGCGTGACAGGAAGCTCTTTGCTATAAACTCCGAGCAGCTTCTGATGCCAGAAGTCAAATACGATATAATCGCCTTCGTCAATATGAAGCTCTTTCTGAAGATCAATTACAAATGTATCCTCTTTATCCTGCATATTGAGAATGTCGAAGACATTCCAGCTTTCGTAAGGCATGTTTACCGCGAGAGAAACGAAGAAACGTTTTCCGTTGTGTGCTATCTCACGTACATCCATCGGATGAATATCAAGAGAGGGAAGTGTACGGCGAAGCATCTCAATGCGGTCGGCAGGAAGCTCTGTAAGTTCGTCGCCGAAGGTTGCGGGAAGTCCGAGAAGTCCTACAGGAGATACACGTGAACGTGCCTGCTCAAAGTCGCTGAATTCGGGACGGATAACGATATTATCGGGATCACAATAGAAAGATACATTGTGGAATGAGTAGAAACGAAGAACTCTCTCTACAAAGTCTCCGATAAAGTCGCACCATGCGAATATATCGTTTCCGATACGTGCGGTATCAAATACGTCGGAGAGCATAAGAACCTCAACGTCGTTTCCTCCTGCGCAGGACATCATGTAGAAGTCCTCTCCGAGAACTTCGCGTGCCTTTTTGCACAGACGGCGGAGCGCTTCGGTAGAGTTGAGTTCGGGATGCTTCATGCATTCATGCCATGCATCGGCATAACCTACGGTATTAGGCAGGCAGTCCCATTTTACGGCTTCGAATCCCCAGTCCTTTACCTGCTTGAATACTCTCGGGATAAGCTCGTTTACAACGCGCTCGTCGGAAATGTCGAAGAAATATTTTCCGCACCATGTCGTGCTGTCGGTAAGGAGCGAATCGCGGAATTCATTGACAAGTTCAGTTTCGCCCGGTTCAACGGTAGGACCGACCCAGAGTACTGGTACAAATCCGAGTTCCTTGATTGCTTTCGCAACAGGTGCGAGACCGTTCGGATATTTTGATGAGTCAGGCTGGAAGAATCCGATATCCTTCGGCGCCTCTTCGAGACCGAAAGCGGTGTGATACCAGTCCCAGTCGATCCAGATCGACTTTGCGCCGTAGTCATAGAGGAACTGGCGCTGGAACTTTGCGTTTTTGAGAACTACATCTTCGCTTGCCTCAAATTTAACAGAATACCATGTCATCCAGCCTGTATGAGCTGTTTTGAAAACGGTGTTCTTGTTGATGCATGAATATCTTGTGCGGAAGCGTGTCTCATAGACATGAAGAATCGACACAAGAGTAAAGAATCCGCGGGATTCAAATGTGTAGCAGTTATTTTCGTGAGAAAATCCGAGACGGCATCCGTCAGATCCACTGAGACGGATCGCCATATCGGTCTTACGGTCGAACAGGCAGTCGTCTATCGTAGATACTGCGGGACCGTATGCTGCGCGGAGATCGTCCTGTGCGGCATCGCGGTCAAGGCACATAGCGAACGAATCTTCAAGCTCACCCCAGTAAAGATTACCGGAGACGACCATTGTGAGACCTTCAGGAAGTCCTGTTGTATCTGCTTCAACGCGGTCGCGTTTTACTCTGAATGTTACGCAGAATCCCTCTCCGAAGCCTTCGGGACCTTCGGTAAGGTCCATACGTATCATTGTGTTGTCCTCATGAAGCGGGTGATCCCATACGTATTTGATTCCGCCGAAAGAGTTGAGGTCTGCAACCTTGTTTCCTTCACTGTCTTCAAAGCGAACGGTTATCTCATCTCCGATAACACCGCGTCCCTCATAGAAAAACTTGAGTTTTCTTGTTTTAGGGTCGATCTGAAAAGAGTGTTCAAAATAGGTTGCATAGGTATTGTTGCGTTCGTGCTGCAATTACTGTCACCATCCTTGTTATGATTTTGGAATAAAAATATATTTTTGATCATTTATTTTTTTCCATTATTTAATACTTTCCGCGCGTATTATAACAAAATTATAAATTGAAGTCAACACCTTTTTGAAAATAAATATTGTATTTATAAATCTCTGCGTGAAACGCAGCAGCGCCGCAAGTTGAAAACGGAGAATAAACAATTAGATCGTATGGAAGTGGTAAAAAACCGTACAAAATCTCATTATGGGATTTTGTACGGTACGGATCAGATTTTTATTTTAATATCAAGCGGTCTTATCAAACTGGCTGTTGTAAAGCTCGGCGTAAAATCCGCCTTTTGCTATCAGCTCTTCATGATTTCCGCTTTCTATAACATCGCCGTCTTTCATAACGAGAATCAAATCGGCGTTTTTGATAGTAGACAGACGGTGTGCAATGACGAAGCTTGTTCTGTCTTTCGTAAGTTCATCCATGGCTTTTTGAATCAGAAGCTCTGTTCTTGTATCTACCGATGAAGTCGCCTCGTCGAGAATCAGCATAGGACTGTTTTGCAGCATAGCGCGTGCGATCGTCAGGAGCTGTTTCTGACCTGTGGATATCTGAGTGCTTTCGGATAATACAGTATCAAAGCCATGGGGAAGAGCATGGATAAAATGAGAAATTCCGCATGCTTTGCAAACCCGTTCCAGATCTTCTTCGGTTACATGTTCCATGTTATAGACAAGGTTTTCTCTGACAGTACCTTCAAAGAGCCATGTATCCTGCAATACCATACCGAACATATCGTGTATGTTTTCTCTTTTCAGATCTTTTGTCGGTATTTCGTCTATACTGATATTTCCGCTGTTTATTTCGAAAAAACGCATCAGAAGATTTACCATAGTTGTTTTTCCCGCACCCGTAGGTCCGACAATAGCTACCTTCTGTCCGGGATGTACATGTGCCGAGAAATCTTTTATGATAATTTTTTCCGGTGTATCAGGATAGCTGAATCGTACATGGTCAAAAATGACTTCTCCTTTGGCGTCGGTGAGTCTTTTTGTTTTATCTGATTCATCAGAAAGTTCTTCGGACTCGAGAAAATCGAAAATACGGTGAGCAGAAGCTGAAGCAGTCTGCAAGTTAGTCATTCCCTGTGCAATCTGGGTGAGCGGAGATGTGAAAAGACGTACATAAAGAATGAAGGAAATAATGACGCCGAATGTTATAGTTTCGTTTATAGCGAGCATAGCGCCTATAACGCAGACCGAAACATAACCGAGATTTCCTATAACATTCATCAGCGGCTGCATGATACCGGAAAGGAACTGGGATTTCCAGTTTGAATCGTATACGGCAGCATTAAGCCCTGCAAAGTGTTCCTTGATC
>CABUHS010000056.1 GCA_902491535.1 uncultured Eubacteriales bacterium
ACTCAGCTCTTGTCTCGGACAAATCAATATTTTCGCTTACACCTGCAGTATCAAAACGGTCTACAATCTCTCCGTTTTCTTTGTATTTGAGTTCAGATATATTTTCTGAACACGAACATGAGAATATAACAGTTAAAACAACCAGAAGGCATGCGGCCGCTCTTTTTATTCCTTTAAATGAGATTTTCTTTTCCGTCATAAGGGCATATTGTCCGATACTTTCGCAGATGCTATCGGCTTAGTTTCCTTTTCTGAATCAGCGGAACCGGTGTTTACGGTATCCGTTTTTTCGTTATGTATATCCTTGCTTTCGTCATTATCGGAAATCGGATTGACAGGGATATCATCGATATCATCAACGTCAAGGGAGGGGAAGAATTCAGAACCTCCTGTCAGAGACGGAGATTGCAGCGGAATATGTTTGAGCGGATCATATGCAAATTTTTTGCATGAATAATTGCAGCCTACAACGCCTTTGCTGTCGCAAAGCATAGTATCGGAATCGAACAGGCTGTGAGCGCTTACGCAAAAGCGGCATATTTCCGGGAGATCGCGATCGTTTTTTTTCTTTTTTTTCGACAGACGGTATTTGGGTTTGAAAATTATAAATTTGTTGTCTGAATCAGCAGTTTTATATTTGTTTTCTTTTCTTTTACGGAATGCCATAGAGTTTTTACCTCCGTTATTTTTGGTTTTCGAATCAAATAAACACTTAACCAAAATATATTATACAACATATCTCGTCTTTTTTCCATAGATTTTTATTATTTTTTTACTTTTATATTATACCTGTTATTTTCATCAGGATAAATGTAATGGCAGGACATATGAAAGACTGCAATATTTTTCCTGAAATATAATATTTCATTCGTATCCCGCAACCTTCTGTTACTGCCGAAGTCTGAAAAAGTACAGAAAATCCCGACCATCCTACAGCAAATGCGGAGATCAGTGCCGCACTTACGGTTCCGGTTTCCGAAGCACAGCGGATTCCTGCAGTTATTTCCGCGGCGGATACGATGACCGCCTGTACCGTAAGCGGTATATTTCCTGCTTGAGATAAAAATAACCGTAGAAATTCTGATATGACCGCAAAAAATACAATAAATGCACATATTGTCAGCATCGAAATTGCCGCAGATGAAACCGAACGTACAAAGGCGCTTGCGTAAGATATATCCGGTGTTACGGAGTTTTCGCAGCGGCTCTCCCTTACAGTATCCTTTTTTCTCATTAAAACACCGCATATTATGGCTGAAATTATTTCTGCAATATACAGTATAATTCCTATGCGCTTATCTCCGAGGAGTCCTGCACCTATCCCCCCTATTAAAAAAGCAGGGCCGGTGTTACTGCAAAAAGCGAGTGCGCGGGAGGCGCTGTCACTGTCGCATTTTTTATTTCGTACAAGTTCTGCGGCTATCATTGCTCCGGCGGGATATCCTGAAATCAGTCCGACGATAAAAGCTGAGGCAAGCTCTCCGCTGATTCCGAACATTGCTCCGAAAGGTTTCCGAAGAAATTTTCCGATTGCATCTGCTGCGCCTGATGCCGTTATATACGATGACAGAACAAGAAACGGAAACAGGGACGGTATTACTGTAGATATGCATACTCCGAGTGCGGAAGAAACGGCTCCGGCAGCAGTGTTTGACATTAAAATAAGCATAGGCGCGGCTAAGAGCGGAAAAAACGGTATGATATGCAGAAATAACTGTAACAGTGCTTTTGCTTTCTTTCTTATGATTCCTTTACCGGCGGAATTACGAATAATATTTGTGTTATTTATTTTGATCACCCCGCATAAACTGTATTGCATACACAGTATATTTTCAGAAATGACAGAAGATTACATAACAGATGAAAAAACTGTTTCGAAAGGCGTTGGTGGCTTAATATGAATAAAAGAAGATCTTCCGTCGGATCAACGGAACGGTCCGGCAATGCAAATAAATGTACTCCGGAATGCAAACAGTCGTTTTTGCGTAAACTGCTTATTTCTTCGGAGCTTCCTCCGGGAGCAGATCCCTTTTCATCGGAGACTGTAATAACCCTCAGCGATAATATGTCTTTGACTGTAAGCGCATGTAAGAAGATAATACTGTACAGAGATGATATCATTCGTATGCGTGTCGGGCGGTATATCATGGAATTGCGCGGGCAGGGAATGACACTGAGAAACCGGTTTGACCGCAGTCTTGAACTTACCGGAATTATAGAATCGGTGCAATTTGTAAGCTGCAAAAAAACGTAATAAAAGTTCTGCAAGGTTTGCCGCGTTAATAAGATGAAAGGAAAACGAAGCGAATGTTGGTATTGAAAATTTTAAAATTTTTCGCAGGAAGCGATACGGTAGTTATCGAGCCTTCGTGTGATTCCGAAGGAGAGAACGCGCTCGATATTTTGAGAGAGAACGGAATCGTTTTTAACAGTTTACACAGAGACAGCGAAGGCAGAATATGTTTTGAAATATCTCATAGAAATAATTCGGAAACGGCTTCGCTTCTTGACAAAAACGGAATAAGAGTATATAGTATATACATGCACGGTTTTCCCTCGTTTCTGCGCAGATATAAGCGCAGACCCGGAATTGCGGTGGGACTTGCGGTATTTATGCTTGTAATATGGTTTTCGACTAAGATCATATGGAACATAGAGGTTGTCGGAGGCACGGAAGCAGATGAAGAGACCGTTACCGAACGGCTTTCCGGTCTCGGGTGTTCGGTAGGTTCATTTATACCCGGAATAGATTTTTACGGTCTGTGTACCGAATATCTTTCGAAATACAGCGATACGGCGTGGATCAGTGTTAACATAATCGGAAATACGGCAGAAGTCAGATTTCTGGAGAGCCGTGAAAAAAATATACAGATCGACAGTTCAAAGCCGGCTAATATAGTAGCGTCGACAGACGGACTTATAGAATATGTAAACACATTTTCAGGCGCTTCTGTTGTGTCTGACGGCGATACAGTTGTTAAAGGACAGCTTCTTATCAGCGGAGTTGTGGAGAATAAAAATGATTTAAGCAACAGATATGTGCGCGCAGACGGATGTGTTATGGCTAAGACATATCACGAAATTTCTGTCGATATACCGATGACATACGAAAAACGTATTTATGACGGATCTCCGCTGAAAAAAACTGCTTTGAGTATTTTCGGCGCGGAGGTACCGCTCGGCGGTGGGGATATTGATGTGTCTGCAGCGGTTGAATCCGAATCGGTAAAAGACAGGCTCTGTATTTTCGGGGATATAGTTCTTCCCGTTACTAAATATACCACGTTTTACTATCCTTATCATACGGAGAGCGCACAGCGGACAAAAGAGGAAGCTGATATGCTTGCTCAGGCTGAGATGGCGGCAAGGATAACCGAACAGCTCGGAGGTGCGGATATCATCTCGCGTGAAACCGAAGTAACTGTTTCGCCGTCCGATTCCGGTATAGATATTTATACTATGACGTGCCGTATAAGATGTATTGAAAATATAGCCGAACCGGTTCCGCTGACGGTGAATGAGTAAAGGCATTATCGCCGCGTCAAATGAATACGATGTGTTTTATTTGCGGATGATATATAGTATAAAAGAAGATTGTCCGAAAGGAATTTATTCAAATGACAGAACGCATAAAAAGAACGGTATTAACAAAAAGTGCGGAACAGACCGGAGCAATATTCGGTGCGCTTGACATAAATATTCATGAGATCGAAAATGCCTTTGGCGTACGGATAATCAGCGTCGGTTCTGACAGCGGTTCCGGCGATGCAGTGAGTATTGAAGGCACTGACAGTATGGCAGTTGACGGAGCGGCAGCTGTAATTGAATATCTCCGTACAAGGGTTATTTCCGGTGATGATATAACCGATCAGATACTGCATTACGCTATTGACGCAGTTGCGCAGGGGCGTGCCGACGAGCTTGAAAGCGTAGGCGGCGAATGTATATGCGTTACAACGCGCGGAAAGCCTGTTCGCGCCAAAACAGCGGGTCAGCGCAGATATGTTGACGCAATAAATGAAAACACCGTTATTTTCGGAGTCGGACCTGCGGGAACAGGAAAAACTTATCTGGCGGTAGCTCTCGCAGTTGATGCACTGCGTAAAAAAAGCGTCAGCAAAATAATACTGACGCGTCCTGCCGTAGAGGCGGGCGAAAGACTCGGTTACCTGCCCGGCGATCTGCAGAGCAAAATAGATCCTTATCTCAGACCGCTTTACGATGCGCTGTATGATATGCTCGGCGCTGAAACATGCATGAAGTATATTGAGCGCGGAACGATCGAGATAGCTCCTCTCGCATATATGCGAGGACGAACTCTCAGCGATTCTTTTATAATACTTGATGAAGCGCAGAATACAACAAGAGAACAGATGAAGATGTTTCTGACAAGACTCGGGTTTAATTCTAAGATCATAGTTACAGGTGATATAACCCAGACCGATCTTCCGGAGGGAAAACAGTCGGGACTTGCGGAGGCACTACGTATTCTTCGTGATATAGACGGTATACGGCTGCATTATTTTACCGAAAAGGATGTTGTCCGCCATAGGTTGGTACAGAAGATTATTGCAGCATACGAGAAAAGGTAAAAAATATAATTTAAAATAATAAAAAAATGCATTGAAAAAAATGTCGGAATAGTATATAATATAAAAAGTGTATCTGCAACAAATTTATAAAAGATCGAGGGACGTACATAAATGTTTGAATATGTGAAAAAAACTCTGGCTCCGCTTGGATTCGGATATAAAATAAATGTGATAAATAAACAGGGAAGGCATATTATCGACTTTCAGACACGTCTCCTTATCCGCCGTGCGGTTAGCGCTGCGCTCGATTATGAATGTATGCCGCACGGTGAATTTCAGCCTGAAGTATCGGTGTCGGTAGTTAACGACCGTCAGATACATATGATGAATATTAAATACCGCGGAATCGACAGTTCGACAGATGTTTTATCGTTTCCGCTTCTTGAAGACGGTATTCCGACACCTGATGATGTTGATATCAGGACGGGACGTATACCGCTCGGAGACATTGTCATTTCAATAGACCATGCATACAGGCAGGCTATTGAATACGGACATTCGGTACGCCGCGAAATAGCTTTTTTATGTGTTCATTCTGTTCTTCATCTGCTCGGATATGATCATGTTACAAGTGAGGACGACGAACGGATAATGTTCGGACGGCAGGAAGCTATTCTTGAATCTATGGGAATCGGACGCTGAAAAAATAAAATCAACCGAAAGGTGAAACAGACAGTATGTTGGAAAAGCTTCATGGTGCAGAAGCGAGATACGCAGAAATAGAGGAGAAGCTCGGAAATCCGGATGTTATTTCTGATATTGCAGTATATTCGGGACTTATGAAAGAATATAAGCAGCTTACTCCTATAATTGAAAAATACCGTGAGTACAAAGCGGCGCGGCTCAGTATAGACGAGGCACTTGAACTTCTCGGAGAGGATAACGATCCGGAGATGAGGGCGCTTGCAGATGAGGAACTGCGCACGGGAAAAGAAGCGGTTGCCCGTCTCGAAGAAGAACTTAAAATATTACTGCTTCCGCATGACGAGAATGACAGTAAGAACGTTATTGTTGAGATAAGAGGCGGTGCAGGCGGTGAAGAAGCGGCGTTGTTTGCCGGCGTTCTTTACCGGATGTATACCATGTATGCGGATTCGATGCGGTGGAAACATGAGATAATAGATGCAAACGAGACCGAACTCGGAGGCTTCAAGGAAGTTTCGTTTATTATCGAGGGAGAGGGCGCATATTCAAGGCTTAAATTTGAAAGCGGTGTACACCGTGTTCAGAGAGTTCCGGAGACAGAGTCGTCAGGAAGAATACATACGTCAACCGTAACTGTAGCGGTTCTTCCTGAAGCGGAAGAAGTTGAGGTCGAAATAAATCAGAATGATCTTAAAATAGAGACGATCAAGAGCAGCGGCGCCGGCGGTCAGCATGTCAACAAAACAGAGTCCGCTATACGTATTGTGCATATACCTACGGGTATTGTTATAGAGTGTCAGGATGAGCGGAGCCAATTTAAAAACCGTGATAAGGCAATGAAGCTTCTGCGTACAAAGCTTTACGATATGAAGCAGACCGAACAGAATGAAAAAATTGCTTCTGAGAGAAAAAGTCAGGTCGGGACAGGCAACAGGTGTGAGCGGATACGTACCTATAATTACCCGCAGAGACGTGTTACCGATCACCGTATCGGACTTACGCTTTACAGTATAGAAAATTTTCTGAACGGTGACATTCAGGAAATGATCGATGCGCTTATAACCGCCGATGTGGCTGAGAAGCTTCGCTCAAGCGAAACTGCGGTTTGATATGGCTTCTTTTGATTGCAGAGACAATATTAAAATGAACAGAGAAAAATCAGAAAACTCAGTGGGAATTATTTCTGATGAAAAATGCTGCAGGACAGAATTTCTCTCGGCTGAGAACAATGAAAATATAAAACGCGCAGCAGAGATAATAAAAAACGGCGGACTTGTGGCATTTCCTACGGAAACAGTTTACGGTCTCGGTGCAAACGCACTTGATCCGGAGGCAGCGCGAAAAATATATGCGGCTAAAGGCCGTCCGTCCGACAATCCGCTTATTATCCACATAGCGGAACCTGAGGATGCGGAAAAATATGCATACACGTCTGAATTATATTATAAGATCGCTGAACGGTTTATGCCCGGACCGATAACTGTTATACTTCCGAAAAGGCCGTGTATACCCGATACGGTAACGGGAGGACTTAATACGGTAGCGATCCGTGTACCGGCTGACTTTTATGCAAGTAAACTGATAAGCTATGCCGGAGTACCGATTGCAGCTCCGTCAGCGAATATTTCAGGTAGACCGAGTGCGACACTTGCCCGGCACTGTCTTGCCGATTTTGACGGACGTATAGATGCGATACTTGACGGCGGTGAATGTACATTTGGACTCGAATCTACAATAGTTAAACCGACATCTGACGGAAAACTCAGATTGCTTCGTCCCGGCGCTGTGACTCCGGACGATCTGAGACGCATATGCAATGATATTGAAATAGATCCTGCTGTGCTGAATAAATTCAGCGGGACTCCGGAAGCACCGGGAATGAAATACAGACACTATGCGCCGAGCGCACCTGTCATTATTCTGGACGGCGCCGATGAGCAGGTATACAAATTTCTTTCAGATAAAAGCGATTGCGGAATACTTTGTTACAGTGAGGACATGCCCAGGGTTTCCGGAAAGAAAGTTCTTTCTATGGGAAGCAGATATTCTCCTGCCGAGCAGGCGCATATGCTGTTTGCCTGCCTGAGAAATTTTGACGAAGTTCCCGTTATATATGCGCGTATGCCGTCAAAGAACGGAATAGGACTGGCTGTATTCAACCGTCTTATCAAGGCGGCGGGATACGAAATAATTTCGCTTTGATCTATTATGCAGTATAGATTAAAATATTATTTTTCAAGAAGGAAGGAAGAAAAAATGAAAGAAAAACAGACCGGACTCCACGCTTTGAAGCGGATGCTTGTTTTGATGCTTACAGCGGCAATGCTTTTGTCATTTGTTCCTGTCTCTGCTTTTGCTGATGAACAGCAGAGCGGGGTAGAATATTATGTATCCTCTGAAAACGGTGATGATAAAAATCCCGGAACAATAGATGCCCCTTTTGCCACAATACAAAAAGCAAGAGATACGATCCGCGAAGTTAGGACTTCCGAAAATCTGCCTTCCGGCGGAATTACGGTATATATCCACGGGGGAGTATATGCTCAGTATGAGACGCTTACTTTTACTGAGGAAGACAGCGGAACAGCCGATTGCCCGATTACATATAAGAATTATAACGGAGAAAAAGTTCTTATAAGCGGCGGATATGTTCTCGATCCCGACAAATTTGTTACCCCGGATCAGTCTGTTCTTGACCGTATACAGACAGAGGATGCACGTTCGAAGCTTCTTGCATATGATCTGGGTGCAGCAGGTGTAGATTACCGCACGGCTCTTGATTTCGTTAACGAAGCTAAGGTCGTAAACAGTATACTTTTTTACGGCGGAGAACGCGCATGGCCGGGACGTTATCCTAACTATGTTGACGGTGAACAACGTTATCTGCTTTTTGAAAATTATTCGGATAGTCCCAGAAGCTTTTACGATTCTGACCACAGAGTTAAAAATTGGTCTGAAGAATCGATAAAAAATGCAGGGCTGTACGGAATGTTTGAGATAGATTGGTCGACATCGTACGGACATATAACTAATTATAACCGCGATACAGAAAGGGTTACATTTGACGGTTCATGGTCGACGGCAAACGGACGGTATATTTATTTTAATGTGCTTGAAGAAGTCGATGCAGTAGGAGAATATTTTATAGACGAAGCGAACGATATGCTGTATTTCTATCCTCCGGAAAATTACCGCGATATCGAAATACTCAT
>CABUHS010000057.1 GCA_902491535.1 uncultured Eubacteriales bacterium
AAACGAATGCGCACCGGCAGTACGCGCTGCCTGTTCAACCTCTTCATCGGTCGCTTCGAGACGTCCGTAACGTATATTCTCTCTTACCGTACCGGTAAACAGGTGTGTATCCTGAAGTACGGTAGCAATATTCCTCCTGAGTACATCGCGCTTTATATTCTTTATATCAATACCGTCGATCGTTATGCTTCCGCCGTCTATATCGTAAAAACGGTTAAGCAGATTCGTAACAGTCGTTTTTCCTGCGCCTGTAGAACCTACAAAAGCGATCTTCTGTCCCGGATGCGCATAAAGCGATATGTCATGAAGCACCGTTTTTTCAGGCGTATATCCGAAAGATACATTTTTAAGCTCAACGTCTCCGCTAAGCACAGTCTTATCAGACACATTTTCCGAGTCGGGTGCCTCCGGAGATTCATCCATAACGGCAAATACCCTCTCTGCGCCTGCAAGCGCGGCGAATATTGTCGCCGTCTGCTGCGAAAGCATATTTATCGGCATAGAAAACTGCCTTGAATAATTTGCAAACACCGTAAGTCCGCCGGGTGTGAGCCGATTCATTATCATAAGTATTCCGCCGATTCCTACGGTAACAGCAAAGCTGATCTGAGATGTATTTCCCATTACAGGCCCCATGATACCGCCGTAAAACTGTGCGCGGAACTGCTTATCACGCAGATCGTCATTAAGCAGTCCGAATTCTTCGGTGCTTATTTTTTCATGGTTAAACACCTTTATTGCTTTCTGTCCCGAAACAGTTTCCTCAATATAACCGTTGACCGCTCCGAGCGCCTCCTGCTGACCGCCGTAATATTTTCCGCTCGCCTTCGCAATAGCTCCGCCGCCTTTTATGAAAAGCGGTATAAACAGAACCGTTATAAGCGTGAGCTGCCAGCTTGTGGTTATCATGAACACAAATGTTCCGATAAGAGTTACGGTACCTGACACAAGCGATGTAAGAGATCCGTTGAGCATTGTGTCTATGTTGTCTACGTCGTTCGTAAAACGGCTCATTATCTCTCCTGCCGGATGAGAGTCAAAATATCTTATCGGCAGTTTGCTGAGTGCCGAAAAAAGATCGTTTCTTATCTTTTCGGTAGCGCTCTGAGATACAGAAAGCATAAGTCTCGACTGCAAATATGTACATGCAACGCCGACAAGGTATATGCACAGCATCAGTACAAGCGCCGTAAGCAGATATACAAGTGCGTCACTCCATGACGGTCCTGAAAGAAGCGTTCTGAAAAGAGGTGTTTCCGAAAGCGCTCTTATCGCTTTGTCCGCCGCTACCGCAGCAGCCCCGTCTTTCGGCTGTGTTGCTACTCCGGCGATATTGTTTATGATCGGCGCAAGCATGTATGAACCGACAAGCGACGCCGCCGTGCTGATAAGCATACAGACCAGCACAAGAACGATCTTCGGAATGTGTCCTTTCAGATATCCGCCGAGACGGCGGACCGTTTTCCCTGTATTTTTCGGCTTTCCTCCGCCGACGCCCCTGCCGCGTCCTCTGCCGCCCGGGCCGTGCGGTCCTCCGGGTCCTCCCGGACCTCCGAATCCTCCGCGTCCCTGCCCTTCGGGCTTTGCGGAAGCATATCTGCGCCGAAGTTCTTCAAGATCTCTTCCTTTCATTATGCGTCCGCCTCCTTTACACCTTTATCATCAGCACTGCCGTGCATATTTTCATTTTTACCGTCGATCTGAGAGAAGTATATCTCACGGTATTCCGTGTTGTTCTGCATCAGCTCGTCATGAGTTCCCGCGCCCGTTATCCTGCCGTCATTCATGACAATTACCGTATCAGCATCAATAACCGAGCTGATTCGCTGGGCAATGATGATCTTCGTCGTATCGGGGATATCCTCGGCAAACGCACGCCTGATCTGTGCCTCTGTGGCGGTATCGACCGCCGACGTGGAATCGTCCAGTATAAGTATCTTCGGCTTTTTCAAAAGAGCGCGTGCAATGCAAAGTCTCTGCTTCTGACCGCCCGACACATTAGCGCCGCCCTGACCGAGCGGAGAAAGATAGCCCTCGGAAAATGACGAAACAAATTTATCAGCCTGAGCGCTTCTTGCGGCGGCTATCATCTCATCATCACTTGCGTCAGGATCTCCCCATCTCAGATTATCCGCTATCGTTCCGGAGAAAAGCACATTTTTCTGAAGTACCATTCCCACTCCCTCACGGAGCTTTTCAATCGAATAATCGCGAACATCCGTTCCGTCAACAAGTACCGAACCTGCATCGCAGTCGTAAAGACGCGGAATCATCGACACAAGCGTTGTCTTTCCGCATCCTGTCGAGCCTATTATTCCTACAGTTGCGCCTGACGGAATATGCAGGCTCACATTATCCAGCACCGCGTCCTCGCTTCCCTTGTAATATCTGAAAGATACTCCGCGAAATTCTATCTCACCCCTCGTTACTTCTTTATCAGGACATTTCGCCGACTCATCGGAAATATCCGGAACTTCTTCAAGCACTTCGCGGATACGGCGCGCCGACGCAAGCGCTCTCGACGATGTCATAAACATCATCGTTACCATCATAAGAGACGACAGTATCTGAGTTACATAAGTAATGAATGATGAAAGGTCTCCGACCTGCATATCTCCGCCCATTACTATTTTTCCGCCGAGCCAAAGCACCGCGACAGTTGTAAGGTTCATGCAGAGCGTCATGACCGGAGAAAGTCCGATCATCATTTTATATGCCGCCGTTCCGGTCTTTTTCAGCGCGGAATTGGCTACTCTGAATTTTTCCTCCTCGCGGTCCTCGCGTACAAAAGACTTTACGACGCGAACGTTGGTTATGCTCTCCTGCACGGTGGAATTAAGCGCATCGAGCTTTGACTGCATTTTTGTAAATCTCGGAAAGCCCATACGTATTATAATAAATATGGCAACAAGCAATACGGGTATTGAAACGCAGAACACCACCGACAGAGACGGACGCAGCATGACAGCCATTATAAGCGCGCCGATCATCATGCCTGGTGCGCGCAGACACATACGCAGCAGCATGTTTATAAAATTCTGAAGCTGCGTAACATCATTTGTCAGCCGCGTAACAAGAGAGCCCGTCGAAAAATGGTCTATATTTGCAAATGAAAAGCTCTGTACCTTACGGTAAACATCGAGCCTCAGATCAGATGCAAAGCCCACCGAGGCTTTTGTACCGAAATATGCGCCGCCTACTCCGCCGCCCATCATTAAAAGCGCCGTAAGGATCATGCATACTGTGTATAATACGCTTTTTCCTACCGTCAGCGTTCCGGAAGCGCCTGCGTTCAGCACCTCCTTAAGAAACCACGGCATAAGCACCTCGCCTATAACCTCAAGTATCATGCAGAGCGGCCCTATTATAAAATAAGGCAAGTACGGCATGATATATTTTTTCCATCTTTTCATACTGAAACTGTTTTCCTTTCCTCAGGACAAATTTTAAATCGGAGCAACGCTCTGCTTTGCCCGCAAAGAGCGGGGCATACGACAAAATGAAATGCCGGTAATCCGATAAGGACTCCCTCCGTCATTCATCGCGGAAACATCCGGTCGGATACCGTAATCCCGCTGATTGCAAATACAGAACCACACATATAGAGATTCAGGGCATCCTGACCGCAGTTATACCGTCAATCTTTATCCGGCTTTCTGCGCTCGGGAGGAGGCATAAACGGACGGTCCTCCGGAACAAAACCGCGAAGATTTTCTTTAACACGTTTCAGATATCCGGTAAGAGCAGCAAGCTCCTCACCGTCAAAACCAGAAAGTGCAAGCGCATCAACTGCGCTGAAACGTATCCGCGACTGCTTCAGAACATCAATTCCTTTGTCGGTTATAAAAACTCTGTTGCGCCTTCCGTCACCGTCTGATGCTTCGCGCTTTATATATCCCTCGCTTTCGAGCTTACCGAGCGTTACGGCAACTGCTGCAGGACTGATCTCAAGCGCATTTGCAATGTCTTTCTGAGCAGGAGGCTCATCTGACTTTGCAAGATATATAAGCATCATGTGCTGGCTGTGATGAAGTTTCAGCTTTTCCGCTTCGGTCTCTACTGCGCGGCGATGCATATGAGACACCTGTATAAGCGTGTGAAACACCTGCTCCTGCGGAGAATGCATTTCTTCTCTGTCATTCATTTTCCTTTTCTCCTTTCATTAAAGATAAATTAATTAACGTGTTAACTATTTTAGCACAAATGCTCTGCAATGTCAACACATATAAGCAATCTTTATTTTTATTAACAATTCAATATTGTATTTATCAAATATGTCAAAAAAGATTGACATTTATAGTTAAATATGATAAACTATAGACATAAAATGGTCCTAAGGAGGTTAGATATGAGAAAAAAGCTGTCTTTTATGCTTGTTTATACCATAGTTATTTCTGTACTTTTCTCTTTATTTACCGTCGTCTCGGCAACAAGTGACTCAGTAATTGATGAGAAAGAATCTGAATTAAGCGGTTACTGCGGAATTTACGGTCAAGATAGCGCCCGGTGGACGCTCGACAAAGTCACCGGTACACTTACCATTTCAGGCTTTGGAAGTATGGATGACTATTCTACAAGCCGGGCGCCATGGCATATTTACCGTGATTTTATAAAAACAGTTATCATAGAAAAAGGCATTAGCAAAATAGGAGAATTCTCATTTGTATACTGCGATAAAATAACTGATGTTATTATTTCGAATTCCGTAACAGAAATGGGACTGGGTGCATTTGAGGACTGTACATCTTTATCTGTTATTACCTTCTGCGGAACAGAACAAGAGTGGAAGGATCTGATGAAAAAGGCCGAAGGAAACTGGTGGGACTTCGGAACGTTAGATTACACGGTTGAATTTGAACGTGCAGAGCAGGAAAAAAGTATTCTTCCTCCCGTAATTGCCGTTACAGCTGTCGTAATTATTATCGCCGCTGCAATTATTATATTCGTTAAAATTTATAAAAACAAAAATCAAACATAACTTAATATATAACTAAAAAAGACCCGATCCGGATATATTATACCAATACTTCCGATTCAGGTCTTTTGTTTATTCAGCTATTTGTAAATCATTTTACACAAAAATTATTCATTACCCACTCAAAATATAATCTAAAAACGGCGCGACATAATTTTATACTTTATGTTGCGCCGCAATTATAAGTTAAAATATACTGTAATTTAAACAGTTTAAAAAACATTTCCATGCAGACACGGATAAAACCGTTCCTGCCGTCACGGATAATATAAACAGTCCGATAACCGATATTTTTTCTGATACCGATCTTTTTTTTGAAACAGCCGTTTTAATGATCAAAACAACATAAGAAATAATAATACATGCCGCTATAATAGCTCCAAACGGCATAAATGAAACACCTTCAGGATTAATATAACCAATTCCTTTTGAATAATTAAATGCTATAATTAAAGAAAACGGTAAAATACAAGACGAAATTATGCCGCATACAAAATACAGAATTCCTTTTAATGCTCTTTTGACTTTTTCCACGGTATTGCTTCCTTTCATAAAACTACATTCTTATTAATTTATTTAAAGTATAAAATAATATTATGAATACATTTTGAATATTTTGTAATATTCAAAACAATCATTACCGTAAACTATAGCTGCATCTCCAGTACCATTATACCGTGATAATATTCCCTTTATTTGAGCTATTGAACAGTGAAACATACTTCCGGATATACCAACATAATCGGCACAGTGATACATTTCCAACGTTGTCATCTTTATTGCAAAAACAGGGTCATTATGTAAACTATTCCAAATATCCCGACAATCATGCCAATTATTAGCGTTATATTTTCTACTACTTATTAAACCTTTTTCAATAGCAAGATTATTTGCATTTATCGCCACCCATGCGAACATTTGACCTATTCCGGTAGAGCTGTCTTTTCTCATTCCCATTGGAGCTGTTGGATACGGAATTATCAATTGCTCAACTGTACTAAGATTAGACCAAGCTTCGCATTCTGCTTGCCATCCAAAATAAGCTTGCACTGCTTCATCAGCTATTACATCTGCAGGATTATGACACCATAATTCTCTAAGTAGCAATGTCTGTACAAATTCTTTCGGAACTTTGAATTGATTGCAATAATTTGTTATATTACGATCATACTGTAATATTAGATCAATACACTCAGATGTCGTGTACGTATATCCTACAGATTTTTTAGTTCCCAATAAATTAATAAAACGGTTTTTCAAATTTGTTTTGTTATTTGAATTAAAAAATTTATTTACATGGGAACAATTGTTCGGATTATTACAGGTTTCGGACCATCCTTTTCCTTTGCTGGATGCATAAAACTGCAAACCGGATACTGCATATGCAGTAGTATCTTCATTTATTGTAATGACAGAATCCATTTTGGGCATCGGTTCTTCTTTATCCTCTGCTGCAATTAAGACAATTCTGTTCTCATTTATACCGACCACTGCAATTCCGCTGTCTGCATACTCCCGTGCTTCCTCCATGGTACATGATCTCCAGTCCATATATTCATCCGTACTCATAATATTATATACTTCCTGAATCGTCCCGCACGGCAATGAAATACCCATATTTGTACACACCGATTTAATTTTTTCAAGTGAACTATCCGATTCATTACCGCTATAATGCCTCATTGTCCATTCTATTACATTATTATACTGTTTTTTATTCATTTAGTTTTCTCCTTTCTTTACCACAAAAATTTAAGCACACTTTCGTTTCTTGCATAAACATCAGAAACTTCGATATCACCATAGAAAACCGTTTCGCAATTCCAAAAATCAATTTGATCTGATTCCAATTCTGTCGGACAGTAAGGACTCCAATCTTCCGGAATATCATTTAATTTAGGTTCTGTAGCGCAATATATAGCTCCAAACTGATTTTCCGAATTTGTATAATAAACAAAACGGCTGCAGTGACGATCGAAGCAGAAATTCTTTGAAGAATCCGTATTACCGATAAATCCGGGACGATATCCATTTTCAAAAATTGTCTGTGCAAAACTTATCATCCAAAGATAATTCACACTCCATTCCGGTTTTATCTCCGCAAAAATTACGATCCCACTGTTTTCGGGAACACCCAAATCTTTAATTGCCTCTGTCGCGCGCAGCGCAACTGCACTTCCATCCATGCCTGATACCTGCGCTTCTGTAAGATCACGAATTATAAATGCAATTTTGCAGTCTTTGGCATGTAAAAACTCTATTTCTTCTGACGTAATTGCATTTTCACCTATCAAAGTCCTGCCCCAAAATGACGGAAAGCATTTCTGACGCATTATTAAATCATATAGCGTATACCCGTTTTTCAGTTTTTTGTTAGACGGTACATTTGTACTGACACCGTAAATAGTTTTCATTTTGAAAACCTCCTTATAAAATTTATTATTTATTTTGCAGCTGCGACCTTATTATAAAAATTAAACCGGACACCTAATGTCCGATTTAAAATAAAATTTTTTTATTTTATTTCTAAATTGCAATATTATATATGTCAAAAAAGATTGACGTTTATAGTTAAATATGATAAACTATAGACATAAAATGGTCTTAAGGAGGTTAGATATGAGAAAAAAACTGTCTTTTATGCTTGTTTATACCATAGTTATTTCTGTACTTTTCTCTTTATTTACCGTCGTCTCGGCAACAAGTGACTCAGTAATTGATGAGAAAGAATCTGAATTAAGCGGTTACTGCGGAATTTACCGCAATGAAAATGCACAGTGGACGCTTGACAAAGTCACCGGTACACTTACTATTTCAGGCGTCGGCTATATGGAAAATTATAGTGCAGTCCCGCCTCCATGGCATGACTACCATGATATTATAAAAACAGTTATCATTGAAGACGGAATCTGCTCGATTGGTAATTTTTCCTTTGCGGAATGCGATAAAATTACCGATGTTATTATCGCCGACAGTGTTACATCTATAGGCACGTCTACATTTTTCGAATGTACTGCTTTGTCGAAAATCACCTTCTGCGGAACAGAAAATCAGTGGAAAGATATAATGAAAAATTCCGAAGATAACCGGTGGGACTTCAGAATGTCAGATTACACGGTTGAATTTGAACGCGCAGAGCAGTGGAAAAGTATTCTTCCTCCCGTAATTGCCGTTACAGCTGTCGTAATTATTATCGCCG
>CABUHS010000058.1 GCA_902491535.1 uncultured Eubacteriales bacterium
TGAAAATCTCCAATATCTCAAGAGTGTAACAAGAGATGACGGATATTCTCTCGAAATGCTTGTACCGTTTACAGAAGAGGCTATGGAGCAGATATATCGTAACAATTATGAAGTGGATGTAAGACTTCAGATCACGAACGCTATGTTTGTTAAAAGCAAAGATGGCGGAGCTTCTTGGTCAAACAGTAATGCTATCCGTTGGACATATGCCGCTATGGACGGCGGTGACTATGATCCTCCTGTAGGCAAGCCGGTTAGAGAGGCTGACGGTATTACGCTTACACTTACAGACATGGATCCTGTAACACCTCCGGATACGGATCCCATAACGCCTCCGGATACAGATCCCGTAATGCCTCCGGATACAGATCCCATAACGCCTCCGGATACAGATCCCGTAATGCCTCCGGATACATATCCCATAACGCCTTCGGATACAGATCCTGTAACACCTCCTGAAACTGACACTGTAACAGATCCTATTGTAGAATCTGACGGAGATATCAACGGAGACGGTAAGGTTAATTCAAAGGACCTTACAAGACTTATGAAGCATATCGCAGGTGAGAAGGTTGAGCTTTCCGGAAGCGCAGATATTAACGGAGACGGTAAGGTTAACTCAAAAGATCTGACTCGTTTGATGAAGACGATTGCCGGAGAGTAATTTTAATACCGGAATGTTCTTATAAGTTAATATTATTGTATCATATGCAGATATTGTACGTGCAATTAAAAACGGAGGATTTTGTATAATGAAGAAAAAGATGATCATTATTCCGACGCTTTTGTTTGTATTTGGGATAATCGGTGCTATATGTGTTATCGTACTTTCGGACAGATCGAATTTTGCGAAACAGTTGAAATTCGAATATGAAAAAGGCAAATCCGGAGTAATTGTCACGGGATTTACCGGCGAACCGAAGGCGGCAGTTATTATCCCTGATGAGATCGATGGATATCCTGTGACAGAAATAGGTTATAATGCATTTTTGGGATGCGATACACTTACTGAGATAACACTTCCGAAAAGTGTAATATCGATAGGCGATATGGCGTTTTCCGGTTGCAGTTCGCTTGTACGGATAGAACTTCCTGACGGACTGACAGTGATAGGAAATTCGGCATTTGATGGCTGCAGCTCGCTTACTCAGATAAATATTCCCGAGAGTACAATGTTTATAGGCGTATCTGCATTTAAAAACTGTAATTTATTGACGCAGATAACGCTTCCGAAGGATGTAACCTCGATCAGAATGGATACATTTTTCGGTTGCAGTTCGCTTACAGACATATTTGTTGATCCGGACAATGCGGCTTACTGTTCTGTTGACGGAATTCTATATACAAATGATATGAAAAATCTTGTTGTATATCCTTCCGGAAAGACAGAAAAAGTGTTTGATATTCCGGACGAAGTTGTATCTATAAACGACTGGGCATTTCAGGATTGCAGCTTGCTTACCGAAATAAAGATTCCTGAGAGTGTAACGTCAATAGATATAGCGGTGTTTTCCGGTTGCAGTTCGCTTACAGACATATTTGTTGATCCGGACAATGCGGCTTACTGTTCTGTTGACGGAGTTCTATATACAAAGGATATGAAAGAGCTTGTTGCATATCCTTCCGGAAAGACAGAAAAAGTGTTTGATATCCCTGAGAAAATTGTATCTATAAAAAACTGGGCATTTCGGGATTGCAGCTTGCTTACCGAAATAAAGATTCCCGAGAGTGTAACATCAATAGATGGCAACGAGTTTTCCGATTGCAGTTCACTTACCGAAATATCTGTTGATCTGAACAATGCGGATTATTGTTCTGTTGACGGAGTTTTATATACAAAGGATATGCAGACGCTTGTTGCATATCCTGTCGGAAGAACGGACGAAGTGTTTGAAATCTCCGATAGCGTAACATCGATAGGCGATTCAGCATTTTTAAGCAGTATTTTACTTAAGCAGATAAAGATTCCCGATAGCGTAATATCGGTGGGCGGATGGGCATTTGCCGGATGCAGTACTCTTGAACGGATAATGTTTCCGAAAAGTGTAGCATCTGTAGGAAGTATGGTTTTTTACGGATGCAGTTCGGTTACCGAAATATCGGTCGATCCGGATAATGCGGCTTACTGCTCTGTTGACGGGGTTTTGTATACAAAGGATATGCGTACAATCATTGCGTATCCTGCCGGAAAGACGGACAGATCGTTTGAAATTCCCGAAAATGTAACCTCTATAGAAGAATCGGCATTTATAGACTGTAGCTCACTTGAGCAGATAACCATCCCGGACAGCGTAACATCAATAGGAGAATGGACGTTTTCCGGTTGCAGCTCACTTACGCAAACAGTTATACCCGAGAAAACAGAATCGATAGGAGCATGGGCATTTTTGGGCTGCAATTCGCTTAAGCAGATAACGATACCGGCAAGTGTGACATCGATAGATACAGCGGCATTTTCAGGTTGCAGCGCGCTTGAATCTGTTTACTATACAGGCACGCAGGAAATGTGGAATCATATAGAAATTTATTATGATAATGTTCCGCTTCATTACGCCGAAAAGATATTTTCATCGGCTGAAACGCAATCGGAATTTGCAGTAAGTATCGGCTGAATAGGTTAGCATGAGATGAACTTCGGGTATATTATCTCAAATACCTGAATCGATGCAAAGACAGAAGCTTTGAAATTCTTCAGACTATTTTTTGCGGAGCTTCATTCGGCGTAAAATGAGTCATATTTCGTCGAATAATTAAAACAAAGAAGAACCATACCCGCCGGGCGCAATTAAAGCTTGCGAGCGGGTACACCGGAACCTTGTTGTTTCACAATAAAAGCAAGCGGGATTCTCTCTATGTTGATGATATCCCACTTGCTTTCTTTATATATAAACGCCGCTGAGTGCAGCCGATTGCAGGCGCGCTGACAGGCGGTGTTTTTGTATTGACATTTTTTACCCGTTATTGCAATTCAGAAAAAATGTATAGTTTATATGATTTTACATAATATCTGAATTTTATTTTTGCTTTTCTTTGAATACCGCTCCTGCGATAAGTCCGCAGAGCATAGCTACCGTTATTCCTCCGGCAGTTCCGCTTAGTCCTCCGGTTATTGCACCGATAAGACCTTTCTGCTCGATCGCCTTCTGAACGCCTTTTGCAAGCGAATATCCGAATCCGGTCAGCGGAATTGTTGCGCCGCAGCCTGCAAGATCGACAAGCGGTTGATATACTCCGAATGCTGTAAGCACGACTCCGAGGCATACGTACAATACGAGTATGCGTGCAGGCGTCATTTTTGTATAGTCTATCAGAAGCTGTGCGATAACGCACAGAATGCCTCCGATAATAAATGCCCATAAATAGATCATTTTTATTCCTTTCTTTGACACGTACTTTTGATTATCCTCTTTTTCAAGCTTTTTGATTAAAAACAGCAGGAGATTTCCGTTTTTTAGCTGACTTAATGTGCTTGAAATCGATATAAAACAGATTTTATAATGAACTTAAATATAATAATTCAGTATGAAAATTATCCTTGTATACGGACAAGATGGGCAATTCCCGGTATAGACTGGCCTTGACCGACGCTCATGGGATTCATGAGCGCTCCGGTTCCTAAAATCAGAATATCGTGAAGCTCTCCGCGCTTTATACGTTCCAAAAGCTCTGCGGCAAGTACGGTCGCTGAGCATCCGCATCCCGATGCGCCGGAATGCATATCCTGCCTGTCGAGGTCATATATCATAAGTCCGCAGTCTGTGTATCCTGCGCCCATGTCGTAGCCTTCTTCTGACATAAGCTCTCTGACAATCGAATGTCCTTCTTTTCCGAGATCTCCGGTAGCGATCAAATCGTAGTTCTGAGGAGATGTGGACGTTTGTTTGAAATAGCGGACAAGAGTGTCGATAGCGGCAGGAGCCATTGCCGCGCCCATGTTGTTGGCGTCGCATATTCCGCGCTCTACAGAGCGACCGGGCATAACTCCTTTTATTTTAGGATAAATTATGCCTGGATCGGTATCTCCGGCAATTGATGTGTTTGACGACACAACAAATGCACCTGCTCCGGTTACCGTCCACTGTGATGTTGGCGTGCGCTGACCGCCGTATTCAAGAGGGAATCGGAACTGCCTCTCTGCGGTACTGTTATGTGATGACGCCGCAGCGACGGCGGTATTGTATATTCCCCCTGAGATAAGCATTGATGAAAGTATGAGTGCTTCTGCCGCGGTAGAACATGCACCGTAAAGTCCGAAATACGGAATGTCAAAGCAGAGTGTTCCCTGCGCAGAACATATACATTGATTTATAAGGTCGCCTGAAAACAGCGCGTCAATATCCGATTGATTCATGTGTGCTTTTGCAAGAGCCATTCCGATTGCAGAACGCTGCATTTCAGCTTCAGCCTGTTCCCATGATTTCTGTCCGAATGTTCCGTCCGGATCGTGAAGATCGAATTTCTCTCCGAGCGGGCCGTCGTACTCATGCTTGCCGACGACCGACGCTGCCGATATTATATAAGGAGGATTTTCAAATTCGATATATCCTTTTTGCATACTGATTTTTATTTCCTTTCAGAGTTTTAATTCCGCAGTTTATGTTTTCTTCGGATATATTTTTTACCGAAATACAAAGATTTATACAGTTGATAATTGATTTCATTTTTTAGTGCCTGAAATATATTTTTCGGTATATAATTAAAAACATGGTTGAAATTTCACAGAAGGTTTTCAGCCATATTTTTTTCATACATAATAACATTGTAATCGAAATGTGACATGTCTTGACAAAAAATACATATAGTGATATACTTGTAATACAAAAATTTTAAACGGAAACATGATATCAGCACCGAAAAATTACTCTGCTCATATGAAAGGAACCGTTTCATGAAAAAAATAATGCTTGTATTCGGAACACGTCCGGAAGCTATCAAGATGTGTCCACTCGTAAACGAACTGAAAACAAGAAAGAATATAAATACAGTGGTATGTGTGACCGGACAGCACCGCCAGATGCTCGATCAGGTGCTTGATGCATTTGCTGTAATTCCGGATTACGATCTGTCCATAATGCGTCAGGGACAGACTCTTTTTGACATAACGGGAGGAATACTTGAAAATATAAAAGCTGTTCTGGAAAAGGAATCTCCTGATGTTGTACTTGTTCATGGGGATACGACTACTACATTTGCGACTGCGCTTGCATGCTTTTATATGCAGATTCCGGTAGGTCACGTTGAGGCAGGACTTCGTACGTATAATATATATAGTCCGTTTCCGGAAGAATTTAACCGTCAGGCGGTTTCGATAATTTCAAAGTATAATTTTGCTCCGACTGAGCTTGCAAAAGAAAATCTGATCAGAGAGGGAAAAAGCGCAGAATCTATCTATGTTACCGGAAATACCGCTATAGATGCGCTTAAGACCACTGTCAGCAGCGACTATACTCATCCGGAGCTTGAATGGGCCAAAGGAAGCCGTTTGATACTTATAACTGCTCACCGGCGCGAAAATCTCGGAGAGCCTATGCATCATATGTTCCGTGCAATAAGACGCGTTATGGACGAGCATCCCGATGTAAAGGCGCTCTATCCTATTCATATGAATCCGGCTGTGCGTCAGGCGGCGCGCGAGGAACTGTTTGGTTGTGAAAGAATACACATAACCGAGCCTCTCGAAGTGCTTGACTGTCATAATATCATGGCTCACAGTTATATGATACTTACAGATTCCGGAGGAATACAGGAGGAAGCTCCGTCGCTTGGAATACCTGTTCTTGTAATGCGTGATACTACAGAGCGCCCTGAAGGGGTCGCTGCCGGAACGCTGAAACTTGTAGGAACAGATGAAGATATTATATACAATAATTTTAAAAGTCTTCTTGAAGACCGATCTGCTTATGACGCAATGTCAGGTGCAAGTAATCCGTACGGTGACGGTTTTGCCTGCCGCCGTATTGCCGATATTCTTGAGGGATGAAGGATCAGCATTTTTGCTGTCTAAATATAAAAAGTAATAGGTGATAAAAAAGCATCAACAGGTATCTGTTGATGCTTTTTGAATATTTCTCAAAACATATATTTTTTAGAAAACTGGGTATCTATTATATTATAAAATCTTATTTTAGTTTTGTTACGACATAGACGCAAACTTCTGCTTTACGCAGTCAAGCTTACTCTGATCGGCTTTCTCTGTTTTATACCAACCGCGTGCGCTCATCTCGCAGAATATACTGTTCGAGATATCATGCTCCTCGCAGAGAATATTCTGAAGGCACGCTTTTACTTCGGGTGTTGCCGATTCACTTGTAAACGAGTTGTAATCGTCTGTGAGATATTTCTCAGACGAGAGTGCATCGGTTAACTTTTCCTTATCATCCCATGTGATGTTTGCCATTTTTATCTCCGTTCTGCTGCAAAGCTTAAAATTTGATAGATTCGAAGAAATTCAGAATCAATCGCTCTGCCGCGTCTTTATATGATATTTTACTTGATTACTTCAAAAGCGCAAAAAGTGCGTCGAAATGCTGCTGATGCTTTGCTGCATTTTCTCCGAACTGAGTTTTCAGCTTTGCATCTGTGGTTGCTTCTGCATAGTTACGGTACTTCATTACAAGATTGTGTTCCGCGCCGAGAATATCTTCGATTGCGGAAAGCTCTTTTGATGTTATAATAGGCATTTTTTGATTGTTTCCTTTCGTTTTTCGCGGCAAAACACCGATATTCTGCATTTATTTCTGCCTTTTGTCGGCATATAATTTTATGCATTTCTGCTTTCAGTGCGGCTGTATGCCGTGTGATAAAAGTATTGGACATGAAGCCTGGAATTATGTAAGGGAAATTTTTTGTTTTTAATGCGTTATATTATCTGCTTAGTATAAGAAGAAAATGTGCTTTTCAAATGAATGTCATGATAGTGTTGCTGTTGGGCAATTTTTGATGTTTTACTTGTTTTTACCAAGTGAATTTATCTATACATCCAACTATATAGTCTTTATATTAAATGATTTGTCATAAGGTATTTATAAATTTTATAAAATAATTTTTATCAGAATATAAAATGGGCTTACAGAATCACGGAATTAGGTATAGGAATTCTGTAAGCTCATTTTCTGTTTATGATTTGTTTTTAGTTGCTGTTAAGCGGCAGAGTATTGCCGCGATGATCAGAATTATAGGGAATACAGCTGCGGCGAGCATACCCATTTGCAGATCGTCTCCGAATGTGCCTGAAACGAAGCCGACAAGCGTAGGGCCGCCTGAGCAGCCTATATCTCCCGCAAGTGCGATAACAGCAAACATTGCAGTTCCGCCTTCCGGACATAATTCACCGGCTGTGCTGTAAACTCCGGGCCATAGTATTCCTACTGATAATCCACATATTCCGCACCCTGCAAGCGCGAGTATCGGACTTGATGCGAGCGCGGACAGCAGAAATGCAGCTGTACAAAGTATGCCGCATGCGATCATAAGAGACAGAATATCGGTGCCGAAATCAAATTTTGATCTGAGAAGTCTTGATATTCCCATAAATAGTGAGAACATACATGGTCCTGCGAGATCTCCGACCGTTTTTGATACTCCGAGACCGCTTTCGGCAAATGCGGATGCCCACTGTGCCATTGCCATTTCGGCAGCGCCTGCTGCAAACATAAGTATCATAAATAGCCAAAAGATTTTTCTTGAAAGCAGTTTTCGCAGTGGCATGCTTCCGCCCTCCTCTGTCATGCTGTAGAGCGGAACACGTGAAAATGCCGCGATTCCGCAGACGGGCAGTATTGCCCACATGCAGCATATTATCCGCCAGCTTTCACGTCCGAATAATGAAAGTGCGCCTGTCGTGATTAGTATGACTGCCACTGTACCGAAGCAGTATACCGAATGAATAAAGCTCATAAGCGAATGCTTATCCGGCGCAGGGCATGCTTCTATTACAGGACTGACTACAAGCTCGTTCATGCCTGCTCCGGATGAATATATTATATCCGCTATCATAAGTCCGGCGAACGGCGGAAGAAATGACGGAAGTGCAGCCATTGATATGAAGCCTAAAGCGATAAGTGAATGAGCGGTTATTGCACTGCGTCGGTATCCCATTCGATCTATCAGTTTTGTAGATATGATATCGACTGCAAGCTGTACTAGGTAACTGACAGTTACAAGAAGTGTT
>CABUHS010000059.1 GCA_902491535.1 uncultured Eubacteriales bacterium
CTCTCATGGCTTATCATCTTTGGCTTAAGGAAAATCACACGTGGCGCGACGGAACCTATTGGAGTACAGGCTGGGGATGCGGCATGGACAATCAGCCAAGATTGCCCCAGGGCTATAATGTGGCCTCATCACACGGACATATGGTATGGATGGACGCATGCGCGCATCAGATAATTTCCGCTAAAATGCTTATCCGCACCGCAGAGATCATCGGTCGGTCGGACGATCCTTCGATCGAAGAGCTGAAAAACGAGGTCGAAAAACTTTCGGATTTTATCAACAATAAGCTTTGGAGCGAAAACGATGCATATTATTACGATATGTACAGAGACGGACAGTTAAGCGGAGTCAAAACTATAGGCGCATACTGGGCGCTTCTTGCGGATATCGTTCCCGCAGACCGACTTGACCGTTTTGTCTCCCATCTTGACAATCCCGCCGAATTCAAACGGTCTCACCGTGTTCCCTCCCTGTCTGCCGATCATCCTCAATATGATCCTAAAGGAGATTATTGGAACGGTTCCGTGTGGGCTCCCACTAACTATATGGTACTCAAAGGACTCGACCGTTACGGATATCAGAAGCTTATATACGATATCGCATGCAGCAATATTGAGCATGTCGTGAATGTATACAAGAGGTCCGGAACGATTTGGGAAAATTACGCTCCCGAAACCGCCGACCGCGGTTCGATAGCACGTGATAAATTCATCGGTTGGTCAGGTCTGTTCCCGATAAGTATAATGTATGAATATGTATTCGGAATCCGCCCTTATGCGCAGGACAACAAGATCATATGGTATGTAAACCGTACGGAACGCCATGGAATCGAAAGATATCCGCTCGGAAACAATACCGTAGATCTCATATGCGAAAAAAGAGCAGATATCAACGAAAAACCGCGCATAACAGTAAAATCGGACGCGCGGATAACAGTAGAGGTACATTGGGGAGACGGAAATACCGAGATCGTAAACTCCTGAGCTTAACCGCTGAAATTCTGATATAAACAGCAGTGTACATATACATTTTATTACCGCGGCGTCTTAAGTGGCGCCGCGTAATTATTGTTAAACAACAAGACTTCGGAGCGCCCGTTCGAAATCTTTGATCGTGTCGGCAGATCGGGCTTTTGCCCTAAAGCAATAAGATTCCGGGGTACTCACCCGCAGGCTTTGATTGCGCCGGCAGGGCGGGTTCTTATTACAGCTTATAAAACTTAATAAAAAGCCGGCGTTCTATTGCCGTAAAAAGAACCACAATCCAAACAAAATAACATTTCTAAACACAATTTTTTATTCTAAAGATAAGATAAAATAAAATAAGTTAAATAAGGAAAACAGATTATGTTATCATCGATATTATCTGAAAAGCTTCCTGTTGCTGTAATCGATTCAGGAATAGGAGGAATATCGGTACTGCGCGAGCTTGTCGCGCTTATGCCAAATGAAGACTTTATATTTTTCGGAGACGAAGCAAACGCGCCTTACGGCACAAAAAAGCCGGAGCAGGTAAGAGAAATAACATTCCGAAATGTAGAGATGCTTTTCTCAGAATATCATGCTAAAGCCGCCGTTATCGCCTGCAATACCGCGACAGGCGCAGCGGTATCACCGCTGCGCAAAGCTTATCCGAACATACCGATAATCGGCATTGAGCCTGAAATAAAATCTGCCGCCATGTTACCAGGTCATCCGAAAGTTCTCATAATGGCAACGCCTTTAACACTTCGTCAGCCTAAATTTATTGCATTACGTGAACGGTTTGAAACAGATGCAGAATTTGTTCCTCTTCCCTGTCCCGGACTAATGGAGCTTATCGAAAGCGGGCATACCGGAGATGAGCTGCTGCACAGATATCTGACGTCACTTTTTTCCGGTCTCGAAGACAGACATTTCGACGCAGTTGTCCTCGGATGCACCCATTACCCCCATGTTCGGGAAAGCATATCCGAATTCTTCCCTGATGCCGCATTGTTTGACGGATGCCGCGGCACTGCCGCAGAAACCAGACGGCGGCTCGAAACGGCGGGCTTGCTATGTAAAAATTCAAATAACGGTACACTAAAATTTATCACGACCTCGGACAATCCGCAATTTGAAAAAACATGCCTGAAACTCATGAGTATGTAAAAATACGTTTTTTAGCAGCGCAAAATAAAATCTAATAATTTTATGTATTTTTTACACTTTGACGATTATTTTTTACAAAGCCATTGACTTTTGTACGATAAAATGATAAAATACAAATAGTTTATGAACGGCAAAATATAACAAAATATATTGCCGCAGTTTTATCAAGGCAAATAAAGTTAACAAAGAAATATTTGGCCTATCGGTCTTATATAAACACTCCGTTTTACAAAAGAAAGGAATGCAAAAATGAAAAAAATAATCATGGGACTCCTTGCACTTGCAATGACAGCTGCATGTTGCTCATGTGCAAAGGAAAACACCACTGACAAAGACACTTACACAGTCGGAATATGTCAGCTTGAGCAGCACGCCGCACTCGACGCTGCAACCAAAGGCTTCCGCGAAGCACTTACTGAAAAGCTCGGAGACAAAGTAATATTCGACGAGCAGAATGCTTCAGGAGACTCAAACAGCTGTTCAACAATAATAAACAGTTTTGTTTCCAAAAAAGTCGATCTCATTATGGCTAATGCAACTCCTGCTCTTCAGGCAGCTTCCGCAGCTACACAGTCAATTCCGATTCTCGGAACCTCGGTTACAGAATACGGTACTGCCCTTGAAATTAAAGATTTTTCAGGTACAGTCGGCGGAAACGTCTCCGGAACATCCGACCTTGCACCGCTGAATGAACAAGCGAAAATGTTCCCTGAGCTTCTCCCCAACGCTAAGAATATCGGTCTTGTATACTGCTCCGCTGAGGCAAATTCCGCATATCAGATAAAGGTCGTCAAGACAGAACTCGAGAAGCTCGGTCTTACATGCAAGGAATATGCTTTCTCTGACTCGAACGACATCGCTACAATATGCGAGAGCGCATGTGCAGAGAATGACGCTATCTACATTCCTACCGATAACAAAGCGGCAACTTCCGCAAGTATTGTAGACGGAGTATGCCGTGCAGCCAAAATCCCGGTAATCGCCGGAGAGGAAGGTATCTGCGCAAAATGCGGTATTGCAACACTTTCGATTAGTTACTACGACATCGGACGCGCAACCGGTGAGATGGCGTACAAGATTCTTACAGGAGAGGCAAATATATCCGAAATGCCTATCGAGTATGCACCTGAATTTACAAGAAAATACAATGCTGAAATATGCAGCGATCTCGGAATTACAATTCCCGATGGCTACGTTGCTATCGAAGGCTGATCAAAACAGCTTTAATTCTGATATGGCGCAGTAAGTGCCGAATTAAATTTTCAGTGGGGGTTTCTGCCTCCACTGAAATATGTTTTTATAACCGGATTCCGCACGGCAATTCTTCGTATAACGGTACGTACCGACAAAACGGTCTTATCGGACATTCCAAAGCTCAGGACATTCGGTATTCTTGACTCTACTTCGGAGGAATATATGTCAATTATTGATCTGTTGAATGCCATGCCCGGCGCAGTGGCACAGGGACTGATATGGGGTATTATGGCAATCGGCGTATATATCACATACCGTATACTTGATTTTGCCGATCTTACAGTCGATGGTTCCATATGCACCGGCGGAGCCGTATGTGTAATGATGCTGATAAACGGTTTCAGCGTCCCCGTTGCTATGATAGCGGCGGTCGTTGCAGGTATGCTCGCCGGACTTATGACAGGACTTTTCAATACCGTAATGGGTATACCGCCTATACTTGCAGGTATTCTTACTCAACTTTCACTATACTCCATCAACCTTAAAATAATGGGAAAAGCAAATCAGGCGGTCAATATACGCAACTACGATCTGCTTATATCAATGCAGTATAACCGCGGCGTTCCTTTCTACCGCAATACGATATTCATCGTAGCTGTCACTGTCGTAATTATCATTGCTCTTCTCTACTGGTTCTTCGGAACGGAAAAAGGCTGCGCTATACGCGCCACAGGAAGCAATATAAACATGAGCCGCGCACAGGGCATAAATACCGCCGCAAATAAGATAATCGCACTTATGATATCGAACGGCATAGTTGCGCTTTCGGGTGCATTACTTGCACAGTATCAGGGATTTGCCGACGTGCAGATGGGCCGCGGCGCTATCGTAATCGGTCTCGCTGCCGTAATTATCGGAGAAGCTATATTCGGAAGACTTCTTCACAATTTTGCTTTTCACATTCTCGGAATTGCAATCGGCGGTGTTATCTACTACATTGTATATCAGGCTGTAATATGGCTCGGACTCGATACCGACCTTCTCAAACTGCTTTCAGCGCTTGTCGTCGCAGTATTCCTTGCAGTCCCGTACTGGAAAAAGCAATATTTTACAAAGGGACTGAAAGAACCTAAGAAGGAGGCTGAAAAAAATGCTTGACATTATAAATGTTTACAAAACTTTTAATCCGGGAACTATAAACGCAAAAACAGCATTAAACGGTCTCAGTCTTTCCCTTAAAGAAGGCGATTTTGTCACCGTAATAGGCGGAAACGGAGCCGGAAAAAGCACTATGCTTAATGCAATCTGCGGAGTATGGAAGCCCGATTCCGGTACTATTAAGATCGGCGGTACGGATGTTACCGGAATGTCGGAGCATAAGCGAGCAAAATTTCTCGGACGTGTTTTTCAGGATCCTATGATGGGAACTGCACCCGATATGCAGATAGAGGAAAATCTCGCGATCGCATACAGGCGCGGTCAGCTGCGCAGTCTCGCATGGGGCATAAAAAAGCAGGAACGCGAATTCTACCGCGAACAGCTCCGCCGTCTTGACCTCGGTCTTGAAGACAGACTGACGTCAAAGGTAGGCCTTCTTTCCGGCGGTCAGCGTCAGGCGCTTACACTTCTCATGGCTTCCTTCCGCAAGCCTAAAGTTCTTCTGCTTGACGAACATACGGCTGCACTTGATCCGAAAACAGCCGAGAAAGTCCTTACAATATCAGACGAAATAATCTCCGAAAATAACCTTACCACCCTCATGGTAACGCATAACATGCGTGACGCAATAGCTCACGGCAACCGTCTTATAATGATGTGCAACGGACGTGTTATCGTTGATGTATCCGGAGAGGAAAAGAAAAAGCTCACGGTCGAACAGCTTATAGAAATGTTCTCCGAAGCAAGCGGAAGCAAGTTTGATAACGATAGAGCTATTCTTTCTTAAAAATTATTAAGTCAAATACTAAATACAGATTATTAAAAATCTATAAAGCACCTCAAAAGCTTAAACACTTTTGAGGTGCTTTCTGATTGTGAAACAACAAAACTCCGGGGCACCCGACCGCACTCTCTGATATCGACCGGCGAGCAGGGTTATTTTGTTTATTTATTGAAGATCATCTGATAGCCTTATTTTTCACCGAATCGGAACACCTATATTCATAGCCTTACGCCATGCCGGAGGCTCTCCGTCATCTCCCCAATACTCATCCATGCGTGATATCAATCCTCCTGATATCTGCAAAAATGACGAAACATGACACGATATCTCACCATCATCGCTGTAAACATGAGCTACGGCTATAACAGTGTCTTCCGTGCAAACAACGCGTTCAAGATCTCCGTTCCACGATCCCGGATATTCACAGTTTGCCTTTATATATTCCGAAAGAGTGAAGCATTCATTGGTGCAGTGCCAGAAAATTTTCGCATCACTGCAAAAGAATTCTTTAAGACGGTCGGCATCCTGAGAAATAACCGATCTGAAAAATCCTTCTATATCAAATACGCAGTTAATCAAAGCCTTAAAACTCCCTCAAACTTTATCATTATATTCCGACATAACTCGTCAACCGACTGTAAAAACAAGGCAAAACAAATAATCAATATACATATGATTTATTCATCGCCGAGCATTGCTTTATATATAACATTCTTTGCGGTTCCGCGGTCTGCTGCGACAGCCTTTACCGCATCCATGCGTTTCATTCCCTGAGACTCATAAAACCCGACATGCTCCGGTATATTCATTCCCAGCCAGAATGCTCCGGCACTCTTTTTCGCGCCCTCAAGCACGATAACATACTCGCCTCTCGGTTCACGGGATTTATAAAGCTCGGAAATCTCATCTACAGTCCCGCGTAATACCTCTTCATTACGCTTTGTCATTTCACGGCAGAGAGCGATACGCCTGTTTCCGAATGTTTCGGAAAATATATCAAGTACCCGCCTGAGATCATGCGGAGAAGAATAGAATATCATCGTCCTACGCTCCGAAGCAAGCTCTGACAGAAGCTCTTCCCTATCCTTTTTCTTTTCAGGCAGAAATCCCTCAAAGCAAAAACGTCTCGTATCAAATCCGGAGAGTATCAGTGCGTTTACGGCCGCACATGCGCCGGGAACAGACGTAACCGGTATTCCTTTTTCTATGCAAAGAGCCGCTATATCGTTTCCCGGATCCGAAATTCCGGGAGTTCCTGCATCAGTTACAAGAGCGCAGCTTTCCCCGCTTTCAAGCCTTCGCGCGATCTCATTTCCTGCCTGCCGTTTGTTATGCTCATGATATGGAATCATCGGCTTGCTGATACCGATATGCGCAAGTAGCTTTGCCGTCACACGTGTGTCTTCCGCAGCAACAAAACTGCATTCCGACAATGCTTTTACAGCACGTTCCGACATATCTGCAAGATTGCCGATCGGCGACGCTACAAGATAGAGAGTACCTTCCTCGATTCTGTTTTTTTCTTCTGTCTTATCATCAAAAGCAGACATTTTAATCACATATCTCCATAATTATTTTCAATAAGGCACGGTGCCGACATAACGGGCAACCCCACAACAGGCATATAGATATAACTCATCAGAGGCGTGGAATAACTTACATTTAGTAATAACCCGACAGACCGCCATGCCTTTAATCATAAAATTCCATAGTACCGTATATTTTGCGCGCTCTTTCGGTCATCTCTCCATTGCCGTCCGTAAGCATCAATGTAGGCATGACCTTCATAGATATTCCGCCGCCGCGTATTCCCTCTATAAGCACAAGACTCGGAGAATGTAGGCTGTCACTCTGGACTGCGCACATTCGCTTTGGTTCTATTCCGCTGTCACGCATAGCGGCAATAAGATCAACTATCCGATCAGGTCTGTATACAGCATAAAAAGCTCCGCCCCATTCAAGCGACGCCGCAGCCGCTTTGCAAAAATCTGCTATTCCGCCACGGATCTCATGTCTCGCTGCATTGCGCCCCTTATTATTTCCCGCCTTTCCGGTATCTGTGCGCATATACGGAGGATTGGTAAATACCGCTCCAAATTTTTCTCTTCCTGAAGCAAGTATTCGAATATCCTCATTCCGTACAGTTATTTTTTCATCAAGCCCGTTAAGACGCACATTGCGCAAGCACAGTTCCGCATATTCTCTCTGCGCCTCAAAAGCCGTTATATGAGCAAGCTTTCCCGCTGCCGCACACAGCAAAGAGACCGCACCGCTTCCGCTGCCGAAATCCGCGCCGTGCTGATTTTTTTTCGGCCGCACAAACGCCGCGAGCAAAAGAGCATCTGTGCCGAAGCAAAAGCCTCCCTTAGGCTCTATCATACGAAGTCCAAGGTTTATTTCGTTCAGTGTTTCACCCGAACCTACATCATACTGAATTGCTGAATCAGGTCTTTCTACACATTCATTTATGTCAGCCGATAATCCGTTTTCTGTGCTGCACATATTTATTTCATTCATACAGTGTCACCGTTATTTCAAGAATGATTTTGCTGCAAGCCGAGTTATTTATATTAACAAAGATACACGGCATTTTTTCAAAACAAATCGTTAATTTTTCGTCCTATATTCCTATTTGTA
>CABUHS010000060.1 GCA_902491535.1 uncultured Eubacteriales bacterium
GACGGGACAAGTAGAATTATCCCGCTGTTTGCCGTTAGCCGCCGCGCGGCGTATGCGTGAAGTGATGGTTTCCAAAGGAAGAGGAACGGCGCACGTTCCTTTTCCTTTGGTACATTTTCTTTGGCAAGCGTTTCTTTGCTGTATGGCAAAGAAATGTTTGAAATAAATCAAACTTGAACGCCTGATATAACTTAGACTTTCAAGCATTTTTTCTTTCATAAAAAATATTTGAAATGAACATTCAAATACTCTGATATTATTCAGTGTTTTAGATAACATTTTTTCCGCATTTCTTTCTTACGGAAGAAAGAAACAACATGGCGCATTGAATTGCGACTAAAAGAAAAGTATAAACCGCGCCATATAAAATTTAATTTGCAAAGCAAATTAAATTCCTGAAGCAAAGCAAAATAATCGGGGGGCAAAGAAAGGCCGCGAGAGGGAGAGAACCGCCGCACGGTTCTCTCCCTCTCGACACCCACTCTCCGCTTTATGCGCTTCGCAGAAGCGCAGTTGCAAACAGTGGCAGGTTTATACTGTCAAAAATCCGCTCGGTCATTGTGAGCGGATTTTTGACTATGGGTGTGACGTAAGCCGTCATAAAAGATAAGTTTTGACTATCGGCGTGACGCAAGCCGCAGTCATAAACAGCGCTTTCGGATATCGCCGGAAGCGCATTTTTACTCGGCTTCTTTTTTCATCAGCGCGACAAGATCCTTGCTGTTTACGACACCGTCTCCGTTTATATCCTCGGACGGATTTGTATCGCCGGAAGCGATATCTTTCATGAGACGTACAAGATCTTTGCTGTTCAAAACTCCGTCTCCGTTTACGTCTCCGTCGACTTTCCCTGTGCCGTCGTCTTTATAGCCATTAAGGCTTTTATCCTTTATAAGCTTCGGGAAATCGACATACAGAATGTCGGTATCGCACCGGACTCCTGCTACCGTTCCGCTGCTGCTGTTCTGCCACATGCCGAGACAGCTTTCGTCGGGATACGTGCAGCGGTCGCCCCACTGTGCAACCCAGTGCGAATAGCGCTTAAGCTCGCTGTCGATCAGCATTGACGAAAAATATGAGAGTGAAGAATATATTCCGACGAAATATCCCCTCTGCTCGCATCTTGCGCAGAATGCTTTTACAATATCGGTGAGCTGTCTTTTTCCGAGCGCAAGCATATCAGGGTCTTCGACGTCGATATAGACCGGCAGGTCAAATTTCTTTCCCGCGAGTATTTTGTCGCAGAACATGTCTGCTTCGGCTGTTGCGGCGGCGGTCGTAAGCGCACCGCTGTAGAAGTATGCGCCGACGCTGATACCCGCTTTTTTAGCGCCGTCATAATTTTCGGAAAAGCGATCGTCGGTGTACAGTCCGCCGTCGCCTCCTCCGCCTTTGATGACGGCAAATTTTATTCCCTCGGACGCAGCGCGCGCCCAGTCAAAACGTCCTTGCCACTGGCTGACGTCTATTCCTTTTGCAATTTCTGTCATCTTATTTCCTTTCCGTAATATGATAATATCGAGGGGAATGCTTCTTTGAGAAAGAAGCATTTTAAGAAAGTCCGGATAATATCAGACTTTTGGGGATTATTATGTTCTTTATGAAGAACATAATAAGAAAGGCTGAGTGATATCAGACTTTCAAGTTATATTTTTATATAAGCATTTCTTTCCCATAATGGAAAGAAACGCTTAACCAAAGAAAGATTACGAAAGGAAGTGAACCGTGCGGCGGTTCTCTTCCTCTCGACTCTAACTCTCCGCTTTATGCGTTGCGCGGCAACGCAACGGCAAACAGTGACAAGTTTATACTGTCAAAACGGCGGTCGGTCATTGTGACCTCCGTTTTGACTATGGGTTCGACGTAAGTCGTCGCGAAAGGTCAGTTTTGACTATGGACGGCGCGAGCCGTCGTAAAAGGTGGAATTATCTGCACAAACTAACTAATACGTCAAACTTGCTTTGCAAGTTTGCGAGTTTTGCCGTATGGCAAAATTCTGAGGACTGTAGCGGTAGATATGTGCCTGCAAGTTTGTCGCGCAGAGCGTTTTCGTGCAAATAGCATCCCTCGGTCACGTCTCATTGGGTGTACAAATATTGCCCAGATGCTTAAAACAAAATCCCCTACCAAAAAGTTTTTGCGTCGCTTTTTTCAAAAAGCGACCCGTCGGAGACCTCATTGTATACTTATCGGAGACCTTAAACGGTAAAGAAATAATTTTTTCGGACAGATGAAGCCGATGAGGAAGTTTCAGATCCGTCAGGGCGGAAGCCGAATACCTTTTCAAATATATAGTCGTTGTTTTCGGTATGCTTAAGTCCGGAGAGATATGCAAGCGCGCGGTTGATCGCACTTTGCCGTGCGGGTAAATTGCCCTCGGAGTTGTCATATTCAAGCTTGTATTTTTCCAGTGTTTCCATGATCGTTTTCTGCTCGCTCGGGGAGTATCCCGCGTCTTTAAGTGCGCTTTCTGCGTCGCTTTTGTCCTTGGAGGACGAGCTTTTATTAGCCGAGCTTACAGAGAACTGGCGCTTATCTTCGGCAAGCGACGTATTATACTGACGCTTTTTCTCCTCGAGAGTTGTGTCGTACTGACGTTTGTCCTCGGCGAAATCGTTTTCGTAGCGGCGCTTATCCTCAGCGAAATCCGTATCATAGCGGCGCTTATCCTCAGCGAAGTCTGTGTCATAACGGCGCTTATCCTCGGCGAAGTCCGTGTCATAGCGGCGCTTATCCTCAGCGAAGTCTGTGTCGTAGCGGCGTTTATCTTCGGCAAAGTCTGTGTCGTAGCGTCTGCGGTCTTCATTGAATTTCTCGCGCCACTGCGCGTCTGCGACAGCATCTCTCGCTACATTGTATGCGTAGTCACGGTCGTCGGTGCTTTTACGGTAGTTATAATCACGGTCGTCGGTCTTTTTGCGGTAGTTGTAATCGCGGTCGCTTATGTATGCGTCGTAAAGTCTGTCGGCGTTTGCGTATTTATCGCTCAGCGTGTCGCGGTAACGGGAATAAGCCTGCTCGTCGGCGCGGTCGAGCAGCTCATACCGATACTTTATCGCGTCGGTCTCGTCCTTATAGCGGTCGTATGCGAGACTGTACAGTTCGGGGAGCTTATCTCCGAGCTTTTCAAGTTCGCGGTTATATGCGTCACCGCCTGCGCTGACAGCGTAGCTGTTTGCATAGCCTCCTGTCAGAGCCGCCGCGCGTCCGACGGTATCCTCCATCGCACGGCGTCCGGAGGAGGTGTAGCTGTCGCGGTAATATTTATACAGCGCGTCGCCGTCGGGATCGTAGCTGAACGGCTTCCTTGAATTAAGCTCGGCGAGCGCCGCGTTTTTCATTGTACCGTAGCGGCTTACATACTTGTCCTGAATGCCGTCGAGTCCGTTCTGCCTGACAGATCGGGCTGACTCGGTGTTCGGGACTGCTTTTTTTATTTTTTTCAGAAATTCTGTAACAAGTGACATTTTGTTTTCCTTTCGGTAGAATTAGTGGGCAGACGGCCAGCCGCTTTGCGGCGGCAGCGTATGAGGTTGCCGCGGTTGGTATGTCGGCAGCTCGGCAGGCATGCATGTGCCTTTTCACGCCTGGTGTGCCTGCGGTGTGTGCGGGACTGCCGTTTACTGTCGGAGCGAGCGGACGGAACGTGCGGTTACTGCTCTTTATGCAGGCGCAGCCCGTCGATCTGCTGCTCTACGCGCGATATATGCGAGTCAAGCTCTGATGTGATCAGATTGAGCTGATCGGCGAGCGTGCCGAGATAGCTTCGGAGCTGTGACAGTCTGCCGTCGATGCTCTGCGCGTCGATACGCGGCGGTGTTATAGGTGGGATCATTTTAGTCCTTTCCGCTTTTCTAATAGAGAAAAGCTTACAAAAGAGGGGGTGGATGTTTCTTTATGAAAGAAGCATTTTAAGAAAGGCTGAGTAGTAGCAGACTTTCAAGAGATGTTTTATCAAGCATTTCTTTCTTACATAAGAAAGAAACGCTTGGCAAAGAAAGACTGCCAAGGAAAAGGAACGTGCGCGTTCCTCTTCCTTTGGAATCCATCTCTTCACGCATACACCGCGCGGCGGTGTAGCGACAGACAGAGGGAAGTTTTACTTGTCCCGTCGTCGGTCGGTCATTATGACCTTCCGACGGGACACTGAATCGACGTAAGCCGTCGCAGACGTTTTTTTCATTCACTAACTATTACGGCGCAAAGCGCCGAGTTTTGCTGAACTTAATTCGAAGAAAAAAGCGTAGCTTTAGCGAAGCTTTTTTGGAAGATAAAGCGTCAGCTTTATCTTTATGCCGCATGGCGAAATTCTGAGGACTGTAGCGGTAGATACGCGTCTGCAAGTCTGTCTCACAGAGTGCTTGCATGTAAATAAATAACACAACCGCGCTCTATTGGGCGTATAAATTCTGCATGTTTTTCCGAAAAATATCCCCCACTTAAAAGCTTTTGGATTCTTAAACCTTTTCTCGAAAAGGTTTAAGCCGTCGGAGACCTTCGCGCTTACAGTTCACACTTTTCGTAAATGTAGGAAAGGGAATAGAGCTTGGCGCTGCCGAATCCCTCAAGGCGCAGCTCGAAATGCGAGCAGCGGCGGAGGGCTATGGGCATATTAAAAGATGCGGCCGTCATAGGCGTAAAAGACGCGATATTGTCAAAACGGTCCTGACTGTCATATCTGACGCTGACGGAAATTTGGCTGCCGGGTGACGCGGACATGCAAAACGACACGCCGGACATATATCTTCCCGCAGGATCTTCCGTGCCGATGATACCGGTCTGCGCGAGCCAGCGGAACTGCTTTTCGGAATCGTTTCCTCCGCCGCATGCCGAGAATACCGTCGAAGGATCGCCCTCAGCAGTGAAATACAGACCGCCCTGCAATGATGCAAACGAGCGCACGGCGGTCCCGTCCTCACGGTGCCACAGTCCGAGTTCGGTGTCGAACACGAAAAGCGACGGCTTCCCGGACGGATCCTTCATTGAAATATAATACTTGCCGCCGAGAGCGCCTGCGACCGCAGAGGAATACGGCGTGTCTCCGAGCGCGCCGCTCACGGGCACGGGAGCAGAACCGTCATATCGGCATACACCCGTGCGGCTTTTATAATACAGCACGCCGCGGACGGTCGCAATGCTGTCTGAGCAACCGCTCTGAACGCCGCTGCACGCGCTTGTCTGCACCTGATACTGTTCGGGATAGCAGCCGAAAACGCGGTGAATGAAGTCCTCTTTGAAGAATACGGGATTTCCCGCAAAGCTTGTGCAGCCTGTGAAATCTCCGGGTGTACCGACCGATGCGGCGTAGCTGTCTGTTGAGAGTCCCTGAAAGACGTTCCAGTTTTTGAAGTCTCCGAGCTTTGAGGCGTAGATCTCGTTGAGCGTTCCTCCGTTTTCGCCTGTGCCGTGGCGGCAGCCCCACATGCGGTTTCCCGATTCGGTCATAAAATCGACTTCGGGCATCGTGCGGTCGAGCGTCACGGCTGAGTTTTTGCTTCGGGCAATCTTACCGGGAATTACGATATAGCCGTTTCCGGCGGCGCTAATGACCGCATTTCCGCAGAGCTGCGACAGCTCCTGTGCGGTTATTCCCGATACGGTTATTCCGTCGCCTGCCGACAGTCCGCTGCCGAGAGACGGCGAAGATATTTTGACATATTCTCCGCCGCTGTCTTCACCTCCGTCGAATGCACACGGAGAGAATTCCGCGCCTGTGAGCGATGCATGGAATTCTATATCGCCGAAATCGGAGGTATCGGCGGTGTTTATGTACTTTTTATCGGGCATTATCAGGATGTAGCTTCCCATTCCGACAAGGCGGGTGTCAGGATCGCCCGACAGTCCCATAGACACTACCGTCCGGGTATCGTCCGAGCTGTAGGCGGGGTTTTTGTCCATGATAAAATACTGATCGTGCGTGTAGCAGAGGTAATCTCCGACGTACAGCGACGAGGAGACTTCAAAGTCCCCGGTTTTGATTATGCCGCGCAGCGGTCGGGTGCTGAGCAGCGGATACGCGTCGGACGACAGATTCTCCATATATGCAAACTGCGACGCACCGCGCGCGTTTTTCGCAAGACCGCCGAAGTTTTGAACGGTCTCAATGCTCCTTTTCGGAGCAAGCAGATTCGGTAGATTCATTTTCTTTCCTTTCTTTGAGGGAGGAACGTGCGGCACTGCGCAAAATTGCTTTGCAAATTATGCGCAGAAAGAAAGCCTGGCAAAGAACTTTAAACTGAGGGGGATTATTTTTCGGGCAAAAAAGCTTTGGTTTATACTAAAGGTTTTTTGTGTCTGCTTGTAAAACGCAGACTGATTTATACGTCAAACTTGCAAAGCAAGTTTGCGAGTAACTGAAAAGGCTTCGCCGTTTCAGGAAAAGCCTTCGCCATTTCACCGTATGGCGAAATTCTGAGGATTGCAGCGGTAGATACGTACCTGCAAGTCTGTCGCACAGAGCGCTTGCATTCAAATATCTCTCGCGGTCATGCTAATTGGGCGTATAAATATCAGACATACACTCAAAATAAAATCCCCAATTTAAAAGCTTTTGGATTCTTAACCCTTTTCTCGAAAAGGGTTACTACGCACGAGCGATAGCGTGCGTAGCGCCGCACGGAGACCTCCTGCCGGAGACCTCAGCGTATCCCCCGGAGGCTCGTTCTCTTATTTTATTACCGTAAATACCTGATGTCTGAGTGCAGGGGCATGTGAGTTCGGTGGTATTCGCGCCTGTACGATTCATAAATGCTCTGCATAGTGGCAAGGCTGTTGTTGTAGCGCGTAAGCTCGCCGCAGGCATAGTAGATGAGCGATTCGAGAGCGTAGATATAAAGCTCGTCATACGGCGGCGGAACGAGAAGAGTTTCATCCTGCGAGTCCTCGGAATAGCCGTCAAAAGAAAGATCAGGTGCATGCTCATGGCGCAGCACGATCTCGCTCATGACTGTGCGGTCTACCGAGCAGAGACGGTTTATCTTTTCGCTGAGCGGCACCGGATTCGGACGCATTGCGTCGGTTCGCTCGATAGCTTCTTTAACTGTCACTTTTTACCTCCGTGCGAAATTATTCGGCGCTGTGGCTCTGTACTTTGTTTTCGTATTCGAGTGCTTCGCTGATACGTTCCTCGCGGCGCATAAGCACTTCTGCGGCGCATTCGGGTATCTCGACGAGCGCTCCGCGCTTTATATACCAGTTGCGGTCGTTGACCGATACGAATACGTCGCCGGTGTCCTCTCCGGTCAGGGGTATGCGGACTTTGACGAGCTTTTCGCCGTCTATTGTGTTTTTTGAAGTTGCAGTTGTGTTTTTCATAGCAAATAATCCTTTCGTGGTTGGATGTTTCTTTATGAAAGAAGCATTTGAAGAAATATTTTTCTAAAGAAAAAGGGGAAAGTCAGGATTATATCAGACTTTCAAGTTATTTTATTTCAAGCATTTCTTTCCAATGATGAAAAGAAACGCTTGGCAAAGAAAGATCACAAGAGCGGAGAGAAACCGTCTCCGTTTCTCTCCCTCTTGACTCCTACTTTTCGATCATTGCGCCCCTGCGCACACTTCGTTCATGCGCAGAGCGGCTACAGGCAGACAGTGGGAGACTTGTACAGTCAAAATATCGGTCATTCTGACCGATATTTTGACTATGGGGTTTGACGTAAGCCGTTGTGAGGGATAGGTTTTGATTGTGGGTGCGATATGAGCCGCAAGACGTGAGCCTTCCCCTTGAGGGGAAGGGGGACCGCGTTAGCGGTGGATGAGGTGTAAGACGCACTGCGCCCGTTATTTAAACAACTTATTTTGTCGGCTAACGCTTGCTAACGCAAGCTACACCTCATCACCCCTTCGGGGAGCTTCCCCTCA
>CABUHS010000061.1 GCA_902491535.1 uncultured Eubacteriales bacterium
CTGTATGCAACGACAGTGTTATTCTTGCAGATGTTGAATATTATACGTTTGACGGACTTACGATAGAGGCGGGAATAAATAATATTCTTACTGTAAACGGAAATCACAATACAATAAAGAATTGTACTGTAGGATGTTCTGAGCAAAACGGAATAAAATATACAGGTTCTGATTTTCTTATTACAGATTGTGAAATTTCCCGTGTCGGAGGTTCATGTATAAACGGAAAAGGCGGCGACAGACTAAAAATCGTTGATTCCGGAAACCGTATTACAAATAACAAGCTGCATGATTTTGGCGAACTTTACCGTGTTTATAACGGCGCTATCTATCTTGAAGGCATCGGTTATACTGTAGATCACAATGAGATATATTACGGACCGCATACCGCTATGTCAGCTGCCGCACAGAATGTTCTTATGGAGTATAACTATATTCATAACGTATGTTATGAGGCAGGAGACGCAGGTGCGATATACACCGGCGGATGGTGCGGAGGAGACTATATATTCCGTCATAACGTAATGGAGAATATCGTTAACAAGAGCAGCCCGTATCTCAACCCTGTCGGATATTACAGTGATAACTCGGGCGGCGGAAAACATGTTTATTCTAATCTGTTCATAAATATTGACGGATCTGCGATCTGCCTTTCAGGACAGGACTGTATAGCACGTGATAATATTCTTTATAATACCGGAGAATTGTATACAGATGCACGGTCATACTATCCGTTCCCTAACGACGGTATTTCAGGTTGGACCGCATATTCAGGCGGTCTCGGAACGATATTCCCATCAGGCGCACTGTGGGTAGACCTTCTGGGACATCCGCAGGTTGAGCCTTACGGATATGCGACAAAAATGTGGGCATACCGCTGTCCGTGGACAATGCTTCTCAAAACAACAAACGTGTATGACCTTGAGGACAAATTTGTCGGATACGCTTTCGGAAATTCTATAATAAGAAATAACGCTATATGCGCTGCAGGCTCAATGTCTTCCGGTATATTTACAACAACTGCAACTGCAAGACTTATGAATTTCCGTGATAATCCTACTCTTACTACAACTCAGGTAGGGCTTATATCAAACGGAAACGGGAAATACTCTATTTCCGCCGATTCTAAGCTTGAAAGACTTCTTCCGGGATTCAAACTCTGTGATTTCGAAAATGTCGGAATAATGAGTAAGGATTAATGAAGACTGAAGAATAAAAACCGGATGTCATAATTTTCAGCTTTTTATTGACATTTTTATTCGGCGCTGATATAATTATAACATTATCGGAAAATACATTAAAAGGAATTATATTAAAATGGCTGAACAGAAAAATGAAAAAAAGCTGGTCGAGCAGATAACTTCTATGAAAGAAAACTTCGCCCAGTGGTATACCGATGTATGCATTAAAGCGGACCTTATTGGATACGCAAGCGTAAAGGGCTGTATGATATACCGCCCCTACGGATATGCAATATGGGAGAATATTCAGCATATCCTTGATACTAAATTCAAGGAGACCGGACATGAAAATGTCTATATGCCGATGTTTATTCCCGAATCATTGCTCAATAAGGAAAAAGAGCATGTAGAGGGATTTGCTCCGGAAGTGGCATGGGTAACACACGGCGGTGATAATCAGCTTGCCGAGCGTATGTGTGTCCGTCCGACATCGGAAACGCTTTTCTGCGATCATTATAAGGATATAATTCATTCATGGCGCGACCTGCCGAAGCTGTATAATCAGTGGTGCAGCGTTGTACGTTGGGAAAAAACGACACGTCCGTTTCTTAGAAGCCGTGAATTCCTTTGGCAGGAAGGCCACACGATGCACGCAACTGCAGAGGAGGCTCAGGCGGAAACTCTGAAGATGCTGAATATTTATGCGGATGTGTGTGAAAATCTCTTGGCAATGCCTGTTATAAAGGGGCCTAAGACCGATAGTGATAAATTCGCAGGTGCTGAAGCGACATATGCTATAGAGGCGCTTATGCATGACGGAAAGGCACTTCAGGCGGGTACATCTCATTACTTCGGAGACGGTTTTGCAAGAGCGTTTGATATCAAATATACCGATAAAAACAATAATCTTACATATCCGCATCAGACTTCATGGGGCGTATCTACACGTCTTATCGGAGCCATTATAATGACGCACGGTGATGACAGCGGACTTGTACTGCCTCCGGCAATAGCTCCTGTTCAGGCGGTTATCATCCCTGTTCAGATGCACAAGGAAGGCGTTCTTGAAGCTGCATCTGCACTTCGCGACAGACTTAAGCAGGATTTCCGCGTTAAGCTTGACGACAGTGATAACTCTCCCGGCTGGAAATTCTCTGAGTATGAAATGAAAGGCGTTCCGGTTCGTATTGAGCTTGGACCGCGCGATATTGCACAAAATCAGTGTGTTATCGTTACACGTCATAACCGTGAGAAAACCGTTGTCTCGCTTGATAACCTGGAGCAGGCGGTCGCCGAAAAACTCGAAGAGGTGCGCAGCGGTCTGTATGAAAAAGCGCTTGCAAACCGCAAGGCTCACACATATGACTGTACAACGCTCGATGAGATAAAGGAAAAGCTTGCTGCAAACGGAGACGGATTTGTCCGCGCTATGTGGTGTGGAGATCCCGAGTGCGAGGATAAAGTCAAAGAAATCACCGAGGTCGGTTCGCGTTGCATCCCGTTTGAGCAGGAACAGCTTTCGGATAAATGTGTATGCTGCGGAAAACCTGCAAAGCAGCTCGTTTATTGGGGCAAGGCTTATTGATCGGTTTTGTATACGAAAGAAACATATAAAACGGTAAAATTGTAAAGTCGCTCGTTTAGCGGGCAAGACTTGTCGATTCGGTTTATATATCCGAAAGGAACACATAAAATGGAAAACAAACGCTACTGTAATGCCGCAGAGGATCGCGGCGGAAATAAGCGGCGTTCTTCCCGGAGACCGCCGCAAGGCGGTATCTCCGGGAATTTTTTTGAGAGATATCTGTACGGCGGGAGAATTCTTCTTGCGAGTGCGTTTATTCTTTCTTTAATAGGTGTGCTTTCCGTATTTGTTGCAACTTCTGTTTCGAATATAGCGGCATGCCGCGGAATATCGAAAGTATTTATACAGGCAGGCGCTGTTTTGTGCGGAGTGCTTGCAATGTTGATCATATCAAGGCTTCCTCTTGGATTTATATATAAGAAACTCTGGTGGGGATTTCTTGTATTGTCCGTCGCGCTTCTTGTACTGACTCTGCGTTTCGGAAGCGGTCCGTCGGGTACAAAGAGCTGGCTGACGGTTCCCGGAACTCCGCTCAGTATACAGACTTCCGAGTTTGTAAAGCTTATGTTTATCATATCTTTTGCCGGGCATCTGCGTCTTGTCGGAGATCGGATAAATAAGCCGCTGCATGTTCTGCTTCTTTTGACCCATGCCGGCGCGGTTGCCGGTATAGTCGTACTTCAGCATGATCTCGGAAGCGCGCTTGTATATCTGTTTATAGCATTGTTTATGTGCTATTTTGCGGGAATGAGCGGATTGTATTTTGCAGGAGGAGCGCTATTGTGTCTTATTGCTTCTCCGCTTATATGGCATTTTCTGTCGGAATACCAGAGACAGCGTATTCTTGTCGGATTTTCTCCCGAGCTTGATCCGCTCGGATACGGATATCAGGTATTGCTTTCAAAAAATGCTGTTATATCGGGTTTCCCGTGGGGATCCCGATGGCTTTCCCTTGAGTATTCACCGCTTACGCCGGCTTTGCATACGGATATGATATTTTCAGTAATATCAGAGCAGTTCGGAATTGTTGCGATAGCTGCAATTTTTGTATGTTATTCTGTTATAGTATTCCGCTTGCTTTCAATGGCTGGAAAATGCGGTAATACCGGAAAACAGATCTGTGCCGGAGTTGCAGCGGTATTTATTATTCAGGCGGTAGAAAATATCGGAATGTGTCTCGGTGTCTTGCCTGTAATAGGTGTAACTCTTCCGCTTGTAAGCTACGGAGGATCGTCTGTCCTGAGTCTTTTTGCCGGACTTGGCATTGCCGTATCTGCGTACAGATATGACAGAGCAGACAGAGAGCTTTAAAACATATTAATTTTAAATTTGATAAAAAAGGACATCATACTTCGGTGTGATGTCTTTTTTATATAATATCATGGAGTAAATTTCCAAAAACTAAAAACATAAAAATGAATACATTATGCTCTGCAAGGTCAATACTTTTATTAAGCAGAATAAAAGTAAAATGCTGTGCGGAGGAATGCTTCGGATGTATCACAATAAGGTAGTTATATGCGGTGTAAATACTGCAAAGCTGAAAACACTGACCGATGATGAGAAAAAGGAATTGCTGTTAAAATGCAAATCCGGAGATGAAGATGCAAGACAAAAGCTGATATACGGAAATCTCAGGCTTGTACTCAGTATAGTTCAGCGCTTTACCGGCAGAAGCGACAGCCTTGACGATCTTTTTCAGGTCGGCTGCGTTGGTCTCATGAAAGCCATAGATAATTTTAATACGGAGCTGGATGTTAAACTGTCTACCTATGCAGTTCCTATGATAATCGGAGAACTCAGACGGTACCTGAGGGATAATGCGTCTGTACGGGTAAGCCGGTCTGTCAGAGATCTCGCATATAAGGCATTGACAGTTCGTGAGCAACTGTCGGCAGCAATGCAGCGTGAGCCGTCGATTTCAGATATTACAACGAAGCTTAACAGCGGAGGAATAGTATGCAGCGAAAGCGACGTCGGAGCTGCACTGGAAGCCATAGTCGAGCCGATATCGCTTTATGATCCGGTTTACGGAGACGGTGACGGAGATTCCTTATATGTTATGGATCAGATAAGCGATACGGATAATACCGACGAAAGCTGGGTAGAAAATATAGCTTTGCGTGAGGCTATGAAAAAGCTTTCGGAGCGTGAGCGGTCAATAATAAATATGAGATTCTTTTCAGGAAAAACTCAGATGGAGATTGCTGCTGAAATAGGAATTTCACAAGCACAGGTGTCGAGGCTTGAAAAGGGAGCGCTCGAGCATATGCGAAAGCAAATGTAAATAATCAGCGCAGATTCCCGTGTAAAGGGCGTCTGCGCTGATCTTACAGTCTGACAGTTATTCAAAAAAGCATTTCCACCACGGTTTTTCTGTTTTCGGACGTTCGCAACGGCAATCTGAACGCGATGGAATATTGACGAGTATAGTATCTTCGCCGACACGTTCGATCTTTTCCCATGGGATGACAAGTACATTACCTCGCCGCGGTGAAAAAATACGGCATTCTCCGGGGACGGTAATGGAAACTATTTTTCCGCTGCATGTCTCAACTGTAACATCGCATACATATCCAAGGCGGCTTCCGTCGCAGATATTTATAACTTCCTTGTCATGTAACGCACTTGCGCAGCATCCGCTCATGATGAAAGCCTGCCTTTCAGAGAATAATACATATCATTCCGCCGCTGCCTTCGTTTATGAGTCGGCTGAGTGTTTCTGAGAATTTTGCGCGTGACTCGGCGGGCATATGCGACAGCTTTGTATGGAGACCTTCTGTTACAAGCTCATACAATGTTTTTCCGAACATATTCGATTCCCATATACGTCTGGGATCTTCCTCAAATTCATTAAGCAGAAACTTTACAAGATCTTCTGATTGCTGTTCGCTTCCTACGACAGGATTGATTTCTGTTTCGATATCGGCTCTCATCATATGTATTGATGGAGCGCTTGCTCTCAGACGCACACCGTATCCGCCGGGACGCTCGATGATCTGAGGCTCTTCAAGACGCAGGTCGTCTATATCGGGAGTTACGATACCGTAACCGGTTTCTGCAACATCGTCGAGCGCCGATGCGACCTTATCATATTTTTGCTTTACCGAAGCGAGACTGCGCAGGGTGGAAATAAGTTCTTCATCGTTTCCGATATTAAGTTCGGTAAGCTCGCTTATTATTTTATAATACAGTCCGTCGGCAAGCTTAAGCTCAATTTTTGCTGATCCGTTTCCGAGATCTATTGAATTGAGATCCGCTGATTTTACGTTACCGTCGGCATGAAGCTGTGAGAATACCGCCGATACATCTCCCGTCTTTTTAATGTTGCCGGCGCATTCGATAACAGCGTCTCTGAGCGATGTATTCAGCCAGTGTTCTGCGTCTAATGCAAGAGTCCATTCAGGAAGCTCAATACCTATTTCGGTAACGGGAAATTCGAGAAGAATAAGTTCAAGTATGTGCCTTATATCCTCTGCATTGAGTTCAAGACAGTTTACAAGGGCAACAGGAGCAGAATAGCTTTCTTCAAGCTCATATGCAAGGCGGACTGTTTCCTCATTTTCGGGGTTTGACGAATTGAGAATTACAGCAAACGGTTTTTTCAATGCTTTGAGTTCGCTTACAACACGCCGCTCTGTTTCTTCGTAGGAGCTGCGCGGTATGTCTCCGATAGAACCGTCTGTAGTTACAAGTATTCCTATTGTCGAGTGATCGTCTATAACTTTTTTAGTACCGTACTCGGCAGCCTGCTCAAACGGCATCGGCGACGGCGACCATGGAGTCATTACCATTCTCGGAGCGCCGTTTTCTATGTGTCCCAGAGCATCGGGGACTATATAACCGACGCAGTCGATCATACGCATTCTCATGTGTGCGTTATCTCCGATAGTTACTCCGACAGCTTCGTCCGGAATGAATTTCGGTTCTGTGGTCATAACGGTACGGCCCGCGGCGCTTTGCGGCATTTCATCTTTAGCTCGTTCGCGGTCATATTCGCTTTCAATATTCGGTATAACAAGAGATTCCATAAAGCGTTTGATAAATGTCGATTTTCCTGTTCTGACAGGTCCGACTACACCTATATAAATATCTCCGCCTGTTCGTTCGGCTATATCCTTATAAATGGAATGTTCGGTCATTTCCTTACCTCCGGTTGATCGTGATTCGATAATGCAATCGCTTTGATAAAATCTATGCGTGAATATGTCGCGATATGCAAAAATCAAGATAAAAAGCATGTTCACGGTAAAAAACATTTTTATATATTTTATTAAAAAACGCAGATAACCGAAAGGCAATTGCCTTTCGGTTATCTGCAACAACACACATTTTTCGGTATTACCGTTATAGGTAAACACCAAGGTATATAATCAACGCATATTTCAGCTATGAGCTTTATTTGCGGAGATATCATGTCTTTTATTCAGAAAATAAACGGCGAGATTCAAAGATACTACTGCAAGATTGAACAGATATACGATAAGAACATAGTTTATTCTGTGACTGATTATTTTTGAAGTTATTCCGGCTATATATCCTACTATAATAAGCATTGTGAAGCACAAGCTCATATTTTTTGCAGATTTAGCTTTAATATTTTTAATAAGTGAAATCGGCCACGACAGGCCAAAGCAGAGCAGCATCGCTGCCTCAAGTAGTTCCGACATTTTAGTTGCCTTTCTTTATTGTTATTTTTTCTTTACATCTATATTATATCATTGACAAACGAATAAATCAAATATATAATATATATATAATTTTTTCGTAAAAAAGCAAAGCTATCGTAAGGTAG
>CABUHS010000062.1 GCA_902491535.1 uncultured Eubacteriales bacterium
TTTCTCCACCACCTCCGGCGGGATATATGGCATACTTTTTCACCTCCATTCTAAAATAGAAATAGCCGAGGGGCTTTCATTTAGAAAACCTCTCGGCTATGTAATGTTGTTACTCAATTAGGAAGTAGCAGTACTTTATAATATAAATCACTATAGTAACCTTAGATCTAATTTTATGCTGGCAGAATGCCTGAACTCTTTAATGTTGTAACTTGAGCAATCATATCATTCATAATCATATTTTTTATTTCATCCCATGTAATATCAGAATTTAAATTGTATTCAGTTTTGCAACGCATAAGGTATTTTCTCAAAACAGCTCTTGTTATATTTTCAAGTTCATGCAATTCAGAATTTGTAATATTAGAACCGTCCCCTTCATGCAACGATTCTGAACGGAATCTATAAAAGTCCAGTACCTTTTGATGTAACTGCTGAATTTCTATCGGTGTATTCCCTAATATAGCACTGATTCTATTGGCCAGCATTTGCTTTTTACCAGGTTGATTTTGCGGCAAGAGTGTCATTTCCAATGCCGTTGTATACTGTTCAAATCCAGTTGGAACATCAATTTGTTCCAACCCCCAAGAAAACTCATCAATGCTATCTTTCAATAACATATACGGTGCATTGCAATAATCGTTGAGCCATTGATTGCATGAAGTTATTTCTACATCGTTTAATATAAATCGCTCACTCGTAATGGTATTCCGTGTTTGATTGTGACTGCAATGATCTAATGTGTTTTTAATAAAGCCCATCACAGTGAATGAATAATGGAAGAAAACATCTCTGAATCCAATATTACCTGACTTGAAAAGCCTGAGAAGATTGATTCGTTCATTTAGATATTCCATTTCTTTGTCCATATACTGAGTAAGTTCACTTTCACACATACAGTCCTTATCTGTTATCACGCATTTATTTGCGTTAAAACTTGGACCTTCTATCTGTATAAGGTCATTCTTTTTTATACAAATAAAATATACACTTTCATCTTCGACTATACGAGAGCCAAAATAGTCAGTATTTAAATCACCTTTACCATTAGTTATTTTATCTTTAAAAAACAGTGTATCAAGGTTACACTTTTCTATGGTGTAGCCTCTGCCTAAAACTAATCCGCAGAGACTTTCATCACAACACATGAGGATACCTGAAATGGATACATTTACATCAACCATGTTTTCCCTCCTTAGTAGAAACAAATAAATCATCGAATTATCTTTATATAAATTTCACTACAACCTCAATATTCACTACTCAACAAAAAATCTGCTAAATGCACGATTTTCACTCCATTGATATTTCCCGCGGCAAGTTCGTCAAGCGTTACGATATACTTGGGGTAGTGGTCTTTGATTTCAAGCAAGTTGGCAACCTCACGGTCGGATTCTTCCGGCAGATTGCGGCACACCTGCACATAGATACGCTCGTCGCGTCGTACTGCCACAAAATCAATCTCTTTCGTTTCGTTTTTGCCGATATAGACCTCATAGCCTTTTCTGCGAAGCTCAAAGTACACAATGTTTTCCAGCATAGCGGCAACAGACTTCGGATTAAAGCCCATCATGCAGTATTTCAGAGAAGCGTCCGCAAGATAAAATTTCTCTTGCGTTTTCAACACGGATTTGCCTTGCAGGTCGTACCGCTGGCAACGGTAGATCACAAAGGCTTTTTCCAACCATTCCAGATAGTTATACACCGATTCCACAGAAAGAGAACGCCCCTCGCTTTTCAGGAACTTCACGATAGCGTTAGCGGAAAAGGTCTTGCCAACATTTTCAACGATATACTTCACAACACGGTTGAACAGGTCAAAATTCGTGATATTGTGCCGCTTTGTAATATCGCTGGTAATAACGGAATTGTAAATACCCTCGACGATCTGATACGCCGCACCCTCGTCAAAATTGCTCAGCGCAACAATAGGAAAACCGCCCATGCGGATATACTCGGTAAGCAGTTCTTTCGGCGTGCGTCCGCTTGACTTTTTGAACTCCATATACTCGGAAAAAGAGAGCGTAAACACAGGGATTGAGATATACCGTCCCGTCAGGTAGGTGGATATTTCACTTGACATCAGCTTGGAATTGGAGCCGGTCACATAAATGTCTGTGTTGGCGTTTTCAAGCAGACTGTTGACGGCCTTTTCCCAGCCTGTGATTTCCTGCACTTCATCAAGCAGAAGATAGTAACGCTCACCGTCTGTCATTTTTTCCTTGATTCCATTGTACATATCTTTATCGGTCATGCCGTCGTCAAAATCTTCCGAGGTATAACGCATACTGATAATGTGGTCGGCGGGAATGCCGCTTTTTATCAAATCGTCCTGCAACATTTCTAAAATCGTGGATTTCCCGCAGCGGCGAATACCCGCAAGGATTTTCACCAGCGGCACATCACGATAGGTTTTCAGTAAATCTAAATAGTGGGGTCTAACGATCATACTATCGCCTCCTTTGCTATTAGTATATCCAAAAGCATCTGGACAGTCAATAGTTTTTACTTTGATTTCGTAAAAACTTTTCTATTTTAATTTCTTTTTTGGTTCTGAGTTGTGTTTTGACTATGTAAAAAGCGGTACAGGAAATTCCCATACCGCTTATGCTGAAATATTCAATTTAGTGCCCCGACCTTTTTCAGATACGAAATACAGTCGGTATGTCCTCTGAAATATAACCGCTGGCGCTCCATATCGTCGAGCCTGAACCGCAGACGGAAATACTCGGTTAGAACTTCGTGTTCCTCGGCGGTCAGAGAAATATCGCCGCTTGCGTCCATAACCTTGCCGATAAACGGATTGTCGGCTTTCAGCTTTGAAATCTGCTGGTACAAAGCAGCATAGGTTTCGTCCGTCTTTTTGAAATCGGCAATCGCTTCGTCCTCAATCTCGGCAAAAGATTCCTCGATCCGCTGCGCCAAATCGGTATAAGAGCTGTCGCTCATTTGAAATCACTTCCTTGTCCTTTTTTATTATACCACGAGGCAAAAATGCTTGCTTGCAAGGGCATTTTTGCGAGGCCGTCAATTACGCAGCCGTGCATAGCACGGGGCGGCAGCGCCGCCAAAGGCTTGTACCACAAGGCTTTCTGCGTTTATTATATATCATACCCAAGCGCGGAAACAATATCAAATGTGCAAATCAGCGCTCCATATCTTTTTCCGTTTTCCCAACAGCGCGAACATAGAGATTCGGGCTCTGAATACGGTATTCTTCGGGGATATTCTCAATACTGCCGTCGTAGATGTCAACAAAGCGACCGCCATTTGAACGCACATAGCCGTTGTCGGTAAATACGCCGCTTTCATCAAAGCGAATATCACGCCCGAAACCCTCATAGTCGATATAGTTTGAAAGAGCGCCCAGTTTGCTTGTATCGTAGCAGCCGCTTTGTTCAATCCAGTAATAGCCGAGGTCATAATCGCTTGTTACGCCCGACAGATAATCAAAACAATCCATATTTTCGGTGAGATTGATTAACTCCTGCACGCTGCCCGTATTCTCGCCCAAGTCTAAAACCGCCTGCCATAAATCCTCGCTTTCGTCAAGCTCCATAATCTTTCCCGCAAGATAATTGAGCTCGCTTAAACTTTCGTATTCTCCGAGCAGGTCATAAATGTGGGAATCGAGACACTCGTAATCGGTAATGAACCATTCCTCATAGCGGCGGTTAATGCCGATCCGCTTAAAAACCTCCTGCATTTCCTCATTGGTAATCGGGAACTTGACCCATTCACCGACTAAATAACCCTCGTTGTATTTGCCGAGATTGGTAATAAAGGCTTCAAAGGCACAGTCCCTTGAATCGGATAAATCCTGCATAGCTTCGCCTCCTTACCGTTCCGGCGTGACGGCCTGCCGCCTGTGCGGAATAGGAAAGCCGTAAACATTCGCTATTTCGTCGCCAAGCCTGCGGGTGATTCTCGTGATGTCTGCGCGGGTCGCCGTACCGCGGTATAGTTTTTCTTTCAGATTGTAGATTTGCATTTCAGAAACACCGTCCTTATAGGTGCGGTAGAGATAATGATTTGTGCCGTCGTGATGAATGGCGTCGCAGCGAAAATCGCCATTTTTATCCACATACCAAGTGCTGTAATCAATATCTCGTTCGCTATAAAGGCAGTCACGAATATTGCCGCTTTCAATTTCCTTGTAACCCATACGGCGGCCGTTCCAAAGTCCCAAGTCACCGACAACAAGAATCGGGCGGGATAGCTGAATATCCAAATTGCACCTTTCGTCGTCCAGATAATCGCCGTTAAGCTCATACATTAGAGAAATACGCTCGTCCTCGGACAATTCGGGATATTGTTCCTCTAAATCGGCTTTCCAATCGTCGTAATCAATATCGTTGCTCCATATAATGTGCCTGCCGTCGTTCATTGTGTTTTCGCCTCGCTCTCTGTCATAAGGAATTGTCCGAACTCGGTAAAAGCGTACCAGTTTGTACGGTCAAAACGGCTCTCGTTGAAACGCCCTTTTATGAGAACACGCCCCCGTATAAGCTGTTTCAGGGCATAGCGGATTTCGTCATAGGTGAGAAACGGAAAGAACCCCGTCATCATCTGCACCGAGCAGCGAACCCAAACCTTGCCCTCGTGAAGCCGGGGCGACTGTGTGCTTTGCTCCTCGATACAATCCCAAAGGAAACAAGCCAGCACCGCCGCATTGACCCCGTATTTCTGTGCTATGTCTGAATCAAAGAAATGAACCATAGAATAAACCTCCTTTTGTTTTTTCGGGTATGTAAATGGGCGGCCTTTTAGCCGCCCACGGTCGTTATTTCTTCTTACCTCTGATTTTCAGGAAAATCAAAGCGCCCACAATGAACACAACCAGTCCGATTGCAACAATAGTTTTCAGTTCCATTTTTCAAAATCTCCTTTCTTGTCGGAAAATCCGCAAAGCGGATTTTGGGATGACCGCCGCTAAACTTCAAATTTTAGCAAGGCTTATGCGGTCATCAGTCCTCCTTTTCAGTTTTCTTTTTCTTCCAGCCAATCACGCCGAGGGTCAAAGCGCCTGCCGCAGAAATGCCGAGCAGGGAGAGCCAAAGGGCGGGATTACTGTCATCGCCTGTTTTCGGGGTGTCCCTTAATTCGTTGTGCATTTCTACTTTGGTAACAGCACCTTCAAATACGCTTGCCGTCTTGTCCGCGGGGAGAATATAGGCAGCAGAAGCGCCGTCCGATACCTCGGAAATCACATACTCGCCGATACGGAGATTTTCAATGAGGATTTCGCCGTTCTTGTCGGTGGTAAAAATTTCTGAATAGCCGTTAGGCCCGGTCACACGGAACGAAAAGCCCTCCACCTTATTGTCAAAGGAAGTCTTGATAATCTTCAAAGAACCTACCTGCGGGGCATTGACAAAGCCTTTGCCTGCCTCGTTTTCCACGGTGACGGTTTTGCCGTTCTCGGTGATTTCAAAATAGTAGGCGTTTTCGTCGAGATAGAAGCCCTCCGGCGCTTTAGTTTCTTTTACAAAATAGCCGCCGTAAATCAGGTCGGGCATTTCATAAACGCCTGTGCCGGTTTCGGTGAGTGTGCCGAGCAGTTCATCGTCTGCGTCAAGCTCCTTGTTGCCGTTGCTGTCACGGTAAACGGCAAATTCCGCACCCGTCAGCTTATTGTCGGGGTAATCCTTATCAACCTTTGTAAGCTGCACCGTACCGCGAATCAGCGTGTTTTCGATCTCTACCTCAATTACCGCGCTGTCCTTATCCACCGTCACGGTAAAGGTTTCATCAGACAATACAAAGCCTGTCGGAGCTTCGATTTCACGCACAAGCCAGTTTCCGTAAGGCACATCGGCAAAAGAAAAACCGCCGTCCTCTCTCGATACGGCGGTGAGAATTGCATTTTCTCTTGTAAACTCGGTGCAGTCTGCTTTGAACAGTCCAATCACTGCGCCGCCGAGTGCGTCCCCGTCCTCGTCCTTTTTCAGTCCGTGGATTTCGCCGTAAATCAGGTCATTGTCAATCGGTTTGCCGTCGTTTGCCTTGATTTCCACAAGGGCGGTGTCCTGTCCGGCATAGTCAAAGACAATCGGGTACTTTTCATCGGAGAGGATATAATGCTCGTCGGTGGAAAGCTCTTTGAGATAGAAGCTGCCAAAAGGCAAATCGGTATTGCATACGGCGTGACCGTTCTCGTCAACCGAGAGAATTTCAAGCAAACCGTCAGCGGGGATAACCGAGTCATCCGCTGCGGTCAAATCTTCGGCGGCGAACAAGCCAAAGGTAACAGCGGAGATTTCACCGTTCATGCCGATTCCGAACTGCCTATTCTGCTCTAACACCTTATCAAGCGAAACAGCGGCTTTCTGTCGCTCGTTGTAGAAGCTGGCAGAGGTTTCGGTGATCTCGATTTCCTGTCCCGCATAGACCAATTCAGCAGTACAGATTTCAGTATTCAGTACCATTCCGTAGGGTGCTTTAATCTCTCGGATTTCATATTTTCCGAGATATAGCGGTTTGCTTTCGGCAAGTCCCGTTTCATCGGTTGTTACGGTGTCAACAATTTCGCCTTTGCTGTATCGGGTCGTACCGTCTGGGGTGATAATATCCTCGGCGGCGGTGATTTCATAAACGGCGCCCGGCAAGCCCTGAACAGAGAAAACGGGCTGATACAGTCCGTCCGCTTCGGTGACAGAGGAAAAGACCTCGCCGGATTTGCTGATCTTGATAACGCCTTTCTGTGCGGTGTTTTCCTTGATAACCTCAATCACGGTAACGCCGCCCTCGTCGCTTGCTTCTTCCTGCGTGACATCAAAATACACGGGTTCGCTGTTCAGCGTGTAGCCGTAGGGGGCAAAGACTTCGACCAGCGAATACCCCGAACCGTATTCTAACTTTTCGGGAGTAATCAAAGTTCCCTCGCCACCCGTGTAGAATGTGTCGATGGTGGTAACTTCGGGATAGGTGAAAGTCTGCGTAATCAGGCTGCCGTCCGGGCGGTAAAGCTGAAAGCCTGCGCCTGCATAGGGAATCGTTTTACCTGTTTCCGCGTCCACCTTGACGCTCTTGATATACGATTCAAAGTTTGCGTTGTTAGCAAGGTAGCGGTAGGTTTGCCTATTCTTTGCGATATACACATCAAAATCAGGCAGCAGCTCTCGACCGTCCCAGCCTTT
>CABUHS010000063.1 GCA_902491535.1 uncultured Eubacteriales bacterium
AGCTCCTGCTGCACCTGCCTCGGACTGCATCTCAACAACTTTTACCTTATCTCCGAAGATATTCGTCGCCTTTCCTCCGGCGATGTTCTTATCTGTAGCGCTCCATGTATCAACCTGTTCAGCCATCGGGCTGGAGGGGGTGATAGGATAGATAGCCGCAACCTCGGTGAACGCATACGAAACATGCGCAGCCGCGGTGTTACCGTCCATAGACAGCTTTTTACGGACAATTTTATTTTCAGCCATAAATTTTATGTATCCTCCTGTATAAAATTCATTCAAAGCTTATTTTATCACTTTTACCCCGCTTTGTAAAGGGACTTGAACAAACTTTTTTATTTATTTAATTGTAAAAAACGAAAAAATATAACATTTATGTATCTTAATTTATATAGATTGCGTATTTTCATCTGATGCTGTGATATTATCAGTTTGAAGTTAAGTGATACCTTAGTTATATATAGGCTATTGCCTGCTTCTGTATTTCGTTATGCCTTTTTTCTTCTTGTGCTTATTTTTGCATTATGAAACACAGACAAAAGGCTATCTGTTTTTTCACCGTCACTGAACAAAACGCGACAAAATGCGGCGGTGTAGTAAAAAAATCGGCTTCGCCTATTGATTTACGGATTTTTTTATAGTATAATACAAAGAGGATTTCTGAAAATTCCAAAAAAGCAAAAGGAGTACATATATTCTATGAGCGAACTCGTATATTCAAATGAAGTAGAAAACATGTGCTGCGTTGCCAAGGGTCCGAATCACGGTCCCGCACCCCTGCCCGAAGAAGGCAAATGGATACAGGCAAAGCAGATCACCGACATATCCGGTTATACACACGGCGTGGGCTGGTGCGCACCTCAGCAGGGTGCATGCAAGCTCTCTCTTAATGTTAAGGACGGCGTTATCGAAGAGGCTCTTGTTGAGACTATCGGATGCTCGGGAATGACACATTCCGCAGCTATGGCAGCCGAGATTCTTCCCGGCAAGACGATCCTCGAAGCACTTAACACAGACCTTGTCTGCGATGCTATTAATACAGCAATGCGCGAACTCTTTCTCCAGATAGTTTACGGACGTACACAGTCTGCTTTCTCTGAGGGAGGCCTTGTTATCGGTGCCGGCATGGAGGATCTCGGAAAAGGTCAGAGAAGCATGGTCGGAACAATGTACGGTACGAAGGCTAAGGGCGTTCGTTATCTCGAGATGACAGAAGGCTACTGCACAAGAATGGCTCTCGATAAGGACGATCAGGTCATCGGCTATGAGTTCGTTTCTCTCGGCAAAATGACAGACTTCATCAAGAAGGGCATGGAGCCGAACGAGGCATATGAGAAGTCTAAGGGTACATACGGACGCTTCTCCGAAGCAGTCAAGTATATTGACCCGCGTAAGGAATAAGAGGAGGATTGCGAAACATGGCAAAGTTTGAAGGTTACGAAAGACGCGAGGCGAAGATCCTCAGCGTTCTTAAAGAATACGGAATCTCCTCTATCGACGAATGTAAGGAGATCACCCTTGCAAAAGGAATCGACTGCGATCAGATTGTTCGCAGTACACAGCCTATCTGCTTTGAAAATGCAATATGGGCATACACTGTAGGCGCAGCTATCGCAATTAAGAAAGGCTGCAAGAAGGCAGCTGACGCGGCTGCTGCAATCGGAGAGGGACTTCAGTCTTTCTGTATTCCCGGATCTGTTGCAGAGAACCGCAGCGTCGGTCTCGGACACGGAAATCTCGGTAAGATGCTTCTTTCCGAGGAGACAGAGTGTTTCTGCTTCCTCGCAGGACACGAGTCTTTCGCAGCTGCAGAGGGCGCTATCAAGATCGCACTCAACGCAAATAAAGTTCGCGTAAAGCCTCTTCGCGTTATCCTTAACGGTCTCGGCAAGGACGCGGCTATGATAATCTCGAGAATCAACGGCTTTACATATGTAAAGACCGAGTTTGATCCCTACAGTGAGACTGTAAAGGTAGTATCCGAGACAGCTTACTCGAACGGGCCCCGTGCTGATGTAAAGTGCTACGGTGCTGATAACGTTCCCGAAGGCGTTGCGATCATGAAGCTCGAAAATGTCGGCGTTTCTATTACAGGTAACTCTACAAACCCGACCCGCTTCCAGCATCCTGTTGCAGGTACATACAAGAAGTGGTGCGTCGAGAACGGCGTTAAGTACTTCTCTGTTGCATCCGGCGGCGGTACAGGACGTACTCTGCATCCTGATAATATGGCTGCAGGACCTTCTTCTTACGGTATGACTGATACTATGGGACGCATGCATTCTGATGCTCAGTTCGCAGGTTCTTCCTCCGTTCCGGCACATGTTGAAATGATGGGTCTTATCGGTATGGGCAACAACCCGATGGTCGGCGCTACGGTTGCAGTAGCTGTTGCTGTAGAAGAGGCAATGAAGGCGTAAATAATCTGAAAAACATAAAAATGACTGTCGAATTGCGGCAGTCATTTTTATATATATTACTATACCGATAGTACAAATATCCCGCGCTTTTTGCGCGGGATATTTGCATAAGAAATCTTATTTAACAGTCGACGTGGTATAAGATGATCTTATTTCATGGTTTTGTATATATAACGTTCAACCTCCGGTTTTGCAGAGAGCGATTCCGCAGCTGTACGGTCAACCGCGACAACGGTGATCAAAGTCATAATATCTTTATCAAATTTATCAAGCGGTGGCTTTTTGTATGCATACATAGTTCCGAGTTTGCCGTCGATAACCGAGAGTTTTTCAAATCCGGTTATCTGATTTTTGCAATCCTCTTTATGTACAAGAGGCAAACTGAGAACTACAATACGTTTTTCTTCGGTATTTACTTCCGATATAAGCTGCAGGTTTTCCTTCAGCTCGCTGTTATATTTGTCCAAGAGTATTTTATCCAGATATGAGACTGCTAACGAAGAATCATCAAATACGACATTATTATCAAGTTCACTGTTCTCTGAAAATGCAGTATACAGCATCTCGCAGGGAAGCTCTGTACCCGGAAATTCTTCCGGATCGGTTACAGTATATGACTTCGGAATAGACTCGTTCATAAATGGGCTGTACATATAACGCTCTACGTCAGGTATTGCAGAGAGCGATGCTGTCGCCGTGCGGTCAACCGTGACAACCGTCGCAATGCAACCCATTGCGCAATCTTTTGTAAGTCCCATGTAATCTCTGTTTATATACAGCATACCAAGCTTGCCGTCGGTCAGCGAAAGCTTTTCAAGCTGTCTGAGATTGCTGAAATAATCGGCCCATGAAACATTTCCAAAGTTGAGAATGATTATGCGCTTTTCTGCAGTGTTGACTTCAGATACAAGTCTCAGAAGCTCCTGTGCAGCTTCAGGACGATCGTTGTTGATTCCTCTGTTTTTAAGATATGCAGCTGCCTTTGCAGCGTCATCGAAGATAAGCGTGCTTTCGTTATAATAATCATCGGTTATGAGTCCCACACCAACAACGTCAAACGGAAGATCATTGCCCGGAAATTCTTCCGGCGTGTCGATATGAATTATAGGCGGAGCCGGAACATCAGGTTCGGTCGGCGTCGTATCGGTATCTTTCGGATCTTCGGGAATTATCAGATTATCGGTGTCCTTCGGATCGTCTGGAATTACAGGCTTATCAGTGTCCTTTGGAACTTCGGGTTTCTCCGTGGTATCTGGATCATATTTTATCTCTCCGGAGAGATATTTCATCATGTTTACAAGATCGTGGCTGTTTACCCTGCCATCGCCTGTAACATCGTACTTGTTTGCCGCAACTGCGGAAAATGCAAATACTGCTCCTGCACACAAAGCTGTCGGCAGTATTATGCTGATCAGAGTTTTGAGCCTTTTCTTCATTTCACATATCCTTTCATTTAAATATAATAAATTTTGTTATACTTCATGTGAAAAATAAAATTACCGAAAGGTCAGACAAAACAAAGGTATCACCGCTTTCATATATAAATTATGCTGTAAACAACAGCTATGGAAACAATGATTTATAAAACCGTTACCTGATAGTATAATGATTATAACATACTAATTATATTTGTGTCAATAGAAACAAAGAAATATTTTTTTTACTGAAATAATTATGATTGTTCACAAAAATATAGCGTATAAAATTATAAAAAGCGCGTCAGTAAATCCGAAAAACCGATCTGCAGACGCGCTGTATTTTATATAATATTATATTTACTTACTTACTTTCCGAAGGGGCCGGTGTTTTATTCTTTTTGCGCTTTTTAGGCATAAGACGGGAAATGCTTTCCGGACGTTCGATAATTATAGCTGCTGCAAAGGTTATAAGTCCTGCGACCGAAATTATAACGCCGTAGGTATAGCAGTTGGGGCTGTATTTCAACTCTATCGTGTGCTGTCCGGGAGTTACGTTAAACGCCATAAGCGTATCGAGAACTTCTTTGGTTTCGACCGATTTTCCGTCAACTTTTACTTTCCAGCCTTCATCATAAGGAATAGAGGTGAACATAAGAGTGTCTCCCTCTTTTACGTTAACTGTTCCGGAGATCTTTGTATCATAAAATGAAGTTATATCGAGCTGGCTTTCGCCGAGTCTTTCCATAACAGTTCTGAACAGTTCTGAATCGAGGTAATAGAAGCAATCAGCTCCGTCAAGAATGTAAAGATTGCTTTCTTCGAGCTGAAGCTCGACCGAAACTTCCTTGTCTGTCGGGAATACGCCGAGTTCGGTAATACGGAAGGTCTCTCCGTCGAAATAAGAACCGAGCTTTGAGCCTCCGAGATACAGAGATGCTTTGCGCGGATAATCCGACGGGAAGAAGCAGTAGATCTCGTTATTGTCTCCTACGCCGTTGAACTTATAGCTTACCTTGGCTGTTTGTCCTTCGGTTGTAGGCGAATATTTTGTATGTCTGTCAGACGTATCGGTCACCTTTGTGTATGCGATATCAACATTTGTCCGTGTTTCCTCAGCCTTGATCGGTTTGAAAATTTCAACCGTTGTGCTTTCGCCGAGCATAGCGGTTACAAGAGCGTTCATACGTTCGAACGGAGATGCGTAATCGTCGAATTTCATGTTGTTTACCGACTGTGATACGCCGTAGCAAAGCGAAAGTGCATACTTATTATAATATCCGAAAAGATCGTTTGTATTGTCTGAGTTGATAAGAGTATAAAGATCGGTATTATAATGCTTGGTATTGATAATATATTTTATTCCGAGCAATGAGTCGCTCAGAGGCGTACCGCCGAGGTATTTTGACCAGTGTGATCTTGAGGCGTATCCGAGATCCTGAAGGAATGATATGACGGAAGCATTTAGCGTTGATGTTGAATTCGATATTCCGTACATTCCGAGTGCCATCGGATCGTTTGTCTTTTTATGAGAAGTTTTTTCCATGCGGTAGAATTTCGAATCAAAATTCTCCTTATCGTAATCCTTGAGCGATTCGACCATTGGGGTGAGCTTGTTCATGTAGTTCTGATATGCGCTTCTTGTGCTGTAGATAACGTCTTTATCGAGGTCAAACTCATCGCATATTCCCGATATGCACAGCTCTGCGCATACGACTGCGAGAAGAATTACCGAGGCTCCTCTGCGAAGTCTGCCGGTTCCTCCCCTGACAAGATACAAAATTCCGAGGTAGATGCCTACGAAACCCATGGATATCCATATTCCGCGTACGTCATCAAGCCATTCGTAATCCTGCTTCTGAATTATTATAAGCAGAAGAGCAAGTCCTCCGCATACTGCGACGACATGCTTGTAGTCGAGTGTTTTTATTTCGATGAACGCTCTGTATGCGAAAACTATCATGATGAATACAAGCATAAAGCTGTAGCGGTAGTTGAGCCAGTTTGGCTTCTGAAATCCGTGCCATACGATATCTATGGTTGAACCCATAAAACTGAAAACAAATACGGCTATCAGAAGTCCGCCCGCATACTTTTCACGTGCCTTTATCCTTTTTGAAAGAAAGAACATAGGAAGCATGATAAGCGTCAGTGTTCCGCAGTATACAAAGGGCAGACCTTCGGGACGTACCGTGTCATACGATGCAGGAAACAGTTTCGCGATAAGATCGAGAAAGTCGAATTTCTGTACAAATTCGAAGCTTGGATCTGAGAAGGTGGTTTTTCCGAATGAAAGAGAAATATATGCCGGATAAAGTACAGCCATGGCGATTTCAAGAGCAATAACCGAGAAAATGAGCATTCTCAACAGTGATCGGAGGAAATGTCTTTTTTCTCTAAGCGGATTGTTTTCGCCGTCCGCGCTCTTTGCAATATAATAGTAGAAGAAGTAGAAGAAGGTAAATATACAGGTCATATAACCTATATAAAAGTTAGACATTGTGCAGCAGGCAAGCGATACAACGTAAAGAACAAAATCCTTCTTTTTAATAAGTCTTTCAATTCCGAGAACTATAAGCGGCAGGAAGATCAAAGCGTCGATCCACATAGTGTTGTGTGCCTGAACTACTGCGTATGAGCAGAGCGCATACATTGTTGAAAAGGTTACTATGGATGACTTTTTTGACGGATATGACTGCTTGAGATACAGTGCCATAGTAAAGCCGCAGGAACCTGCTTTGAGCAGGAATATCAGGAGCAGCGCTTCGGTAATGTGCGCTTTGGGAAACAGGCACACAAGCAGTGAGAACGGACTTGCAATATAATATGCAAAAATTCCGAGAAATTCTCCTCCGAGAGAGCGGCTCCACGAGTAGAGAAGGCTTCCTCCGCTCAGTATTTTTGAACGAAGTTCTTCAAAGAAATACACGTACTGGCCGTTCATGTCCAGTACAAGAACCGAGCCTTCGCCAAGCGGATATACCTTCAGTGCGGCATACAGAATAAACAGTATTCCCATTGGTATAAGAAATGCCCATAAAAGGAATAATCTGTTACTTCTGCTTAC
>CABUHS010000064.1 GCA_902491535.1 uncultured Eubacteriales bacterium
AAGGATGTGATGAGTCTGCTGAAGAGTCAGATGAATCTGTAATTATAACGCCGCTCGAACGGCTTATGAAGGACGCCGCAAATGCTGCAAACCTTGAGGTGTATGAGGCATCTCAAAATGACAGCGAGCTTTCAGGTATGGGAACTACACTTGTTGCTGCGCTCATGGTAGACGACTGTGTGTTTATAGCAGGTATAGGAGACAGCCGTATATATTATTTCAGCGGAAATGAGATGACACAGCTCACGCATGACCATTCATACGTTCAGTATCTGGTCGATATAGGACAGATAACGCCGGAGGAAGCGAGGACAAATCCGTACCGTAACATTATAACACGTGCTGTCGGAAATGAAAGCTCTGTTGAGGCTGATACCGCCGTGCTTCATGTTACGGAAAAGCCGTCTTATCTTCTTTTGTGTTCAGACGGGCTTACGGGATATGTCGATGAATCTGATATATGTGACACTGTTTTGGGTGACAGCTTCGATTCGCAGAATGAAGAAGAAGCTGAGGCTGAGCTTCGGGAAAAGGTGGAGCATTTGATTGATGCTGCAAATGAGAACGGCGGCGGTGACAATATTACGGCGTTTCTCGTAAAGTTCGGCTGTATGATTTAACGGACATTGTGCCCGGCGTTAATGTATTAAATAAATTGAAGTAAGGGATTCGAATTATGGATATTTACGATAAGTACGTTGGTCAGATATTTGACCGCCGATATCGGATAGTCAGAGTAATCGGTGTCGGAGGTATGGCAGTCGTTTTTGAAGCGGTCGATACTGTTATGAAGAGAACAGTTGCCGTTAAGATGCTCAAGGAAGATATATCCGGCGATATGCAGGCGGTAAAACGGTTCATTAATGAATCCAAAGCAGTTTCAATGCTCTCGCATCCGAATATCGTCAGCATTTACGATGTGTCTGTAAAGGACAATCTCAAATATATAGTAATGGAGCGTATTGACGGTATTACGCTGAAGAATTATATGAATCAGCGGGGTCCGCTGCCGCCTAAGGAGATACTGAACTATTCTGCTCAGGTTCTCCGTGCGCTCGAACATGCACATTCGAAGGGGATTATCCATCGCGATATAAAGCCGCAGAATATCATGCTTCTTAAAAACGGCAGAATAAAGGTGATGGATTTCGGTATTGCCAAGCTTCAGAATGCCGAAACTGTAACGGTCACCGATAAGGCGATCGGAACCGTTTATTATATAAGCCCGGAGCAGGCGAGCGGAAAGCAGATAGATCCGCGCAGCGATATCTATTCTCTCGGCGTCGTAATGTATGAAATGGCGACCGGAAAGCTTCCGTTTATTGCAGACAGTCCCGTATCAGTTGCGCTGATGCAGGTGAATGATAAACCGCGCCCTCCAAGAGAGTTGGTTCCGGAAATTCCGGCGGGAGTCGAGGCGATGATACTTACCGCGATGGAAAAAGATCCTGAGAGAAGATTTCAGAATGCGTCTTCAATGCTTCATTATGTGCTGCGGATGCGCGATGATCCTGCTTTCGGTTTCAAGCAGCATACTACAGGACAGATACAGACGGTTCAGCGTAAGCCTGAGAAAAAGGGAACCGGAAAGAAAAAAGGCAGTCAGAATTCTGCACGCAAGCAGAGCAGATCAATGCTTCCGATTATTGCCGGAGTTATGAGTGCATTTTTACTTGTTATGATAATAACGGGTATAACTATGATCATGAATTTTATGGACAAAAGCAATCAGGATCAGTCTATAAGTGTAAAGATTCCCCAGCTGATCGGAAGTGTTTATAATGATGAACTTGCGGCGAAGATATCGGAAGAGGGATATTTCAGAATAGAAGTCGTTGAGGAGTACAATGCCGACCATGAGTCCGGGTATATTCTTTCGCAGTCGCCGGAGGCAGATTCTCAGAGAAAGGTGAAAAAAGGCGAGCAGCTTGCCGATATAAAGATAACCGTTTGCCGCGGAGCGGAGAGTATAGAACTCGGTGATTATTCGATTATCGAATACCGCACTGCAAAGCTTGAACTTCAGAAGCTCGGTTTAAAGGTTGAGGAGATCGGTGAAAACGACGATACTGTTTTGCAGAGCTATGCACTTCGTACCGATCCTCCGGCAGGAAGCACGGTAAAACGCGGCGATACTGTTAAACTTTATTACAGTATCGGTCCTGCGGAGCCGCCCAAGGTTACAGTTCCGCAGTTTCTCGGACTTAATGAAGAAAAGGCGGCGGCGACTTTGGAAAAGCTCGGTCTTGATTACGGAAAAATAAGCTATGAGTATACCGATCTTTATCTTAAAGGTGAGATAACCTCGCAGAGCAGAGCTATAGGCTCGGAAGTGCCTGTCGGAACAAAAATTGATTTTACAATATGTATTGGCAGCGTGGCAGACGGAAAAAAAGCCGGTTCATGAATCCAGAATACAGAATAGACAAGAGATGCAAAAGCATCGGATACGGCATTGCCGTGTCCGATGCTTTTCTTGCTCTGATTATTTGCCCTGCGGTTCAATTTTATTTGTATGCAGACATATTATTCTGAATATTATTTATCCGGCATTTTCTTCTTTGGAATCGGTTACCGCGGCGATTGATTTGAAACTGTCGGAGTGAATGGCAGACAGAAGATTCTGCATTGTCGAGCGAATGACATACAGATTGTATTCGCGGTTACCGTAAGGAAGCTTTTCTGCCGATTTTTCGAGTAATTCCGAAATCCGGGTATCACTCATCGACTGAATCCGTTTGCGGAATTCGAGACACTCGTCAGATGTAAGGACGGGTATGGTGCTTTCTTTTCCGAGAGCGAAGGAGATGACCGCGCTGACAAGGGCATATCTGAATATGTTTACCGACTGATTTGATTCGTTTTGTGCATTATCTGCCGCGAGCAGTTCTGAAATGTTTCTGAAAGTGTTTTCTCCGTACGAACGCAAAAAGCTGTTTTCGTATGACAGGCAAAGCATGTAGCGGCGTAAATATTTTATACCGCCTATGAAACTGAAATGCACCGCCGTAGGATATTTAGGCTCATCGCCGATAGCCAACGGCAAAAATGAGCTGTCGTATTCAAGAATATCATTGTGACATTCTTCTATTGCTTCAGAGTACGGAATGTCAGAATTATTTGCCATATGAGTTCTTATTTTTGCACATAAACTCAGTGCTTCGCACTGAAGTACCCGCAATGATTTTATACCATCAGCTCTCATTTTTCTCATATCGTCAGTGCTTACGGAGCGAAGCTTTTTCAGCGCTGCCGAATGATCTCCCAGTGATATAAGATATGTATCTACAGTAAAGATAAGAGAACGCAAAAGCTCGGGGGCATCCTCACTGCTGCTGCCGACAGATGCCGCGCCTGATTTTATGTATTCACATAGGATCTCACGCAAAACATCTGTCAGCGCAGATGACAGCTTTTCACAGTCACTGTGCCGTATAATGCCTATACGCATACCTTCTGCCAGAAGTGTCCGCATATAGTCGTTATACCGTATGTTGCCGGGATCAGGCTTTATATTTTCGCTTCTTGTTTTTCTTGCTTCCGCCATAATATACAATTCCATTTCTGCAAAGATTGTACTTTGCGATTACCGAACCGGTTTAGTTCTGCCGGGTAACCTTCTTTTTCAAATAAATAAAAAGAGCGTGTTTTTTATCCGCGGTGAGGATATAAAACCGTGCATAACAGCTACATACATATGTATTAATTTTGGTATCGTAACAAACTTTATCGGGAAACCTTATAGACGATGTTTGTATTGTAGATTCGGATATGTATGTATCTTTTCATAAAATAAGAAAAATATTGAAAAAGCTATTGACAAAGAAGATGATTTATGATATACTTCATGCTACAAAGTTTTATAGTAGGGTAGCTATAATTTTAAGTAGCTTTCTATATACTTTACTATTATATCATATTTTTTCGTATTTGTCAAGTCCTGTCGCATGCAGTCGGCAGTGCGGATGTATGATATGCTTTTGCATACGGACATGTCGGCTTTATACATGTGTCACAGAGAGCGGCGGGGGCTGAAAGCGCCGTACACGTGAGAGGTTCGGTACCACCGTGTGTGCGGTATTATTGCTGCGTTACAGTTAAAATAAAATGAGTGAAAAGCTCGGGTGGAACCGTGCATAGCATAAACGGTCGCTTCAGGCGGCGTCCGATCCTGCACCCCGAACGGCATACGTGCCGTCGGGTTTTTTGTTTTTTCGGCGGGCGTAAGAATTTTAATTATATGCCTGAGTATAAGCGGCTGTGCTGCAGCCGGAAAGGGAAGGTAGTAAAAATGAAAACAGCTTATGAAATTATCAAAGATGCGGGACAGATGAACCGCGCGGTTATCGCAGCTAAAGTCGGCGGCGAGACGATGGATCTTTCGCGTGAGGTTCCCGACGGTGCGTCGGTGGAAGCTCTGACATTCGAACAAACTGAAGGAAAAAAAGTATTCTGGCATACAGCTTCGCATGTTCTTGCTGCAGCCGTAAAGCGTCTTTATCCCGACGCAAAGCTGACTATCGGTCCGTCAATAGATAACGGCTTTTATTATGATATCGACTCGGAGGTATCGTTTACTCCCGATATTATGGAAAAGATCGAAAAAGAGATGCAGAAAATCGTTAAAGAGGACGCAAAAATGGAGCGTTTTGTTCTTCCGCGTGACGAAGCGATAAAGCTGATGGAGGAGAAGAACGAGCCTTATAAGGTAATGCTTATTGGACGCGTTCCTGAGGGAGAAGATATCTCTTTCTACAAAATGGGAGAGTTTGTCGATCTGTGTGCAGGGCCGCACCTTTTCTCAACAGGTGCTGTTAAAGCGCTTAAGCTTCTCCAGTGTACCGGAGCTTACTGGGAAGGTGACAGCAAGAATAAGATGCTTCAGCGCGTTTACGGTATAGCTTTTCCGAAAAAGGATGAGCTTGCCGCATATCTTGAGAGGATTGAAGAGGCTAAAAAGCGTGACCACCGTAAGCTCGGCCGCGAACTTGATTTGTTTGATATATATGATGAAGGACCGGGATTCCCGTTTTTCCTGCCGAAAGGAATGGTGCTTCGCAATCTGCTAGAGGACTTCTGGAGAGAGGAACACCGCAAAAACGGTTATCAGGAAATAAGAACTCCTATCATGCTCAATAAGGACCTCTGGCTCCGCTCGGGACATTGGGATCATTATAAGAATAATATGTATACGACGGTCATAGATGATCAGGATTTTGCGATAAAACCGATGAACTGTCCCGGGGGAATGCTCGCATACAAGCGCCGCATTCATTCCTATCGCGATCTGCCTCAGCGTATGGCGGAGCTTGGACTTGTTCACCGCCATGAGCTTTCAGGAGCGCTTCACGGTCTTATGCGTGTGCGCTGCTTTACTCAGGACGACGCGCATATATTCATGACTCCGGATCAGATCGAGAGTGAAATTCTCGGCGTAATGCGTATGATAGATAGCTTCTACAGCGTGTTCGGATTCAAATATTCTCTTGAACTGTCTACGCGTCCGGAAGATTCTATGGGTAGTGACGAGCAGTGGAATATGGCTACAAATGCACTTCGCAGGGCGCTTGAAGATAACGGTAAGCCGTATACTGTAAATGAGGGTGACGGCGCGTTCTACGGTCCGAAGATCGACTTTCATCTTGAAGATTCTCTCGGAAGAACATGGCAGTGCGGAACGATACAGCTTGATTTCCAGATGCCCGAGCGATTTGATCTTACATACGTCGGACAGGATAATGAGCGCCACCGTCCTGTTATGATACACCGTGTTATCTTCGGAAGTATTGAACGCTTTATCGGTATTCTTACCGAACATTATGCAGGCGCATTCCCGCTCTGGCTCAATCCTGTTCAGGTCAAGATACTTTCGATAAACGAGC
>CABUHS010000065.1 GCA_902491535.1 uncultured Eubacteriales bacterium
GCATTTTTTCAAAACAAAAGGCGCCCGTAAAGGCGCCCGCCGTTTCAATAATGGACTACGCCCGACATTTTGTCCGACCTCATCCCACAGCCGCGGCGGTTTCTGTATCAGATCGCCGGAGCTGCCGTTCATTCCCGCCGAAGCAGCAATAAACTTTTCGTCTATGCCATGAGCAATTACTCTGCTTCCGCAGGAGCGCCTACAGGACAGACTTCAGCGCAAGCACCGCAGGAAAGGCACTCATCTGCGTTGATTTCGTACTTACCGTCTCCCTCGGAAATGGCGCTTACAGGACATTCGCTTGCACAAGCACCGCAAGAAATGCACTCATCACTGATCTTATATGCCATTTGTAACACCTCCATAAAATGTGTTGATATGTTATGTAAAACGAAAATCCGAACATAAATCTCCGCTCAGACAAATCGCTTTTGCATTTGCACGACCTGTTTTCGTTACAGAGTCATGCGAACATATTATATCACACTTACACACGAATGTCAAACATATTTTTCGATTTTATTTGCATTTGGCTTATATTACATAAACTCTTATTATAAAAAAACAACACCTAAAAAAAAGCACTAAGGCAGAATATTTCCCGCCGCATTTACAAAACTCTCATATGTTTTTTGATGAAACCGACAGTTGATATAATTTATTACTTACGCAACCCTCGGTTTACCGATTGCAAGCTGCCGATTGGTTGACTTAAAAGCAAAAAACAGTTATAATCAAAATATAAATCTGAAAATAATCACTAAAAACCTATATCCGATTCAAATTAACGACGTAAAAACAAATTTCAAAATTATATATTTGAAACGGCAGCATCATCTATACCGAAATTTTAGGATAATATAACACATAAAGGAAGGAAAAACAAAAATGCATCTTTCAGACAAAATAATAAAGCTGCGCAAGCAAAACGGATGGTCTCAGGAGGATCTCGCTGAAAAAACAGGCGTATCTCGTCAGGCAGTATCCAAATGGGAAAGCGAACAGTCCATTCCAGACATAGAGAAGATTATTCTGCTCAGCGAACTGTTCGAAGTATCTACCGACTATCTGCTTAAGGATGATATATATGAAGAAGATACCACGATAATAAACAGGACTGAAAATCAGATAACAAGAGAATTTGCAGCGGAATTTATCGAAAGCCGTAAAAAAGCATCCGTACGCATCGGCGCCGCTGTTCTTATTTGTATCATATCTGTAATTCCGCTTCTTATTTTATGTGCTTTAGCACAGTATTTTAATATAAATGAAAATTTTTCGGCAGGAGCCGGACTGATTCTGCTGCTTGCCATAGCAGCAGTTGCCGTAGCTATATTTGTCCGGTGCGGATTCGAAAACGACCAATATGAATTTCTGGAAAACGGAAACTTTATATGCAGTTCCGAAACAAAAAGATTTGTTGCAGAAAAAAGAAAAGAATACAGAGATTTATATATAAAGCTTAATATTATTGCCACCTGCGTCTGCATACTCTCACCTATTCCCCTCTTTATCGGCGCTTTCTCCGAAAAAGAAATTTTTATGATATTTCTGCTCTGCGCAACTATATTAACAGCAGGTATAGGCAGCATGATATTCATCATCGCCGGAGTACGTCAGGCAAGTTTTGAAAAGCTCCTCAAGGACGGAGAGTATTCAGAAAACAACAAAAAAACAATCAAAATCAAAGGAGCAATCGCTACCGTATATTGGCTTGCCGTTACAGCGTTATATCTTATTCTGCTGTTTACAGAAAGCAGTCTCGGAAGCCGTTCATGGATAATATGGCCTGTGGCAGGAGTACTCTTCGCCGCCTTAATGACGGTATGCAATACGTTTTTCCGCGATCACGAATAATTAGGAATCAGATTTTTTACACACCGGATCTCCTGCAAATTTTGAAAATCCTGTTGTATCCCGGCACAATTTATGATATACTGTATTATACTACAATCACGGATACGAAAGGGACTACCGCAATTATGGAATACAATAAATTTATATCTGATATGAATACCGGTGAGGAAATAGAGGGTTTTTATATACTCAAGGATGCATCCCTCAAAACAACATCTGCGGGAAAGCCGTTTCTTTCAGCTTCGATTTCGGACAAAACAGGTTCGATGGAAATAAAAGTATGGGATTACAGCGGCCCTATAGGAAATGCCGATGCAGGAAAGGTAATAAAACTTCGCGGAGAGGTTTCTGAGTTCAAAGGAAGTCCTCAGATAACCGTATCGCGTATACGCCTTGCCAATGACAGCGACCGTTTTTCGGCTTCATCACTCGTACCTACAGCACCTATCGACACTGAAGAAAGTTTTTCGGAAGTACTCGAAGCAGTCAAATCAATAGAAGATGATGATTACAGAAAAATATGTGAAACAATGCTTGATCGGCATAAGGAAAATTTTCGCAATATTCCGGCGGCAAAAAGTGTACATCATGCATTTCTGTCAGGTCTTCTCATGCATACGCTCAATATGCTTCGTTCTGCCGATTTTCTTGCCGATCTTTATTCAGAAGTGATCGACAGAAGCCTGCTTCTCGCAGGTGCGCTGCTCCATGATATGGCAAAGGAACGCGAATTTGTTTTTTCAGAGCTTGGAATAGCAACAGATTACTCTGTAAAAGGGCAGCTTTTAGGACACCTTGTAATGGGAGCAGAAGAAATATCACGTACCGCTTCCGAGCTTGGAATACCGGAAAACAAGTCCATATTGCTCCAGCATATGATCCTGTCACATCACGGAGAACCGGATCACGGCGCTGCCGTTCGTCCGCTGTGCGCAGAAGCCGAGCTGCTGTCATACATCGACCTTATCGACAGCCGCATGGAAATTTACGCAGAAACCTTTGAAGATGTTCCGGTCGGAAGCTTCAGCGGTCGAATCTTTTCACTTGAAAAACGAATATTCAATCACGAATAAAAACAATCAAACTGTAATTGTGAAAATGTTCATTGAAAAATAGTACAGTCAACTTTTACAATTTCCGAAACAATAAATATATTTTTTCAGAAAAAGAAAAACATACTGAAGAGCATAATATCGGTTAATGCCAAAGCTCCTCAGTATGTTTTGCTATATCTGAATTATGGCTTACAGCGTCCGCACGGCACATATCCTTGATTTATCAATTCCTCTCTGCTACCGCTGTATTCCCTCCTGTTCGACTGTGTTATATCAGCCGCCGAAGAGCATGACGGAAGATGAAAACGCTTGCTTGATAAATTTATAATATAGCTGATTTCCACGGCTGCGGTATCCGAATCCGAAGCAATCTCATGACTTTCTCCGTCCGAATAGTTTATCTCAATTCCAGGCTGGCAGTTATAAACAAACACATCAAAGCATATTCCCGCACCGCTGTCCTCGACAGATATAGCTTCCATATGAACTCCGCGCGCCACAAGATCATTTCCTTCAAATATCGGCGTTACACGGTACATCACGTGCATATCCGTCTCTTTTATAAAGTCAGCAGTCATATTTTCAAACGGAAGCATTCCCTCCGTATTCATGAAACGGGTTCCGGTTATCAGATTCCTCTCATTGGCGTTCTCTCCTGTAAGCTGAAATCCGATAAGGTGACACCGGTTATACAGATTTCCTCCGTCAACACAGTCATATTTCACAGAGTGCCAGCCGGTAGGTTTTACGCGGCTGATACTTTCACGCTTTTCATTCGGCATAAGATCACTGCCGACACACGCTGCGGCGGCAGTACATCTTCCGAGCGAATCAAGCTCGCCGTAATACTCGTATGATTCATGTGCAAGCTCATCCGTCTTAAAATCAGGAACGCCGTCGCCTATTATAACAAACGGATCGCCGCTGAATTCCGGAACAGACGAAAGATCAAAGCTCTCCGACAGTACAGGAATATTTTCTGAAAATACAGATTCATTTTCAGATTGTATATGCGTATATTCCAAAGTATCGCAAGAAGGATACGGAAAAGACTCCGATGTGCATCCCGAAAATGTCAGTGCCGACAATACCGAGACGATCAGGAGAATTACAGCCGGCATGCGATTTCTGTTAGCTTTCATGCTTCCATATCTCCTTTGTTATACGCTCATGAGAATATCCCGGAAAATCCTCCGACATGCAAAGCGTGAAACCGAGCTTTTCTGGATATATTCTCGAACCCGGATCCGACGGATAGTGTCTGTTCCATCTGTAAACTGTCAGTACTCTGATATCACGGACATATTCCTCACATATTCCGCCTTCTATAAAACAGATGTCGGTATCTGACGCAAATGCAAGCGGATTGCTGCAAATCTCATAGTTACATTCGACTTCGCCGAAAAGCGGCTCTGAATACTCTGCTATAAGTATCCGGCCGTCAGCAGACATCGCAAGATCGCGCATTATCTCATGGTCGCTGCTGAGCCTGCGTCCCATAAAAAACGTTCCTCCGCGATCATCCGCACAAACCGCAACATTCATATTTACATCCTCCGCCGGATCTATATATTTACTCTCACGTTTTTTAAATAACCCTTACAAGTACCAGAACCGCCGCACATACAACCGCAATCGGAAGCGCGATCCAAAGAGCCATAAGCTTTCTGCTGCTTCCGCTGTTCTCGGATATTCCTGTCTCATCCCCTGAGCCGAGACTGAGTCCGGTATGCTTCAGTACATTTGACGCGGGCTTATATATAATCATGGTGAGCGCCGTATTAAAGCCGCCTTTTACAAAATTAAACGGAAGAATCGACGGTACAAGCAGCTTTTCAACCGCTTCACGTGTCAAATTCATATAAAGCGGCGTTATGAGCCAGTTCCAGAGCAGCATAACGACAAGCATAAACGCCCATCCGGTGCAAAGACCTGCTACAGCGCCGCGGAAGCTATGACGTTTTTTGTATATAAGCGACGCCACGCATGCAAACGATGCCGTTGAAAGAACGTTCATTACAAATCCGATAATTCCGCTCTCGCTTACGGTTATCATCTCTATAAAAGAAACAATGACAGTCATCACTGCCGCAGCTACCGGGCCGAGCGAAAGTCCCGCAAATGTTATAACAACATCCTTCGGATCATACTTCAGAAACGCCATCGACGGTATCAGAGGTATCCTGAACACTGCGACCGCAACAAATGCGAGCGCGCACAGCACTCCTATGATCGCGACTTTCAAGGTTCTTTTGTTTGTTCCGATTTTTCTTACAGAGCTTTTCATAATATCACTTTCCCTTCGATAACAAATTGCCGGGCGCCTCCTCTACATTCGGCACGTCACATGCCCGGTCATTGATCTTCTGATCAAAACCATAGAAAATGACGATATCCGAATAAGTCGGTAACATTATACCGCATTTCACCCTGCTTTGCTTCGGGTACAAAAACACCCGAAATGCCTATGTAAGGACACTCCGGGCAAGATCGATTCGAATTTACGTGCGAAAATACTGCGCGCTAACACACAATATATAATCGCCGTTTCTTCTTTCATCCAGACTTTACTGTCGGTTTTGGAATTTAACCAAATCTGCGCTTTCGCGCTCGCGGACTCTACCGCCGGTCGGGAATTTCACCCTGCCCCGAAGAATTTTATAGCTCTATATTATTATATTAG
>CABUHS010000066.1 GCA_902491535.1 uncultured Eubacteriales bacterium
TTGTCATGCCTTGTTTTAATGTTGAGATAGAGATCACAGATACGCTGTCCTCCGGCGAACGCGGAGAATGCGGCTTCGGGAGCAGCGGAAGATGAAGGAAATTCAGAATGAAGCAATAGCCAAAATACGCGGCGAACGCACGGTACCTAAGAAACGCGAGCATGCATATATAATGCCGTTTATCGCCGATGCGCTGTGCAGCTTCATTGAACAAAGTGCGGACTTCGCATCGGCAGTAATGGCAGGCGGAAAGACGCTCTGCGGATGCGTCGAAAGTATGAAGCTTGAGGGACAGGCTTTTTCCGATGTCGAAGCATATAAAGCGGCGGTCCGGTATTTCTTTCCCGACGCTACGGTTGAATACAGTATGACGGTAAAGGTACCGAAATCACAGACGTCTGCCAAAATACTCGATATCAGATTCGAGGATCTTTTCAATATATAGGAATGAGGTGACGGAATGAAGCTTGCATACAAGGCTTTTGAACCCGGCTTTCGGTGCCGCGGATATACTTTTAAGCCGGGCTGTGTGAACGTTACCGAAAAGGCAAATTGCGCTCAGAACGGATTTCACTGTGCGGAAGATCCCGCAGACTGTCTTTCGTATTATCCGGATATCCATAGCAGCGTTTTCGCGATCGTCGAAGCAGGAGGAGATATTGACGAGGACTCGCTTGACTCAAAGATAAGCTGTACCGAGCTTCGTATAAGAAAGGCGCTTGACGCACCGACCTTCTTTCTTCATATACTCATGTATATGGCAAAGCATAAAAAACAAAGGTGCGCACATATATCCCACGGCCGCGGAAAAGCAAAGAACGGATACGTTATCGTAAGCGGGCGCGATCCTGCGGCAAGCGGGGAATACGGAGATATTTTAGCCTTTTACAAAGAAACAGACTGCGGAGACGTCGAACAGATAGCTGTCCATACCGTCGATGACGAGACGGTCATGAGCGGAGAATGGTATAACACAGACGGAGAGAGGGTGAGCGGGAATGACTAACGAAGAATATGAAAAGCAGTTTGACGGGATACCGGAAATGCCGGAGAGAGTTATTGCGGACGTCCGCAAAAGCTTCAGCGATTATCTTCTTTTCGAAACGGTAAAGCGCGGATCGCGTATGTATTTATGTACGCACTGCGGAGAGACCTTTTATGAGGGAGAGCGGGAGATACGGGAAGAAATGAGCGGAGAGGATTTCGCACTGCGGCACGCAGAACACCGTGGAATTGCTGCATGTCCGAAATGCGGAAAGAACGAAACGGTATTTAATATCCGCGTGGGAAATGCGGAGAAACTGCATGAAATGCGTAATATAGCCGTCTTTCTTCCGGTATCGCGCGACGATGTATGGATCCGGTGCTATATGATCCAAAGATGTTATGAACGGTACCGTCCCGAGTGTTCTCATAGTTGCAAAGAGATCGCAAGATATCATCTCGTCCCCGGAAAAGCAGAGTTTTGGAAGAAGTGGGATCTCGACGGGAATTTCTACAAAGAAAGGGTTTATGAAGATCCTTTTGTATGGAATCACGGACCCTATACCGAAAAATATACATATGATTTTGTCACATGCGGTACGGAAATCGACGGTACATTTCTGAAATATTCCGGCTTTGAATATGCGATGCAGCATCATACAGCATTTCCGATGATCAGATATCTGTGTCACTATGCGCGTCATCCTCAGATAGAAATGCTTTCAAAAATGGGACATACAGATCTTTTACGCGACGTCATATGGAATAACAACGAGAATACATCGGTCATCGACTGGAATGCAAAAACACCGTGGGCATTGTACCGTATTTCGAAACAGGAATATAACGACTGGATAGGATATGACAGCCGCGGCGATCTCAGACTGCTGAAAGTATATAAGCGGATTCACGGAAAAGGTAAGAAGGATTTCGAAACTGTGAAAAATATGATAGATCAGTTCGAAAGGTACAGCGGCGGGGTTCGGAAAGTATATCATTTTATCGCTCTTGCGCGTAAACTTAAAGCCGATCCGCGCGATATATGCAGATATATTTCGAAGGTCGCGCGGGACAGCGGAGGCTGCTGCCATATGTGCCCCGGTATAACCGAATACGAAGCCGCCACGCTGTGGCTCGATTATATCGATCTTGCTGCGGCGGCAGGAATGCTCCGGACAGTTTCTCCGATGCCTAAGAGTCTGAAAGCGGAGCATGACAGGTTGCTGAAGCACAAACAAAGTATAAACGATGCAAATAACATCGCGAAGCTTATGAAGCGCATTAAAGATGTGCGGTCCGAAGCAAAGCGGCAGGCCGAACCTCTTGAAAAGAAGTACAGGACCGTAAGGACGAAATATGCAAAGCTGAAGCCGAAATATGAGTTTTCGGATGATAAATATATGATCGTTCTGCCATCATGTATTGCGGACATAATCGTTGAGGGAGATATTCTCGGGCATTGTATTTCACGTGTTGAACGGTACTATGACAGAATACGTACAGATGAATCATACATTATGTTCCTGCGGAAAGCGTCTGCGCCTGATATTCCTTATTATACTCTTGAAGTCGAACCGGGCGGAGCCGTCCGGCAGAAAAGAACCTTCGGAGATCATCAGAATGCAGATATAAATGACGCTACGGAGTTTCTGAAAAAATGGCAGGCGGAAATACAGAAACGCATGACCGCATCCGACCGCAGGCTTGCCGCTAAGGCAAAGGGCATACGCGAGGAGGAATTCAAAGAGCTTCGGCGCGATAAGGTGCAGGTAAGAAACGGATATCTGCGGGGTAAATATCTTGCGGATGTTCTCGAAGCGGATCTGCTCGATATCGAATTTTCAGTTCCCGGAAATAAAGTACGAAAGAAAAAGGAAACTGCCTGATTATGGAAGATGTTATTGTTTATGAAAAGACTGACGCTGAGATCGCACTTGAGATCAACGTCATAAAGAGAAAAACGGCGCAGGACGTTCTTACAAGTGCGATCGAGATAGGACGGCTTCTCTGCGAAGCGAAAGCTCAGATTCCGCATGGCGCGTGGGGAGACTGGCTTCGCGATAATGTATCGTACAGTGTATCCAACGCCAATAACATGATGAGACTGTACCGTGAGCGCAGACGTATGGATCAGATAGATCTGTTCGGAGAAAACGATCCCGATATATTCGAGGGAATGAATCTTTCCCAGGCTATTGCTCTTCTTGAACTTCCTTCGGAAGAACGCCGGGAATTTATAGAAGAAAATAACGCCCGTGATATGTCGGTCCGTGAGCTTCAGACTGCAATACGCGAGAAAAAGGAAGCGGACCTCAGAGCGGAAGAGGCTATAAGGCGCGCAGAGCTTGCAGAGGAACGCGCAAAGGAAGCGGAAGCAGAGGCAACAGCTTCGGAAGCAAAATCCGAAGAGGCAGACATGCTGCTTGAAAAGCTTCTCAGTGAGCGGAATGAAGCTCTTTCCGAGCTTGAACGGATGAAAGATTCGCCGGTTCCTGAGGAAAAGATAAAAGAACTTTCTTCGGAGATCGAAAAACGGTTTAAGGAGAACGCCGAAAAAAAGATTAAAGCCGCTGAGAAAAAGGCAGAAAAGGATATCGCAGCCGCGCGCGGAGAATCGGCAGAAGCTGCAAAAAAAGCCGCAGAAGCTTTTGAAAAAGAAAAAGCGGATATCATTGCAGCTGAAAGAGAAAAAGCAAAAAATGAGTACGCAGATACAATAAAGGCTCTTGAGGACAAGCTTAAAGCGCAGGCTATTGCAGCATCTCCGCATCTGCTCGCTTTCAGATTACATATGGAAAGTCTTAAGGAGAGTTACAGAAAGCTTTCCGAAACGGTCTGTGCCGCCGAGTCTGAGGATCCCGAAACCGGATCAAAACTTCGTGCTATGCTCGGTCAGATAACTTCAATGCTCGGAGGTGATAACTAATGAGGTGTATATTGACTGCAATAATTCTTTTTATATTGCTTGCTGTAATGATATACATTGCAGTTAATACAGATTAGAAATCGGAGGTGACAGCTGATGGCAATTGAAAACAGTGTGAACATTATCGGCAGACTTACCGCCGATCCGGAGCTTCGACAGACTCAGACAGGCGCTGCCGTATGCAGCATCAGGGTGGCGGTACGCCGTCCGTATGTAGATGACAAGACAGATTTCTTTTCGGTAAACGTATGGAGCGAGAAAGCAAAGTATCTGTGCAGATACGGATACAGGGGCGGAAGAGTTGCAATATGCGGATATCTCACCGAGAGGGAATATGACGACCGTAACGGAGTTACGCGTCATGTGACGGAGATATCCTGCGACGAGGTACAGTGTATAGACTTCAGAAAGACAGAACAGCAGTCGGACGGTGTGCCCGTTCAGAAACCGGAAGCGAAATACATAGACACAACGGCAGGAGAACCGCTTTACGATCTTTCGGAAGAGGACGATCTTCCGTTCTAAAACGAAAACGCTGCGCGCTATCGTCCAAAAAGAAGCTGTAAAGAAAAAAGCTATGCTTTTTTTCTTCGAATTAAGTTTGCAAAAGCTTACGTTTTTTTCTTCAATATAGTTTGGCAAAGATTTGCATGATTCAAAAAGCGGCGCGCCGACGGCACGCCGCAAAGGGATATATATTCGTAAAAAACCGGAGATAAGAGTCTCCTTTTAAAACCTCGTATTCTATCATAACTTAAGGACGTT
>CABUHS010000067.1 GCA_902491535.1 uncultured Eubacteriales bacterium
GCGATATCCGTACCACCTGATGTCCGGAGTACATTTCTTCGATATAACCGTTAAGTTCTCCGAGACTTTCCTGACGTGCCGAAAAATATTTCTGTGAATTTTTCATTATCAGCATGAGAACTGCCATTCCGATAAGTGTAATGGCGATTACGCAAAGCGCGAGCCGCCATTCTGTGACAAACATCATTATCAGGCATCCGATAAACTGTGCTATCGCGCTGATCATTGCGGGCAAGCTGTTGGAGAGACCTTGCTGCAATGTCTGAACATCATTGGTAATTCTGGAAAGGATATCTCCCTGAGAATTTTTGTTGAAATAGCTTTGGGGAACCCGGTTTATCTTTTCTGAAAGATCACCTCTCATTTTTTTGGATGTTTTCAGTGTTACGGTTGCCATAATATAATGTTGTACAAACGTAAACACCGCGCTTGCGGCATAGATAACGATCATCGTAATACCGATCCGGGCAATTCCGGAAAGGTCGATATCGCCGAAAAGTCCGTTCTTCATAAGATCGGTCATTTCTCCGATCTTGTTAGGACCGACCAATGTCAGTACCGCGCCGAGTGCAGCCATAATAAGTGCAACGATGACGATTATGCGGTAGCTTTCCATATATTCAAACACTTTACCAAGCGCAGAGGAAAGTTTTTTGTCTTTTTTTACGGTATGTTGATTCATATTATTTCCTCCTTATTTAAGTTCCGATTCGGAAAGCTGTGACATAGCAATTTCGCGGTATACTTCACATGAATCCATAAGTTCTTCGTGCTTACCGTTTCCGACGATTTTACCGCCGTCCAGAACAAGGATTTTATCTGCGTGTCTTATGGTACTGATTCGCTGAGCGACGATTATTCTTGTGGTATCGCCGAGATTTTCTTCAAGACCTTTGCGGAGAGCGGCGTCGGTGCGGTAATCAAGCGCAGAAAATGAATCGTCGAAAACGAGGATTTCAGGATTCCGTGCAAGCGCGCGGGCAATGGAAATTCTCTGCTTCTGACCGCCTGATACATTCTTTCCGCCTTGTGCGATATTGTGTTTTTTGCCGTCTTCCAGTTTTTCTATAAATTCGGAAGCTTGTGCAAGCTGAATAGCTCTGTCTGCGCCTTCGGAAGTAAAATCGCTTTGCATTTCACCGAAAGCAACATTGTCCTCTATGCTTCCGGAAAACAGCACTGCTTTTTGTGTCACATAACCGAGCATATTATACAGTGCATCAAAAGAATAATCCTTTATATTAACGCCGTCAATAAGAATTTCGCCGTCTGTAGCATCGTAGAAACGTGCAATCAGACTTACGAGCGTTGTTTTACCGCTTCCGGTCGCACCGATGATGGCAAGTGTTTCGCCGCGGTTCACTTTAAAACTGATATTTTCAAGATCATTTTCTGCGGCGTCGGGATAGCGGAACGATACATTGCGGAATTCCAGTGTTCCTTTTTCGTTTGTTTCGGAAATATTACCTTCTTTAATGCTCGCCTGTGCATAGAATACCTTGCCGATACGCTCCGCAGATACCTGTGCTGCAGGGTACATCATAAAAATCATAATGAGCATCATAAAAGACATGACGACATAGGTTGCATATGTACTGAAAACAACTATATCGCTGAACAGTGTAAGACGTCCGGCAATCGCAGTACCGGAGAGCAGAGCTGCGCCCACCCAGTAGATCGCCAGCGAAAGACCGTTCATGCCGATCATCATTATCGGCTGCATTGCTGCAAAACAGCGTTGGTTGAAAAGCTGTGTTTTCATCATCTGGGTATTGGTTTCATCAAATTTTTCGTTTTGATAATCTTCTGCATTAAATGCATGAACGACGTTGATTCCGGTTAGATTTTCTCTTGCAATGCGGTTTATTTTATCAGTCAGCCGCTGAACTATACGTACGCGCGGAACGACTGCACAGATAATAGCAAAAACAGACGCTATTATAACGACTACAAAAACGCCCGTAACGACCGACAGCTCCCAGCTCTTTCCGAGAATCTTCATGACTGCCCATACTGCCATTATCGGTGCTTTTATAAGCATCTGCAGTCCCATAGCGATCAGCATTTGTATTTGAGTGATGTCGTTGGTCGTTCTTGTGATCAGACTCGGTACTGAGAAGCGGTTCATTTCTTCCTGACTCAGGTCAACAATATGGTTGAAGAGTTTTTCTCTGACTGTATAGGTAAAGCCCGATGCGCATCTTGCGGCAAGATATCCGCAGGCAATGCTGAGTACGGCGCTGACAGTAACGCAGCCAAGCATTTTTAGTCCTGTGTGCAGGATCTCCGGCATTGCGCCGCCTGTCTGGATAAGTACGGTGAGATCGCTCATAAAATCAGGCAGAGTCAGATCGAAGTATATCTGACCGAGAACAAATATAATACAGATGCATGCCATAATTATTTCTCGTTTTTGCATCTTTTTTAAAAGTTTAAGCATAGTTTTCCTCCAAAACTACTGGTTGAGTGTAAGATCAAATTTTTTTGCTTGACAGTTCGACTGCATTTTCCAGTAAAGTGTTTATACATTTTTGGAAAACGATCATCTCTTCCGTCGAAATATTTTTTCTGATAGCAACTTGAAACTCGTCTTGCATTTTCCGCCCTTTTTCAACTATCGGTTGTGCTTTCTCAGTACAGCTCAGCTTTATTTTTCTGCGGTCACCTGTTATTTCTTCGCGGATAAGATAACCTTGGCTGACAAGTTTATTGACATTGACAGAAACTATGTTTTCTTTGAAACCGCGCATTCTGCAAATATCTTTTGCTGTATGATATTCCGTGTTGTTTGCAAAAAACATCAGAATATCAAACGCCATCTGCGGCATTTTGAGTTCTTTGCAGATAGGTTTGCAATAATTCTCATAGGCTTCAACAAAGTTGCGCAGAGTAGCGACCATATTTTTATTCATAGTATGTACACCTTCTTTCTACAATTTTGAATACTACAAATTTGAAGTTTATAAAATTGTAGCATTTTTGAATGTGTTTGTCAAGAACCTTTTGGAAATAATTATTGAACATATTATATGATTTAATATAATACGAGATTTCACAAATCAAGGCTTCCCGTCAAGCGGGAAAGATGACATCAAACTTCATAGTCAAATTACAATTTATAGCGTTTTGTGTTGCTTCTGTAGTCAAAAATATATCTTTATGTGAAGGCTTAAGTCAAATTTATAATCAAAAATCCGTTCATAATGCACGAACGGATTTTTGAAGGAATAAATTGTCCAACATTTGCTTTCTACAGAGACTGCCAATTACTCGATTATTATGTACAGAATATAATAAGTAGAAGAAATTTATTTGTTTTTCTTTAATCTTCTTATTTTTTCACCACCTTTCGATTTTGGATTTTCCTGCATAACTTTGCGAAATAATGGGCGACAAAGATGCAAAGCCACATAAACGCCAGATAATCAAGATAAAACAAAATCGGAGACTCGCTGTAATCCAGAAATACAAACTCGGTTTTGAGGAACATGTAGGTAAGAAAATCTCTTTTAACAAGCACCCCGCCGCCGTATCCCGAAATAAGAAGCCCAACAGCAAAGCAAAAAACCGTTCGGAGTTTGGATGTTTTTTTGACGCCCGCTGTTTTTCTGAGCATTCCCCAAATTTGATTCCAGTGCAGCCCCAGGTGCATACTCATAAGGATAAATCCCCAGTAAGAGCCGAGAATATGAAGCCGCCTTGCCATTGCCATCCCGCCGTGGATCGGCAGAAAGGCAAATACATGCCGCGACATCGTGATTCCGCTGACCATCAGCATGATCATAACGGCAAGCACAAGGCAATCCATGACAAACTGCAAAATACGCATCGGCGTGTACTTACCCCGAAACAGATTTTTATAAAAGTTCCGGTTCAGAATATGATGTACGGTGAACAGCAGAAACAGACCTGCTCCGACGATCTCATGCGCAGTGTCTCCCCAAAGCTGATATCCCATTAAAAACAGAAGGGCGGCTGTCATCAGGATATCTATGATGATTTTTATGGTCGCTTTCGGTTTCATGATGTCGGCCCGCCCCCTCAAGTCAGGAGGCTGTATGCCGTGTCATCCACCGGTTCCAGCCATTCGCTTAGGCAGTTCTCTCCAGGTACTTCCACAGCTAAATGAGAGAACCAGCTGTCCGAAGCCGCGCCGTGCCAATGCTTAACTCCTGCCGGAATATT
>CABUHS010000068.1 GCA_902491535.1 uncultured Eubacteriales bacterium
AAGGTGTAAACGATAAGAATGCTAAAAGTATGGTAAATGGATTTTCCCGTTTTGTGGAAAGAAAACAGTCTGAACTTGAAGGCTTTGCATATGAAGAATCACAGTACGGTGATAAGTATGTAAAAGCTGCGCTTGAAATAGCCGATCCGCTTGCTATGGGAATTAAAAAAATCATTGACGATAATCTTACTGTATATCAGCGTACGCAGGCATTTTTCGATATTCAGAAAAAGCTTAACGGAGAAGTTCAGCAGCGCAGCGAACAGGAAGTTGACGCAAGACTCGGAGAATATAAGCTGTATAGTGATCTTTCAAAAAAATCCTACGGTTTCAGTCCGTACTATGCAGAGACGCTCGGGACGCAGGGGCAGTACGAGTACAAAGATATCAGAGACAAGGATTACTACTATGATACTCTGAAAAGCACCGGGGAGAGGGTATATGTAAAAGAGGTCATATCAAAGACCGAGGACGGAATGAAGCTGCGTCTTACTGACGGAAGGACCGTAAACTCGGACGAGATATCTTTCGGATCGAACGATCTTGCTATCATATTCGAGGCGGCTCAGCGCTCCGATATAGCTGAAAAGGATATTGTACCTATCGTGAATACATATGACGGTAAAATAGACGGCGCAAGCTACATAAAAGCCGCAATAGACATTTACGACGGCGGAACTCTCAGAGATAAAGAATATTATTCAAATATACGCAATCCGCTTACCAATTCTCAAACCAATAAGATATTCGCACTCGGCAAGGCCTACAGAGATTCCGTTATAGGAACAGGAGAGCAAAACTCTAAACTCAGTGCAAAGGCGGGTATGGAGCGCGCTAAAGCCGAAATGACTGACGCGCAGGCAAATATCCCTGCAAAAGAAAAAGCCGCCCGCAGCGGTCCCAAATACTCTATAAGGAAAAGCGCTGACGGCGGACAGTATGTCGAGGTAATTCCCGATCCGGCATATTCTGATTCTGACGCAAGACAGATAGCTAAATCTCTTTTCGGTATTGTAAAGAACAAATACAGCAGTCTCATTGACGTCGGCGGTCAGAAGATCGGTATAAATAAAAAAACTGCCAGAGAGTGGCAGAGATCAAGAGATGCAATGAGTTTATACCGAAAAGATAAAAATGTATATTCAGACAAAATGAATGCATTTGAAAATGCTGACGAGCTTCTTAAAGCGTCAAAAAAATATGTCGGAGAGGGACTGAAACATGTACGAAAAGATAATTTTGTAGAGTTTGCGCGCGGAGAAGTAGATTTTAAAGTCGGTGATAACGGATATACGGCTGATATTATTGTGGGAACAACTGATACCGGAGAATCTTCTCTTTATGATATTGTTAAAATAAAAAACAAAATAATAACGGGAACTGCAAAGTACGGGTCAAGGCAGCAACCGGCAAATACGCCGGAAACCACACATAGCCGTAGGCCAGCAGCCCCCGAGTCGGACAATACGTCCGCTAAGATAAGTATAGCACAGTCGGACGGGGAAGTCAATAAGAATGACAAAAAAATCGCGGACTCACACTATACGGCACAAGACCGTAGGGGGGTGAAATCCGCAGCAGACAATACGTCCGCTGAAACAAGTATAACACAGAGAGCAGAGAAAATCAACAGGATAAAAGCAAATAAGCATATCGTTCTTGAGGGAAAGATAGATCTTGACAGCCTCAGTGATTTTCAGCTCGGTCAGATGGATCTTCTCGGCAGTGTTGCAGAAGCCTTTAAAATTCCTTTCTATTTTTATCAGAGCATTAAGGAAGGAACGCGTTTTGTCCGTGAGGACGGAAGAACTGCGCCGAACGGTTACTATCAGGATTCCGTAATGCATATCGACGTTAACGCCGGAAATAACGGAAGCGGAGTTATGCTTTATACTGCTGCTCATGAAATAACTCATTTTATGCGTGAGTGGTCCGCAAAGAAATTCGACAAGCTCGCCCGCTTCCTTGTAAAGACATATAACAAGAGCGAAAAAGGCCCGGTTACTTTGAACAGCCTTATAGACGCCGCTATAAATGAAGAACGTAATCAGCCTGACGGACGGCGGCTTTCGGTCATGGAGGCTTACGAGGAAGTCGTAGCCGACGCTATGCAGCGCATGTTCCTTGACAGCGACGCGGCGGAGAAGTTTTCACAGTTCAGGAATGAGGACAGCGATAATATTGAGATGCATGCTAAGCTCAAAGGCCATGTACACAAGCTTGTACGTAATCTGCGCGAAGCCTTCGCAAAGAAGTACGATCAGCTCGATCCCGAATCTGCTGCTGCTCGTGAGCTTATGAAGATGGAAAAAGCAGCGCGTAAGATCAGCCGCATGTTTAAATCAGGCGTTACCGAAGCCGCAAGAAGATACGGCGCTGCCGGAGGTAAACTTATTGGCTCTGAGAACAGCAGTGAAAATATAAGAAAATCGGTCAGAAGTAATTTGGATTACAACAGTCCAATAAATGAAGCGGATATAAAAGTAATACGGGACATAGGTACGAAAAAAAGTATAAACTCTTTCAGCAGCGAAGAAATACAGAAAACTGCGAAATGGGCGCATAAGTTCTATGAGGAACTCGGTACAAAATCGCCGTTTTTCCGATCATGGTTCGGTGACTGGAGAGCATATGATACATCTACGGTTAAAACGATCCCGGTCTCCACTCTTGAATATAACAACGATTTTGTAAAGTCGATAGAGCGCGGTACATTTTTTAATTCGGATTCAGGGTGGGATATTATAACGAGTAATATTGGCATAAATGACACAGTAAGTCATTCAGGTCATAAAAAAATATCTGCAAAAATGCTTTCTGAGATAAGGAGTATTATCGAAAACGCTGTTTTATTTGACACAGAAACTTCGTTGAAAAATAAGGGTAAGAAACACAACGATACCGCGTTTATGCACAAGCTTTATTCTCCTGTTACATATGACGGAAAAATGTATATTGCAAAAATTTCGGTAGAGGAATACGGATACGGCAACGGTTCCGGCCGGCGTTTTTATAATCTTCAGGGAATAGAAATGACTCCTGCTGCCGGTGCCCCGGAAGCTTCCGCTTCCTACGACACAGTGACATCACAGGAGTCTATAGACAGTATAGCAGATCTATTTTCCGCTGTCAAGAGATACGATAAAGATTTTTCTCCTAAAGCTGTAAATCCGGAGCTGCTTAATCCTGACGGAACTCCGAGGGTATTCTATCACGGAACGAGAGAAGAGAACGGCAATTTCACTGTGTTTGATGAAACAAAAGCCGTGAAGAAAGGAGGACTCGGACTCCGTGCGCTCGGCAAGGGAAATTATTTTACATCGGTTCAGCTCAGCGGAAATGAACGGTACGGAAGCCGCGTTATTCCTGTATATCTCAATCTTCAAAATCCGCTTATACTTGACGGTATGTCTTTTGACCGTGTTGTCAGCGATACGCTCGGAATCAATACGTCGGAATATTCGCATGATGAAATACAGCAAATGCTTCGTGATAAAGGTTATGACGGCGTAATACAGCGCGATTCGCAAGGAAATATTATCGCAAATGTATTTGACAGCGAAAATATTAAATCCGCAAACGATAACATAGGAACGTTTGACAAAAGCGATCCGGATATACGGTATTCCCGCAGAAGTACAAAGAATCCTGAGCTTCTTGATCCGCGAACGGTAACGGAAAACGACGTACGTGAAATGCTTCAAAATTCATTTAACGGAGAGTATGACGACAGGACATATATTCCGGTAAGAACAAATACGCCTCAGAGTCTCATTTACTGGGCAGAAAAGAAACGCGGTGATTTTATAGACGATAATCCGATCATTATGAGCGTAAAGAAAATATATCAGGCTATGTC
>CABUHS010000069.1 GCA_902491535.1 uncultured Eubacteriales bacterium
ATAAACACTTGCGCGGGCTTATAAGAAGATTTCCGTCTATCAAATCAATAAAAAATATAATAACCGAAAACCTAAACAGGGGGGCTGCTGTAGCGCGGCTGAGATGAAGTACCGTCTGTACTCACTCCCTTTTAACCTGATATGGATAATGCCGGCGTAGGAAGTTTAGATTCGAAAATAAGAACTTACCGTATATGTTTTTATTTCCGCAACAAATTTGAATTTACCGCGCCGATATCGGTGCGGTTTTCTGTTTTTACAAATTCTAATATATATTAAGGAAGATTTGTTATATGTCAAAAACCAAATCAAAAACACTTACGCTTGTAACCTGCGCACTTCTCGTCGCTCTGGCGACCGCTCTTTCATTCGTTAAGCTCTGGGAATCGCCTCTCGGAGGAGCAGTCACCCTGTTTTCAATGGTACCGATACTGATGATCGGATTCATATACGGACCGTCATGGGGATTTGCTTCCGCATTTGTTTATTCTGCTCTTCAGCTTGTATTCGGTCTTTCCACAGTAGCATATGTTCCGACTCCTGCCGGAATAGCCGCATGTGTTCTTTTAGATTATATCGTTCCGTTTACACTTCTCGGAATTTCCGGATTCTTTCGTAAAAAAGACAAAACTACGTCACTGCCGCTTATAATAGCCGGATCGTTTACCGCGTGTGCGGCACGCTTCCTTTCGCATTTCCTCAGCGGAGGCATAATCTGGTATGAAATAACCAAAAACGGAGCATGGAACGATTATGTGTTCAAATACTCCAAATGGATATACTCTCTGATATATCAAGCAATATACCTTGTTCCCGAAACAATACTGGTTCTTGTTGCAACACCTGCAGTAATATACATCATAAAGACTATCTCAAAAAATAAAGTAAAATAATTTTTAACGCGTCAGCTTGCCTGACGCGTTTTTCATGAATAAAATTCAAATTTTTCCGTAACTTACAAAAAATCAATCAAAACATATTGAACTATTTTTAAAAATAGGTTATAATACTTAAATATCTGATTTTATATCATTTCAATAACATCACAGGAGAATTTTATAAAATGCAACACGAGATTCCCTTTTTGCCTGCCGATATTCTGATTCCCGGATACGGTCATGAAATTTTTTCGACTATAGCATGTGATCAGTTTACATCCGAACCGAAATACTGGGAAGAAGTATCAGCAATAACCGACGGAAAACCGTCGGCATATCATATAACGCTGCCTGAAATATATCTCTCTGATAATAACGATAAATACATATCTGCAATCAACAAAGAAATGCGGAATTATCTTGAAAACGATTATTTTACAGAGTATAAAAACTCCATGATATATATCGAGCGTACACTTCCCTGCGGAAAGATCCGCCGCGGTATCGTCGGAGCTATTGACCTTGAAAAATACGACTATACTCCAGGATCAAAAGCTTTGATCAGAGCTACCGAAGGAACAGTACCGGAAAGAATCCCGCCGAGAGTTAAAATAAGAAAAGATGCTCCGCTCGAACTTCCGCATGTTATGCTGCTTATAGATGATCCGTATAAAACCGTTATAGAGCCGCTTACATCGCGTTCTTTAGATACAATATATGATTTCGATATGATGACAGGCGGAGGGCATCTCAAGGGTAAGCTTATCCCGAAGCAAACGCAGGATGCTATCAATTCCGCATTGAAATTGCTTACAGGCAATGAAAAAAATCCTCTGATGTTTGCCGTTGGAGACGGAAATCATTCTCTTGCAACCGCTAAGGAATGCTATAGAAACAATCCTACCCCTAAAAACAGGTACGCCCTTGTAGAAATCGTGAATATTCACGACTCCGCACTCAATTTTGAACCCATATACCGCGTTGTTTTCGGAGCTGACACTAAAGATCTTGCCGAAAAGGTTCAGAAATATTTTGAACAACACAATCCTTCTGAGTGCAATTCCACAATGTCAATAATATCGGCAAATAAAGAAATCATAGTTCCGTGTCCCTCATTCCCGGTCGGAGAATTACAGAAATTCCTCGAAAAGTATATCAGTGCAAATCCCGGAACCTCTATAGACTATATTCACGGTCTTGAATCGATCCGCAATCTGGCAAAAAATGACGGAACCGTAGGTTTCATATTCGAAGGGATATCCAAGAGCGATCTCTTCCCGTACATAAAAGAACACGGTGTGCTTCCGAGAAAATCTTTCTCAATGGGAGAAGCCCTCGACAAACGTTTTTATATGGAATGCAGAAAAATAAAATAAGAACCCGACCCACCGACGCAATCATAGATTGCGGGCGGGTACCCCGGAACCTTGTTGCTTCGCAATAACAACCCGACCCACCGACGCAATCATAGATTGCGGGCGGGTACCCCGGAACCTTGTTGCTTCGCAATAACAACCCGACCCACCGACGCAATCATAGATTGCGGGCGGATACCCCGGAACCTTGTTGTTTTAAGGTAATCAAAAAGCAGCTTTCCTTAAGAATTTAAGGAAAGCCTTTTTTATTCAAATATTTTCAGCCTCTGCCCTCCGCATTTTACAAAAATCCACAAGAAAGCTAAAAAAATCGTTTACGTTTTCATTATTGAGCTTATTGTTCTTCTTTGTTATAACTATATCGCGAGCGCCGGTCACATTATCAATAGCGATCAGTTTTACCCGGTCGCTGTCGATCCGTCCCCATGTAAATTCAGGCCAGAATCCTATCCCGAGATTTGCTGCTATCATGTTTTTGACAGCGACAGGACTGTCACTTTCAAATATTATCCTCGGCTTTATTCCGCAATGGCGGCACAGTCTGTCGCATATATAGCGGAACTGTTTCGATCCGAGAAGACTTATAAAACCTTCGTCTGACGTCTCACTTAGCGATATACTGCTTCGATTGCCGAATTTTCCGTCAGACGGCACGGCAAGAAAAATTCTCTCCTCACATACAAAACTGTCATGTTCCGATTCCGATGATCTCGAGTCAGACAGTTTTGTTGTCACCTCTATATCGAAAATATCGCCCTGTGTATTCTGTAAAAGCTTGAAATTAATATTTTCATGACTGCTTTTATATGCAATAACAGCATCAGTAACCATAGATGATGCAGCAAGAACGTTAATATGGATAGTTTCATTGCTGATATTTGCCATTGTGCGGAGCATATCCGGTAAATCATCGAGCTGCTTTATGATGGGAAGAAGCTGATCTCTTGCGCATTCACCATACTCTGTAAGCACAATGTTTCTTCCCTTATGCATAAAAAGCGGAACTCCAAGATCCTGCTCCAGTCTTCTGATAGACTGGGATAGTGCAGGCTGAGCTATATGCAGATGCTCAGCACTTTCTGTAATATGCTGAGTTTCTGCAACATCCAAAAAATATCTAATCTGTGTTATTTCCATATTCCCCTCATATATAACATCAA
>CABUHS010000070.1 GCA_902491535.1 uncultured Eubacteriales bacterium
TTATGGCTTATCTCATAGGCGAATGTGTACCCGCCGCCGCTATGATTGAAAACGATCGAGTTTTCGCATGTCCAGTTAGTGTCTAAAACAGCGCCGATTTCTTCGGGAATTTCTACGCTTACGCCGCAGATCTCAAAGTTAAGATTTCTGATCAAAAACATTTTTATTACCTCATTTTTTGAATTATTTATTGATGCTATAAAAAATGCGGCAGACAAAAGTCTGCCGCGGCTGAGTCCGGTGTGCGGACTCAGAAGCTAAACCCCCGGATAAATACGAACGGGAGCGGGGAACACAGGATCGTGAACTTATCGCGCTTTTTGCAAAACGCGGCGTGCCAAAGTCTTTTGTTTTGACGGACACTGCGTGTCCTACACCTCATTCGAGCGGCTACGCCGCCCACTTTCCCCTCAAAGGGGAAAGCTTACGGAGTCTTGCCAAACCCGTTAGGCTTCCCCTTGAGGGGAAGCTCCCCGAAGGGGTGATGAGGTGTAGCTTGCGTCAGCAAGCGTAATTCAAAAAACTTTATGCCGTACACATTTGTTCACAACACTTTATCTTTGCATTAAAGACTGTAAGCTTACAGCGCACTTCTGAGTAATATCCGAAAGCCGACACAAGTAAAATAAATGAAAGGAGGTATTATACCCGTTGACTTTTCGGAGAAAATATGTTATCATATCTTTGTCGCAGAAGTGACTTAGGTGTTGTTTGCGTCAACCCTGAGTTCGGACATAAGGGATATGCCGTCCCTTATGCTCCGCTGCGGCGCTTTGTTTTATCGGGAGATCGCTCCGAATTAATTAAGGCGATCCCGCGGTAAAAGCAATACAGTCTTTTTAATAGTATTCAGTTGTCATTTTTTCAGTACATAGCTTACAATATGTACTTCCGCTCGGATCTGACATTAAAGGTTCACATCCTTTAATTTTAATTAAAAAATACCGGACAGATGTGCGCACAAAAAACACATCTGTCCGGTTCTTTATAAAAATCAGACGGAATAAGCCTTCGAAATTCAAAAAATACTGAAAACCGACTCTGCCACAGTTCGAAAAAACTGTGCTTTGTAAAATTCGGTAAGTTTTTTTCGGCAACGCTGTTATACCTCTTGAAAATATCACAAAAATATGATATAATCTTGGATACAGTGTCGGTGCCGGGATTCCGGTAGGTATTTATGTGTTTGCGTCACATAGATATCAGGAGATGTTGAATTGCCGTTCAACATTTCTGCCGGCATTGTTTTTGTCTCGCCGGAAAGACTCGGTATTTAGTTGTCTATATTTTACCATATCCCGCGAAATGTGTCAAGGGATTTTGAAAAAAAGTTTTTTTATTTCCGGTTCTTTTCATTTGTAACGGCTTACATCGCGCCAACCGGCAAAGCCATATCTTTTATGACGGCTTACATAGAACCCATGTCCCGTCGGAAGGTCACGATGACCGACCGACGACGGGACAAGTAGAATTATCCCGCTGTTTGCCGTTAGCCGCCGCGCGGCGTATGATCGAAGAGATAGAGTCAAGAGGAAGAGAAACGGAGACGGTTTCTCTTCCTCTTGTAATCTTTCTTTGGCAAGCGTTTCTTTCTTTTATAAGAAAGAAATGTTTGAAATAAATAACCTGAAAGTCTGATATTTCTCAGACTTTTCTTGCTGTTTCTTTGTGAAAGAAACAATATATAAGGCGGAGCTTTTAAAAAGCTCCGCCTATTTTCTTTTTAAGTCTACTTTCAAAGTTGTTTGTCAGCTCAGCGACGTCCTGCCCTCAAGCGCACGGAACAGAGTCACCTCATCGGCAAATTCAAGTTCTCCGCCTACAGGCATACCGCATGCCAGACGCGATACACGCAGACCGTCTTCCGTAAACGGCTTTAGCTGACGCATCAGGAACATTGCGGTCGCTTCGCCCTCAACAGTCGAGTTTGTCGCTATTATTACTTCCCTAACTCCGCCTGCTTTTACCCGGTCTATAAGCTCGTCAATATGAAGCTTGTCCGGACCGATTCCGTTCAGCGGAGAGAGCGCGCCGTGAAGCACGTGATAAACTCCGCGGAACTCGCGTACCTTTTCGAACGAAATTACCGCGCGCACATCTTCAACGACGCATATCGTGGAATGGTCGCGTTCGGAATCGGCGCATATCGGGCATATATCTGTCTCGCACATATTCAGGCACTGAGAACAGTATTTGATGTTTTTTCTTGCATCCTCGATCGCTTCGGTGAACGCCGCAGCCTCCTCATCGGTGCGGTTCAGCATCGAAAATGCAAGGCGCATGGCGCTCTTTCTGCCTATTCCGGGCAATGTTCTGAACTGCTCGGCAAGCCGCAGAAGCGACGGCGATATGTAACTGCTTTCGTTCATTTGACAGATACCTTCTTCTTGTAATAATTGGAGCGCGGCGGCATGATCCGTTTCGGTCAAAGACTCTCTGCCGCGCCTTGTTTCTGCGCACAGCTTTCAGGCTGAATGCAGCTCCGGCATGTGTTCCGCTCAGAACAGTCCCGGAATCGAGAGGTCGCCTGTGATCGCGGACATTTCCTTCTGATTGGTCTCGTCAACGCGCTTTATCGCCTCGTTGAACGCGGCGGTAAGAACGTCTGTGAGCGTCTCAATATCGTCCGGATCAACGATCTCGGGAGCAATACTGAGAGACTTTATCTCTTTTTTACCTGTTATTACGACAGTAACGGCTCCGCCGCCTGCCTTTACCTCATATTCGCGGGAGTCGAGCTGCTCCTGAAGTTCGGTCATCTGCTCCTGCATTTTCTGTGCCTGGCGGATCATTCCCTGCATATTCTGGGGACCGCCGAGTCCCTTCGGTATGTTTGCTTTCATTTTGCTATCCTTTCTTTACGGAGATTTTTTCTGTTATTGATTAAGCGGAAACTCTGCCCGGCGGGCGGAGATATCCTGACTTTGACGGATATATATTCAAAGAGGCTGTGCCTCGTCCGCTATCTCGTTTATAAGATCGTCGGTTTTATTTTCTGCGTCCTGTTTTTCAATCGACACTGATGTGATCCCGCTATCGTATTTGACCGCCGTTTTCAGCAGCATGTCGCGTACCTCAACGGTATTAAGCATCAGATGTATGAAGCTTTCGTCGGTTATCAGGACAAGCTCTCCGCTGTCGGAACGGT
>CABUHS010000071.1 GCA_902491535.1 uncultured Eubacteriales bacterium
AGCCTGATGCCCGGTACCGGTAGCTACTCATATTATCCGTCATACAACGTTCCTGCAGAAATGGGAGATGCTGTTGTAGATCTCGGATTCGACATTATAAACCTCACAACCGATCATATGCTCGACTGCGGAACAGACGGACTTGCTGCCACCGAAAAGTATTTTTCAGACAAGGGCACATTTGTACTCGGAGCATACGAAAACGCCGACGACCTGAATAATATCCGGATAATTGATCACGACGGAATACGGATAGCATTTGTATACTATACAAATAAAACAGCAAAAAAGCACAGTTCGTCTGACAGCGCATACATTCCGTATATAAACACAGCTGATATAGAAAAGCAGACTGCACTTGCAAGCCAAAACGCCGATTTTGTTATAGCAGTAATGCACTGGGGAACCGAAAACAGCTTTGAAGTTTCTGAAAATCAGCGGATGCTCGCTTCACTTCTTGCATCAAACGGAGCTGATGTAATAATAGGTTCGGGAGCGCATGTTCTCCAGCCGATCGAATGGGTAGAAAGCGCAGGCGGAAGAAAAACCTTAGTTGCTTACTCACTCGGAAACTTTCTTTCCGGCATGTATTATGCAAAAAATGCAGTCGGCGGTATCCTTTCGTTTGATATAATTATAAGTTCGGAAAATGAAACTCCGGAAATAAGCATCGAAAACGTGATTTGCACTCCGACTGTATGCCATTACAGCACAAAAAGGGACGGCTTCAGGATTTACTATCTGTCCGACTACACAGACAACCTATGTCAAACACACGGATCACAGAATTTTGACAGATTTACACATTACGACATGGTAAGCTTCGCAAAAGATCATATATCAGAAGAATTTCTTCCTTCTGCCCCTCAAAACCCGTAATTCAAAACATACATCTGTGATATCCGTCATAGGTGTATATTTTTATTGTTAGACAACAAAATTCCGGAATACCCGCCCGCAGTCTTTGATTGCGCCCGGCGGGTCGGGTTCTTACTTTAACTGCCATTCTTTGACGAGTAATGTCGAGGTGTTTTATCTTGACTTTTTTACCGCTGTGTGATATACTTAAAACAGTAATGACGCAATATGCAGAAAGAGAGGTGCGGTATTCATGTCAGAGAAAAAAAGTAGCGGAAAAATAATAGTTCAAAACAGAAAAGCTCATCACGATTATTTTATTGAAGACACCTATGAAGCAGGCATCTCGCTTTCCGGTACGGAAGTCAAAAGTATACGCGCCAATCAGGTGAATCTTAAGGATTCATACTGTTCAATAAAAAACGGCGAACTGTTCGTCTACGGAATGCATATAAGTCCTTATGAAAAAGGCAATATTTTCAATCACGATCCGCTCCGCACACGAAAGCTTCTTTTGCACAAGCGCGAGATACTGAAGCTGTTCGGACTGACTGCAAAACAGGGATATACTCTTGTACCGACAGATCTGCACTTTTCCGGTGCAAACGTAAAGGTAACCGTTGCACTTTGCAGAGGTAAAAAGATTTACGATAAACGTGACACCGCAGCCGCCGAGCAGGCTGACCGCGAAATGGAACGTTATATGAAAAGCCGCTCAAAGGCATCATACGATTGATACAGATTGCATTTTTTTAAATATGGGGGCGTAAAGGTTTCGACGGGGATTTTGAGAACAGGTAAGCGGGTAGAGAATGGTATTTATCTCTTTAAAATATACCGATTTAAAATTAAACGCTAACGATAATTTAGCTATCGCTGCCTAAGTGCGGCGCGTCCTGCCGATGAGTACCACGGCTTCGGTCCGGGCGTCACTGAGTGGTGAACGTGAACTGCAAGTTAGCCTTTCTGACAGTCACGCATAAAAAGGCTGTCCGATTTTGTCTTTTGCCGATTCAGACATCTTCAGGATATAAAATAAAACCGGCTTCACCCGAAGAAAGCCTGTAGGATAGATTTTCGGACAGGGGTTCGACTCCCCTCGCCTCCACCATTCAAAGAAGCCTTGTTTCACAAGGCTTCTTTGCTTTTTTCCTTGTACGCCAACGGTTTCAAGCGTTTCGGTATTTCAAAACCAAGAAAATAAAATCCGTTTAAAAACGCGTATTTCATATAAAATGCAACACAAAATGCAACACACATTATAACAAAATTGTGATGCACTTAATTTATAACCCCGGCAATGCTACGTTTTTACTGATTTCGGTAATGGAACATCTCTATAATATATTTATTCTTCAAAAAATTATCTTCTTTGACTTCCGGCAACGCCGTGGATTTAATTTTTTACCCTGCGCAGAGAAAATCATCAATAATATCTCGCATATGAATAGCCTCAACTTTAAAACAATTACATAATGTAACAAATCTTTGCATATCCGAAAAATTTACGCTTATATCATTGAATGATATGCCGTTTCCTTCTATGCCGTAACCGATATAATTGTTTCCGTCTAAAGTGTTTATCTCCTTACTCACAGTATAAAGGTCATCAGGTGAAAGTAATTTTTCAAGTTCTGATAACTCTATTCCGTATTCTTCACACAAAAGCATAGCGGTGCTTAGCGCGGTATCTTTTCCTGCCTCAATATTTCGTATTTGGCGATCGCTGCACTCTAATGATTCCGCAACTTCTTCCTGCGTTCGGCTGTTAATAATTCTAAATTTTTTAACAAGTTTTCCGAAGTCACCAGATTTTTCCCATTTTTTCATATAATATACCTCTTTCATTTTTTTGTTAAATAGGATATTTGAGGATATTATATACAAAAATGTCTAAATTTTACAGGAAATACATTTCCTGTAATAAAAAATAAAATATAAGTAAGAGTATAGAATCTGCCGGGATTGAGCAGATTCTATACTCTATCTAAGCTGTTTTTACCTTGCCGAAGAGTTACTCCGCTATCTTCTTCATAACGGCAATAGCATCCTTGCTGTTAACCTTACCGTCGGAGTTAAGA
>CABUHS010000072.1 GCA_902491535.1 uncultured Eubacteriales bacterium
TTGGCTTAACAGTGATAAGGAACTAATTTACTTATCAACTGTTAGCTGACGGTTTCCGGGGTGCATACGGACAAATCCCGTCTGATTTCTAACAGGAAGTCAGACGGGATTTTCGCTTTATATTACGAATTATGGAGGACATACCATGAAAACCTTAATATCTTGTGCCTACAATATGGATAACTGCTGTGTGGAACTAAAATTTACCGATGGCAGCATGATTGCAATTGATACGATTGCCGTGGAGAATGAGGTTGCACGTAATATGTACGAGTGTTCAGAGCTTGACTATCTGATCTACAACGCTCCTTTAGAGTATGCAGACCTTATCTTGAACGGCGATCCAGAAACGTATTTGAAAACCGTGACTGAGTATAAGTCTTTGGATAGCTGAACATTTTCATTGCCCGCGGGAAAAATCCTGCGGGCAATTTTTGTAACTTTTCCGTGAACTCTATTGACTTTCCGTGTTACAAGCTGTAAAATACAAATGCATACTACAGATTGTAACACGGGAGGTGTAAGTATATGTCTGATTTGAAAATGGGAACTGCTGAGGCTCGTTTTGCCGATATTATCTGGGAACGGGAACCGATAACATCCGGTCAAATGGCTAAGATCGGCGCAGAAGAATTTAATTGGAAGAAAAGCACTTCTCACACGGTTTTGCGCCGTCTGTGTGAGCGAGGCTTGTTTAAGAATGAAGATGGCACAGTCACTTCGTTGATCTCGAGAGAGGAATACTATGCTCGGCACAGTGAGCAGTATGTAGAGGAAACCTTCGGCGGCTCACTGCCTGCCTTCCTTGCTGCGTTTGGAACGAGAAAGAAACTCTCCGAACAGGAGATTGATGAACTACAGAAGGTCATTGATCGAATGAGGGGGTAACGCTATGTTTTTCTACACATTTATGCCCAAGCTATTCAATATGAGCTTAACAGCAAGCGCAGCGATTGCTTTTGTCATATTGCTTCGTTTGCTTTTGAAAAAAGCACCCAAGGTCATTTCCTATGCGCTGTGGGGAGTTGTTCTGTTCCGACTTTTGTGTCCGGTGTCCATAGAGTCCAGTTTCTCTCTATACAATCTTTTTGATGCGCCAACAGAGGAGTTAGGCACGATAACCAGCGTTATCGAATATGTACCTAATAACATCGTCCATACCGAGTACCCCACTGTGACTCTGCCTGTCCCCGGCATCAGCGATGCAATTAACGAGGTGCTGCCGCAAGGACAGGAGCAATTGGTCGCTGACCCACTGGAAGCCCCAATGTCATTTGCAACCTATGCTTGGATGGCTGGCGTATTAGGCATGACTATTTATAGTATCGTTTCCTATGTCAAATTGCGGCGCAAGCTGTCTGTTGTAGTTCCACTTCGAGATAATATCTTCGTCGCAGATGATATCAAGTCTCCCTTTGTGGTCGGCCTGTTCCGTCCGAAAATCTATCTGCCCTGCAATCTCGGAGATAAGGAACAGGAGTATATCATTCTCCACGAGCAGCACCACATCAAGCGACTCGACCATGTTATGAAAGCACTTGCGTTCTTGGCTTTGGCAATTCACTGGTTCAATCCGCTTGTCTGGGTAGCGTTTATTCTGGCAAGCAAAGACATGGAGATGAGATGCGACGAGGCTGTGATCCGTAAGATCGGCGGCGATGTTCGGGCAGACTATTCCGCTTCGCTTCTGACTCTGGCCACCGGTCGGCGTATCATCGCCGGTACTCCTCTAGCCTTTGGCGAGGGCGATACCAAGGGACGCATCAATAACCTGTCCAAATGGAAAAAGCCTGCGGTGTGGGTAGTGCTGCTGGCCGTGGCTGCCTGTGTTATTCTTTCAATCAGTCTTTTGACAAATCCTGCTGCAGAGCGTGAGTTTCCCATTAACGGCAATAATGTGTCTGAGCTTGATACAGAGATGGTCGTAGAGAAGATTGCCAAAGCCGAAGGACTGGAAAATAGCTCACAACTTCTTGTCG